>JBJXEB010000102.1:0-106031 GCA_046155095.1 Cyclobacteriaceae bacterium
GAAAACGTAAGTGTGGCTGCTTTGAAAGAGTTGGTCAAGCTTGGCAAAAAAGTTTTTCCTCAACCTGAGATCATAGAGTTGATTCAAGACAAGCGCACCCAAAAAGAATTTTATAAAAAAAATAATATACCCACGGCTGATTTTATTCTTGTAGAAAACAAAGAAGAAGTGGCCAAACATACTTCCTTTTTACCAGCCGTAAATAAATTGGGGAAAGAAGGTTATGATGGCCGCGGTGTGCAAATCCTTCGCACAGAAAAAGATTTGAGCAAAGCTTTCGATGCACCCGGGCTTTTGGAAAAACTCATCGACTTCGAAAAAGAAATTGCTGTGATCGTAGCTCGCAACGAAAAAGGGGAAGTCACTTCTTATCCTTCCGTAGAAATGGTTTTTCATCCTGAAGCCAATTTGGTAGAATATCTTTTCGCGCCCTCGCAAATCAAAGAGAGTATTGCTAATGAGGCAGATCGAATTGCCAAAGAGATCATTCAAAAGCTAGGAATGGTTGGATTGCTTGCGGTAGAAATGTTCGTAACCAAAGATGGAAAAGTATTGGTCAATGAAATTGCTCCGCGGCCTCACAACAGCGGCCATCAAACTATTGAAGCCAATGTAACTTCGCAATATGAGCAACACTTGCGCGCCATCCTCAACCTTCCTTTGGGCGATACTTCTGCTTTAAGGCCAAGTGCCATGGTCAATCTATTGGGTGAAGAAGGATTTTCGGGCGAGGCTAAGTACGAAGGCTTGGAAGAAGTGCTGGCACTGTCAGGAACTCACGTGCATCTCTATGGAAAGAAGATAACAAAACCTTTTCGCAAGATGGGGCACGTCACCATTGTAGATGCCGATTTAGAAAGTTTGAAAAAGAAAGCCAACTTTGTTAAACACACACTCAAAGTAATAGCATGAGCAAAGCAGTGGTAGGGATCATCATGGGCAGTCAATCTGATTTAAAAATCATGAAAGAAGCAGCCGAGTTTTTAGAAGAGATGAAAATACCTTTTGAGTTGACGGTGGTTTCTGCCCACCGCACTCCACAGCGTATGGTAGACTATGCTTCTTCGGCCAGGGGCCGCGGATTAAAGGTAATTATTGCAGGTGCTGGCGGAGCGGCCCATTTGCCTGGTATGGTTGCTTCGCTCACTTCGCTTCCAATTATTGGTGTCCCCATTAAATCATCCAACTCTATTGATGGATGGGATTCTGTGCTTTCTATTTTGCAAATGCCATCAGGTGTGCCTGTTGCTACCGTTGCATTGAATGGCGCAAAGAATGCTGGGATTTTAGCTGCGCAGATTTTAGGAAGTGATAACAAGATTATCGCGAAAAGATTGGATGCTTTTAAAGTTAGCCTGCGCAAAAAAGTGGAAGAATCGTTCAAGTCTATTGAGAAAAAAGGCTGGAAGCATACCGAATAACTGGTTTTCTGTTTATGTATCAGGCTTCTACTTTGCCCCGTTTGCTAGCTATAAAAAATGTCTAACTTCGCCCTCCCGATTTCAAACTATTCAAACTAATGAAACCAGACGAGAAAGGTTGGCTAAAAGAATACCTAGACTTCCGTCAGGATTTGCTCAAAGACCTTTCTTTTGAAAACAAGAAGACTTCTCACCCAGAGCAATCGCTATACCGCGTCATCCAACCAACTGGTCTGATGTATGGCCAAGCTGTTAGCTCGATAGAATATCCTGATTCGAAGGATTGGAGTGAAAAAGACAGAATGAAAATTCTGTTGGCAGAAAGCTTGATCAGCAGTTCACTTCTTTTTTATGATAAGCAAATAAAAGATCCTGCTGAACTTTCTGAAGTAATCTTAAAAACACTAGAGAGCATTGGCAACTTTTACAACAATATTTTTCCCGAGCTCGCCACTCCTACCAAAACATTGTTTGGACGAAAAAAGACTCCGCTTGAGTTAGCCGAAAAAATATTGGACAAGCGAGTAGAGTTTACAGACGAGTTCAATGATAACTTCTGGGTTCAGTTCTTTCACAATAGCCTTCTGTTTTTAGATATTTTCATTTTTGGCCAATGGATACACACCAATGCAGATCGCATTGTGGCGGATTTTTTTAAATACGAGCGAGAAGAACTTCGCTTCTCAGTTGTAAAAGTGATTGCTGCAGCGGCTCACGCTAACAAAACAGTTGAATTTGAAGAAAGAAGATTACTCGATTTCTTCCTTCAAAGTGCTGGACTCACCGCTGAGAAAAAGAGAGAAGCCTATACTATTTTTGAAAAGGGTATTGCCATAGAAGAAATCAATTTGCCCACTAATAATTCGTGGATCTTAAAAAAATACTTTTTGGAGATCGCGATCTTAACTATTTGGGCTGATAAACGAGTGGAAGTAATGGAGCAAGATTTCCTGAAAAGACTTTGTCCCTACCTCGGCTTTTCGGAAGATGATTTGGAAAATAGTATGATGGCTGTTGAGGGTTTTGTATTAGAGCATTGGGATCAACTGAATAATCTGCAAGACAAACAAAACTATCAACAAGTAAGCGAGCGATTTATCAACCGAATGGCGAATGTTACCAACAACAATAAAAGCAAGTTGCTAAAGGAAGTGCAAGAAAGTGAAGAGCTAATGGGGCTATTGAAAAGAGCAAAGTCAAGTGAACTGACCGATCAAGAGAAGAAGCACATGCAAGAATTGTTGATTGTTGTACTGAAGACCATCCCAACATTTGTAATTATTTCCCTTCCTCAGCGATTTCTTACGCTGCCCATTCTATTAAAGATTCTCCCCAGTAATTTTTTTGCTGAGGTTTAACTACTGATCTCTTTGGATTCTTCTTTGTCTTTTCTTGGGATTATTATTGAGAAGACAATGGAGAGCGTAAGTGTTACAAGAATAACTGAAAAGGACAGTGTAGGAGGTATTTCATAATGAACTATATCGAGCAGCATTTTTGCTCCAATGAAGAATAGTATGATCGATAAACCTTTCTGCAACAAGTAGAATTTGTCAATCACGCCCGATAGCAAGAAGAACATGGCGCGAAGACCCATCACAGCGAAGATGTTGGAAGTGTAAATCAAGAATTCATTTTGGGTGATAGCAAAAGCCGCTGGTATGGAGTCCATGGCAAAGATCAAATCGGTAGTTTCAATCAAGACAATAACCAAGAAGAGCGAGGTGAACATGTACTTGCCATTTTCCTTTATTAAAAAAGCTCCACCTGCTTCACTTTTGGTAAGTGGCAAATATTTTCTGCATAATTTAACAATTGGATTTTTCTCAGGGTCAATTTTCTCATCGCTGTCTTCAAAATAGATTTTGATTCCTGAGTAGATCAAGAACACACCCATCACATACAGCAGCCAATGCAACTTGGCTATGAGCAATGCCCCAATAAAAATGAAGATACCGCGAAATACCACAGCCCCTAAAATCCCCCAAAACAAAATGCGATGATAATACTCTTCTTTGATAGTGAAATACTTCAGTATTAAAAGGATAACAAAAATATTGTCTACAGAAAGCGCATATTCGGTAAGGTAGGCCGAAAAATACTCCACCATTGCATCAAAGCCTGTTGTGGATTTAACCACTCCATTGTCAGTAACGGAATAAGGACCATTGAGATAAATAAAATAGGCAAAAACTGTACTAACGATGACCCAAAAAATGGATTGGTATAAGGCCGATTTGGTGGTGATCTTGTGTGCACTTTTATTGAAAAAACCGAGGTCAATCAATAAAAAAGTAGCAATGATTACCGTAAAAACCCCATAGAGTAAAGTCTGCGCACTTATGGAGGTACCGAACAGAGAAAAAAGAAGCATCGCCTGATTTACGGGGGTTAAAAGTTAAAACAGGACAGCAGATTCATCAGATTCACTAAATATGTGTTTAAACAATCTTCAAAACTACGAATAAATTCTGTAACAAAAACCCTCTTTAAGGTTTTGATATCCAAATCTAATGCAAGGGAACCTTTTGGTCTTGCAATTAAATGCATTTTTGGCTTGTTACCTGAATCTTAGGGTATTTTCTTTGGAATGATCCATTCGGCTAAAAACAAGCTAAAAATGTTCAAGTTAGCACGCCAATAATTGTCACCTAATTGAACAGACTTAGCTTAACCTTGCCATGCAAATAGCTAATCCCCAAAGCAAACCTGTTTTATTGAAGCTCCATCTGTAACTTAAGCAAGTTACTATAAATACCGTCATCACGCAGAGTAAGCTCCTGGTGCGAACCTGACTCAGCAATTTGGCCATCTTTGATCACCAAAATGCGATCTACTTTACGAATAGTGCTCAGGCGGTGGGCAATCACAATGGTAGTTCTGTTTTCCATCAGTTTTTCCAATGCCTCCTGTACTAAGCTTTCCGATTTAGCATCCAAAGAGCTTGTGGCCTCATCTAGAATCAAGATGGATGGATCTTTTAAAATTGCACGCGCAATGGCAACTCGTTGTTTTTGGCCACCCGAAAGTTTCACTCCACGGTCGCCCACAAGGGTTTCTAATTTTTCTGGGAAGCTTTCAATAAACTCCCATGCGTTGGCTTTTTGTGCGGCTTGAATAATTTCTTGCTCTGTTGCTCCTGCTTTTCCGTACGCAATGTTTTCGCGAATGCTGCCCCCAAATAAAATCACTTCTTGTGGCACAATACCGATGTTGTTTCGGTAGTCGGTTAAATTATAGTTTGTTGCGCTCTCGCTATCTACACAGATATCTCCTGTATTGATTGGATAAAAGCGCATGAGCAAACTGATGATGGTGGATTTGCCCGAACCACTTGGCCCGACTAATGCGATTTTATCACCTGGCTCAATAGAGAAACTGATGGATTTTAATACTTCATAATCAGGACGTGTAGGGTAGACAAACGAGACATTTTTAAACTCCACTTTGCCTGAGAGTTTTAATGATTTTGTTGATTGACTGTTTTCATCTGGCTGATCTAAGATTTCGAGAACTCTTTCGGATGCGCCAATCGATCGCTGCAATGAACTATAGATATCACCCAAGCCTGCAATGGAGCCACCAATAAAAGAAGTGTAGAGGATAAACGAAAACAACTCGCCCACTGTGCCTTGTTTGTTTTGTAGAAGATAAGCCCCATACCAACTCACCGCTACAATGCCGCCAAACAAAGCAAGAATGGTAAATGAAATAAATAAGCCTCTGTACTTAGATGCATGGATGGCCGTCTTCACCACTTCATTCAGTGATTTTTTGTAACGCATCACTTCAAACAATTCATTGGTAAATGATTTTACCACGGCAATGGATTGCAACGTCTCTTCCACAATCACATTGGCATTCGCGAGTTGGTCTTGTGTTTTCTTGGAGAGCTTGCGAATGAACCTTCCAAAGAATAAGGCGCTGATCACCAACACAGGAAAAGTTAGCAACATGAAAATGGTGAGCTTTGGTGTGAGGATGAAAATTAATGGAATGCCGATCAACAGCACAAGTAACTGGCGCAATAGTTCTGCCAACGTAAAAGTAAATGTGTCTTGCAGTGTGCCAACATCAGAAGTTATTCGGCTGGTCAACTCGCCTACCCTGCGACTATCAAAAAAAGAGAGAGGCAACCAAATGATTTTTGAATAAACAGCATTTCGCAAATCGGCCAAAGAGCGTTCGCTCACAATGGTGAATGTATAAACACGAATGAAAGAGAAAATGCTTTGAACCGCCAAGATGCCAATCAAAGCCAAAGCGATTTGATTGATGCTGGTGAGAATGAAACCGCCTTTGCCTTGCGCTACATCTAAAAGCTTACCCGCAAAATAGGGGAAAGAGAGCAACGTGCCACTTGATAATGCCAAGGCAACCAACCCAAGGAAAAATGTTTTGCGATAGGGGACAACAAACCTAAAAATGCCCAACAGCTTTTTAACCCCTTCTTTATTGAGCTTGCGCTTTTCACCCTCTTCTAAAACCGTACGTTTGGCCATTTCTTGATTTTGTTATAATAAATTGATGGTGATGTGTTTTAATTGACAGTTGACAAATGGGCAGTTGACAAATCTTGGAGTTGACAATTACCTATTCGTTATTATAATTTTCAACTTTTATAAGCCAGTGCTTTTGTTTGAACTCTCCAAAAGTTCAAAACTTTTGGAGAGTTTTAAACCTAACCTTTGTTAACTGCCCATTTGTCAATTGTCAACTTTCGCTCCGATGCTGCCACGAATGGAAAACTTTACGCTGTCGCTTAAAATCATTTTTTGAGAACCTGTTATCGAATAGCTTTTGATCAATGGCTCCCCCGATAGATCATCCAACTCCATCATCAAATCTCTTTTGGTAAAATAGAGTGCGTTCTCTTCTTGGTAGTTGGATTCTATCTTTTTTAGATTCTTGAATTCATTTTGGAAATAAAAGCGCACGAATAGAACAGGTGATTTGATTTTCGATTGATACGTGCGAACCTGTAGATTACTTTTTGTGTCTTTGCCTTCGGTGATTTCGTAATTGCCTTTGTATAGAGGTTTGTTAATCACATCCAACTGACGAAACACATCCCACTCGTGTGCCAATCGCATACTGTCTATAACAAATGATGAGTGATCTTGCTTGCCGTCAATCAATGCATCTTTGTGGATGGAATCTTTGGTGTGGGAGATTTTTTTTATCTGAATGTTTACCAAACTATCAAAATCAAAATAGGGTTTATCATATTTCAGATTGGTTTGGTTGCAAGCTGTGATGGAGATAGCAAGTAATAGAATTATAATAATATTTTTTATCTGCATTGTTGTATTAGTTGACAGTTGACAATTAACAAAGTGCGCAAGCACCATCATTCGTGGTACATTGGCGACACCTGCGACTGTGTCCTAGGTGTCGCCAATGTCCCACAGAAAAAATGGAATTGCAACCGCCCGTTTTTTCTATATTTCCACTAACACTGTCCCTGTCATTTCTTTCGGAATAGGAACGCCCATGATGGTAAGAATAGTTGGTGCTAAATCTCCTAGTTTTCCGTCTTTTATTTTAGAATACGTTTTTGAGTCATCCACCAAAATGCAAGGGACTAAGTTGGTGGTGTGTGCCGTGTTGGGTGAGCCATCTTCGTTGACCATGATGTCGGCATTGCCGTGGTCTGCAATGATGATGATGGTGTATCCATTTTTGCGTGCTACTTCGGTTACCGCTTCATTGCATTTGTCAACGGTCTCCACCGCTTTGACGGCCGCAGAGAAAATGCCCGTGTGCCCAACCATATCGGGGTTCGCAAAATTCAAACACACAAAATCCACTTCTCCTTTTTGCAACTCGGGGATGATCTTGTCTTTGATGTCGTTCGCGCTCATCTCAGGTTGCAGATCATACGTAGCTACTTTCGGTGAAGGGCACATGAGCCGCGATTCGCCTATGAATGCTTCTTCTCGTCCACCTGAAAAGAAAAACGTAACGTGTGGATATTTTTCCGTCTCTGCGATGCGAATTTGTTTTCTTCCAGCCTTCGATACGATTTCGCCCAACGTATTGGCCAAATTATCCTTATCGAAAATCACTTTCACATCGTTGAAGGAGTCATCGTAATTCGTAAGCGTAACGTAATACAACTTCAATTTCTTCATCCCTTGTTCAGGATAATCTTGCTGCGTCAACGCCATGGTGATTTCACGCCCGCGATCGGTGCGGAAATTAAAACACAACACTACATCGCCTTCTTGAATGGTAGTTAATGGATTGCTATTCGCATCTACTGCAACAATCGGTTTTATAAATTCATCCGTCACGCCTGCCTCATAAGATTTTTTCAATGAAGCGAGCATATCAGAAGATTTTTCTCCTACACCTTTCACCATCAGGTCGTACGCTAACTTCACACGCTCCCAGCGCTTGTCGCGATCCATGGCATAATATCGACCAACAATACTGGCAAGTTTTCCTGTGGTTTTAGCAAGATGATTTTGTAAATCCGTTAAATAGCTCAAGCCACCTTTCGGGTCGGTATCGCGGCCATCGGTGAAGGCGTGGATGAAAAGATTTTTTACTTGCTGGTTCTTAGCAATGGTGCACAAACCTTTTAAATGCTCAGTGTGTGAGTGAACACCCCCATCGCTGACCAAGCCAATCAAGTGAACAGCTTTGTTGTTCGCCTTCGCGTAAACAAAGGCATCTACCAATGTTTGGTTTTGATCAAGTTCTTTTTCCTCCACGGCTTTATTGACGCGCACCAAATCTTGGTACACCACCCGGCCTGCGCCAATGTTCATGTGGCCCACTTCTGAATTGCCCATCTGCCCTGCGGGCAGCCCCACGGCTAGTCCCGATGCCTCTAGTTTACTATGCGGGTATTTTTGGTATAGAGAATTGATGTACGGGGTTTTGGCATTATCAATGGCAGATACTTTCAGGTTTTTGGCGATGCCCCAACCATCCAATATCATCAAGAGTACTTTTTTGTTCATAAGAGTTTGAGATTAGTTGCAAATATACGGTGAAAATGGCCTCACGCTGCACGCCACAAGCTGCAAGCGGATTGAAGATAACTTCTAAGCTTGAGGCCTTGAAGAAACCTCCAAGATTTCCAAAAACTTGGAGGTTTATACCAGAGGTGAAATGCGGCAAACTGATTTGAGGTAACGCTAACAGCCTGTAGCTTGTAGCATGTGGCTTTAAGCCTTTGTATTTTCGTAAATAAATCTTTTCACAAAACATGATAATGGCATACTTTTGGCCTTAACTTCACACCTATGAGAACGACAAAGTGGATATTGATAGCGTTTTGGGTGCTTTCCTCAGCTCAACTATGGGCACAAGCTGAGATTTTCGCCCCGATGAAGGACGCCATCAAGGCCAACAGCGCCAAAGAAGCAGTAAAAAATTTCAATTCTTCAGTAGATATCAACATTGAAGGCGAGATCAACAACTACAGCCGTGCGCAAGCAGAGTTTGTGCTCGCTGACTTTTTCAAAAAACATCCTGCTGCCGATTTTAACATTGTGCATACTGGTTCATCGCCCAACGGCCTCAAGTTTGCCATTGGCAAATACCAAAGTGGCAGCGACAATTACAGTGTGCTGATGCGCGTACGCGAGTCTGATAAAAAGTATTTCGTGCACGAGATCAGCTTCATCAAAGAATAATGAGCCCGTTTTACCTGACGCAAGAGGCCATCCAAAAATTTATTGCGGACGCACTGGCAGAAGATATTGGCGAAGGCGATCACTCATCGCTTGGCGCGATTCCTAAAGGCACACAAAGCAAAGCGCGGTTGTTGATCAAAGACGATGGCGTGATTGCCGGGCTTGAACTCTCCGAAAAAATCTTTCAGCAAGTAGATCCACTTTTGAAGACTGAATATTTTAAGAAAGATGGTGATTCAATAAAAAAAGACGAGGTAGCTTTTGAAGTAAGCGGCCCTGCGCAATCCATATTATCTGCCGAGCGGCTAGTGCTGAACTGTATGCAACGCATGAGTGGTATTGCCACCTACACACAAAGGCTTTGCAAGTTGATTGAAGGGACAAACGCGCAACTTTTGGACACACGCAAGACCACTCCCAATTTTCGATTGATGGAAAAGTGGGCGGTGGCTATTGGCGGGGGGCACAACCATCGCTTTGCCTTGTATGATATGGTGATGCTCAAAGACAACCATGTTGACATGGCGGGCGGGATACAGCAAGCGATAGAAGGCACCAAAAAATATTTGAAGGAGAAAAACAAAAACCTGAGGATAGAAGTAGAGACACGGAACCTACAAGAAGTGGAGGAAGTATTGCGCGTAGGCGGTGTGGACATTATCATGCTGGACAACATGATCACTGATGAAATGAAAAAGGCTGTGCAATTGATCAATGGAAAATATAAGACCGAAGCAAGCGGAGGCATTACTGAGACCACGCTGCGCCCCGTGGCGGAATGTGGGGTGGATTATATCTCTGTGGGAGCGCTTACCCATTCGGTGAAGAGCTTGGATTTGAGTTTGAAGAAGGCGTAAGAGTCTGCAAGCTACAGGCTTTAAGTCTCAAGCTATTTAGGAATTTCATCTACCCTTGGCCCGTAGCTTGATGCCTACCTAAGAAAAAGTAAATTCCTTCCAATTCTTCAAATCCAACAAAACTGGATTATTTTTGCCCTCCGTTTTAATTAAGTTATGATAGTAAAGACTAAAAATTACCGTTTAGAGAAGAAAGCGTACATCCGCATGGCGTTGAAGAACATCCTGCGCAAGCAATGGTGGGTAGGTTTGATTGTGGTGGCCATCTGCCTATTCTATTTTTTAGTGCCCAGCATCTGGTGGTTCATCGGTGCTTTTGTGGGTGCGGGATTGTACCTGTTGTTTTGGTGGATTCAGTTTTACGGGGTTACTCAATTGGAGCAAGGCAAAATGCTCTTTGAGCGTTTTTCGTACGAGATCACCAGCCAGCAAATTGTAATGAAGATAAACCCCCGCGAAGGGATGCCCATGAAGTGGGATCAAATAAAAAGCGCGGAGATGACGAAAGATGCTTTTGTGCTTTTTGTGAACAAGGCGCAATTGATACACCTTCCTTTTAAAATTTTCAATACTGATAACGAGCGGAAGTTTGTTAATAGTATTTTGAAGACAAAGGGGTTGTTGAAGGGATAATGAGAATGGGCAGTAGGCAAGAGCAATAGGCAAAGTTTGGAGTAATTGACAGATACTTGACGCTTAAAATTTATTTCTATGAAAAAACCAACACTCCTTTTCATCCTGGTTGCTTCAATCAGTATTTGCTCTGCACAAAAAATCGACTTTGATAAAAAGTTCAAAGAGTTGAGCATCGAGCTCTTTGTTCCAGGTAAACCGATTGCAAACTATGTCAAGGCTGTTCGAACAGGTAACTTGTTATATCTCGCTGGTCATGGCCCCACCAAAGCAGATGGTAGCAACATCTTGGGCAAAGTGGGCAAAGAGTTGAGTACCGAGCAGGGGTACGAAGCTGCCAAACAAACAGGCATCTCCATTCTCTCTACTCTAAAAGCCGAACTGGGCGACTTGAATAAAATAAAGCGTATTGTAAAAGTGTTGGGCATGGTAAATTGTACAGAGACCTTTACCGATCAACCGAAAGTCATCAATGGCTTTTCTGATTTAATGGTAGCTGTGTTTGGAGAGAAAGGGAAACACGCTCGCTCCGCTGTAGGTATGTACGCGTTGCCTTTGAATATGAGTGTAGAGATTGAGATTGTAGTGGAACTTGAAAATTAATCAAGCCACCTCTTTCCCCATCGCCCACTTCAGCATATCAAACCAATCTTGTTTATCTAAATTAATGCCGATTGATTTTGCTGCTTCAATAATTCTTTCAGGCTTAGTAGTGCCGAGAATGGGAAAAATATTCGATGGATGCTTGAGCAACCACGCCAACGCCAATTGACTGTATGTTGCATTATACTTCGATGCCTTGTTAAACCAATCACGATCTTCAAATTGTAATTTACCGCCACCCAAAGGCGACCACGCCATCGCACTTGCCCCGTGCTTCAACATCAAATCCAAATCACCATTGAAGAGTGGATCGATCCGCGAAAGCGAAATTTCAATTTGATTGGTAACGAGCGGGAATGGTAAAAAATGTTGCAGCATCTCAAACTGTGAAGGCGTAAAGTTGGAAACACCAAAGTGAAGCACTTTGCCTGTCGCTTTTAATTTTACAAACGTCTCTGATACTTCATGTGGATCAAGCAACGGATCGGGTCGATGAATGAGCAGTAAATCTAAATGATCTGTGCCCAACATCTTCAACGAATTTTCTACTGACCACACAATGTGATCTTCCGAAGTATCGTAATGTTTTACCCACGTGGCTGGCCGCTTAGCAGAACTGAACTTGATGCCACACTTCGTAACGAGTTGGATTTTTTTTCGGAGGGATGAATCCTTTCTTAAAATATTTCCAAACAACTCTTCACAACTATGGTCACCATAAATATCGGCATGATCGAAGGTGGTGATGCCCTCGTCAATAGAAGTGTGAATCAACCGCTCCACCGTTTCAAGTGACAGTGTATGCCATCGCCAAACCCCAGTGATGATGCGCGAAAAGCTTGGCCCTTTCGGGTGGAGCGGTTGTGAAATCATTTGCTGGCGTGTTGGTAGCACTTACCTGATTTGGAACTTGTCATGCGTTTGCATTTAGTGCCATCGGCAGTTTTGCCAGTACACTGGGTAACTTTATCTTTTGCATGATCATCTGGCTTGCAAACTCCACATGCGCCCTTGCCGGCTTTTTTTGCAGCCGCCAATGTCATTCCATCTGCATCGCCAGAAAGTTTGCAATCGGCAGTGTGGTACTTTTCGCCTTTGGCAGACGCATACACGGTTTGGCTATAGCCCTTCATGGCCAAGCCAAAAAACAAGAAGAGACTGAGAATAAGTATTTTTTTCATTGTGGTTAAATTTAATTTTATACAAGTTGATATTTTTTGATGAAGAATAAAAATCCTTCGGTCGTTGCTTGCCTATAATTGAGAACTAAGACTTAACTTTGATAGCTAAAAAAAAATAATGACAGCAGACTTCAAAACCATTTGCGCACACGCAGGCGCCACTCCTGATCCCGCCACAGGAGCTGTTACAGCGCCTCTTTATTTTTCTTCCACCTTTCACTATCCGCCCACAGGCGAAAATCCTACTGGCAATGTGTACAGTCGTGAGGGAAACCCCACACGTAATTCTTTAGAAAATGTGTTGGCTCAGCTAGAGCAAGGTGAAGATGCGGCAGCCTTCAGCAGTGGAAGTGCGGCAGCCAATGCTGTTTTTTTAAGTTTGCGCCCAGGCGATCATCTCATCATCAACTTCGATGCGTATGCAGGTGTTCGCACTATGCTCAAAGATATTTTTATGCCCTGGGGATTGGACGTAACTTTTACCGACCTGGGCGACCTAAAGAATCTAAATGCTTCCATCAAGCCAACTACCAAATTGGTCTGGACCGAATCGCCTACAAATCCACAAATGCGAATTGTTGATTTGATTTCGGTCATCGCCATTTGCAAACAGCATCATATCAAAGTAGCCATAGACAATACATTTGCCACGCCTGCACTGCAAAATCCTATTGTGCTTGGCGCAGATATAGTAATGCACAGCACTACAAAATATTTGGGTGGGCATAGCGACTTAACAGGTGGCGCATTGATTACTGCCAAAAAAGATGAAATGTGGGAACGCATTCGGCACATTCAACACATACAAGGAGCAGTACCGAGCCCGTTTGATTGCTGGCTATTGATGCGAGGCATTCGGAGTTTTGTTCCGCGCATGGTGCAACATCTCAGTAATGCAAAAGCAGTGGCGGAGTTTCTTTCTCATCATCCCAAAGTAGAAAGAGTATTGTATCCTGGATTGGTCAGCCACCCAGGGCATGAAGTAGCGAAGAAACAAATGAGCGATTTCGGTGCAATGGTTTCATTTTTAGTAAAAGGCACGAAAGAAGATGCTATCAAAATAGCACAGCGAGTAAAAGTATTTACCAACGCCACCAGTCTGGGTGGCACGGAAAGTTTACTTGAGCACAGAAAGAGTGTAGAGGGCCCTGATTCGCCAACACCCGATAACTTAATTCGATTGAGTGTGGGGTTAGAAGATAGTGCTAGTTTGATAGAAGATTTAAAACAAGCATTGGAATAAAGGCAACTTTAAGAAATGACTCTCAACGAATATAGATTTTAATCGCCAAATTAATACAAAGGCTTTAACCTTAGTAGAAAAATTGTTTTTATGAAATCATTCTCAACCTTACTACCTTATTTTCATACGATTAGAATAAGGTAATAAGGTTAGAGTTTACAGGTAGAAACCTGTCGACTGGTAGGCAGGTAATTTCTACTAAGGTTAAAGCCTTTCACAAATAGTGCCTACCGAATAAGGCTTTCAAATAATGTAATTCCTTTCCCTTCAAAAACTTAGGACTTTTGCACTAGTTCTAATTTCTTTTTCCATCTTCCAGATCGCATATAAACAAACGCCATTGAAAACATACTGATCCAATACACCCACTCACTTACCCAAGCCCAAGCGAGCGACAAATTCCAAACTTCTAATACAAAATAAACATAGGCGGTGTAAAGAACGAGTGTAACAATCTCGATCAATAAATTAACGGAAGTATTGCCTGTGCCTGTAACAGCATTCAGCCACACTACTGAAAAAGATTGAAGCAACAAGGCAGATGATACCACGCGCAAAACGGGTGTAGCGTAACTAATAAAATCTTCGCCTTGCCCAAACAACGATAGCATCAAACCTGGGAAGAGATTGAAAATCAGAACGATCATCAAAGAAAAGCCGAGACTTACTTTAGAAATCCGCATGATCAAGGGCATCACTTCTTCTTGTTTCCCTTGGCCAATCACATTGCTCACCATGGTGTTGGATGTAGCCGCGAAAGACCACGCAAAAATTCCTGCAATGCCAAATACGTTGCGCATGGTATTGGATACTGCCAAGTCGCGTGCACCGTGGTGTTCGATCAAAATATAAAAATACTCCCATGTGATAATGCTCAACGCATATTGCAAAACGAGCGGAGAAGATTGCACGAGAAGCAATTTAATGGTAGAAGCTTCCAACTTCCAGTTTTCAAACATGGAAAATGTTTTGTGGATTCCTTTTACGTGGATGACCACATAGATCACCACCAAGCCAATGCCTTCTGCAATGATAGATGCATACGCAGCTCCGTTGAATCCAAGTTCTGGAAAACCAAGTCGACCATAGATCATGGTGTAATCGAGAAAAATATTTGCTGCCGCTTCGCTCAACGTTCCCCAAATCAAAAATTGAGTTTGGTTCGTGCCCACCAACAACGCATTGCGCATCACATACAAATACAAAAACGGTAAGCCCCAAATTCGAATCAATACAAAATTGATTACTTGCTCAGATGTCACAGCGTTGTGAATGGTGGCGCGCAGAATAAACGGAGCAATTGCATAAGTGATTAAAATTCCCATTGCTGAAATGCCCAATGCCACCCACACACCATGGTAAAACAATTTTCCAATTTCCTTCGGCTGATTTTCTCCCGCCTTGCGCGAAATAAGTGATTGGAGTCCATTGTTGAGGCCGCTGCCAATCACTGCAAAGATCAAATAGTAAACACCTGTGATGGCGGCACTGGCCAATGCCTGCTCACCCAAGCCGCCCAAGAAAACATTATTGGTGATGAAATTGATTTGCGGCACAACTAACGCGAGAGAAATAGGCATAGCCAATCCCAAGATTTGCTTGTAACCTGTTTTTATGCGTAAGTCTGGAGAGCTGGTAGAACTCATTTTTACTTTTTTCGAACGAAGACCTTTGCGCCATTGCGTGAGCCTACATTCTGTTACACGTTAATATATTCTCAAAGTAAAATAAAATTCACCACCTTAGACTAACTTTGTTTCAAGTTCGTCTTTTTACAAAACAACCACACCATGCAAACCATCCTCGGAGCCAACGGAGTCATCGCACAAGAGCTGTCGAAAAACCTTCCGCAATACACAACCAAAATCAGACAAGTAAGTCGCAACCCAAAAAAGGTCAATCCAACAGATGAGACTTTTTCTGCGGACTTGCTCAACTATGAGCAAACCGAAAAGGCAGTAGCAGGCAGCGAGATCGTTTATCTATTGGCAGGACTTCCATATAAAACTTCTCTTTGGCAAGAGCAGTGGCCGAAGGTGATGAAGAACGTTATTGAGGCTTGTAAAAAGCACAACAATAAATTGGTTTTCTTCGACAATGTTTACGCGTATGGATTGGTAGAGGGCGCAATGACAGAAGAAACCCCCTTCAACCCCACCAGCAAAAAAGGAGAAGTGCGTGCAAAGATTGCTACGATGTTGTTAGATGAGATAAAAGCAAAAAACCTTACGGGAATGATCGTGCGGGGTGCAGACTTTTATGGCCCGAATGCGAAGTTGAGTTTGACACACTCTACTGTAACAGAGAAATTAAAAGCCAAGAAAGCTTCGCAATGGGTTGGCAATCCAAAGAGTGTTCACACTTTTACCTACACACCTGATGCAGGAAAATCATTAGCTGTTTTGGGCAACACCGCTTCTGCCTACAACCAGACTTGGCACGCGCTCACCAGCAAAGATAAAATGACGGGTGAGCAATATGTGCGCATCGCTTGTGAGTTGGCTAACCAGCCGTACAAACTTCAAGCACTTCCCAAATGGGGCGTGCGCATGTTAGGCTTGTTCGTACCCGTGCTGGGCGAATTTGTAGAAATGATGTATCAGTTTGAAAACGATTATGTCTTTGATAGCTCAAAAATTGAAAAGGCTTTTGATCTTCGGGCTACGGATTATAAAGTGGGAATAGCGGAGACTTTAAGATAAGAAGCTATAACTTCAATTTAGCTGGGTCTTGCCTTGCGTCAAAAACTCTAACTATATAGATCAAGTTTTCTTCTACTCTATAAATAATCAGGTAGTTCCCGTAAACTAACTTTTGATAATTTATTTCAGGTTTTCTGTTGCTGATGTAGCGTGTGCCACTTAATACTTCATTATTGAGGATGTCTGTTTTTAGCACCAATTTTTCTATCAATTGAAAAGCCTTTTGCTCTCCCATCAAAGGGCTATTGAAGTTATAAATGTTTTGAAGATCGCTTTCCGCTTCTTCTGTCCAAGTTACTTCCCTCTCCAAGTTTTTATTTTTTCTTTCAAATCTTTTTGGCTTACCAATCGACCCGCTTTGATATCCGCTTCACCAGCGTCCAACATTTTGTCAAAGTCATCTTTCGATAAAGTCTTGCCATCAGTACTGTGAGCAAAGATGCTTACTTGAGAACTTAAGATAGTATGTACTGCCTGTAAAATCCGATTGTCTTTCACTTGATCGATGATTTGGTGCAATTCCAATTGAAGTTCAGATGTATTCATGTTCGTTCAATGTTTAAGTAAAAATAAACATTCTATTTCTTTTCCGCTATTTCTTTGTCATACAAAAGAATCAAATCACCCCCTGTGCCTGCATCGCCTTAGCTACTTTCAAAAATCCTGCAATATTAGCACCCGCCATGTAGTTGCCTGACTTGCCATATTCTTTGGCGGCAGCTAAACATGTGTCGTGGATGTTCTTCATAATGCTCACGAGCTTTGCATCTACCTCTTCACGTGTCCAGTTGGCGCCCATAAAGTTTTGCGTCATTTCTAAACCAGAAGTGGCCACACCTCCTGCGTTGGATGCTTTGCCTGGCGCATAGATCACACCATTGTTTAGCAACACGTTGATACCATCTATCGTGGTAGGCATATTGGCTCCTTCACCTAGTAATTTCACACCGTTCTTCACTAAGTTGTTTGCATCTTTCGCGTTCACTTCGTTTTGCGTGGCGCAAGGGAATGCGCAGTCGGCTTTGATATTCCAAATCGGATTATGATCGGCCTTCGCATCAACTTCTTTGTAAACGCATTTGTATTTATCTGCATATTCTTTAATGCGCCCTCTGCGATTGTTTTTTAAATCTTTGAGAAATTCCATTTTTTCTTGCGTGAAGCCAGCCTCATCAATGATAATTCCATTTGAATCGGATGCTGTGATTGCTTTCCCGCCCAACTGAATAATTTTTTCAATGGCATACTGCGAAACATTTCCCGAACCAGAGACCAAACACGTTTTGCCTTTGATAGAACTGCCGATGTTTTGCAACATGTTCTCAGCAAAATAGATCAGCCCGTAGCCAGTTGCCTCTGTGCGAATCAAACTGCCGCCCCAGCCAATGCCTTTGCCTGTGAGTACACCTGTAAATTCGTTCTTGATTTTTTTATAGGCACCAAATAAATATCCGATCTCTCGCCCACCCACGCCAATATCTCCCGCAGGTACATCTAATCGGTGACTAATATGCCTTGCCAGCTCACCCATAAACGCTTGACAAAACTTCATCACTTCATTATCTGATTTTCCTTTCGGGTCGAAATCACTTCCGCCTTTTCCACCTCCCATCGGTATCCCCGTGAGGGCATTTTTAAAAATTTGTTCGAAGGCTAAAAATTTCAACACACTGGGTGTAACAGAAGGATGAAAACGCAAGCCACCTTTGTATGGGCCAATCGCGCTATTCATTTGCACACGATAGCCACGGTTTACTTGCACTTCTCCCTTATCATCCAGCCATGTCACACGAAACGAAATCAATCGCTCTGGTTCCAACATGCGTTCCAATAATTTCAATCGCGCGAACTCCGGATTTTTTTCTAACACAGGTAACACCGAAGCAATGACTTCTTCTGCGGCTTGAAGAAATTCAGGCTCGTTGGGATTGCGCTTTTTTACATTATCGAGGATGGATGAGTTACTCATGGCAAAGGGGTTTAGTTAGCCAAAAGTAAGCAAGAAATTAGGATTGCAAACGGTTGAGTTTGATTTTGCTACTAAATTAAAGACACAAGAAACAAGATTAGCAAAATTGATTTCCTCGGCTAGTGGCAGATTTTAATCGGGCAAATACTTTAGAAAATACGCATAGCACCACGTACCAAGCAATGCTGCGAATAATGTTACAACAGTGACCAAAAAACCTGTTCCTATTTGTGCATAAATGGGTCCAGGACATGCACCCGTCAGTGCCCAACCAAATCCAAACAAAATGCTGCCGATGATCACTCCGTGATGATACTTTTTCTCAGGCCATTCTATTTCATCTCCGCCAAAAGTTTTCCATTTCATTTTGCGAATGAACAAAAGCGAGATTGCGCCTGTCGGAATGGCTGTCATAAAAATTCCAAACATGTGAAAGCTCTCGAAGCGAAACATTTCTTGAATGCGGTACCACGAGATCGCCTCGCCCTTAGTTAAAATAATGCCGAAGAAAACACCTACTATTAAAAACCGAATGTTCTTCATAACGCTAAAATATAAGGCAACACAAATCGACTAAACAAAATCCCTCCGCCAAAAAAAGAAACGGTAGCAACCAGTGATGGCCATTGTAATGCTGATAGGCCTAAGATGCCATGGCCTGATGTGCAACCTCGCGCATAACGTGTACCAAAGCCAACTAAAAATCCACCCAACACCATCAACAAAAATCCTTTGATGGAAAGCAATGCGTCTAAACTGAACAACTCTGTGGGCATCAAACCAACAGCGGGTGTTATGCCCAAAGTTTTCATGTACTCAACCGTGCTTTCAGAAATAGAAACTGGAACAGGATTAGCAAAAATGAATCCGCCTACAAAACCACCAATGAACACGCCAGCTACAAAAAACAAATTCCACTGATCTTTTTTCCAATCATAGCTGAGAAAGGGAATATTGGCGGGCACCCATGCTGCGCAAATCTGACGAAGCGATGAAGATATACCCAATCTCTTATTATCCAACAATAGCAATAAGGGTACCGTCAATCCGATCAGCGGCCCTGCTACATACCAAGGCCAAGGTTTATAAAGCCACTCCATAGTTTATAATCAATGAGAGGGCAAAGATATAATAATCTACTGAATTAGTAGATTTAATATTTTGTGTTAAGATTGCTGCGACTTTTCAAAAATTTTGAACTTTTGAAAAGGTTACTCCATGGTATGGACTGTGAAATGGCCGAATACATTTAAACTAGATTTTAGGAGCCAACCATAGAAATCCAGCAGATAAAAGAAACAGCAGGAAAAAGAAAACAGGCGAGATCAAATTCTTTTCAATGAAAGTAACTTCAGCTTGTTCATTGCTTAAAATTTTATTTGACTTAGCTTCATTGGCTTTTTGCTGCTGAACAATTCGTAAAGATTTCCACTCACTTTTATTTGACACGTAATAATTCTTTACAGTCGAATCTTGTGAGATAGAAAATTGATGCCACCCTGCCTTTCCTGCCCATGTTGATCCATGCCAGTAATCATCAATCACTACATCTTCGTGCAAGGGAAGCAACGCACTATCTGAAATCAATTTTGGATTTTGTTTTGAGGCGATAACATTTATATCCATGGGTTCATCTGTGTAAACAGGAAAATCATTCATTAACTCAATCTTGAATCTTAAATCTTGAACTTTTGCTGTTTGCTCAATCAGTGGAGACCATAGTTGTGCGTAGTCCATAGTTTTTCCTTCCAATACTAACCGATACGTTTCTTGCATCAATTGAAATGCTATTTTACCCGCGCCCTTGCTTACATAACCTGAAAGTATTCTTTCTTTCGACTGGGTAATCGACTCGATATTTTCAGCATCAATTTTTAATGGCAGAGTTGGAAATGCGTAAAATGATTTACCAAGTGCTAATCGAATTGTATCAACTTTTATTTCTTTTGTGGCTAACGAAAGAGAGGATGCATTTTCTTTCTTCTCGATGCTATTATACAACATCAATAATCCCAACCCCTTCTTAACAGATTCTTCTAAGATATTTTTTTCATAAGAGGTTAATGATTGAAGCGATTCATTATCTATTACAATCAAATCAATTTCTTTTATTACTTCGGCTGAAATTTTTTCTATGCGCAGCGGCCATCGATTGGCGTATTCATATCTAAAATTATTTTTGGACGTCTGTGTTCGAGCCATTACGGCATGACCTTTCTCTATCAAGAAGTTTTTTAAATATTTTGCTTCAGCTGTGGGAAAGATTTGAAGAAACAGAATGTTTAATTTTTTTTCTGAGATTACCTCCACTGGAAATTTGTGAGTAGAGATACCAGTACTATCTTGAATGATTATTGAATAAACAAACAACCCTGATTGTGTTGGCGCAAATGATAACTTGAATGAATGCAAGCCTTGTGCGTTAAATACAACTGAGTCCGCTGAACTACTCGGACTTATCAATTTTATTTTCGATTTACTTTTTGCGTTAAAAACTCCATTGATCTCTGCTTGTTGATTGGGCTTAAAAGTAGTTGATGCTTTCCATTCAATAATTCCTGTTGGCAGTTCTCCATTTAAGAATTGAAAGGCACTTTTTATTTCTTGCAGAGAATAGTAAGGCAATCCATCGCCCAAAACAAAGCGAAGTCGCTTGCTATAGTTAGAAAGATCATAATGAAAAGAAATTTCTTCTACTCCCCGATAAGGCTTCGCACCAGCAGTTCGTAAAAAAGTAAGTTTAGGATCGGTCTTTTGTAAACTGTCTGCTAGTAATGTTTTATAATTTTTAGTTAGTAAAACAATCCCATCAGGTTTTCTTTCACTGACAAACGAAGGACGCAAGAGCAATCCAATTAGGGAGAAGATCAAGAATATTACTGCTGCCAACCGCCACGCGAGGAGCTTAATTTTTCGTTGCCATTCTTTCCAAATCAAAAAGCAAAGCAACAACAAGCCTCCACCAATAATCGCCCAGAGCGGAAAAGAAGATTGGATCGTTATCGCGGCCTCAATCATGGTTTAGCTTGTTGAGATTTTTCAAAAATTGCTGATCTAGTTCGTGTGTTGTCAGTTCCCTTTTAGCAGGGGAAGCAGATTCTTCGGGCAATACTCTCCAAAAAATAATTTTGATTTTCTCTATTGCCTGATGCAGTTCTTCAGGCTTCATTTTTTCGTCAGCTATTCTTTTAATCAAGGAAAGCCCGTCCAAATATTTTCCCGGTTGTTCAATAGCTATGGTTGCCAACTCTTGCCCTGCTTTATGAAGTTGTTGTTTATCACTAGCAGTTATTTTTGAATTGCTTAATAAGTCTTCTATCAACACAACTGCCTTTATGATTTCAGGATAACTCTTGCTGAAAACTTGCTCTGTTCTGCCTGTTGAGTTGTGCACTTCTTCTAAATTGGCCGTGAGCCTTTTCTCTTCCTTGAGTGGAGGCGGATCGAAGCCAGTGCGATGCACATAAATGCGCGAGTCATTGCTGATTTCTTTTAGCAATTTCAGCGCAGTGTATTGATAGGGCAAAGATTTTTCTGGTTCGTACAATCGCAGGTACAATTCCGCATCCCACATCACGGTAAGTGCAGCCTTTAATTTTGCGCGCACCGATTGCACAAAAAAAGTGGCCTGTTCTCCATCATCATGGTTATGGGCAAATGCCTCTAACGGATTTTCTTTTGCATCTTCTTTAAGTTCATCATCATGCGAGTGACCTGCTGGTGCTACTTTTTTATCGGGCACTAAATTATGCTCGTTCTCTTTGTCATGTGCATGGCCAAATTGTTTGGTAAGATCTTCACTACCCTCCTTTTCATGATCATCCGCCACCGCAGCCTTACCGATCTGCCCTTCAAATTCTTCTCCTAAAAATTGCCCGTAGCGCAAGCGCAGTACTTTTTGGTCGTAGCCCAATTCATTGCTGGTCGCTTTGAATTGTTGAAGAGCAATTTTTTTTCTCTCTCGCAATAATTTTTCAGTATCAATAATAATTTGCCGTTGGCTGCGAAAATATTCAGGCATGAGATCAACGCCCAATCCATCGTCTTCTGCTAACACTTGCTTAGTAGTGTCTTGAAGCGCGATAAAAAAAGTTTCTGTGCGTGAGTAATTGGGAATAGGGGTTTTATTATCCAGTGCCTGTACATAAAAATAAAGTTCATCGCCTACTTCCATGCCTAGCTTTTTTAAATCTAGCGTAAGCGATGCCTTTACAATTTTGCCAGAAATAGTTGTAGGCTTTTCAAATGAAATTTTTTCTTCCCGGAATTTTACCGATTCTCCACTGCCCTTACTAACCGTAGCAATAATGATTGCATTGGTCAATCCATACTCATCTGTGATGGTTGATTGAACTGGAATTTTGATAGCATTGGTGAACGAGAGCTTAGTGAATTGATTAAGGTTGTCGATGGTGATCTTGGGTGGATGATCTTTGATGACTTCTATTTTAAAATAATCAGAGCGTAAATTTCTATTCCAAGCTATTTGATAAAATCCCGATGAGGTTACATTCAATATAGTTTGATATTGATCTTGAATAGAAACCAACTGCACAGAATCTTTTCCAGATAAAAATAACTGTGGAGATGATACGGGATCAGAAAAACTAATTTGCCATGTCGCCTTACTGCCTTCGGGCACTTTAATATCGGATGAAGTAGATCGAAATGATTTTATGTTTGTATATGAAGGAGGCGTGACCAGAATAGAAAGCGAAGTAATAGTAGCAGCACCCTTTTCAATTTTACCATTGACTTTATCCAAATCAATAATTGTGTTTTTGGAAAAAGACCAAGGTGACACAAAGGCAGCGAGAATAAAAGATGTGGCTGCACACAAGATAAAAATACCAATGGTTCGCGGTAACGCATTGGGAACTTTGATTTCGAGATAGATCGAATCAAAATGGTTAAGTGTTTTTTGCAATTGCAGTTGTTGCAATCGAGATAAGGAATCAACGGGTCTTAAAATCAAGTCTGCACTTTCTTCTAGTTTCGGATAGCGGCTATTGAGATAACGAATGAAAATCTGGTTATTGAAATGGTGAAGCTTGTATTGAATAATCTTCCAAGCTGCAATTGCCGATCCTATTCCCATTGAGACTATAATTGTTAGAAGGATAGAATAGCTTATCAATGAGATGAGACTCCACACCAATAGAAAACCCCCAATAGCCAACAAAGCAATTTCTATCCAACGCAAAAGTAGGTATCGGTTTTTTAATCGTGTGATTTGATCAATGGTCTGCTTGTTACTCATTGATTTCTTTGGTAAGATACAAGACGCTCGATGACCAAAATCAATAAGAACAAAATCAAGAGCCAAGGATTCATTACTGATGTTTCATTATCGGATGCTTGCAGACTTGCCGAAGTAGTTCCGCTCAATAAAACTCGATCTACAATTGATCTTCTATCTTGATTAGAAATTTTACTCCACTTCTCCTTTTCATCAACCAACAACGAAGCCAACTTTAAGGGTAAATTCGATTCACGAGCACTCTCCACATTCAATCGGCTATTGATGCTCCATTTGTTTTTAGTAACCCGTTCTATTGATTTTCCATTGAGCTGCGCTTGATAGAAAATGTAATAAATAGAATCATTGGTTTTTAATTCTTTATCAGAAAACCAAATGACCCAATCTGTTGAGAAGGTTATTTTATCTGTTGACACTTCTTCAATAATAAGATCAATTGGCAACACATTACTAATGGCCGTCAACGAGGCTTTGATAATTAATTTTTCTTGTTCGTACTTCTTTTCACTTGCAATGGTGATAGCGATAGACGGTGCTTGGTTGGTTGGGATTGAATCAGAGAGTGGAACATTTGATTCAATGGTTTCAAAATTTGTTTGATCGCTTTGCGAGTTTCCTTTTCGGCTTAAAATTTTACCCTGATGTTTAATCGCCTCAGCAACGAAATTAGTTTCCTTGGAAGGGAAAGTAATCCATTGAATGTTTTTGCCCATTGCCGTTCGTAAACCTTTTGCTTGTTCCACATAACTATGTGAAAGCACAATGACCTGACTTAACTCTTGTTGCTGAAGCTGTGCTATTGCATTCCAATAATTAATCGTTTCATCTTTTCGTAATTCACTTTCTTTCGGAAACCCTTCTTGCAGCCAATGCCATTCAAAGTCTTGTGATTTTAAACTATCTAGTAGCTTCTTTGCCAATGGGTTTTCTTCGACTCCCTTTTCTATCAATACCCACTTTTTGTTTTTATCTGGCCAATGCAATCCACTGATAAGAAAAACGAAAAGAATAATCAGTAAACTGCGAAGTGCCAACAATAAAAATTCATTGAGTTTGATTCCTTTGAATTGCTGTGTACTTGTTTCTTGCAGGTGGCGTAAACTTCCCATCTTAATTACCTTCCCTTCTTTGCGACTGAGCAAATGGATTGCAATGGGAACACTCAATCCCGCCAAAGCCCACAAAAATATCGGATGAGTGAATTGCATTAGCGCACCAATCTTTTTCTAATGGTTAAAAAATCCCGTAGCACCTCTTCCACTGGTTCATTCATCTTTACCAATTGATAGTTGATCTGCTTTTCGAGCATCCACGCCCGTGATTGATTCAACCAAGATTGTACGCGCTCACGATAATCTGTTTGCTGAATACGCGTATCAGCCTTTGTCTTCACCCCTGTTTCCAAATCTTCAAATGTAAACGAGCCTTCAAAGTCAAGATCGGTCTCGTGCTTTCCCGTAAGGTGAAAAACGATTACTTCATTGCGAGCGGTTTTTAAACGCGAAATAAATTGTTGAATGTCTCCCGCCTCATCGTACAAGTCAGAGATAAAAATGATCAACTCCTTGCCATGATGATCGAAAAGTTGCTCAATGCCTTTTGCCTTCTCCCAAGCCCCTTCGCTTTTTACATCTATTAGTTCAGTTAAGAAGCGAATGAATTGTTGCTGCTCAAATCGTGGAAGGACAGATTTAATTTGTCGATCGTTCACTGCGAACAATCCAAACGTATCGCCTTGCTTGCGCGCCAAGTATGCCAATGCTGCCATCATCACTTTAGCGTATTGTAATTTGCTGATGCCTTCTTCGTAAGACATGGAGCGACTGGCATCCAACATAAACTTGACGGTGATGTTCGTTTCGATCTCTGACTCTTTAATGTAATATCGCTCTGATCGCGCAAACATTTTCCAATCCAACTGACGCAGATCATCGCCCGGTTGGTAACTTCTGTATTGACTAAACTCTTGCCCCGCGCCCACGGATTGACTCTTGTTGCTACCGCTCATGAAGCCTTCCACAATGGTGCGCGCCACCAACTCCAATCCACTGATGGAATTTAAGAGGGAGGGGTTTAGTAATTCTTTGATGCGCGCGTCCACTTATTCTCTAAATACTTTTCTTTACAAAAATCGTTTCCAACAAATGTTTCGTCACTGAATCTGAAGTAATGCCTTCTGATTCTGCTTTGAAGTTCATTAAAATACGATGGCGCAAAACAGGATACGCCACTTGCCGAATATCATCTTGCGTTACCGCAAGGCGACCGCTCAACAATGCTCTTGCTTTTGCAGCGAGGATCATCGCTTGCCCTGCGCGTGGCCCTGCACCCCAGCGCACCCATTCGTTCACATACTTCACTCCACTGTGCAATGCACGGGTGGCACGAACTAGATCACTTACCCACTCAATCAACTCTGTATTGATATGCACTTCGCGCACGAGTGCTTGTGCTTCCAAGATTTTATTGCCTTCAATTATCTTATTGATGGCTGCACCACGCTTGCCCGTAGTGCTTTCTAAAATGCTGCGCTCTTCTTCTACTGTAGGGTAACTGACTTTAATGTAAAGCAGAAAACGATCGAGTTGTGCCTCGGGTAATGAAAATGTTCCCGCTTGCTCAATGGGATTTTGTGTAGCTAGGATAAAAAACGGACGCTCTAGTGGATAGGTGACTCCCGCATAAGTTACTTCAAACTCTTGCATCGCTTCTAATAATGCTGCTTGTGTTTTGGGTGACGTGCGATTGATTTCATCGGCCAAAATAATATTGGCAAACACGGGGCCCTTGTTGAATTTAAAAATGCGCTTGCCCGTGGTGTGGTCCTCTTCCAACACCTCAGTGCCGATAATATCTGAAGGCATTAGGTCGGGAGTGAACTGTATCCTGCGAAAGCGAAGATCGATGGCTTCTGAAAGTGAGCGGATCATCAATGTCTTGGCAAGACCAGGTACTCCTTCTAACAGCGCATGGCCGCCTGCCAAAAAAGTAATGAGTAACTGGTCAATAATTTCCTCTTGCCCCACAATTACTTTTTTGATTTCTTTTTTGAGGTTGTTGAGATGAGAGATGATCTCTTGTACTGATTGTTCGGTTGATTTTAGTTCTTCATTCATATTCCTGTCATCAGTTAATAGTTACAGGTAGCGTTAAAAGTTAAAAGTTATCAGGTAGGTAATAACGATTAACGGATAACTTCTAACTGGTCAATGCATACATAATAATGTTCACGCTAAACTTTGTATTGTCTATTCTGTAAAAACGTTTGTTTCTAAAATCATAATCCCACTCGCAGCCGTAGTCTTTGTTGCTGTATAATACACCGATCCGTTTGTTCACTTCAATGGCTTTTAAATAATCATGCACGATGTCATCACCCCAACCGTTCAACTCTTGTGAGGTGGTGGGCGGGCCATCGAACTGAAAGAAAACGGAATACAACGGATGGTTGTTGGGGATTTTTTTTAGTGACTGCGCGCCAAATATCCGTTCCATCTGCGACTCGAATGATTTTGCAAACAGTCCATCAATATCGTGGTTGCAATCATCTACAAAAACAAAGCCTCCGTTCTTCACATACTTTTCAAAGTTCTCTTTTTCCTTGGCTGTAAACTCTACCAACTTATGTCCACTCAAGTAACAAAACGGGCAACGAAAAATATCATCGCTGCTGAGTGATACTATGTTTTCATTGGTCTCGATTTTTAAAGTTGTGTATTCAATCAACGAGTTCAATATATTCACGGGCATACGCTGATCCACATCCCAATCGCCTGATTCGTATTGGAGGCGGGTGAAGAAAAATTTATTGTTTACGGATTGGATCAATTCCATTCAAGCCTATTATTATTTTCACCCATTCTTGGTTCGTGTCTTCACGAACCAAGGCAAAGCGCAAAGTGTCTTCGTGGCCAATATCTTTTCATCAAAAATCGCACTTTATCAACTACCAATCACTATTAATTGTATGAGCGGAAACCAAACTCTCTTTAAAACAAAAAATCCCTGACTTTTGATCAGGGACTTTTTTAATTTAGAATACGATCAAACCGCGTCCGACAAACTAGAGAAGGTAAAATCTCTAATCTTGAGCGGAGGCAATAAATAATTTGTATTTGACTCTACACTCACCGTCCGCTCTGTTTTGCCCAGCTCTTCCAAATTGTTGAGCATGATCACGGGGCTTTCATTGAAACGGAAATTTTTGATCGGATATTGAATTTTTCCGTTTTCAATATAAAAAGTACCATCGCGCGTAAGGCCTGTGAGCAACAAGCTTTGTGGATCCACATCGCGGATGTACCAGAGGCGAGTGACCAATACACCTTTCTTCGTTCCGGCAATCAATTCTTCCAATGACTTCGTGCCGCCTTCCATGATGGCGCCATCAGGGCCTGGGATTGCCTTCACGCCTTTCTTCTCTGCCCAGTATCTGGAGTAGGTTAGGTTCTTGACAACACCCTTTTCAATCCATGATACTTTTTCTTGTGGACGACCATCGCCATTCCAAGTACTAGTAGGAAGTTCAGGGTTTAAGGGATCGGAATAAATATTCACGCGCTCATCCACTAATTTATCTCCAAGCTTAGTTCCACCACCTGCTTTGCTTAAGAAGCTGCGACCCTCATCGGCTTGCCGCGCATCTAATCCAAAAAATAAACGCTCCAACAAAACAGCTACTGCCGCAGGTTCTAAAATCACGGTGTATTTTCCTGGCTCTATGGCTTTCGCTTCCGCAGATTTAACGGCTTTCTCCGTGGCAATTTGTGTGGCCTTCTTTGTATCGAGTTTGGTTACATCATTATATCCACGTGTGGCATAGCCAGAACCTCTTCCGTCTTCTGTTCTTACCGTAATGGAAAAATTAGTATTCGTGGAAGTGTTGTAGGCAAACAATCCTTTGGAATTCATCATGGCTGCATAGCCGTTGTTGTCTTCCAAAAATCCTGCTGCTACTGCTTTGGCTTCTTTCGCTACTTGCAAACTGGCAGCAACCAAATCTGACCTTAACTTAGGGGTGATGGCCGCTGTAGCAGGAACGAACGTGATAGGCTCTGCATATTTCTGCGGCCCAAGAAAAGATACATACTCTGGATTTTCTGGAGCAAGCATCGCGAGTTCTTCTGATCTGCGAACTACTTTTTCCAAGGAGGCATCATCAAACTCGTTGATGGTAGCAACACCCGATTTTTTTCCATACGAGGAAGAAACTACTAATTGGGTTTGACTGATCTTGCCGCTGGTGGAAACCGCATTGCGAGCATAGCGAATATTGCCACTATCGGTGCCGTTTAGGTTTACTTCGCATTCGTCTGCTTTAGAATAGCTCAGCACTTTTTTTAGTAAAGCGAAGGCTTCGTCTTTTGTTAGTATCGGCATATTATCAGATATTTCTTGAAGTATTAATTACATTGACTCCATTAAAACGAGACGTAGAAGATCCGTGCGAAACGGCACTGCTTTGTGAAGGTTGACCCTTGCCATCAAAGAAAGAACCACCGAGGCGATAGTCGCTTGCATCGGCAATGGCCACGCACGAATTCCAAAACTCTTGCGTATTGGCTTGATAAGCAACATCCCTGAGCATACCTACAATTTTTCCGTTTTTGATTTCGTAGTACAACTGTCCACCAAATTGGAAATTATAACGCTGCTGATCGATAGAGAACGAACCATCGCCCACAATGTAAATCCCTTTCTCCACGCCTTTGATCATATCGTCAATACTCCGTTTTTCTTTACCCGGTTGCAATGAAATATTTGGCATCCGTTGAAATTGTACGCTGCTCCAATTGTCGGCATAGCAGCAACCTTGTGAGGCATTGAGGCCGAGCATGTGCGCTTGATCGCGAATGGTTTGGTAGTTCACCAAAATCCCGTCTTTGACAATTTCCCATTGGCCGCACTTCACGCCTTCATCATCGTAGCCCACTGCACCAAGCGAACCGACTTGAGTTTTGTCGGCCATGATGTTCACGATCTTGCTGCCGTAGTTGAACTTTTTAGATTCCCATTTGTCGAGCGTGAGGAAGCTCGTGCCAGCAAAGTTTGCCTCGTAACCAAGTACACGATCTAATTCTGTTGGGTGACCAGTTGATTCATGAATGGTGAGCCACAAGTGCGAAGGATCTAAAATCAAATCATATTTGCCTGGCTCTACTGATTTTGCTTTCAATTTTTCTCCTACTTGCGCACCGGCTGCCTTTGCATCTTCCAGCATATCGTAGCGACCTTTATAGAGTGTGGTCACTCCAGCGATTTTATCTTGAGGGCGAGCGTACAAATATTCGTAGCCCATGCCAGTGGGTGCGCTCAACGAATTTCTTGTTTCAAATTTTCCTGTGGCCTTGTCAATTTTGGTAGTGAAGAAGGCAGGCCAGATGCGGTGAATGTCTTGATCGATATAAGAGCCATCCGTAGAAGCAAAATACTTTTGTTCATTCACCATAAACAATATGGAGTTGATGTAATCGGCACCGGCTTTCATAGCGGCATCGTTCACTCCTAACAGCAAATCCACTTTTTCTTTGATAGGCACTTCAAAAGAATTTTTTTCGATAGGTGCTTTCCAACTCACTTCACCATATCCTTTTTGAGGAGCAAGACGAACAGGTTCTGTTAGCAAGCGCGCATTTTCTTTGGCGATTGCCACAGCTAACTCCGCGGCTTTCGCAATACTGTCTTTATCCATCTTGTCGATGGCCGCGAAGCCCCAGCTTCCATTGGCAATCACGCGGATGCCCATGCCATACGATTCGGTGTTCACAATGTTTTGCACTTTGTCTTCGCGCGTCACCACAAACTGATTGAGGTAACGACCGATGCGCACATCGGTATAAGTAGCACCTTTGCTGCGTGCTGCATTCAGCGCGACATCTGCCAATTGTTTTTTCAGCGCGACATCCACTGTTTCGAGCGCACGGCTAGCATCAATGGGGTTGCCCATCAATGGGATGGCTGGCAACATAGAAGCAGCGGCTCCCATGCCCGATAGATAAATAAAATCTCTACGTTTCAATGGATAAATATTTAGGTTAAACAACTATTGATTTTGGTAAGACGTTGATCACGAATAGAAAGTTGACTCTATTTAGGAGTTATTATTTTAACGGTCAAGAGTTCGTTCGGAATCGGACGGTGAAATGATAATTATTTTATCAATTTCAATTAGCATATTAGAAAGTTGTTTGAATGCTAGATCGACCAATAGTTAATAAGTGGATGTTTTTGACTTTTTTCTAGATACTTCTACTTTTCTAATATTCTTTCAAATACAACTTTTTTTCTTTTAGATAAATGGAAGCAAACTCTTCATTGATCTTGAATTTTGTTTTGATAGTCGGCCTTTTTTCAAAACTGGGTAAACTACAAACAAAGTGAAGATGGGGCCCACTGCTCCAACCGGTATTACCGCTGTAAGCAATCAACTCTCCTTTTCGAACTTTGTCTCCAACTTTGAATTTTACGCCATTCCTGCGTAGATGTACATAATCAGCAAATGTTCCATCTGACTGATAAACTGATAAATAGTTATTAAATTTTTTACATTCTTCCTTCAAACATGATTCACTATTATTTTGAACAACTTTGATGACTATTCCATCTCGTGCAGCCACAATTTCTGACCCTTCTGGCATCGTAAAGTCTAATGCGTTTTCATTTTGATGAGAGAATAGGCCATTGTAGCCCTGAAACAACATGAATTGTTTACCTTTTTGGTAGGGCAAATCATAAATGTAAGTGGTATCATAATTTTTTTTGGTTACATCTCCAAGAGTGAACAGATAACGGGTTGAATATTTAGACGCCTCTCTCTTATTAGTGATCGTTAACTCGCCTAGCTTGAATTTTTCTATTCGAGCGGGAATAACAAATAATTTTTGCTCACCCTGAGTAAAGTTCATATTAGTTAAATCTACCTCAAGAGATATGGAAACAGGGCAAAATTCCAAGTTACTCGCATAAAGCATGTAACCATTGTCTTTCTTCTCAGTAAATACTTTTACTTCTTCTTGAGCATAAAGAGACATGTGAAGCAGATAGATAAAAGAGATAACAAGCTTATTCATTTGATGAAAGTTATAACTAAAAGTAGAGCACAAAATCTTCTCAAGCAAAAGTTAACTTTATGCAATTGTAATAATATATACAGCGACAAAGGTCTCTTCAATAAAAATCCCCAACATTTCTGCCAGGGATTTTAAAAACATAAGACCTTCAGTCACACTTACACAGCATCCGACAAACTTGAGAAAGTAAAGTCTCTAATTTTCATAGCTGGTATCAACGAACTTCCACCGCCACCAGGGCCACCGCCACTTGCTACGCGCATTTGCTTGCCGAGTGTTTCTAAGTTATTGAGCATGATCACAGGGCTTTCATTGAAGCGGAAATTTTTGATCGGGTGTTTGATCTTTCCATTCTCGATGTAGAAAGTACCATCACGTGTTAGGCCAGTGTATAATAATGTTTGTGGATCAACAGGGCGTATGTACCAGAAGCGAGTTACCAACACACCTTTCTTTGTGTCTTTGATCATGTCTTCTATAGATGCCGTGCCGCCATCCATAATTCTGTTTCCAGGAAAAGGAGTTGGCTCAGCATTTTTCTGCGATGCCCAATAGCGATCATAAATCATATTGGCCACTACACCGTTTTTGATCAAATCCATTTTCTTTCGTGCCAATCCATTGCCCGCCCAGTTGCCCACAGGCACTTCTTCATTCCACGGATCGGTATAAATGTTTACACGCTCGTCAACGATTTTTTCATTCAGCTTGGTGCCTCCTCCTTTTTTAGAAAGAAAACTTCTTCCTTCATCAGCTTGCCTTGCATTCATGCTAAAGAGCATCAAACTCAATAAATCCGAAGCGGCATTGGGTTCTAAAATCACCGTGTATTTTCCCGGCTCTATTGCTTTTGAGTTACGCGATTGCAAGGCTTTTTCCATAGCAATAGCAGAGGCTTCGGCTGTGTTGAGTTTGCTTACGTCATTGAAATTTCTTGCCACCCAACCAGAACCTGTGCCATCATTTGACCGCATTGTTACAGTGAAATCTACACCCGTAGATTTGTTGTATGCAAATGCGCCTTTGTTATTCATGAGGGAGCTAAATCCGCGACTGTCTTCCAAAAAACCTGCGGCTGTAATTTCTTTCTTCGATGCAGGATTAATACTATCTGCTGCCGCCTGCGCACGATAGTCTGGTGTGATCTTGGCCGTTGCTTCAATGAATGTTTTGGCTTCTGCTCCGTATGTTTGTTGTGCAAGTGGCTCCATGAATTCAGGGTTCTCAGGTGCCAGCTTAGCGAGTTCTTCAGCGCGTCTCACTACTTTTTCAAGTGAGGCATCATCAAATTCATTGATGGTTGCTGTGCCTACTTTTTTGCCCACGTAGCTTTGCACGCTCAAGTTAACGTTGCTGTCTTCGCCCGAAGTGGAAACACTGTTTCGCGCATAGCGAATGTTGCCTCCATCATTGCCATTAAGGTTGGCTTCGATGCCATCGGTTTTAGAGAAGCCGATTACTTTCTCTAATATTTTCTTTGCGTCTTCTTTTGATAGTATTGACATAATTAGTTATCAGTTAATGGTTATTGGTTAATCGTTATTAGTCAATCGTAGGCGTATCCCTATTAACGATTAACTGATAACTTTTTAAATCGTTCTCCCTGTATTAATCACATTCACTCCGTTAAAACGTGCCGTGGCTGACCCATGAGAGACTGCATTGGATTGGCTTGGTTGACCTTTGCCATCGTTGAAGGCACCATTCATACGATAATCGCGCTCATCACAAATTTGCGTGCACGAATTCCAAAACTCATTGGTGTTGGCTTGGTAGGCCACATCTTTTAACATGCCTTCAATTTTCCCGTTCTTGATTTCAAAAAACAGCACGCCACCAAATTGAAAATTGTAGCGTTGCTGATCAATGGAGAAAGAACCATCTTTCACAATATAAATTCCTTTCTCAATTCCACTCACCATTTGATCTGGTGTGAGTTGTTGTTTGCCCGCTTGCAACGACACATTGGCCATACGCTGAAACTGCACATCGCTCCAACTTTGTGAGTAACAGCAGCCATGCGATTCTTTTTGACCTATAATGTTTACTTGATCGCGGATCGCTTGATAGTTCACCAACACACCATCTTTGATCAACTCCCACGATTTGCATTTCACCCCTTCATCATCATAACCCACATTCCCTAGGGAACCTACTTGTGTTTTGTCGGCCATGATGTTAACAATGTCGCTTCCGAATTTGAATTTTTTTGTTTGCCATTTATCTAATGTTAAGAAACTAGTGCCCGCAAAGTTGGCTTCGTAGCCAAGTACGCGATCTAGTTCTGTAGGGTGGCCTACACTTTCGTGAATGGTCAACCAAAGGTGTGATGGCTCCAACATCAAATCATACTTGCCAGGCTCTACCGATTTGGCAGCAATCATTTGCTTGACTTGCTCGGCCGCCATGGTGGCGTCTTCAATCATGTCATATGACTTGTTGTATAAGATGATGCCACCCGGCCCTTGGATTTTATCTTCAGCCCTTCCATCTAAGTATTCATAGCCCATCCCAACAGGCGCACTGAAAGCTGCGCGTGTTTTAAATTGTCCCGATTGGCGATCTACCATTGATACTTGAAAATTGGGCCAAGTGCGATGAACGTCTTGATCGATGTAAGAACCTTCGCTTGATGCAAAATATTTTTGTTCGTTTACCAAGAACATGATGCTGTTGACAAAGCTCGCTCCTTTTTCAAGCGCTTTCGCATTTGCGTTAAGCAACAATTCCACTTTATCTTTTACAGGAACTTCAAAACCGTTTTTTATGATCGGTGTTTTCCAGCTCACTTCACCATACGATGGTGTAGTCGCCAACTTCACTGGCTCTTTTTGGAATTTTGAATTTGCCTTCGCAATGGCAACCGCTTTTTCTGTGGTTCGCTTGATGCCATCAGGGGTTACGTTGTTACTTGCGGCAAAGCCCCAGGTGCCATTCGCAATCACTCGAATGCCTACTCCAAAGGATTCCGTATTGGTGACCCCTTGCACTTTCTTTTCGCGCGTGGTAACAAATTGATTTAAGTAACGACCAATACGCACATCGGTGTAAGATGCGCCCAATGATTTGGCTGTGTTCAACGCTACATCGGCCAATTGCTTTTTCTGAGCTGCGTCCAGCAAAGGTGTGAGCATGTGAGCGATGTCCACATCATTGGCAAAGCCAGAGAATGGCAAGGCCATTGCACCTGCACCCATTCCAGCTAGTTGAATAAAATCTCGTCTTTTCATTTTGTGTCAGTTATCTGTTAACAATTATTGGTTAATCGTAGGCGTATCCCTATTAACGATTACCTGATAACTTTTTAAATCGTCCGCCCTGTATTAATCACATTCACTCCATTAAACCTTGCCGTTGCACTTCCGTGCGATACGGCACTGATCTGTGAAGGCTGCCCTTTGCCATCGAAGAAAGAGCCGAACATTCTGTAATCGCGCTCATCGCAAATTCTTACGCAGCTATTCCAAAACTCTTGCGTGTTCGATTGATAAGCCACGTCATTGAGCATCCCAGCGATCTGCCCGTTTTTTATTTCGTAGAAAACCGTTCCGCCAAATTGAAAATTGTAGCGTTGCTGATCGATGGAGTACGACCCACGGCCCGCGATGTAAATCCCCTTCTCTACATCTTTAATCATTTGATCGATGGAGTATGGATCTTTGCCTGGAGCCAGTGATACATTCGGCATTCGCTGAAACTGCACATCGCTCCAACTTTGCGCGTAGCAGCAGCCATGCGATTCATTTTGCCCCAGCATGTGTACTTGATCGCGTATCGCTTGAAAGTTGACGAGTATGCCATCTTTGATCAAATCCCAGCGCTTGCTCTTCACACCTTCATCATCATAGCCAACTGCACCGAGTGAACCCGCTTGTGTTTTGTCTGCAAAAATATTGATCTGCTTACTGCCGTAGTTGAACGTGCCTGATTTCAATTTATCCATGCTCGCGAAACTTGTGCCCGCATAGTTTGCTTCATAACCAAGGATGCGATCCAGTTCCAATGGATGGCCAACACTTTCGTGGATGGTGAGGCCGAGGTGATTGGGTTCAAGTACCAAATCGTATTTTCCTGGCTCTACTGATTTCGCAGTAATCATTTCCTTCGCTTGCTTGGCAGCCGTGGTGACATCTTCCACCATGTCATAACTATTGCGATACAATGCCATGCCCATTGGCGTAGCCAGTTTGTCTTCCACTTTGGGGATCATGTATTCGTAGCCCATGCCCATGGGGGCGCTCATCGCATCGCGTGTTTTAAATTTGCCCGAGGCGCGATCAATCACAGAAACGGTAAACGTGGGCCAGATGCGCTGAATATCCTGATCGATGTACGAGCCATCGGTGGAAGCAAAATATTTTTGTTCGTTTACCTGAAAGAGATTGGAGTTCACGAAGTTCGCACCATTCTTCATCGCAGCCGCGTTGGCACTCAACAACAAATCTACCTTTTCAGAAACAGGAACTTCAAATGAATTTTTCTGGATAGGTGTGTTCCAAGAAACTTCTCCATAGCCCTGCACAACCGCTAACTTCACTGGCTCTTTCTGGAATTTTGAATTTGCTTTTGCGATGGCGAGTGCACGCTCCGTTGCTTTTTTAATTCCATCGGTGGTCACATCATTGGTAGAAGCAAAACCCCACGTACCTTTCGCGATCACGCGGATGCCCACACCAAACGATTCTGTATTTTGAATATTCTGCACTCGGTTTTCGCGCGTGCTGATAAATTGATTGAGGTAACGCCCGATGCGCACATCAGTATAAGTAGCACCGCCCGCGCGGGCAACATTCAATGCAGCATCGGCCAATTGTTTTTTCTGGCCAACCGACAACGGCACATCCAACAATACCTCCACTGACACAGGACTTCCCATCATTGGAAAAGGCAGGGCTAAGCCGCCCAATCCCAATCCTGCCAACTGAACAAAATCTCTTCTTCTCATCTGTTGTCTGTGGTTATCTGTTAACCTGGCCACCTAAACACATGAAAAGTAATCAAAGCATCACTAAGCTTTTATAAATAATACACGGGACTGACAAAACTTTCGATAAGTGGAGAATAAACAGTTTATGTTTTGCTGACAAGGTCAATTTATTTTGCAACCGATTTAATCTCGCTCAAACAACGATCATTAGATAGTTGCTATTCATTCCACAAAAACCTATTACCTTGAACCTTCTTATCAAGTTGAAAGAACTATGAACACAAAGAAAATCGCCATCATTGGCGGAGGAAATTTGGGAATGGCCATTGCCGAAGGATTGTTGAAAAGTGGATTTGCCACCGCCAACCAAATCACGGTTACGCGCAGAACACTCTCACGCCTTGAAGCCCTCAAAGCGAAAGGTGTCACCATCACCGACAACAACGAAGCCGCCATCCGCGATAGCGAAGTGATCATTGTAGCGCTAAAACCATTCAATGTAAAAGAAGTATTGACAGGTTTGAAAAAAACCTTCGACCCGAAAAAACATATTGTGATCAGCGTAGTCACAGGGATATTTTTAAAAGACCTTTCTGAAATTTTTGATAGCGAGTTCCCTATTTTCCGCGCGATGCCCAACACGGCCATTGCCATACAAGAATCGGTAACGTGTTTGTGTTCATCCAATGCGACAGATTCACAGATTGCTTATGTAACTAATTTATTCAATCAATTAGGGCTAACCATTTCCATTGATGAAAAATTAATGGACGCAGCAACTGTGCTAGGTGCGTGCGGCATTGCCTACGCACTTCGCTTCATTCGTGCCGCCACACAAGGAGGAATTGAAATTGGCTTCGATGCAAAGACCGCTAGCCTCATTGCCGCACAAACAGTAAAAGGTGCTGCTGAACTTCTATTAAAGGGCAATCGCCATCCAGAAGAAGAAATTGATAAAGTAACTACTCCTAAAGGCTGCACGATTGTGGGGTTGAACGAAATGGAGCACCGTGGATTTAGTTCTTCGTTGATAAGGGGGATTGGGGCTTCGTATAATAAAATCAAAACATAAAAATCTCGAATTGTAGTAAGATTTAAAATATCTTAGAAGGCTTTTGAGTTGCTTCCTGAATACGTTTTTTGATTTGCAATAAAGTAATTGGCTTCACAAGCTTTGGCGGATCAATACTTTCATCAATCTCATCAAAGAAATTGATGGCCTTCATGGCGATCATTGGGTTGCTGTAGCTATATTTTTGAGTGAAGAATTCAATCATTTGCTGCATACTGAAATGTTGCAGTAAGTAATAAACGTCAATAAAGTCCTTCAGCCGCTTGCCACTTTGGATGATGGCATGAAATTTCATAGCGGCAATATCTTCCTTGCTTAAAAAAGTTATACCCTCCTCAGTAATCGGTGGTTGAATGAAAGGGTAATCGTGTTTGATGAAATCTGTTTTAATATTATTTACTACGGCAAGAACTGTATTTTTTCTTGATAAGGTGGCTGTGTAGGTGTACTTTGGTTTTAACAGTTGTTCAATCTCTTGATCTGTAAAATCATCCTTCGAAAATAGATCAATATCAATGGAATTGCGGTGACCCAACTGCAAAGCCAAGGCTGTTCCGCCAACTAAATAAAAGCTCTTTAATTCAGGCAATTGTTGAAGTTCCTGAATTAGCACAAATGTCTTTGTTGAAATAATAGCTGGATTTTTATGCAGCATGCAAAAATTCAGATGTTAAAAAAAATTTAGAAAAATCTTTGTCCCGTTGTTCCAGTTGAGCACTCCATTCAATTGTCTCCAAAATTTGATCTTTGGTATAAAGATTAACCATCTCTCGCCATTCCTCTAAATTGCCTCTTTCTAACACTCGCTCAATTACGATTTTGTACGATTTTTCATAATTAAAAGTATCCAAATCGTACTCCCAAAGTAAAGCTGGATTGATAATATGTGGTCTTGTCTTTTGCATGATTTTCTAACTCAAATTTACAAAATAATTTGTACTAATACTCATAAAAAATCGAGTCATTTGTAGTCCGGTTATCAAAGATCATAAACCCAAACAATATTTTCTATATTGTCATCTATTTGATCTATGAATTTACAACAACTCGAATACATCGTAGCCGTAGATGCCCTAAAGCATTTCTCTTCCGCAGCCGCCAAATGTCATGTCACGCAACCAACGCTTAGCATGATGATCCAAAAATTGGAAGATGAGTTGGATGTAAAAATATTTGACCGTAGCAAGCAGCCCGTAAAAACAACGGACATCGGCAAGACAGTGGTAGAGCAAGCGCGAATCATTTTGGGTGAAGCCGGCAACTTGAAAAAGTTAGTAGCGGAGCAAAAGGGCGCACTGAATGGTGAACTGCGGATCGGCATCATCCCAACATTGGCTCCATACCTCTTGCCGCTTTTCCTTACGGGATTTTTAAAAAAATATCCAGGACTGAAATTAAAAATTAGCGAATTAACAACCGATCAGATCATAGACAAGTTGAGTACACAATTATTGGATGCAGGCATTTTGGCCACGCCACTCAAAATCCCTTCCATTAAAGAATTGCCTTTGTTCTATGAGCAGTTTGTGGTGTATGCGTCACAAAATGAAAAGTTGATGAAGAAAAAATATCTTTTGGCCGATGATATTGATGTGAATCATTTATGGTTGCTAGAGGAAGGCCATTGCCTGCGATCACAAGTAGTGAATTTATGTGAGTTGAAACGGAAGGAAACGCTTTTGCAAAATTTAGACTATGAGGCGGGCAGTATCGAAACACTAAAAAAAATGGTTGACCTGAACACCGGCATCACGATTTTACCTGAACTTGCATTGCGCGATCTCTCAAAAAAACAGCTAAAAAATATTCGCTATTTTAAATCACCTGCGCCTGCGCGCGAGGTGAGCATTGTTACCTATCAGTATTTCGTAAAGTCGCACTTGATAGAAGCGTTGAAGAAGGAAATTTTAACGAACATACCGAAAGAAATGTTGGAGCAAGGAAAGCATGAGGTGACCTCGATTGAAAATTGAAACCCGATCATTACCTTGCGCTTATGTCTATCTTCAGCACCTCCAGCAAAATCATCATCACCTGCCACAAGCGTCTCTCTCCCTTTCTGCAAAAAGAAGTGGAGGAACTTGGCTATGAAATTGATCATAAGTTTATCACCGGCATTGAATTGCGAGGCACGGTCAATGATTGTATTCGGCTCAACCTCAACCTCCGTTGCGCCAGTCAAATATTATATTCATTAAAGGAATTTACTGCGAATAGTCCCGAAGAGGTTTATAAAAAATTACTTGCGTACCCGTGGGAATCTTTACTATCAGTAGATGGCTATTTTTCTGTTACGAGTAACGCGAAGCACTTCACGGTGAACAACGATATGTTTGTGAATGTAAAAGTGAAAGATGCCATTGTGGATCGGATGAGGAGAGAATTAGGAAAACGAAGCGACACGGGTTCTTCTTATGACAAAGCCGTCATTCATTTATATTGGAATGAAACAGATGCCGAAGTTTTCTTCGATACCTCTGGACAGACATTGGCCAAACATGGTTATCGAAAGATTCCTGGTCAAGCACCGATGTTGGAAGCATTGGCAGCCGCAACAATTTTTGCAACCAAGTGGGATAAAAAATCAGCCTTCGTAAACCCGATGTGCGGCTCTGGAACATTGGCTATCGAAGCGGCATTGATGGCCACGAATAGAAGACCTGGTCTATTCAGAAAAAACTATTCCTTCATGCATGTGATTGGATACGATGCTGCAATTTATGAAAGAGAATTACAAAAATTGCATGATCAAGTTTTGGTTTTGCCAGAGCTAAAAATAATCGCTACCGATATTAGTGAAGATGCCATTGACATTTCAAAAGTAAACGCGGGAATAGCTGGAGTAGAAGACCTAATAGATTTTAATGTATGTGATTTTGAATTGACAAAAATTCCCGAAGCACCTGGCGTTCTTTATCTCAATCCTGAATATGGTGAGCGATTGGGCGATGTAAAAGAATTAGAAGAAACCTACGCGCGCATTGGCGACTTTATGAAAAAGAAATGCCAAGGTTACACGGGCTATATTTTTACGGGTAATCCCGACCTCGCAAAGAAAATTGGTTTAAAGACCAGCAAGCGATTGGAGTTTTATACCGCGCAGTTGGATTGCAGGTTGTTGGAGTATGAGTTGTATGGGGGAACGAAGAGAACGGATAAAGGGAAAGAGAATTAAATTGACTCAAGAGAATTCTCCATCTCTTTTTGTGTAATCACATTACCTCGCTTGTATTGGCTGATGGATTCTTTTTATCTCGGTTCTATACTCTTTTATGGTTAACGCTTTGCGCTTAGCCGCGTAGGCCACTATCTTCTTTTCTTCTTTCACAAGAAATTTAAAAATACATCTGCATTTTTAAGCGGCTACTTTTTCGTTTTGTTTTCTCCAACTTACCCTTCGCACCGTACTGATTTCTTTTCTTGATTTCTTCTCAACCTGAAAAAGATCGTGGTTCATTTGCATTGTCAACCAAAACTGTGGCGATTTATTTAATGCTTTCGACAAGCGCAACGACATCACAGGACTTATGCCCGCTTTTTCATTTACCACATCAGATAAGACTTTTCGTGATACTCCGATTTGTTTTGCGAATTCTGTAATAGAGATATTCAAAGGTTGGAGATACTCTTCCCACAATATTTCTCCTGGATGGCATGGATTGTACATCATAGTAGTTAGTGATAATCTAAATAATCAATATCGTAAACGTGGCCATTTTCAATTCTAAATATAATCCTCCAGTTGCCATTCACTTCCTTCGCCCAAAAGCCTTTCAGTTTTCCGTGCAGTGGATGAAGGCCGAATGCTGGTTCTTCTAAATCTTGAAGATCAGAAGCAGCATCCAATTGAGTAAGGATTCTTCTGATTCTCGGAATATGAGCTTGGTTTAAACCCGAGCGATTACCCTTTTCATAAAACCTTTTCAATTCTTTACTGCGAAAAGAGTCAATCATGAACTGTAACGTTAGGCGTTACAAATATACCAATTTTTGTGATTTCTTAGTCAGCAATTAATAAAATTTGCCGTTCATGTAATTGAAAGCAGCATTCAAAATCATATTCTACAAAAAATTATTTTACTCACTATATTTAAGAACCCAATAACTTCTTATGAAAAAATTGTTCTCCATCGCTTTACTCTTTTCTTGCTCCATAGTCTTTGCGCAAGAACGCGTCCTCCCTGCCGAATCGGCTGTCAACTCTACTGGCACAGCAACGATCAAAGGCAAAACCATTCCCTATAAAGTTACGGCCGGCACGCAACCAGTTTGGAATGCTGAGGGCAAGCCTAGTGCAGCGTTGTTTTATATTTATTATGAGCGCACCGATGTGACAGACAAAAGCAAAAGGCCGTTGGTGATTTCTTTTAACGGTGGACCAGGTTCCGCTTCAGTATGGATGCACGTTGCCTACACAGGGCCGAAGGTGCTTAACGTTGACTCGGAAGGATATCCTGTTCAACCCTATGGAATTCACGACAACCCACATTCGATTTTAGATGTAGCCGATATTGTTTACATCGACCCTGTGAACACGGGCTTCTCACGCATACTTGATACCAAGGCAGAAAAGTCAACTTTTTTTGGTGTAAATGCGGATATAAAATACTTGGGCGATTGGGTGGATAATTTTATTTCAAGACAAGGGCGCTGGACTTCTCCTAAATATTTGATTGGAGAAAGCTATGGTACTACTCGTGTGTCAGGTCTTGCCCTCGAATTGCAAAACTCTCATTGGATGTATTTAAATGGCGTGATTTTAGTTTCTCCAACTGACTTGGGAATAAAAAGAGATGGCGCAGTGAACGATGCGCTCTCATTGCCTTACTACACTGCGGCAGCTTGGTATCAAAAAGTTTTACCAACAGACCTTCAACAAAAAGATTTACCCGAAGCGTTGGCCGAGTCAGAAGCATTTACCATTGATGAATTTATTCCTGCGCTTGCGAAAGGTGGATTTTTGGAAGAGCAAAAGAAAAAACAAATCGCTACTAAAGTTGCTCGCTACTCTGGATTATCTGAGCGTACCGTATTGCAATACAACTTGGCCGTGCCCACCCAGTATTTTTGGAAAGACCTTTTGCGCGAAAAAGGATTTACGGTCGGGCGATTAGATTCACGTTACTTGGGGATTGATAAGCAACAAGCGGGCGATCAACCCGATTATAATTCTGAATTGACATCATGGCTTCACGCCTTCACTCCAGCCATCAATTATTATTTGCGCGATGTGCTGAAGTACAAAACCGATTTGCAATACAACATGTTTGGCCCCGTGCATCCGTGGGATAGAACGAATGATAACACAGGAGAAAATTTACGCTTGGCCATGGCCGAAAATCCATACATGCATGTGATGATACAAAGTGGCTATTACGATGGTGCCACTACTTATTTCGATGCAAAATATTCTATGTGGCAGCTCGACCCAAGTGGCAAAATGAAAGACCGCCTTCGCTTTGAAGGCTACCGCAGCGGCCACATGATGTACCTGCGTGCAGAAGATTTGGCTTCATCAAATGAGCATATCCGGGATTTTATTAAGAAGAGTACCCCAACGGGAGCAGCGAAGTATTGATGAGAGGTTATTATTTTATTTCTCCTAAATAGACCTTTGGGTTAATTGGTTGACCATTCTTGCGAATCTCATAGTGTAGGTGAGATCCAATGGAGAGTCCCGTATTTCCCACTTGTCCAATCGTACTTTGCTTTTGAACCTTGTCGCCTATTTGAACTGATCTCATTTTCAAGTGTGAATAGTAGGTGGAGTAAACACTGCCGTGTTGAATTACTATAAAATTCCCTTGTAGTGAATCAAAATTAGAGTCAGTCACAATTCCAACTTCTGCAGACATGACAGGGACACCTTCTTCCGCGATCAAATCAATACCCGTATGAAATTTTTTTACACGTAATATTGGATGCATCCTTTCGCCAAATTCGCTTGATAATTTTGCTTGACTTGCCTTAACAGGAGAGATGAACGATAACTCTTTTTGGATAGTCGAATCACCTGCTTCAGGATTCAATTGATAGTCTGGTTGAGAAGAGAAAGCAAAAAGCAGACAAGCAATAATAGGGATGATAATCAAATAAAGACCAGACAATTGACGCGATGTTTTTTTAATGGTTAGCATAGTGATTCGTTTTTTAATGGATTGAAAATAAAAAGAACTGGTAAGGCTAAATGTTTTAATTGGACTTAACTGATTTGACATACAGGCCAAATATTCTTCAATGGTAGTTCCGCGTTGCATAACCGAATCATCGGCCAAGTATTCATGTTGAAGTTTCAATGATCGCTTATACACAACCATCATCGGGTTGAACCAAAGAATGATAGAAGTGATTTCCAAAATAATCAGATCGATCCAATGAAATTGGCGAATGTGAGCCCTCTCATGTTCTATGATTGGTGGGGCAGCACCTGCGTTTGGTAAAAAAATTGTATTGAAAAAAGAGAAAGGCTCTGACGAATCTGTTTGCATGATTTGTACATTGTCAACTATTAAAATTTTGTTTTGATGCTTAATTTTCAAAATATGTTGAATCGATAATAAAAGTCGTACGGTATGAACGGCTATACCCATAAAGTAGATACCCATTAGAATTAATGAGAGGGAAAATATTTTACTCTCAGGATAGGAATCAATGCGAGTAGAAGGCAGTTGTGTAAGAACAGGCTCATAAAATTCAAAAATTACTTTTGGAATAAATTGTTCGGTTGCGGGAAGCACAATCAAAGGCAGAATAAAAGAAAATACAATAGCAGATAGTAAGTAAATTCGGTTAGCAACAAAAAAAGTTGTTCGCCTGAATAGCATCAGATAGGGCAAATAGAAAACTAGCAAACAAACACTCACCTTAAGCAGAAATAATTCAACAAAGTTCATAGCTTACTTGGCTTTCAGTTTTTTAATTTTTTCGTTGATGAGTGCCTTCACTTCTTCCAACTCAGAAAGATTGAGTTGAGCATTGGCAAAGTAGGAGGCCAAACTGGTTGTAGAACCGTTGAAGTAATTGGCAATGATTGGCTTCAATTTTCTGTTGAAGTAATCCGCTTTTGAAATCAGAGGATAGTACTCATTGATTTTTCCGTAGGTTTTATAACCCACGAATTTTTTTCTAACCAAGACACGAATAACAGTGGACACTGTAGTGTAAGCGGGTCTCGGTTGCGAAAAATTTTCAACTACATCTTTGAGAAAACACCGTTCCAGTTTCCAAATAAACTGCATGACCTGTTCCTCCGCCTTGGTTAATTCCTTGTGTGCCATGCAGCAAACATATAACTATTTTTATAGTCATACAACTATTTTTATAATTATTATCATTTTTTGGCAAAATCTATCTTGTCAGGAACTTCAAATTTATGAAAAGGCCATCTAATCATTCCTCAACGTTTCAACTGGATTGATTCGAGCCGCACGAATAGTCTGTGTAATTGTAATCGACATTGCAATTGCGATGATGGATAATGCTGCAAAAATAAATACCCAACCATCCAAAGAAATGCGATAGGCATACGAACTTAGCCACCAATTCATGGCATACCAACCCACAGGGCTAAATATAATAATGGCAATGAAAATTGGTTTCAGTGAACTCAAGCTTAAAAGTTTGGTGATGTTTAATACTGAGCAGCCCATCACTTTTCTTATTCCGATTTCTTTTAATCTTACTTCTATCATGTAAGTGGAAAGTCCTAACAATCCCAAGCCTGCAATGACAATGGCAATGGATGAAAAGAGCATAGTGATGGTGCGGGTCGTTTCCAAATTAGAAAACTTGCGTTGATATTCAACATCCACAAAATTATATTCAAAGGGATAATCGGGATTGTATTTAGTGGATAGTTCAGAAAGCTTGGCAATGTTTTGTTGCGTAGTGTTAGAAGGATTTAATTTTATGTGCACCACATTGAAAGCCCAGTCGCCTTCGCAGCCAAACAAAATCAATGGCTCAACTTTTTGGTAAGGTGAGGTGAGAATAAAATCTTTGATCACACCCACCACATGCCACTCTTGATTGTTATCGGTGATGAATTCTCCAATAGGTTGCGTGAAGCCCATCGCTTTTGCTGCGGTTTCGTTCAATATCACCGCAGTGGAATCGGAAGGGAAATGAGCTAAGTCCATATCACGGCCTTGCAAAATAGTAACGCCTGCAGTGGTAGAAATATTTTCATCAATATAGAATCGTTCAAAAAGAATTTTTGTTTGTGGGTCTTTACCTTTCCAACCGATGCTTGTTGTATTACTCCAGCGATCGGTAATAGGCGAACTCGTTTTGGTTACGGCTTGCGCCACTCCAGAATTGATTAATTCATTTTTATAGGCCGCATAATTTTTCCCAATGTCGCCAGTCATGTATTGGTACACCAGATTGTCTTTGGAGTATCCCGTATCTCTATTTTGTACATAAGTAATCTGTCGATTGATAACGATGGTTGATATAATGAGCTGCACAGCAAAACCAAACTGAAAAACTACCAAAATAGTACGGAGCAAACTTCTGTTGGAAGTTGTTAAATTCATTCCCTTTAAAATGCGCACAGGTCGAAAAGAGGACAAGAAAAGCGCGGGATAACTTCCTGCCAATAAGCCAATCGAAACAATAAATAGAAATCCCGCTATCCAAAAATTAATGCTGGTGAGGTTCAATGAAAGCTGCTGTTGCACGAGATTATTGAAAAAAGGAAGAGAGAAATAAACAGCTACCAATGAAATCAATCCCGCAGCAAGCGCAATCAAAATAGATTCGCATAAAAATTGCACGACCAACGAATACTTGAATGCGCCCGCCACTTTGCGTATGGCCACTTCCTTCGAGCGCCTTTGTGCCCGTGCTGTGCTTAGGTTAATAAAGTTGATGCATGCAATGGCAATAAGAAAGACTCCGAGTATGCCCAACATGCGAATGATCTCAATGCGCCCTCCAGAAGGCACGCCATTTTCAAATCGAGCGTACAACCGCATTTTAGTCAAAGGATACAAGAACACTTCTAAATGCTCGGCATCTTTGTGATTCCTTTTTACAATATCTTTTACTTCATTATTAAAAGTGTTGATGTCTGCTCCTTCTTTTAACTTCACAAAAGAATAAACTGAATTATTGCCCCACTGTGTTTCTTTACCGCTAAGGCTTTCTACAAATGAATAGGGGATCAAATAATCAAAATTAAAATCAGTATTAGATGGTAGATCTTTTAATATTCCCGTCACCTTTAATTCAAAACTATTTCCCGATGAACCAATGCTAAGGGTTTCGCCAAATGGATCTTTGTCACCAAATAATTCATGGGCAAATTTCTCTGTCAACACAATCGAAGCAGGTTCTTTCATAGCCGTGCGAGCATCTCCCTTCACTAATGGGAAACTGAACATGGTTAAAAAAGAAGCATCGGCATAAGCGCCTGTAGATTTCAATAATCGTTTCTCGCCTACAGTAAATAACAATTGATCGCCCCAGCCAGCAAAACTCACAGCACCGTCTACAGAAGCATATTGCTCTTGTAGGGTGGGCGCGAGGATGCGGGGAGTTACATCCCAGCAATGCACCCGATCTTTATCAGTATTACGGTTCCAAACTTTGTAAATACGGTCTTTGTCCGCATGAAACTGATCGTAAGTAGATTCTTTTTCGATCCACAGAAAGAGTAACAACGCTCCCGTGACGCCCAGCGCAAGGCCAAACACATTGATGGCCGAAAAAAATTTGTTGCGAAACATGACACGCAACGCTACTTTAAAATAGTTTGTTAGCATATAGTTATCAAATAGATTAAGTGAAAAATTGTTTCTCAATAAAACTCCTGGCCTAAAAAATCGAATCACATTCCATAGCAATCTTCTATTTGCCTTCTTCTCTCCAATCGTTTTCACATCGCGATTGAATTTTTGAATAAGGTCGCCTTCAATTTCTTCGTGGAGATGCGCAGGACAGAACCAACGGAGAAAACGAAGCGCGAATGAAGGTGACCGCTTGCTATTCATACTTCAACGACTTAACAGGGTCAGCAATGGCGGTCTTAAAAGATTGTAGACAAACCATAGTTATCGTGATGAAAAAGAGAATTAGAAGAGGAATGGCAAACATCCACCCATTCAAATCAATATGGTAAGCAAAACTACTTAGCCATTGTGAAACAAATAGGTAGCTGATGGGAATGCCCAGTACAAATGCCACTACCATCAGCACTGCATACTCTTGTGAAACTAATATCAAAATAGTTGAAGCAGATGCGCCCAATACTTTTCTAATGCCGATCTCCTTGTTTCGTTTGGCAACGCCTAGCGAGACTAATCCCAACACGCCAGTCAATACAATAATAAGTATCAATACAGAGGCGATGGCCGATGCTTTTTTTAGTTGAAGTTCGGTTTGATAGGCAATCGTCAATCGCTCATCGGTGAAAGTATAAACAAATGGATCGTTCGGAAATATGTTCTTCCAACTTTTCTCTACCGCTTGAACAGATTGAGCTATGTTGCTAGGGTGTAGTTTGAAAGAGAAAAAACGGAAAGCTTGAAAGTCGCGGTTATGGGTGAACGCGACAGGCTTAATGCGCTCGTGCATCGATTCAAAATTAAAGTCTTTGACAATGCCCGCAACAGTAAATTCTTTATCGGAAAATTGTATTCTCAATTTATCGCCCACCTTCACAGACAAGGCTTTCTGTGCCGATTCGTTTAAGACCAACCGATTGGCTTGAAAACTTTCGGATTCATCAAAGAAAAATTTTCCATCTAAAATCTTCAATCCATAGACCTTGGCATAATCTTCGTCAGCACTGGCCATGGAGGTGAGTATTCCTTTATCAATTGGTTGACCTGCATGATTGATAGTTGCACTGAATGGATCAAAATTAAAATTGGGCGATCCCCACGAAAGTGAAGCTGATTTTATTTTTGGCGATGTCAGGAATTCCCTTTTGGCAGCGTCCATTTTATTCATCCCTTCTTCATTCCACATTCGTGGAACAGAGGACACGATCAGCACATGCGATTTATCATAGCCCAGATCGGCTTCCATGAAATAGGAAATTTGATCGGACACGACCAGTGACGTAATGAAAACAAAAACGGCAACGAGAAACTGGAAGGCAACCAAGCCACGTGAAAATCGAATAGTGCCTTTCACAGAATTGAATTTTCCTTTCAGGGATTCTATTGTTCCAGTAGCTGACAAATAAAGAGAGGGATAAAGCCCAGCCAGTAAACCGATCACCAACATGCCTGCAATCATCGACACCCAAAAAGAAAAGTTCATTTTAAAAATGTCAGGCAATGATACACCAAGTGCCTCCCCAAAATAGCCGTGCAGGATTTCGTAAAGAAGCAACGAGAGGCTTCCAGAAAAGACGGCAAGCAATAACGACTCTGACAGAAACTGAACAAGCACCTGTCTCTTCACTCCGCCTATTACTTTGCGCACGCCTACTTCTTTTAATCGAGAAAAAGAACTGGCAATGGAAATGTTGATGAAATTGGTAACAGCCAGCAGCAGTATGAATAATGCAATCACTGCCAATGAAACAATAAGTTTTTGAACAACGCCATGATTGGTGACCAAATAATAATTTTTTATTGGATTAAGTTCAATGGTTTTGTCTTCACTGATTGCTTTAGGCGCATCTTTCATTAGTATTTTATTGAGAAGGGCAGTTGCTTCAACTGGCGATGCACGAGGAGCTAATTTTATATACGTAATAATGCTTGTGTTCCATTCGTCTTGGAAGCCGAGGTTAAAATCTGCACGGCTGTCTTGTGGCAGAAATACCTGAGCATCTGAATTCATAAAATCAGATACTGAGTTTTTTTTCTGAACGTCAGCAATTACTGCGGTAATCAAATGTTCTTTTAATCCGCTTACTTCTGTGCTCACGGTAAGCGTCTCACCAATCACATCTGGTTTGTTAAAATATTGTCGTGCAATCTTTTCTGTAACTACAATGGAGTTTGGTTTGTTGAGAGCTTTCTCCGCATTACCATACAAAACGGGGAATCCGAACATTTCAAAAAAGGTAGAGTCACCGATCATGCTTTGTGTTCGGAAATGTTTGTCTCCTTTAGAAACGGTGATGTTTCGATCACGAAAGCGATAGTATTTTTCAAATACGTTTGGAGATTGCTCAATGGCTGCTTGACCCAATAAGGCAGGCACAAAAAATGGCGGTTGAGTTCCTTCCGTGGCTTTGTACTTCGTTTCCATCAGATAGAGGCGATCAACATCTTTTAAATTTGTGTTCACCTGCATTTCGCCCCAGATAAAAACACCGATAAGCAATGCAAAGGTGATCCCAACCGTCAATCCTAAAATGGTAATGGCGGAATAGAATTTTTGCTTGAGCATATTCCGCATCATGATTTTGAAATAGCTTTTGTACATATAGGTATGGTTTAATCCAACTGAAAATTTATTCCGCAACAAAATCTCTGGCCTAAAAAATCGAATCGCATTCCACAGTAATCTTCTCTTTGCTTTCTTCTCTCCAAACTCTTTTACATCTCGATTAAATTTCTGGATTAAATCGCCTTCGATTTCTTCATAAAGATGTTCGGGGCAGAACCATTTCAGAAACCTCAATACCCATAAAGGAAATTGCCTCTTCATCACCCCACTATTTTCAACTGTGGCACTAGTTTCCACAGCTCAATCCTTGATTCTTTGAGTACACGTAGCATTGCCATGCCTGCACTTGTAATGGTAAAGATCCTCTTGCGCCTTCCTCCTCGCTCGTTTGTCCCTCCTCCCATACTCGATTTGACGTAGCCTTTGTCTTCTAGGCGGTATAGAGTGACGTGCACCGCGCTCAGATTCACTTCACGCTTCAATCTCGTTTCAATTTCTTCCGAGATCGCTGCTCCATATGCGTCCTCTTGCAAGGCTGCCACCATGGTCAAAACCAGCTCTTCAAACTCACCCAAGTATTCCTTAGCCATATATATGCTTATATTTTGTTAAGTAAATAAACAAAAGTTTTTGAAAGAAGACTAAAAGAATTGGGAAATTTATTGCTTACGACTTAAACAGACTTTGGTCATCTCTTTAAAATGCGGTTTTGCATGGATGGAAAGTTCAGTTTTGAACAACTCTACTTTACGAGCTTAGCGGCTTTGTGTTAGAAACAAAGTCAGCAATTTATTTCATCCGTATAACTTTTCAATAGCCGCACGGGCAATCCGTTCGTCTTCCGCTTCTGATAATCCGCTTACGCCAATCCCACCGATAACTTTGGAGTTTTGCAAAATTGGAACACCTCCACCAAAACCTGTAATTTTTGAATCTCCCCAGTAAGCAGGCGGACGACTTTTAGCTATCATCATTTCTCCCATCTCTTTAGTGGATTTGCGATCGCATGCAGAAGTGTATGCTTTATTTTGTGCAATCTTGGAGGCAGCTGGTGAGGCTTCATCCATTCGTAAGAAGGAGATCAATTCTCCCTCGGGGCCACAGACGGCTACTGCTACGTGCTTGTTTATTTTCTCAGCCTCTGCAATGACTTGTTCGATCAATTGAGTTGCTTCCTTAGAGCTTACTTTAGCAAATTGCATAATGAGGTTGTTTGTTGAAAGGACAATTTGAAGAAGTTGAAGCGAAAAACCTACTTCTAGATATTGATTTTCCCCCGCAAGAAATCGGCTGTGTACCCTTTGCCCTTTTTCACCATCTCCTCGGGCGTACCTTCAAATAAAAGATGCCCTCCGTTTTTCTCACCCCCCTCGGGGCCAAGATCAATAATCCAATCAGCACATTTGATCACTTCTAAATTGTGTTCGATCACTATAACAGTGTGCCCTTGATCGACTAATGCATTGATGGCTTTTAACAACTTTGAAATATCGTGGAAGTGCAGGCCTGTGGTTGGTTCGTCAAATATGAAAAGGATATGTTGGTCTGCATCCACAGAATTTTTGCCAAGGAAAGAAGCCAGTTTCACGCGCTGTGCTTCCCCACCAGAAAGAGAATTTGAAGATTGCCCTAACTTCACATAACCCAATCCTACATCAAAGAGTGGAAGAATCTTTTCATAGACTGCTTTCTTATCCCTAAAAAATTCAAGGCCTTCTTCTACAGTCATGTCCAACACATCGGCAATGCTTTTGCCTTTGTGCTCCACTTCCAATACTTCTTGCTTGAATCGTTTGCCGTGACAGCTCTCACATTCCAAAAAGATATCAGCCATGAATTGCATCTCAACTGTTATCTCGCCTTCACCTTGGCATGTTTCGCAGCGGCCACCTTCTACATTGAATGAAAAGTGTGAAGGCTTGTAGCCTCGTTGCTGGGCCAGTGGTTGATCGGCATACAAATTACGAATGGCATCGTATGCTTTCACATAACTGATCGGATTAGAGCGCGAAGATTTTCCGATGGGATTTTGATCTACAAACTCTATTTGCTTGATTTTAGAAAAATCGCCAGTGAGCTGATCGTACTTGCCAGGTGTTTCGCCTACAGAGCCACTCAACCTTCCGATAGCAGGATATAAAATCTTCTTTATTAATGTCGATTTACCAGAACCGCTTACACCAGTAACAACTGTCAGTGCCTCTAATGGAAATTTTACTTTCAGATTCTTAAGATTGTTTTCGCGCGCGCCTGTGATGGTCACGGAGTCTTTCCACTTTCTTCTGATTGTTGGTACTGAAATCTTCTCTTTGCCGCTGAGGTAATCGGTAGTGTGTGAGCTGGACTTGCCGTTGATTTCTTTAATCGTTCCTTGAAAAACCAAATGACCTCCATGTGAGCCTGCATCAGGACCAATGTCGATGATTTGATCTGCCGCGCGCATAATCTCTTCTTCGTGCTCTACCACAATCACTGTGTTGCCCATGTCGCGCAATGATTTCAATACTTCCACCATCCGTGCCGTGTCGCGCGGATGAAGGCCTATGCTCGGTTCGTCCATGATGTACATAGAACCAACCAATGCACTGCCTAATGATGTCGCCAATTTGATGCGTTGAAATTCTCCACCTGATAAAGTAGAAGTAACACGATTCAACGTCAAGTAGCCAAGACCTACTTTTACCATGTACTCCAACCTAGATTTAATTTCAGTAAGAATGCGATCTGAAACTTTTTGCTCGTAGACAGGGAGTTTTATGTTTTGAAAAAAGACCAATGCGTCTTCGATGGGCATCAAAACCAAATCAGTAATGGATTCATCCGCAATTTTTACATACGCTGCATCCTTCCGCAACTTAGTGCCACGGCAATCGGGGCAAGTAGTTCTTCCGCGAAAGCGAGAGAGCATGACGCGATATTGTATTTTATGTGTTTTGGATGCGATGTAGCGAAAGAACTCGTGGAGGCCGTCAAAGTATTCGTTGCCATTCCAAATCAAATCTCGTTGCTTTTGTGTGAGTTCGCTGTAGGGGCGATGCACAGGAAAATCAAACTTGATCCCGTTCTTCAACAACGGCTTGCCCCATTCGCTCATGACTTCTCCACGCCAAGGTGCAATCGCTCCTTCGTATACAGAAAGGCTTTTGTCTGGTACGACTAAATCTTCATCGATGCCTAAAACTTTCCCAAAGCCTTCACACGTTTGGCAGGCGCCAAATGGATTGTTGAAACTAAATAAATTGATGGATGGCTCGGTGAACGAAATGCCATCTAATTCAAAGCGATCGGTGAAACTCTTTTTCTCTTGTCCTTCTACATAAACAGAACAATCGCCATGGCTTTCAAAAAAAGCAGTTTGCACAGAATCAGAAAGACGAAAGGTTAGATCTTCATCAGAAGCGTTAACGGCTGCGCGATCTATTAATATTTCGACCTCACCCCCAGCCCCTCTCCGGAGAAGAGGGGAGGAGTTTTTCTTACCCTTCTTCTTCGTATCATCCTTTTGTTCGACTTGAAGAGGTGAGCCTGTCAATTCCTCAATAAATTTTACCTCTCCATCGATCAACACTCTTGCGAAGCCTTTGCTCAACAACAAATTCAGTTCATCGGCAAGCTTTCTGCCCTTCTCTATTTTCAGTGGGCAAGCAATCATCACACGAGTGCCTTCTTTTTGTTTATTGATAAAGTTGACTACATCGGTAACGGTGTCGCGCTTTACTTCAATTCCACTTACTGGCGAATACGTTTTGCCAATGCGAGCGAACAAAAGTTTTAAGTAATCGTAAATTTCGGTGGTAGTGCCAACGGTGGAGCGAGGGTTTCGTGTGTTCACCTTCTGCTCAATGGCAATAGCAGGCGACACTCCTCTTATATAATCTACTTCTGGCTTTTCCATGCGGCCAAGGAACTGGCGCGCATAGGAACTCAAACTCTCCACATACATGCGCTGACCTTCAGCAAAGAGCGTATCAAACGCGAGCGAAGATTTCCCTGAACCAGAAAGCCCTGTGATCACCACCAACTTGTTTCGCGGAATGGCTACGCTCAAGTTTTTCAAATTATTGACACGTGCCCTCTTGATGATGATGAATTGCTTTGGATCGAGGTCGTCTAAGTAAGAATCGTTGGGGGTGTTGTTCATTAGAAAACGCAAAAGTAAAAAAATGCGGTGCGTTGTCCTATTCGTGATTCAATTTTGGAGGGATAATTAGGTAGAGACGCAAAATTTTTGCGTCTCTACCTAATTATCAAAATCCGGATCGTAGCTGGCCTCTTTAGCTTCGCCTCCGTCATCAACGCCTGCATCGTCATCTGCACCGCCATCAAAATCATCGTCACCCACCACGGGGCGGATGTCTTCGTCATCGCCCTCAAACTCTTGCTTCTTGCTTGACTCCACATCGTAGCCACCATCACTGTTTTTGGTGGTAGGCACTTTTACCAAGAAAACAGAATCGTCTGTCTCTAGTGGGAAAACAAAAATGGGTTCTTTCTTTGCGTTGGTAATGCGGGTAATGCTCGCTTCGTATCCGTTCGGGTATTGTTCGCGCATCAAATCACGCAAGTCTTCTGACAAATTCTCTAAACTCTTGATTACTCGTTTTTTAGCTACGGCCATGACTAGTTGTTGTGTTCAATTAAAATTTCGCCTCAATTAGCGAAAGAATTTATACAAGAGGCAACATTTTTGTTAAAATTTTTTGGATTTTCGACAAATAGTTCTACTTTTCAACTCTCAACGAAATAAAAACTAACCCACACACTATCGAGCCGCATCTTTACGTTACCTAAACGCAAGACAGATGATTGACAGCAGATGCAGTGACAGCCAGTTGGTTTCGCTCTATCAAACCGGCAACGAAGGCGCGTTCGAGATGCTTCTTCACAGACACAAATCCCGTATTTATACGGCCATTTACTTAATAGTCAAAGATCGCTACGAGGCAGAAGACCTGCTTCAGGATACGTTTATCAAGGCGATCAATACTATAAAAGGTGGACGATATAATGAAGAAGGTAAATTCCTTCCGTGGATTTGCCGCATTGCTCACAACTTGGCGATCGATCACTTCCGCAAAAGCAAGCGCTACCCCGAGGTAACGCTGGAAGACGGTAGCTATGTGTTTGACTCGATGCAGTTTGCGGAGGAGTCGTACGAAGACAAGCAATTGATGCGCGATACACGGTCGCGCATGCGGGATTTGATTAAAGAACTGCCAGAAGAGCAGAAGCAAGTGCTGATTATGCGGCACTATTTGCAGATGAGCTTCCAAGAAATAGCAGAGCGCACGGGGGTGAGCATTAACACGGCACTGGGGCGGATGCGGTATGCGTTGATCAACTTGAGAAAAAAGATGATTAAAAACCATATAGCCTATGATAAAGACTTTTACCCAAAACGATCTGATCAGGTTTCTATACCACGAGACCTCCGAACAGGAGACGAAGGAGATTAACAAAGCCCTTCTCTGCGATAGTGAACTGCAAGCTCAGTACAATGAACTGAATGCGAGCAAAAGTATGCTGGATGAAACACAGATGCAGCCATCAGCTAGCACGGTGTTGAATATTCTCAGCTACTCACGGGGGATGCAGGAGCGTAGATAGAAGCTTCAATCTCTGCTGATACAACAAAAAAATTCTTAAGGACTTTATCTTTTTGAGATGGAGTCCTTTTTTATTTGGAGACACAAGAGAATCAGAATTTCAATTTTTTTGAATCTTGCTTGACGTTCCACCAAGTAAGCAGCATTATTTCTTTTCTTGAAGGGTAAAAGCGATAGTAAAGGGTAATGTACTTATTGGCTCTTTCTTTTCTTACTTTGTTGCTCTTAGGCGAGGATATGATTCTGGATACTTTTTTAGTCTTCCAAATACCGCGTTAGCTTGCTTTACAAAATTTTCGGCTTCTCGTTCTGACCACTCCTTAAGAAGATAATTAAGGTTTTCGTCAAAGGTCTTCGTTGCTTCATCGGCCCAAGCTATTTTAATAGCCATTTCTGGTACTTTTTCATGACAATTTCATGTGGAGTGACCTTGCTAGCTTCTACATCTTTCAAGCCCTTATTGATAGATGCTTTTTCTGCTTCCGTTAACTCATCCCACCAATCGCTTTGTTGCTCCACTTCTAGCATAGCGTGGATCATCTTAACAGTTTTTGCATCTGCCTGATCAATGTATTTTTTTTGTCTTTTTTCGTAAAACGGTCAACTCCTTCATTGCTTTTTTGTTGGTCTGCTAAGGTACAATTAAGAAATTAGATATGAAAGGTGTAGTTAAATAGAAGAGTGCAACAAGTCTTTGCAAAACAGGTCGCTTATCTAACTGCCTTTATTTCTTCTCTACAATTTATTTCGTGTTCCCGTAAATGTTCCGCTGCCCATGCTTCCTAATTTAACAGTGCCTTTCATGGAGTCCTGATCCACAGTACCATCGTATTCTATCAAATTACCGCTTATGCTAAATTCCAAATGAATCGTTTTGATTTTTAGGGTTCCTTTTACAGCAGCTTCGCCTAGTTGACCGTGATAAGTGCCCGTAAGTGTGGAGTCCGTTGCGTGTTTGAGATCAAAGACAGGTGAACCATTGCCCACAGATGTCTCTACTTTCATTTTCCAAGTACGATTTACATTGGCATGTTTCTGTGCCTTGGCGGAAGTAGCCGCTAAAGAAATAATAACGGCTAAGATGATAGTCGTTGAGAATGAAAGGCCATGTTGCCTATTAGAAAAGTTTTTCATAATTGAAAGTTTTAGGTTTCATAGGATTTATTCCATGAATATAATTGAAAATTTATAAAGTCAGAGGGTTTTGCGTTTTGAAAATCCTTAAAAGATCATTCACTAGTACAATTCATCCCTCGAATTCTCCATTTCAGTAAACTTCTTTGCAATGAAATCTCGATTAACGTTTATCATTGCACTATGACAACAGAAAAATTCCTTTCGATTATGTTGGTGTTGCACATTGCAGGTGGCACCATTGCTTTGATCAGTGGATTGGTGGCCATGCTTACCGCTAAAGGAAGCAAGCCCCACCGACTGGCAGGTAAAATTTATTTTGGTGGGATGACGGCTGTTTTTATAGGGGCAGTGATTACAGCACTTGGCCATCACAAAGATTTTTTGCTGATGATTGGTTTCTTTAGTTATTACCTGACTGTGCGCGGCTATCGTGTTTTGTTTTTGAAAAAGTTGAACCAAGGGCAAAAGCCTGTTCTTGTTGATTGGGTGATTATTTCCGTATCTGCTATTTTCGTCTTAGCGCTTTTTGGGTGGGGCATTTGGGCACTTACGTTGGGTTCAGGGATGGGGATTACTGGAATTGTGTTTGGTGCAATAGGTTCTGTTTTTTTGTTTCAAGATGTGAGGAACTTCGTTTCTCCACCCAAAGAGAAAATGCATTGGTGGTTTACGCACATTGGCAGTATGGCGGGAAGTTACATCTCGGCTGTGACGGCTTTTGTGGTTGTGAATTTTCAGTTGCCCCAATACAATTGGGTGTTGTGGGTATTGCCGACTGCTGTAGGCAGTGTGTTGATTGCAAGGACGATTAGGAAGTATAAGAATCAATTCAATAAAACTGGAGTTGTTTCTTGAACCTTCTTCTAGGTTCACTTCGTCAAAAGGAAATTGGTAAAGATTATTTAACACAGCTAGACAAGCACATTGCTGATTTAAAAGCAGAAAGTATTTTTGAAAATAAAAGATTTGGCCGATCTGTTGCACTTTTATCCCAGTAATACGATCCTGCAAGTGTTGGGTCAATCTTCTTGTGATCTTTATGAACAGAGACTAGTGGTTATTTCAAAAAAATATTCGAGCCAATCAATATCGACAATAAAAAAAGCCTCCAAGGCTTTTAAAACTTGGAGGCTTGTGCTAACGGGCATCTCTAAAAGCGCTGTCAGGTTGAGCCTGTCGAAACCGACTTCGACAAGCGCAGTCTGACAGTACTACCTTAAGGCTCTCTCTTAAATTCTTCAAAGGTTTTCAATACCAGAGGTTGCAACGCCCCGTCCTTTGATTGAAAAGCTGTGATCTTAGGAAGATTCTTTTCTTTTATCTTTTTAAACTCGGCTTTGCCTTCGGTAAATCGGGTTTGGATTGCTTCTAAGTTGGAAAGCTCTGCTTGATTCGGCTTATAATAACTATCAGCAACCTTCGAATACAACTCCGCCATCTTCTCTCTCAATTGCGGCTCGGCAGCACCTACATAGTTGTCGCCTTTTGTTACCACTAGTTTTTCTTTCAAGTTGGTCAACTCGCCAATGAAGGGCGTAGCGATCTTCGCGCCCTGCGCATTTTTGGCTTTCACGCTTTCAGAAATTTTTGTGTACTCATCAAGCGTATAAACCATGTACGCTAACTCCTCAGCCATATCAAATAATTTTTTAGTGGCCTCTTCTTGAAACTTGCGATCTGCCAATGATATTTCTGACTTCGGGTCGTACTGAACAACAATATCATTGGTGTACGTTTCCTTTCCTTTTTGAATCACTGCTTTGTAAACACCAGCAGGAACGCGCGGAGAAGTAAATCCGCCAAACGCAAAAGTTTTAGCAGCAGCCATCTTAGGTGGCTTGGTGTTGTAGTTCCACTCTACCACATTGATGCCTTTAGATTTTCCTGGCCCAAGTTCAGTAATTTTATTTCCTGCGGCATCTTGAATTTCCAATGACATCTTGCCAAGTGTGTGTCTTTTCTTCAAGTAGTAAATAATTTTTGCGGCACGACTTGGGTTATCACCTACAAATTGTGTTTCACCGCTCGCACCTCCGAAACCATTCGTTTCTGCTATGATGGTAGGCTTGGTTGTAAAGAAGTGAAGGTCTTTGCTCATGTTCTCTTCCGTCAATTGGCGCAGTGGGCTGATATCATCAATAATTATAATTCCACGACCGTGCGTAGCAATGACTAAGTCGTTTGTCTTTTTGTGTAACTCAAGGAAATGCACATTGGCTGCAGGCATATTGTTGGTAAACTTGTACCAATTCTTTCCGCCATTCAACGTGATGTACAATCCGAACTCCGTACCTACAAACAACAAGTTTTCGTTTTCATAATCTTCTTGAATATTTCTTGCAAAGCCATAAATCTCTGGTGTCACAATTGATTTCCAAGTAGCGCCAAAGTCGGTAGTCTTATAAATGTAAGTTCCTTTATCGCCAGTTTGGTATCCCGTGAAAACCGCATACGCATTACCCTTTCCAAATACGCTTGCTTCAATGTGATACACCATCGTGCCTTTGGGTAAGCCAGTAACATTAGCGGCTACATTTGTCCAAGTTTTGCCACCGTCTTTCGTGATTTGCAAATTCCCATCATCAGTACCCGCCCAAATAATGTTTTCATCTAAAGGAGATTCTGCAATGGTGAAAACCGTGCAATGATTTTCTGCACCTGAGTTATCGCGAGATAGACCACCAGATGTTTCTTGATCTTGTTTCTTCGGGTCGTTGGTTGTTAGATCAGGAGAAATTTTTGCCCACGTCTCGCCCATGTCTTCAGAGCGATGTACATATTGGCTGCCCATATAAAAACGATCTGGCTTATGCGCGCTGATGGCCATGGCGGCATTCCAGTTGAAACGAAGTTTATTTTTCTTATCTGTTTCGCCTGCACCCGCTAAGGGTTGAATGGTTTTGGCTTGATCTTTTGCCACATCAAAACGCCACACATTTTCCGCACCTTGCATTTCAGAATAGATCAATTTTTTTGTTGGGTGAGGATAGGCACGATACCCATCGCCTACACCTATGCGTTTCCAGTCGCGAGCCTCTACGCCACCGGGCGAACGCGATGGCCCAAACCAACTGCCGTTGTCTTGCAGGCCGCCATACACATTGTAAGGCTCTTCGTTGTCAACACTTACATGATAGAATTGGCACACAGGCATGTTCTCTACCATCTCCAGCGTAGTGGCGCCATCCCATGAGCGATAAATTCCACCATCTGTTGCGGCATACATTCTATCAGAATTTTTAATATCAAAAACTATATCATGAACATCTGAGTGGTTCGGTCCAAGGTTTTTAAAGGTTTTTCCGCCATCGCGGGAAATAGAGCCAAGCAAACCAGCTTTTACTACCACGTCTGGATTTCTTGGATCAACTTCTATGCGAGAGAAATAAAATGGGCGCACTACAATGCCGAAATCATTATTGAGTTGCTTCCAGTTTGCGCCTGCATCGTCACTGCGATACAACCCTTTGTCTTTGTCTTGCTCTGATTCAATGACAGTGTAGAGAATATTTGTATTAGAGGGGGCAACTGCAATGGCAAGCCTTCCTAATTTTCCTTTTGGGAAACCGTTATGGATTTTATTGAAAGTTTTTCCAGCGTCAGTGGATTTATACAACGCACTATTTAAACCGCCAGAGCTAAATGCCCAAGGCTGTCTTCTGAATTCCCAGAATGTAGCATAAACGATGTTGGGATCTTTTGGGTCTAGCGTAAGATCGCTGCAACCTGTTTTTTGATCAACGTATAAAATTTTGTTCCATGTTTTGCCTCCATCCATTGTTTTGTAAAGGCCACGCTCTTCACTGTCATTCCAAAGTGGGCCAAGTGCAGCCACATAAATCTCATCTTTATTTTTTGGATTAACTTGAATGCCTGCTATACGTTCGGATTTTTCGAAACCCATTTTAATCCAGTTCGTACCACCATCAACAGTCTTATACAAACCATCTCCAATAGAAACGCTATTGCGCGTCCACGTTTCGCCAGTGCCTACCCAAATCACATTGTCGGGGTCGGACGGATCGATTTCTACGGCACCAATAGATTGGCAGTGCTCATCGAAGATAGGATTGAAAGTAGCGCCACCATTGCTGCTTTTCCACACGCCACCGCCCGCAGTACCAGCGAAAATTACGCGGTCGTTGGTTGGGTGAAGTTCCATGTCGGTGATACGTCCGCTCATTAGCGCTGGGCCAATGTGGCGCGCCCTCATATCGCCAAATAATTCTTTCCCTTTCGACACGGCATCTTGACTAAAAGAAGCAGTAAAGTTTAAAAGAAGAAGAGAGGCAACGAATAGATATTGTTTCTTCATAGTTGATTGATTTTAGATTTTGTAATTGGCTATAAAAAAGAATACTTCAAAGGTTGGTTTGAAGTATTCTTAAGATTAGTGATTCATGATTTTAGTTTCCTGCTGGCATTGCAAAAGCAGATGCTTCTACTTTGGGGTTCAATTCAATTGCTGTGATTGTAAGAGGCTGACTTCCTCCACCTTTCACTCCTTGTGCCATCGAGAAAGGCATCATTAATCCATTTACTTCTTGGTAGTCGCTCATTTTACTTTGGCTGATCTGGCCTTTTCCTTGCCCCGATTTAATTTCAGATTCAGACATCAAGGGAACAAAATTTTCAGCATCAAAATAATAAAAGGTAACGTTTTCAGTATCTTTGCCATCAACTTTAATGGGTTTTTTTGTTAACTTGATTTTAAAAGTCTCAGTGCCGTCAATTGTTTCTTTGCCCAACAATTCGGCTTTATATCCTCTTTCTTTATAAGTTAAAAAAGGATCAGGGAATTCTCCGATTTCCTTCTTGAAATTTTCTGTCGCTTCAGCATCACTTTTTTCAGCCTTCATATTCATAAAGTTTGTAGACCAAAGCGTTGTGCCATCATAAACACCTTGCATGATGTCCTTTCCTTGAAAAGTTACTTTTGTCATTTGTCGACCGTCTTTTAATTGAGTAATAACCAATGGTATTTCCATCCCTCCTTGGTTAACTTTGGCAGTCATTTTAATTCCTTCAAGAGCCTTCCATTTTGCAATTCCACCTGTATTCTCGAAATACTTGGCAATAATTTCATCGGCTGTTTGCGCTTGAGATACAAAAGCGCAAGCCATAATCAATAGAGAGGAAAACAATTTACGTTTCATAGGATTGGGTTAATTAGTTAATTATTTGTTATCAGACGGGTTTAAAGACAATATGTTGCGGATAAGGTTTTAAAATTACGGGATTATTTTTGTCTTCAAAAGGACGTCCAACTATCTTCTATCAACCAAATTGATGCTCCTTCATTACTTTTACAACTTAATTGATGGGATAAAATGGTAATAAATAGGTTTTTGGCATTCATCGGGGCTTTAGCCTTCTCCATTTCTGCCTCAGCACAAGTACTCGCTCCAGCAAAATGGACAACCTCCACTTCAATAGAGTCAGCCAAAACTGGCGAAGAGATCGATTTGATCTTTAAAGCCACTATTGACAATAACTGGTATTTGTATTCTTCTGAATTTGATTGCGAAGATGGCCCCATCAAAACCAGTTTCACTTTTAAGCCTGATCCGAGTTATCGATTAGTAGGAAACATCAAAGCCATTGACCCGATTGATAAGCATGATAAGATATTTGAGTGCGATTTAAAAATATTCAAAGGTACGGCTGAGTTTCGGCAACGAATAAAAGTCTTGTCAACTAAACTACAAATTTCTGGTGAGTACGAGTATCAAGTGTGTACTGAATTAACAGGGCAATGCGTGCCAGGTAATGGGGAGTTTTTGTTTGATAAGATTAAAGTGGAGGGAAAACAGGTTGAAAGTTCAAAGTTGAAAGTTCATGCACTCTCCCTTCCCGATTCAAACATTCAACATTCAACATTTAACATTGATACAACAGGCAACCAGGAACTGGCAACCATTTCAGGTCCTATTTTAGATTCGTCATTAGTCAAAGACCAAACACATGGTCAATCACTTTGGGGATTTTTTTTACTCGCATTCATAGCAGGTCTTGCCGCATTGCTCACGCCTTGTGTTTTCCCGATGATACCGATGACGGTAAGTTTCTTCACAGGGCGAGGCACCAAATTTCAGGCGTTGATGTATGGGCTTTCGATCATTGTAATTTACACCATCATTGGAGCAATACTTGCACCATTAATGGGGCCAGAGACGGCCAACCATCTTTCAACTGAATGGATTCCGAATCTGATTTTCTTCATCGTCTTTATTGTGTTCGGACTTTCTTTCTTGGGATTGTTTGAAATCACTTTGCCGGGATCGATCATCAATAAAGTAGATCAACAAGCAGAGAAGGGAGGATTAGCAGGAGTGTTCTTCATGGCATTCACCTTGGTACTCGTTTCATTTTCTTGCACGGGGCCATTAGTGGGAAGCATTTTGGTTTCATCGGCAGGGGGCGAATTTATCAAACCCATCGTTGGCATGTTTGCGTTCGCTTCAGCATTTGCAATACCCTTTACACTCTTTGCGTTTTTTCCAAGCTGGCTAAAGTCATTGCCAAAATCGGGTGGTTGGTTGAACACTGTGAAGGTAGTTTTAGGATTCATTGAAATCGCTCTTGCATTCAAATTTTTAAGCATTGCTGACCAAGCGTTTCATTGGAGAATTTTAGATCGTGAAGTCAACTTGGCCATTTGGATCGTCATCGTTGCCTTGATTGGAGTTTATCTAATGAAAGGTTTCCGTATGCCGGGCGATACTGGCAAAGATGCAGAAGACAAAACGGTGAGTGTGCTACGTGTGTCGTTGGCCATGGTTACGTTTACATTCTTGATTTATTTGATACCGGGCATGTGGGGCGCACCGTTGAAAGCATTGGCCGGTTATTTACCTCCCGTATCAACGCATGATTTTGATTTGATCAGTGCAAGCAAAAGCGATAAGACAACAGAAATCTGTGATGCGCCTAAATATGGAGAGTTTCTTCACTTGCCACATGGTATAAATGGCTATTTTGATTACAAACAAGCTATGACTTGCGCCCGCCAACAAGACAAACCGTTGTTTATTGATTTCACTGGGCATGGCTGCACCAATTGTCGTGAGATGGAAGCGCGTGTGTGGAGTGATCCACAAGTGTTACAACGGCTGAAAAATGATTTTGTGGTAGTGGCTTTATATGTGGACGACAAAACAGAATTGCCTGAAAGCGAATGGTATACTTCTACGTATGATAAAAAAGTAAAGAAGACCATTGGTAAACAAAACGCAGACCTTCAAATTGCCCGCCTCAACAATAATGCTCAGCCCTTTTACGTTTTGGTTGGCGCAGATGAGAAGGTGCTGGTTTCACCGAAGCCTTATGACTTGAATGCGGAAAATTTTGTGAAGTTTTTGGAGGAGGGTAAGAGGAAGTACAAAGAGCGGAACTAATGGCAGATTTCCACAACCCACTTTTTTCCATTAAACTTGCAGTGCTTTAATCGTAAAGTTTTGATTAAAAAATTATATTCATCTTCAGCCTTCAAAAAAATCTCCATTGCTATACTCGCAATTGGTTTGGTGGTAGTCTCTTTTTTCCTGCTCGATAACTACACAGTGCTTTTTACTAAATCGGGCGACTACGCGGTTGAAGCAGACTCAGCAAGAATAGAACTGGAAATTGTAAAACCCATTGTGTTGTACGGAATGGTGGTGAACGACCTTCATGTGATTGAAGATCATGTAAAAAAGAACCAACGCTTTTTTGAATTGTTTAATTCGGTGTTTATGCAGCCACAGGTGAAGCAGCAATTGCAAACCCTCTCCAAAAAGATATTTGATTTTAGAAAAGTAGGCGCGCATAAAAAATATACGCTCATCCATGAACATGATTCATTGAAAACAGCCCGTGCACTAGTTTACGAACCTAACGCTATTGATTACATCATTTTTCATTTGAAAGATTCGTTGCAGGTGGAGGTTTGTCAACGCGAGGTGGTAACATTAGAAAAAACCATTTCTGGAAGGATTGAATCATCGCTATCCGAAACGATAGAACAACTTAACATCTCTAATGAACTAACTAATAAATTCGTGGACATTTTTGGATGGCAAGTTGATTTTCAGCGATTGCAAAAAGGGGATCAGTTTAAATTGATCTATGAAGAAAATCTTGTCGAAGAAAAACCGATCAGCATCGGGAAAATTTTAGGGATTTATTTTGAACACTTTGATCAAGGTTATTATGCGTTTCCATTTGATCAAGGCGAGGGAGAGGATTATTTTGATGACAAAGGAAATAGCTTGCGCAAAGCATTATTAAAATACCCCATTGAGTTCACGCGAATCAGTTCACGTTATTCCATGAGCCGCTTTCATCCCGTGGTAAAGGTTTTTCGTCCGCACTTGGGCACTGATTTTGCCGCGCCAACTGGTACACCCATTCGTAGTGTGGGTGATGGCACAGTGCAAGAAGCGCAATATTCTGCCAACAATGGCAACTATGTAAAAATCCATCACAATGGAACGTACACTACAGGCTACCTCCACATGTCTAAGATAGCTGCGGGTGTGGTAGCTGGCACGCGAGTGAAGCAAGGCCAGACCATAGGCTATGTGGGAAGCACGGGTTTGGCAACAGGCCCACATTTGTGTTACCGCTTTTGGCGGAATGGGGTACAAATAGATGCACTTCGTGTGGAGCTTCCCCCTTCTCAGCCTGTGAAGAAAGAGCAATTGGAAAATTTTGATCAAGTAAAGGATTCTTTGATCAAGCGATTGCAATTGATTCCATTCCCGCCCCCTTCATCGGGTGAAGTAATTGTGGCAGGAAATTAAGCAGCCAAGATTTTACTTCTCTATCTTTGGCCTCAAAATAATAGCTGTGTTAAGTAGAGTGAAATTTCTTTTAGCTTTTTTTCTTCTGCTATCGGCATCGGCCTATTCGCAAAAAGTGGCAGTGGTGCTAAGTGGTGGCGCGGCAAAAGGGCTTGCCCATATTGGCGTATTAAAAGCATTGGAAGAAAACGAGATTCCTGTAGATTGTATTATTGGTACTTCTATGGGTGGAATCGTTGCCGGCTGTTATGCCGCAGGGATGAGCCCAACTCAAATTGAAGACATTGTCTTGTCAAAAGATTTTTTGGATTGGGTAAACGGTCGGTTTGAGAAAGGTAGGAGCTATTACTACTTCAAAAAAGAAAATGATGCCTCATTTGTAAAGTTGAATCTTTCACTGGACTCTACTTTTAGTTTCTTAATCAACACTAGCATTGCCAGCGATCTTTCTCTCAACTTTGCCTTAGCAGAAAAATTGGCACAGCCATCGGCCATTGCCAAAAACAATTTCGATAGTTTGTTCGTGCCGTTGCGCATTATGGCTTCAGACATTTTTACGCAAACGGAGATCGTGTTGGATAAAGGCATATTGAGTGATGCACTACGCACTACCCAAACCGCCCCGTTTTTTTATAACCCAATTCGTATTGATGGCAAGTATCTTTTTGATGGAGGCGTATACAACAACTTCCCTGTGGATGTTGCCCAAAGAATATTCAAGCCCGATGTCGTGATCGGATCGAATGTGTCTTCCAAAGTTTATAACACGTACCCTTATGGGGAAGACGAAAAACTGATTTCAAGATCTCTCCTCTACATGCTGTTGGATAAATCAAACCCCAGTGATGTGCCTGAGAATGGTGTTTACATACAATCAAACCTAAGCGACTTTACCGCTTTTGATTTTACCAAGGCAAAAGCCATTATCGATAGCGGTTATTTTCAAACCATGAAGCAAATGCCCGAGATCAAAGCGAAAGTAGCTGCGCGTAGAACATGTGAAGCCGTGGCGGAGGCACGCAACAAGTTCAATGATAAAACCCCCGCTATAGTAGTGGATAATATTAAGTTTGATGGGTTTACAAAAAATCAACAACAGTATTTCAATCGTTTTTTTAAAAGCGGTAAGCGTCCACTTTATTACAACGAAGTAAAAACTGGTTATTACAAATTGGTTTCAGAGTCATACTTCAACAACATCTATCCAAGCTTTAACTTTAATACAGTCAAAAGAAATTTTGATTTCAAGCTTACACGAAGACCACAAAATAACCTTCAAGTAGATTTTGGGGGCGTGATAGCCACTCGTAGTATAAGCAGTATTTTTTTGGGCTTGAATTATTATTACTTCAATAGAACACTATCCCACGCAACAGCTAATTTCTTCGCTGGCAATTTTTACAAATCAGTTTTGCTAAAAGCCCGAATTGATCTTCCTCTGCTTGGCCAATTTTATATAGAGCCAGAAATAATCATCAATAGCTGGAGCTTTTTACAAGGTGATGATATTGTACAGAAGAAATTTACACCTACGGTGTTAGATAGGACAGATAGAAGGTATGGTTTGAATATTGGGTTTCCTATTGGAGATCAATACAAGCTAGTTCTCAATGGATCCTTTATTAACAATAACGATCAATACATAGACAATTCATTCTTAGTGTCAACCGATACATTGGACGCCTTAAAGCTGACAGGCGCGCGCGCAGGCATAAGCTTTTCGTCTAATTCACTGAATAGAAAACAATATGCCTCTCAAGGGAAAGCTTACACATTTTCTGCTAACTTGTTTAATGTGGAAGAGCAGTTAAACCCAGGTAACACATCGGTTTTGAAATCCCAAACCGCCAGCTCGCGCACATGGATACAAGGTAAGGTGACGCTGGAGCAATATTTCAAAGCTGGCTTTTACAGTTCAGGATATTATTTGGAGGGCGTGATTTCTAATCAGCCTACATTTTCAAATTATTTTGGCAGTATTATTTACGCCCCAGCATTTAACCCAATGCAAGACAGCCGAACGCTACTTTTACAAAATTTTCGGGCTTATAACTACTTGGCAGGTGGATGGCGAAATATCTTCACTCTACGTAAAAGTCTAGACCTTAGATTGGAGGCTTATGCATTCAAACCTATTGTTGGTATTTCGGATGGCGGAGATCAGCAGGCTAAGCTAGATGACGATATTATCAAAATTTATTTTGCGGGCACAGCGGGGTTTGTTATGCATACCACTATTGGCCCTATTGGGCTTAGTGTCAATTACTATGATGATAGAAACCGCCAGTTTGGGGTATTGCTTCATGCCGGATTTCTGTTATTCAATAAATCATCCATGGAGTAAAAATTCCTCACTAGGGCAGCAAGCGAAATCGGATGATTTTCTTTTTTACGTGTCTTTTTCTTCTATTTTTCAATTTTTAGCTATGTTTATCTTTTATTTAATCCGAACCTAAGCGTAGCGCGTACTTATGAGCAGAAAATTGTTGGTTTTCCCCTTTGTATTGGCTTTTGCCATCAATGCCTCTGGCCAAGTAGTACAATGGGCATCTAAGGTAATAGAGTCCTCTTCAGAACTTACCCCAGTTCAATACTCAGCACAGCAAATTTTGGGCAAGCCAAACGTACTTCCTGCGGCTGGTCAAAACCCAAACGCATGGACTCCCGATAAACCCAAAAGAAAGGAATTCATAAAAGTAGGTTATGAAACGCCCATGCAAATTCAGCAAATAGCAATTGCCGAATCCAACAACCCAAGCGGATTATATAAAGTATATGTATATGATGAAACGGGCAAGGAATATCTTATCCAGACTTTGAACCCACAAACTATTCCGTTGAAGGGAAGGATGCTAAATATCTTTATGGAGAAGACGCCTTACAAAGTCACTTCTGTAAAACTAGAATTTGATGGTGCAGCACTCAATGATTATTTTTCGATTGATGCCGTAGCTATTACAGATTCACACTTGCCTATCGCGGCCATTATCAACATTCCTGAGTTAATGGCGAAGGGGCTTATCTCCGATCGCTTAGACGAAAATGTCAATAGTGAGTACAATGATTTTAATGGAATTTTATCGCCCGATGGAAAAACACTTTACTTCAGCAGGAGAAACCACCCCGGCAATGTAGGTGGCGTAAATGACAAAGAAGATATTTGGTATTCTACCTTAGATGATAAAGGTAAATGGACATTGGCCAAAAATATGGGGCCTAAATTCAACAACGAATATCCCAACTTTATCAATGCCATCACATCGGTTACGCCCGATGGCAAAGCAGCCTTGATGGTTCTAGGCAATCAATATCTTAATGGCGGGAAGAAAATGTTGGCAGGTATGTCTGTGAGTAGCAATGTAAATGGAGAATGGACTACACCCAAGCCTGTAAAGATCGAGAATGATTACAACTATAATGAGAAATCGCATTACTTCTTGACAAACACTCGCAAAGCCTTGCTGATGTCTGTAGAGCGTGAAGATTCTTATGGAGATCGTGATTTATATGTAAGCTTTTCAAAAAATGATTCGATTTGGACTGAACCTTTGAACCTTGGTAGAACCCTCAATACAGCATCCGAAGAAGCTTCACCATTCTTGGCGGCAGATGACAACACGCTTTATTTTTCTTCAAAAGGATTTAGTGGATACGGTGGATCTGATATTTATCGCAGTGTTAGGCTAGATGATACTTGGACAAAATGGAGCGAGCCCGAGAACTTAGGCCCAGAGGTAAACTCAAAGTTTGATGATCTATTCTTCAACATCCCATCCAGCAGTGAGTATGCTTACTTTTCTAAGGGCGTTGCAGAAAACAACGTAGACATTTTCCGATTAAAATTGCCAGCATTTATGTTGCCTAATCCAGTAGTTACTGTGAAGGGCAAATTGATTGATGCTAAAACAGGTAAGCCCATTGGCGCAAAGATTATTTATGAAAGCTTACCCGATGGAAAAGAAGTGGGCGTAGCTGAATCCAATCCAGAAACAGGCGAATACGAAATTCAACTTCCCGTTGGCAAAATGTATGGCGTGCGTGCAGAGGCAAAAGATCATATATCAAGCAGTCAAAATCTTGACTTAAGGAAGATTGCTTATGGCCCCGTTAATCAAGATGTGAAATTAGCTCCAGTTGATGGTAGCCCAATAGAAGTTGCTCCTATAGAGGTGACACCTATTGCTGAAAATGCAATGATTCCATTGAACAATATCTTCTTTGATTTTGATAACTCTTCGCTCAAAAGCGAATCCTTCCCTGAATTGAATCGTATAGTTGGTTTGATGAATGAAAAGCCAATGATGCAAGTAGAAATTGCTGGCCACACCGATAATCTTGGGCCGGATGCATACAACATGAAACTTTCTGAACGCAGGGCGAAATCAGTGACCAATTACCTTGTTGAGAAAGGAGTGGCAAAGGAAAGAATCAATACCACATTCTTTGGAGAGACCAAGCCAATTGACACTACCAATACAAAGGCGGGCAATGCTAAAAACCGTAGGGTGGAATTCAAGATTGCAAAGATGTAAGACCATGATAAAAGCTGTTTTCATTTTTAGTATCTCGCTATTGACTATCGGTTGTTTTGCGCAAACAACAACTGACACACTCATCTATGCGCAGGGAAAAATTGTAAACGCTGCAACAAAGGAGCCAATCAACGCCAAGATTTCTTACCAAAGCGTTCCGTATGGCAATAAGATGGGCTTCCTTGCGGGTAATTCTTTCTCCTTCCCTCTGTTTGATGGAGAGAAATATTCACTCACTGTAGAAGCACCTGGCTTTGCTCCATCCAAATACTTGCTAGATCCAGCAGAGGCAAAGGATAGAAGGGTTATCAAAGACATAGAGCTCTCGCTACCCGGCAGTGTAGCGAAGAACGCAGAGACTACGCATTCGGTTGGTAAGTTAATGCGATTGGATAATCTGATATTCAATGTAGGCACGTCAAAGATCACGGCAGAGTCGTACCCTGAGCTAGATGAGATAGTGAAAATGCTGAAAGAAAACCCACGGATGATAATCCAATTAGAAGGGCATACCGATATCAAGGGCGACCCTAAATTAAACATGAAGCTTTCACAAGATCGGGTAGACGCAGTGAAATCTTACTTAATAACAAAAGGGTCAACCAAAGGTAAGATTAAGACAAAAGCATTCGGTGGCACTTCTCCTATCAGCAGAGACAACACCGAAGAATCTCATAAGATGAACAGGCGCGTAGAGCTACGCATTTTGGAGAACTAGCGAACGGCCAAAATCGGCAAGTCAGTTACGTATTTGCTCAAATGAATCAGCAACTGCTGTTTTACCTTTTCATGTAATTTGCTCAACGCAATCGAATCAGCTAAAATTTCAGTAAGCTCTTCCACTCTAGGATTATTATAAATTGCTTTCGCTTTTTCAAGGCGATCCACACAAGCAGCCCACTCATGATTATTGTAAGCAATGACTGCTTGATTGAAATAAAGGAGCCCACTCAATTGCAAATTATTTACTTCACGAAAAAGGTCGGTATGGTATTGATAGTAATGAATTTTATTTGATGAACTAGAAGCGAGCAAATTTTCTTTGTAGTGATTCATGCTCCTTTCAATTTCTCGTGGATCGGTTTTAAAGCCAAAAAGACGATCGGTGGTTTCTAGCAGTACTTGTCCTTGTTTGGTTTCTATTACCAAGAAAATATGGTAGTTAGTTTCAATGATCTTATATCGGAATTGAAGCTCTTCTAGTAGCACACTGAAAAATGCAGTGCCCGATAAGCAATCGTAATTACCGCTTTCAAATAATTCATTGAATTGCGAATACGATTTATAAGACTTCAAGAATTTCTTGTGTGACTCATTGACCATCGACTTTAAAAACTTGACCTCGCTTTTAGCCAATTGCTTTTTCTCTTTCTGTGCCGAAATGAAGCCATCCATTTTTGTCTGGATAAGCGTTGGGTCAGCATTTGGAACAGTCGAAATTAGACTAGGCAATAAGCTACCTTGAGAAAGCGCCCAAAGCGGCACCAAAATCAAGGAAAATACTAGCCATTTCTTCATATTAAGCCAATGTTACCGAATTGTTAATATAAAGGTAACAATTTGGTAACATGAGTCAATAGCCAAGCAAAAACTTAACATTGGGTGTTTTTCCCCAATGTTCTAGCCTTACCCCGCGTTTGTCAGTTTGATCCCGATTGCTATCGGGACGAAAACTATCTGAGATTTAAATGGAGCTTCGATAAACGCAGCCGTACATTCGTTTAGTTATTTTGTGTAAGTCAAATTGTGATTTAAGACAAATTGTGGGAGGTATTTCCAGTCGCATTCTTTTGCACTAAGTTTTTTGAGGAATTTTGAATATCTTGTAAAGCCCCACCCTAAATTCTATATAAAATGATAGCAGAGGTTTCTCCAGTTGACACCATAACGAAGGTCTTTCAACGTCAAAAAGAAAAAAGTATCGAACTGCGCCTTCAGCCCATAAAAGAGAGGAAAAAACTACTCAAAGAGTTCAGTAAATTTATTTTGGCAAACCGCGAAAGGATAGAGCATGCTGTTCATCAAGATTTCAAAAAACCACTCTTAGAAATTGACTTATCCGAGATTTATCCAGTTGTAAGTGAGATACGGCATGTGCTAGATAAATTGGATCAGTGGACAGATCGACAAAAAGTAGACGCCCCATTAACATACTTAGGCACCCGATCAAAAATCCTTTTTGAACCCAAAGGGGTTTGCCTGATCATCGCTCCTTGGAATTATCCATTCAGCTTATGCTTTGGCCCGTTGGTTTCTTGCTTGGCCGCGGGCAATACTGCTATCATCAAGCCTTCGGAAATGACACCTCATACATCGGCACTTATCGCGGCACTTGCTTCTGAATTTTTTGAAGAAGATGTAGTGAAAGTAATTGAAGGGGGACAAGAAGTTTCTACTGAGCTATTGAGTTTACCCCTCGATCATATCTTCTTCACAGGCAGCCCTGCCGTGGGGAAAATAATAATGAAAGCGGCTGCAGAGAATTTGACTTCGGTAACATTGGAGCTAGGCGGAAAATCACCAACCATTATTGACTCAACGGCCATCATCAGCGATGCCGCCAAGCGCATTGCCTTTGGCAAATTTTTGAACAATGGGCAAACCTGTATTGCCCCCGATTATATTTTAGTGCATGAAAAAGTAAAAGACAAATTCATTGAAAGCCTGAAGAAGGAAGTAATAAAGCTCTTTGGTGAAAATGGAAAGATTGATGAAAGTTCTGCCAGCTACGCACGCATTGTCAACCAAAGACATTTCAATCGACTGAATCAACTTTTAGCAGATGCCGTTGCACAAGGTGCCAAAATCGAATTGGGTGGGGAAGTAAATTCATCATCCAATTTTATTCATCCTATGATTTTGTCAAATGTTTCTCCTACTTCTCGCATGATGGAGGAAGAAATTTTTGGACCGCTATTGCCAATCATTAGTTATTCGTCAGATGAAGAGGTGATCAAGCTGATCAATAGCAAGCCAAAACCGCTCGCACTTTATATTTTCAGTAACAATAAGACTTCTAGAAATAAAATTCTTGCAGCTACCTCAGCAGGTTCGGTTTGCATCAATGAATGCGTCATCCAATTCACTCACGCAAATTTGCCCTTTGGTGGGGTGAACAACAGCGGCATTGGCAAATCGCATGGCTACTATGGTTTTTTGGAGTTCTCCAATCAAAAACCTGTGCTGAAGCAGATGAGTCGGTTTTCATCTATTGAATCATTGTATCCGCCATTTAAGCCCAAATTGAAATTTTTGGTGGATATGATGCTAAAGTATTTTTAAGCACACTTTTTGTCACCAAACGAGAATAACCTAGTCATAACCTTCGTTGTTCAACAGTTTCCATTTTGATTCACTAAATTTGTCCTCTCAAAAAAAATCAACTTATGAAAATCGTGAAAAGAATACTGATTGGTCTAGGCATTTTTATAGTGGTGTTGGTAGCGGCAGCTTTCATCTTGCCAATGGTGTTCAAAGACGATATCAAAGCAGCTATCGACAAACAAATAGCTAAGAGCGTGAATGCCGATGTGGTCTTTGATGTAAATAACTTCAGTCTTTCGCTTTTCAGCAATTTTCCTAATATGACGGTGGAGGTAAAAGAGTTAGGCGTATTTAATCGCGCGCCATTTGAGGGGATACATTTATTTGTGGTTGATAAGTTTGAGGTAGAAGTGAATTTGAAGGACATTATTTTTGGAGATCAGTTGCGGGTAAAAGGAATAACCTTGGTGCGTCCACAAATCAACGTAAAAGTTTTGAAAGACGGACGTGCGAATTATGACATTGCCATTCCGTCCACCGACACAGTAAAGCAGACCTCTGAAGAGCCCAGTAAATTTTCCTTTGGCATTGACCATTGGGAAATTGTGAGCGGTGCGTTGGTGTATGACGATGAATCACTCCCTTACTATATGGCCATCAAAGACCTTGATCATAGTGGTAGCGGCAATTTTAACGATCAGGCATTTGATTTGACAACGAAGACAGTAGCCGACTCATTGATCGTTGCTTATGGAGGATCAGAATATTTGAGTAACAAGCGCGCAGAGATTGACATGACTATTGGCATCAGTGAAGCTTATACAAAATATACTTTCAAGGAGAACACCGCCAAGCTTAATGATTTTGCTTTGAGCTTTGATGGTTGGTTTAAAATGAATGACAAAGCGTATGACATGGATATTACGTTTAAAAACCCAGGCACGTCATTCAAAAGTTTGCTTTCGCTAGTGCCAGGTATGTACACGAAAGATTTTTCTAAAATTGAAACGAAGGGAGAGCTGTCATTCAACGGTTTTGCAAAAGGAACATACAGCGAAAAACAAATGCCAGCATTTAATCTTGGCTTGAATGTAAAAGATGCCATGTTTAAATATCCTGAGCTGCCTACGCCTGTGAACAACATTAACATGGATTTGGTGGTCGACAATAAAACGGGCGTAATTGCAAACACCGTGGTTGATTTGAAAAAACTGCACCTCGATCTCGGTTCCAACCCAGTGGACGCTCGCATGTTGATTGAAAATTTGAAAGACTATCGCATGGACGGAGCGGTGAAAGCTAAATTGAACTTAGCTGAGTTGAGCAAGATGGTGCCCATGCAAGGTTTAGAGATGAAAGGAACTTATTCCATTGATGCTAAAGCAAAAGGAGTGTACGATAGCATTCGCAAGATAATCCCTGCGATTGATATTACTATGGACCTAAGCAACGGGCGCGTAAAGGCTTCTCAATTTCCATTGCCACTAGAAGATCTACACTTTACTTCTACCGTTAAAAACACTTCGGGTAAAATGGCCGAGACGTTCATCACTGTAAAAGATTTTAGTATGATGATGGACGGAGAGAAATTCGGTGGCGATCTGCTATTGCAAAATTTAGATGACTACACGTGGGATTTAAAGGCCAAAGGTGGAATTGATATTGAAAAGATGACCAAGATTTTCCCTGTAGAAGGCATGACCTTAGCGGGAAAAGTGAAAGCCAATATTGAAACCAAAGGAAAATACTCTGATGTAAATGCAAAACGCTACGACAAACTTCCCACAAGTGGTTCTGCATCACTGAAAGATTTTAAATTCAATTCTAAAACACTTCCATATGCAGTTACCATTGCACAAGCTGAAGGAGTTTTCAATCCACAAAAAATTGAATTGAAAAATACGAGCGGAACAATTGGAAAAAGTGATTTTAGCGTGGATGGCTCAGTGAGCAATTACATTGGCTATGTTTTTGGAAAAGAAACCATCAAAGGCAACCTCAACTTTAATTCTACTTTGCTTGATTTAAACGAGTTTATGACGGACTCGGCTCCAGCAGACAAGACCAAAAAGGATTCAACTTCCATGGGGGTAATGCCTGTGCCAGAGAACATTGATTTCATTTTGCATTCAGATATAAAGACAGTAAAGATGATGGACTACACCATGACCAATGCTAATGGTGATTTGATTGTAAAAGACGGCATCGCAAACCTAAACGGTATCAAGTTCAATATGCTGGGCGGCTCTTTTGTTGTGAGCGGAAGCTATAATGCGAAGGACATCAAACACCCCAAGTATGATTTTGGATTGAAGATCGACAACTTGGCCATCCAACAAGCAGCTAAATCGTTCTCTATCATAAAGACCTACGCGCCTATTGCCTCTATCGTCAATGGTAAATTCGGCACTGATTTTAAAGTAAGCGGTGAATTAGGCCAAGACATGATGCCGAATATGAGTACCGTAAATGGGTCTGGTCTCATTAAAATAGTAGATGCAGTGTTAACTAAGTCTAGTGATAACAAGATTGTTTCGGGCATTACTTCGCTTACCAAATTAAACGATGCCAATGATGTATCGCTTAAAGATGTGTTGATGTCCGCCTCCATCGCCAACGGACGTTTGAGCGTGAAGCCTTTCAACGTGAAGTTTGGGAATTACGTGACCACCATCAGCGGTAGCTCGGGCTTAGATAAATCCATCGACTACAATTTAAAGATGATGGTGCCAGCGGGTAAGTTGGGGTCTCAATTTCAAAATTTTATTAATCAAAATACAGGAACGAATAACTCTACCAACGAAATTCCAGTAACGATTGGATTAACAGGATTATTTACTTCACCCAAAACTGCTTTGCTAATGCAAGAACAAAAGCAGCAAGTGAAAGAGGCCGTAACTAACGTGGCCAAAGAAAAAGGAAAAGAAGCCTTGCAAGAGGTGTTAAAGGACTCGCCAGCAAAAGACATTGTTAATAATATTTTGGGTGGTGATACAAAGAAAGACTCTACCCAAACACAAGACACCACCAAGGTAGAGCCCGTGAAAGATCTATTGCAAAACAAACTTCAAAATTTGTTGAAGAGGAAGAAAAATTAATTAGACACTCATCCATCAGGCATTGGAAGTGTGTTCACATTTCCAATGCCTTAATATCCAATGCCTACAAACTATTACCGATCACGTAATTCCCAACCCTGATTTTCATAGAATACGTTTATATTGCTCAGGATAAACTGATTCTCCATGAAAAAAATTTACACACTTGGCTGCATTTTAATTTTACTGATCTGGGGACAATTGGGATTCTCACAAGAACCTAAGAAGGAAGCAAAAGCCGATTCTACTAAAAAAGAAAAATCTAAGAAGAAAAGAGACTTGCCTTTAGAAATAGGGAGAAGAATTCTTATCAAGACTAATGAGGGCACATGGATGTCTCTCGATGTGAGTCCCGATGGAAAAACCATTGCATTTGATTTCTTGGGAGATATTTTTACAATGCCTATCACGGGTGGCAAGCCAACGCAATTCACAAAGGGCATGGCTTTCGATTCGCATCCGAAATTTAGTCCTGACGGAACGAAACTATTATTTGTTTCTGACCGCAGTGGTGGAGAAAACATTTGGTGGTTTGCAATTGATAAAAAAGATTCGCTTCAAGTAACAAAAGGCAACACTGATCATTACCAATCTGCCGATTGGACACCCGATGGAAATTACATTGTGGGATCAAGAGGAATTAGAAATCTAAAATTGTGGATGTTCCATAAAGATGGTGGCTCTGGTGCGCAGTTGATTAGCAAACCAGATAATTTAAAAACAGTAGAACCCGCTTTTGGAAATGATAGTCGATATGTTTGGTTTGCACATCGCACTGGCGCATGGAACTACAACGCGCAACTTCCTCAATATCAAATTAGCACGTATGATCGCGACAATGGTGAGATTGAAAGAAAAACCCAGCGTTATGGTTCAGCTTTTACGCCCACACTATCACCTGACGGAAAATGGCTAGTGTATGGAACAAGGCACAACGACCAGACAGGGTTGATACTACGCGATATTAAATCGGGAGATGAGAAATGGCTTGCCTATCCTGTGCAGCGCGATGAACAAGAATCGATTGCTCCACTTGGAGTCTTGCCCGCGATGTCCTTCACACCTGATAGCAAAGAAGTAGTGGCTAGTTATGGTGGAAAATTTTATCGCATTCCGGTAGCAGGTGGTGATGCCATTAACATTCCTTTTGAAATGGAAACAGAATTTTTGGTAGGGCCACGTGTGGATTTTAAATATCCTATCAAAGATGACAAGGCTATGATCGCCACTCAAATTCGTGATGCAGTTGTATCACCTGACGGAAAGCAAGTAGCTTTCACCGCTTTGAACCGTTTGTATCTGTACGATATTCAAAAAGCCACTTACAAAAAATTAACTACTAACAATTTTACAGAAGCACAACCTAGTTGGAGCCCCGATGGCAGTCAATTGGCATGGGTGACTTGGGAAAATAATGCAGGGCACATTTATAAATTGAATCTTAAAGTAAAAGACGCAAAGCCCATTCGCCTCACTACTGTTTCGGGTTTATACACAGAACCTGTATGGTCATACCAAGGAAACAAAATTGTTTTCTTCCGAGGATCAACTCAAACGTTTAAAGATGCCGACAGCCCATTCTTTCAAGGCGCACAAGAAGATTTGCTTTGGATATCGGGTGATGGTGGCCCGTTGAATTTTATTGCAAAGGCGAAAGGGCGAAGCAATCCACATTTCACGAAAGCAGAAGACCGCATCTATTTGTACAATAACCAAAAGGGTTTGCTCTCTATCCGCTGGGATGGCACCGATGAAAAAGCACATTTGAAAGTAACGGGCATCACGGTTTACGGTTCAGTGCTGATGGCAGATAATTGTATGCTCAATGAATCAGAGATGGAGCCAGCACAAGAGCCATCTATTGCAGATATAATTAAGATTGCTCCGGAAGGAGATAAGGCACTCGCTCAAATCAATAATGATATTTATGTAGTCACAATTCCTAAAACAGGAGGAGAGACACCTAAGATTTCTGTTGCCGAGGCAGACAAGGCACAATTTCCTTCGCGCAAGCTGACAAAATTAGGAGGCGAGTTTGCCAGTTGGAGTAGCAATGCCAAGATTGTTTACTTCACATTGGGCAATGCGTTCTTTACATACAATCTTGATTCCGCGAAAGCGAAAGAAGATTTATTGAAAAAGAAAAAGGCAGAAGAGGAGAAGGCAAAGGAAGCAGAAAAATTGAAGGGCGAGAAGAAGGAGGATAAAAAGGATGACAAGAAGGACGAGAAGAAAGACCAAGGCTACAAACCATCTGAGATTAGAATAAAAGTAACGGTGCAAAAAGATATTCCACAAGGAAAAATTCTATTGCAGAATGTACGCATCGTTACGATGAAAGGAGATGAAGTAATTGAAAACGGTGATGTGCTGATTGAAAATGCACGCATCAAACAAGTAGGTGCGGCTGGCTCTATTTCAGTAGATGCTTCAGTGCAAAAGATGGACTTGAAAGGAAAGACCATTGTGCCAGGTTTTGTAGACACACACGCACACATGTGGCCTGCTTGGGGCGTTCACAAAAACCAAGTGTGGATGTATGCAGCAAATTTGGCTTATGGAGTAACCACCACCCGCGACCCACAAACAGCAACAACTGATGTGCTTACCTATGGTGATATGGTAGAGACTGGGCAAATCACTGGCCCGCGAATTTATTCAACTGGCCCTGGTGTTGGCTACTGGGCGTACAACTTGAAAGATGTCGATCAAGCAAAAGATATTTTGAAACAATATTCAGAATACTACAATACGAAAACGATCAAGATGTATTTGACAGGGAATCGCCAGCATCGCCAATGGATCATTCAAGCAGCGAAAGAACAAAGCTTGATGCCCACCACAGAAGGTGGCCTTGATTTCAAATTGAACCTGACAAATTTGATCGATGGATACCCAGGGCATGAGCACGCATTGCCTATTTATCCATTATACAAGGACTTAGCAACTTCTATTGCCGAAGCAAAGATGACTTACACACCAACTTTGCTTGTAGCATACGGTGGCCCCTGGGCAGAGAATTTTTATTTTGCTACTGAAAGCGTAAATGGCGATCTAAAACTAAATCACTTCACAGCAAAATCTGAGTTGGATGAAAAATCAAGACGTAGACCAGGATGGTTTATGAAAGAAGAACACGTGTTTGAAGATCACGCCAAGTTTGTAAATGATTTGGTAAAAGCAGGAGGCAATGCGGGTGTTGGCTCGCATGGACAATTGCAAGGACTTGGCTATCATTGGGAACTGTGGAGCATTGCATCAGGTGGAATGAGAAATTTAGATGCACTAAAAGTGGCAACTATTCACGGAGCAAGGGCGATCGGTTTAGATACAGATATTGGAAGTATAGAGGTTGGAAAGTTAGCCGACTTAATCATTTTAGATAAGAACCCGCTGGAGAATCTGCGCAACACTAATTCCGTAAACAAAGTAATGAAAAACGGAAGATTGTACGATGGAAATACGTTGGATGAGGTTTATCCAATAGTTCGCAAGGCTCCTGACTTTGCAAAAGAACAGGCAGTGCCAGTGGGGGTGCCAGGGATAAAGTAGTTTGTAGTCATTGGCCAATAGTCATCATGCTACCCCAATAACTATTGACCAATAGCATATGACTAGATGGTAAACCCACCATCCGCTGTAAACACGCTTCCAGTACAATACGCAGAAGCATCAGATGCGAGGTAAAGTGCCAATGCTGCAATTTCTTCGGGTGTGCCCACGCGTTTGATGGGCAAAGCCTTCATCATCATGGCCATCATTTTATCGTTGCTCCACAGCGCTTCGCTGAATTTTGTTTTGATCAGCCCCGGGCAAATCACATTCGCTCGGATATTGTTATCACCCCACTCTTTGGCCATTACTTTGGTGAGAGAAATCAACGCGGCTTTGCTCATGCTGTAGATGCCGAGGCCTGCTTCTGGCCGCAACCCACCAATGGAACTGATGTTGATGACGGAACCTGATTTCTTTTCTTTCAAGATGGGATAAATTTTCTTCGCCAGTTCAAATGGTCCCTTCACATTCACCGAAATAATTTTATCGAAGGCTTCCAAGCTTGTTTCTACCACAGGGCCGAACACAGGATTGGCTGCAGCGTTGTTCACTAAAATATCTATCGTACCATATTTTGAAATGGCCGCTTCTGCAAGCAAGTGTACATCACCCATATCGCCCATGTGACAAGCAATGGCGGTGGCTTCAAAGCCTTTCTTCTTTATTTCTGTGGCCACTGCATCCACGGCTTCTTGCTTGCGACTGCTCACAATTACTTTGGCGCCTGCAGCCGCAAAATATTCTGCTATGGCTTGGCCTATTCCTTTGGATGCACCTGTAACGAGAGCTACTTTACCCTGAAGAGAAAATGGATCTTGTATCATTGTAAAAATTTAAATTATCTTTTCAAGGTATGGATTTTTAGTAACTTTATAGTCTGTATCAAACTGATGGTGGTGCGATAGCTCGATATGCGGAAGGCAGTCGGCCAGGGATGGAAGCGGAAAGCCCACAGCGATCCCGATAGCTATCTGGAGAGAGAGGACTTGTAGTGGACAGCCCGGTGGCCTTTGCGCCTCGCTTGGCCAGGCCGCAAAAAAATTAATGAATTTAACTTTTAAATCTATTAGCAAATGAAATGGAGTAAAACGATGTTGCTAGCAACCAGTTTGTTTCTGGCAACCACGGCACAATCGCAGTTTTTAAAAAAGCTGCAACAAAAGGCAGAGCAAAAACTGGATCAGGCGATTGATAAAAAAGCAGGGATCAACCAAAATCAAAACAAATCGACTGGCCCAGGTGGGCAGAATAATGGATCGGGACCGGGCAATAGTGGCAGCGGCAATCCATCTAACAACAGTGGAGGTGGATTGATTTCCACTCCGCCCGATGTGAAACAAAACTTAGGCGATGCGGAAGTGGCCTACAAAAAAAATGGATATTCAGAGGCGCGCTACTCCATACAACAAGCGATGCTGGGTGTGGAGTTGGAAATTGGAAATCTCATTTTAAAATCGTTGCCCGAGTCGATCAACGGGTTGAGCAAAGATGCATCGCAAGATCAAGTGGCGAGCTCGGGCTTTGGTTGGGCAGGGCTAACAATACAGAGAAAATATAATGGAGCTAAGGACAAACAATTCACCACGACTATCGCCAACAACTCTATGTGGATGTCGGCATTGAATGCCTACATGGCTGGTGGCTATGCGCAGCAGACGAATGGCGAACAAAATTGGAAGCAGACAAAACTGAAAGGCAATCGCGCCATCATTGAATTTGATAAAAATAGTGGCTATAAACTAAGTGTGCCATTGGGGCAATCCTCACTTATTGTTTTTGAAGGTATAAACTTTGCAACCGAACCTGAGATGATGAAGGCAGCGGAGGCAGTGGATATTGACGCGATCAAGAAAATGTTGGGCGAACAATAATGTTGATTTGAAAATGACTCGATTTGAAAATTTGAAAATGAAATTACCTATGAAAAAATTATTTGCAATGATATTCTTTGCTCCTTTTCTACTTGGGGCGCAAGACTTCGATAAAAATTTGGCGACAGCAAAGTCTTCTTATTCTGCGGGCAAACTAGAAGATGCACGTTTTGCCATGGAACAAATGCTGCGCGACTTGGATATTGCCATTGGCAAAGAGATCATGAAAATTTTGCCCACTAAGTTGGGCGCACTCAATTATAATGCAAAACAAGATAACGTAACGGGAGGCTCTGGAAGCGGATTGGGTCTTTACGTGCAGCGATACTTTGGAGCAGACCCTAAACAAGGGAGTATTGAGATCATCAACAACTCACCTCTTATCAATTCCATTCAATCTATTTTAACCATGCCGTTGATTGGCGGTATGATGCGCGATGAAAACCAAAAAGTGATGAAGGTGCAAGGGTACAAATCATTGCTTACCAAAATAGTAAACACTGAGAATAGCAAAACCGACTACGAACTTCAAGTACCATTGAATAACACATTAGTCACTTTGAAAATAGACGATACATCAGAAGCAGAGATGACGCAGTTTGCTAATTCATTACCATTGCCAAAGATTTCGCAGTTGGCGCAGTGATTAGATTTTAAACTATAGAATTAAAAGGGGCTAAAGCTCCTTTTTTATTTTTAACGAAACATTGACTTCCCTCCGTCTCTTAGGGTGCGTTAGAAGGCTCTTCATAAGACTGCCGTATTATCGGCTTCACAAAAAATTAATCCCCCAATTCTTTTACCTTTCCACTCATGAACATAGCCGAGCTCATCAACGTAAGCCACTCCTACCAAGGGCAATCGGCTATTAAAAATATTTCCCTCGGCTTTCAAGAAAATAAAACCACGGCCATCATTGGCAAAAGCGGCAGCGGCAAGTCAACGCTACTACAATTTTTTAATGGACTGATCCGACCAGCCTCTGGTTCAGTGAACATTTTTGGAGAGCCTTTGAATTATTCGCAGATCAATTCCCTCCGCTTGCACATGGGCTACATGGTGCAAGGCACAGGCTTGTTTCCGCATCTCAGCACCGAACAAAATATCTCCATTGCAGGAAAAATCACTAATACAACAACTAATTCAGTACAGCGAGTGGATGAGTTGATGAGCCTCGTTGGCTTGCCAAGTTCTTACAAGAAAAAATTTCCCTACGAACTTTCTGGCGGAGAGCAGCAGCGCGTGGGCATTTGTCGCGCTTTGTTTTTAAATCCTTCTATTTTACTAATGGATGAGCCACTCGGTGCCCTCGACCCCATCACGCGACAAGAAATACAAACAGAAATTTTAAAACTACAACAGTTACAGCCCCGCACTATTTTGTTGGTGACGCACGACATGCGCGAAGCAAAAAAACTGGCCGACTATATTTTGGTTATCGACAAAGGAGAAGTACAACAGTACGACACCGCAGAAGAAGTATTGCAGCATCCCGCGAATGTGGTAGTAGAAAAATTAATCGAAGCTTCGTTGTTATGAGGATAGTAATTTTCATATCGATACTACTCTCTGCACTTGCGGCCCAAGCACAAACCATCCGCGTAGGTGCCAAACATTTCAACGAAGGCTACATCCTCAGCGAAATCATCTCTCAACTTCTGGAAAGCGAAGGCTACACCGTAGAGCGAAAATATAATCTAGGCGGCACGCTCGTTTGCTTTGAAGCCCTGCGCAATAATGCCATCGATGTCTATCCCGAATACAGCGGCACGCTATCAGCGGAGATATTGAAGCAGACTGAACTTTCTTATTCGCAAATCAATGAGCAGTTGCAAAATAAATTTCAATTGCAGATCAGCGAACCATACGGGTTCAATAATTCTTATGCACTCGTCATCAAAAAACAATTGAGCGAAATCAACAACCTCCACACCATCTCCGATTTAAAAGACCATCCTGAATTAAATCTTGGCCTCAGCTACGAATTTTTAAAACGCCAAGACGGCTGGGACAATCTCGCAAAAAAATATTCGCTCCCTCACCAGCCTGTTGGTCTTGAGCATGGCCTTGCCTATCAAGCACTCAACCAAAACAAAATTGACATTACCGATGCTTACTCTACCGATGGCGAAATCACCAAATATAATTTAACCGTGCTGCAAGACGACCAACATTTTTTTCCGCAGTACGAATCCACTTCGCTCTACCGCCAAGCCATTGACGATAAAATAAAAAAAATCCTTTCGCGCCTCAGCGACAAAATAGACGAATCAAAAATGCAGGCCATGAACGCTGCCGTGCTCTACGACAAAAAAACATTTGAGCAAGTCGCCACCACATTTTTATCAGCAGAAAATCTTGTCACCAAAAGAGAAATCAAAAGCACTTCCGTCCTCACAGATATTTTGCGCAAGACAGGCACACACTTGTTGCTCACGTTCAGCGCACTCTTGCTCGCCATATTTTTTGCCGTGCCACTCGGCATCTGGTTGTATTGGCATCCGCGCTTTTCAAAATCAATTTTATACATCACAGGCTTGTTGCAAACCATTCCGTCCATCGCGTTGCTCGCCATCCTCATCCCGCTCTTCGGCATCGGCACACTGCCCGCCATAGTCGCGCTGTTTTTATATGCCGTGCTGCCCATCTTGCGCAACACACTCACAGGCTTGCAGTCCATCGACCCGCTGCTAAAAAAAGTAGCCGATGGCATTGGCATGAGCCGCTACCAAAAACTCATGCTCGTAGAATTTCCGTTGGCACTGCCCGTGGTGATGGCGGGCATCCGCACAGCCGCAGTCATCAACGTGGGCACCGCCACACTCGCAGCCTTCATTGGCGCAGGCGGCCTGGGCGAATTCATCGTGACAGGTCTAGCCCTCAACAACACCGAATTGATTTTGCGTGGCGCCATCCCCGCAGCACTCCTCGCCCTGCTGGTAGAAATCGCGTTCACCATTTTAGAAAAAGCTTGGTTGCCAAAACATTTGCGATAGATTATATTTGGGCGGCAGCCGGGCTTTCGCTACTCGCCACCTTACGCACATTCCATTTCGGGCTCAAACAGGCCGCTCAATCCCTGCCGCGAGTGTGTGCTTCTAAAATATTTATCAGTGAATGAAGGAGTTCAGCATTTCAATTCAATAGTTGCATCCAAATTTCTATGACCCCTTTGACCCCTTCGTGTCCCCTTAGGATTTCTTTTGGTTGATTTGTGTAGCGGCTTCCTCTATTTCGGCTTGTGAGGACACCATGGTCGTTAACATAAGATGATGCGGATTATAAGAGCCGTAGGCTCGGTCAATATTATACCAGCGGATTTCAATCCGCTGGTGGTCGCCTCATCTATATCCAAGAGTGCCATCGGCACGGCATATATAATTGGTTCTATTGAATGTGTCGAGCTACGGCTCTCACTTTTCATCCTACTTCTTAATCAACGGATTGAAATCCGTTGTTAAAAAATACTTCGAGCCTACGGCTCTCAAATCAGCATTTGAAGCTTAAGTAACGACTATGTGTCCCCACAAACCATTTTTATTTCGGACACAGACCGAGGAGAAGTTTTAAGTATGATTCAAATGAATTCCATTGAAAAATGTTTTATATTTTTGAGATGTGTAATGGGCATAGTTTACAATTACCAAAAAAAATACTGAGCACAAAAAAAATATGGGCACAGAGCAATATCCAAAAGTCTATTTGTACAGACGAATTGTGCAGGCAAAGCTTTTTATTGACAGCCATTATTCAGAAAGCATTGACCTTACCAACATAGCAGATGAAGCCTATTTTTCTAAATTCCATTTTATCAGGTTGTTCAAATCCATCTACGGCAAAACACCTCATCAATATTTAACATATGTGAGAATGGGAAAAGCACTCCAATTATTGCAGCAAGAAAAATCTGTTTCAGACGTTTGCTTCTTGGTAGGCTTTGATAGCCTTACCTCGTTTAGCGGACTTTTTAAGCGAACAGTAGGAATGTCACCCTCTGCCTATTTGATTAAGCGACAATTGTTAAAAAAACAAATCAGTAAAACCCCTCAGGCCTTCGTTCCCAGTTGTTACGTTCACCAAAACGGTTGGTTTGAAAATAGCAATTTTGGAGAAGTGAGTTTGTAATCCGTTGTAGAAATTCGCCTTAGTATTAACAATTAAAAGGAAAAGCAATGATAACAAAAATGAGTATCACAAACATTCACGTCATAAACCAAGATAGTGCTTATGATTTTTATGTAAATAAGTTAGGCTTTAAACTTGTGGACGATATTCCTATGGGGCCAGGTACTCGTTGGCTAACCGTTTCACCACCAGAGCAACCAGACCTTCAAATTGTATTGTTCCCGATTACGGTAAGCAAAATGTTTCCCAAAGAAACAGCCGAAACAATGATTGAACTTATCAGGAAAGGAACTTTTGGATGTGGTGTACTTCAATGCAACGATATTTTTGCAACCTATGAAGAACTAAAATCAAAAGGTGTTGAGTTTATAAAAGCACCAACAAAAGAATTTTATGGAATAGAGGCATTATTTAAAGATGACTCAGGAAACTATTTTTCACTACAACCCAAAGAGTCTTTGGATCCAAAAAAATAGGGGTTGTTATGAAAACCATATTTGATAAGACAACAAGAGACGAATTGATTGCAAGAATTAATTCCCTTAGCGATAAACATAATGCTCAATGGGGCAAAATGAATGTTTACCAAATGACAAAGCATTGCAGTATTTGGGATGCTTGGCTCTTAGGTAAAAACAACCCTATCTACAAACAGGAGTTTTTGGGAAAAATCTTTGGCAAGATGGCCCTCAAAAGCAATACGAAAGACGATACGCCATTGGGCAAAAACACACCGGCCGGCAAAGCCTTTACAGTAAAAGAAAAAGACGGAAAAGTAGAAACCCAAAAGAAGATTTGGATGAGCTTGATAGCCGAATATGAGAACTACTCAAACCCGGCATTTGTCCACGACTTTTTTGGTAAAATGACCATAGAACAAATTGGGATTTTTGCTTATAAACACACCGACCACCATTTAAGACAGTTTAATGTGTAGCAGCCAATCAGTCAAAATAGTTAGGGTGGCAGAAGTATTTTAATCATCTGATTTTTTATTTCGGTCTGTGAGGACACAGACCGAGAAGAAGGAAATGTATAATGGAAATTAGCTTAATTTCTTGGGTTTTGATTTTTTTGGAGAGCGTTTAATAACATAAATTGCATACGTTAGCGGACATTGTAAACCGACAACACTCTGCTAGTATTGAACAGACAGTATGCAAAAAGCTAACGAAGTGCCCAACATTTTAAAAAACGACAAATCGAATATAAAAGTCAACTCAAACGAAAATCCTTACCTCTCTACTGATATTCAGCAAAAGTTCCTGCAACCACGAAGATTAACTTCTTATTTTATTGTGCTTATTGAAAGTGGCTCCATCACATACAAATTGGACTTGCAAGATATTACTCTTAATGAAGGACAATTGCTTTTTGCTATGCCAAATCAAGTCTTTACACCACCATCTAAAACAGACAATCTTAAATATTTCAAGGTATTGTTTGATGAAAATACATTGGCATTGTTACCACAACAATATCCTTTTTTAGTAAACCCTTTAAACTCACAGACAATAATTTTTGACGACACTTCAAGGCAAAGGGTAAGAAAGGGTTTTGAAATTTTAAATCAGATACTTCACATAGATAAACATCAGACGGACACAGAAATAATATTGGCTTACTTGCACTCATTATTAGTAGAATTGAACAGCACTTATTTCAAAAACAAAGAACCAATCAATATTTTAAATACCAACCTTTCAAAATTTATTGAGTTTAAATTAGTGGTGGAAGCACATCTTACAGAGCAACCTTCTATCAATACAATTGCAGAAAAACTAGCTTTATCCACCAACAGTTTATATCGGATTGTAAAAGAATATTCAGGCTCTTCTCCAAAGGACTTTCTTACTAACCGTTTAATGATAGAAGCACAGCGGAAACTGCATTATTCAAATCTTTCAGTAAAAGAATTAGCGTATGAATTGGGCTTTAATGACCCTGACTATTTTTCACGCCTTTTCAAAAAATGCACAGGAAAAAGTGTAAGTGAAGTTTTAGAAAATCGGCAAGATTTGTCAAGAGAATAAATTTATTTGTCCATCTTCTCTGATTTACAACTGTCTACTTTTGCGTCATAAATTTTAAAACAATTAAAAAATGAAATCAGCATTAGTAACAGGAGCTAACAAAAGCATTGGCTATGAAGTTGCACGACAACTTGCTCAAAAAGGGATTTATGTTTATCTCGGTAGTCGTAATTTAGAAAATGGTATAGAAGCCGTGAATAAATTAAAAGCAGAGGGATTAAACAATGTGGAAGCCATTCAGCTTGACATTACAAACGATGAATCTGTAAAAAATGCTCGCGTAGAAATTGGCAAGAAAACAAAAGTGTTGGACATACTTATCAACAATGCAGGCATCTATGGTGGCTATCCACAAGAAGCACTTAATACAACAATCGACCAATTCAAAGCCACTTACGATTCAAATGTATACGGTGTCGTAAGAGTTACACAGGCATTTATTGATTTATTGAAAAAATCATCTGAACCTCGTATTGTAAATGTAAGTTCAAGTCAAGGTTCTATTACTTTGCATAGCGACCCTACCTATAAATATTACGATTACAAAGCTGCTGCTTATCTTTCTTCAAAATCAGCGATGAATATGTACACAGTTGTTCTGGCATACGAACTGAAAAATAGCAACTTCAAAATAAATGCTGTTTGCCCAGGATATACAAAGACAGATTTTAATGGACACCGTGGACCAGGTAGTGTAGAAAATGCAGGAAAGAGAATTTTAAAGTATGCTTTAATTGACAAAAATGGGCCTACAGGGAAATTTTTTAGTGAAGAAAATAATCCAGATACAGGAGAAATTCCTTGGTAAGTGATGACCTATTAATTTTGGAGAAAACAACGAGCGGCTAACATGGGTTTGGCAAAATGGCTGGTTCTCTGCTAAGTTTAAGTTCAGTTTTTCAAATGAACTTTAGTGCAAAATTGAAAGTAAATGCTTCTAAATCCGCCACTGCGGCACGTTGCGCGTCATACGATAAGACCAGAGAAATAAGAAGTGCAGACCTTTGACAGACAGCATTTTGAAAAACTATCAATCCATACTTTTATAAAGACATACCACCAGAAGCTTCAATTCGCTGAGCCGTAATCCATTTTGCATCATCAGCACATAGGAATGCAACTATACCTCCTATATCATCTGCCTGACCAATCCTTGGAATGGCAGTAATTGATTTAAGATATTCCTGCACCTTTGGATTATCTCTTGTATTGCCACCTCCAAAATCGGTTGCAATTGCACCAGGTGCCACTACATTAACTCTGATATTTCTAACTCCTAATTCTTTAGCTAAATATTTTGTGAGAGTTTCAACGGCAGACTTCATACTTGCATACGTTTCTCGACCTACGAAAGAAACCCGAGTTAGTCCAGTAGAAATGTTGATGATACCCCCTCCATCATTTAAAATTGGTAATACTCTTTGTGTAAAAAAGAAAACACCCTTAAAATGAATATTCAATAATTTATCAAATTGTTCTTCTGTAGTTTCTGCAAATGATGTAGTATGTACAGCACTGCCACCATTGTTAATCAGAAAATCAATCTTATCAACACTAAATTCCAATTTTAATGATTTTTGTAATTCCAATATAAAACCATCAAAACTACTAACATCTGCAACATCAAGTTCTAATGCTATTGCTTTTTGACCAAGTGCTTGAATTTCTTTGACCACTTCGTCTGCGGCATTTTTATTGCTATTGTAAGTTAGTACAATATCAATTCCTTTTTTAGCGATACTTAGAGCCATAGCTTTACCAAGACCACGCCCACCACCAGTAACTAATGCAATTTTACTTTTTGTCATTTTTTTATTTTTTTGATTACAATACAAAACTATTAAACAAATGATATACTTTTGATACCGATATACAAAAGGATACCAATATGACAGAAAAGCAAATTCAAGAAAAAATAAAATACATTCAAGATTTTCATACAGCTATAAATGGAAAGTGGAAATTATCAATTATTATTTCAATAAATCACGGGAAAAGTAGGTTCAAAGAAATTCAAGCCAACATTCCTAAAATAACAAATCGTGTGCTGTCAAAAGAACTGAAAGATTTAGAAGCAAATCAAATGGTTACAAGGACTGTTTACGACAGTAACCCAATATCTATCGAATACAAGGTTACAGACTATTGTTTGACAATTAAACCTGTAATTGAGATGATGACTGAATGGGGGAAAAATCACAGAAAGAAAATCTTAGGAAAAGCTGTGTAGAAAAAGTAAGAACGCTTATTCAAACTTCTGCTTTCTGTACAAAGCTCTGTCCGTTTATTTATCTCTTTTTATTTCGGTCTGCGAAGACAGAGAAAGCAATGCGTAACAAAACCTACTTTTTCAGCGAAGCAATAATTCCTTTTATCACTCCTTGCTTATCTTTTTTTACTGCCTTCGCAAATTGAATGGCTTGCGGATGTACTTCGTGATGCTTTTCACTCCACGCAATAATTTCAACCAACGCAGGGACTAAATCAATTCCTTTGGGCGTGAGTGTGTAAAGGATTTTCGCTTTGCTATCCGGATGTTTCTGTTTGGCAATAACGCCACCCGCTTCTAACAACATCAATCTATCGGCCAGAATGTTGGTAGCTATTTTTTCTTCGCCCTTCAAGAAATCACCGTATGTGTTCATGCCCTTAAACATCATGTCTCTCACAATCAGCAACGACCATTTATCACCAAAAATATCCAGGGCCGTGCTGATGGGGCAATCAGAACGGTACTCAATCTTCTTTTTCATCTCGCTACAAAGTTAAGAATACACTTGCATATTACAAGTAGATTGCTTTACATTTGTACTTTCAAAATGCAAGTGAAATCCTAACCCCCATACCATGAGTCCACTACAAGCGAGAAACGAAGCCATTATCAACGCGCCCGTCAGCAGCGTTTGGGCAATCATTACAGACATCAATCTGCTGCCCCAAATAAACCCTGGGGTCATCAAAGCATCAGGCCGAATGGATAAGCAAGGCGAAACCCGAACGTGCGAAATGGATAACCGAGGGAAACGGGGGACGATGACTGAAAAACTTATTGAACTTATTCCTGAAAAGAAAACAGTTTGGGCCATAGAAAGCGACACGATGGGAATGGGCAAGATGCTGAAAGACCCACGATTTTGTTTCTACCTTGAAAAACTGGGCGACAACAAAACCAAAATAGTAAACGAGTCTTACTATGAGCCCGCAAACATGATGGTAAGAATGATGAATGCGATGATGATGAAAAAGAAGATGGGTGAAATCCAACAGAAGATTCTTACCAATATTAAATCCATAGCCGAAAAATAAAACGACATGGCCTACAACGAAAAACTAAATGACAGAATCCGCGGGGCAATCGCTCATCTTCCGAAAGTGGAAGAAAAATTTATGTTTGGAGGAACGTGCTTTATGCTCAAAGGAAAAATGTGCGTGGGCGTGGTGAAAGATGAGATGATGTGTCGCATCAATCCCGATGTGTATGAAGAAGCTCTGCAAAAGAAAGGCTGCCGAGAAATGGTTTTTACGGGTAAGCCCATGAAAGGCTATGTGTTCGTAAACGAAGAAGGACTGAAGACAAAAAAAGAGTTTGACTACTGGATAAATCTATGTGTAGAGTTTAACAGCAAAGCCAAAGCATCAAAAAAGAAAAAGTAAGTTTCAGCTATCTCTAATCGCTCCATGGCTGTGTCCCTACAAACCATCTGAATTTATTCTACACATTAACAATTGATAACTGGTTTTAGGTGCAATCTTAGGCTTTTAGGCGTCTGACACTTTTTAAGTGTCTTGACGCCCAGCCTCAGTCCGGTTAATAAGTCCATGTGGATTTTATTGGACGCCCATTCTGCTTCTTTTCTACTAAATTTGTATTGAGAAAAATATTGACTTACCAATTACAATCGTACATGAAACACATTGCAAAATCAATCAGGTCTTTTATTGGAGCTAAGAATTTCGAGGAGTCAAGGTTATTTTATAAGGACTTGGGATTTGAGGAATCTGTAATATCAAAAAGCATGTCCTATTTCAAAGTCACGGATGTGTTAGGGTTCTATTTGCAAAATGCTTATGTGAAAGATTGGGTGGATAACTCCATGATATTTCTTGAAGTCGATGATGTGAATAGATATTGGAATGAACTACAAAGCCTTGGACTGCATCAAAAATATAAAAATGTAAGGCTGACTTCTATCAGAGAAGAAAGTTGGGGAAAAGAATGCTTTCTACATGACCCTTCTGGCATTCTCTGGCACTTTGGGCAGTTCAATTAAAAAAAATTCCGCATTGTTGACAATCAATAATTGTGAAAGTTCTCCATGGTTTGTGTCCTCACAAACCATCTGACTTTTTGTTTCGGTCTGTGAGGACACTATAGTCGTTAACTTAAGGATTTCAGAGCCGTAGGCTCGAATAATTTTATAACAACGGATTTCAATCCGTTGACTAAGAAGTAGGATGAAAAGTGAGAGCCGTAGGCTCGGCACATATTGTTAGCTCTATCACAGATATGTTCCGTACCTACGGCACTCATGGCTTTGACTGGGGCAACTAACAGCGGATTGAAATCCGCTGTTACAATATTGGCCGAGCCTACGGCACTTATCGCCCTTAAGTTAACGACTATGGTGAGGACACAGACCGAGGAAGAGCATTTTGGAGAATTTAATTAAGAAGCACTGGCAAAGTTGAAATGCAATAGATTTCAGATATTTGTAATCTCTTCGGGATTACTAAAAGAATATGGACAGTGCCCTGACATCAAAACTTAGTATCACAAATAGAAAGACTGTTTTTATTTTGACGCTGGCTGTTTTGGCTTTTGTCCTACTGACATTGACGCAAGATTTTCTACGAGCTAATTTAAGAAATTCAGCTTTCTATTTTTCTGAATCCTTCTTGTTCAGTTCCTTCTGGTGGATTTTTGTACCCCTACTATTTGTTCAATATTCTGTAATCAAAAATAGAAACACACCGAAATTAGAATTTCAAATAGTAGTAATCGTTCTCCCAATGGTTATTCATCTTTTGGCATTTCCATTTTTGGTTTGGATTCTTTCAAAGACATTTTACTATCACACCTATGCCTTTCAGCAAGTATTGAGATATACTTTATCCGAACATTTGTATTTGTTGCTTCTGTTTTACTCTCTTCCTATTTTAGCTTTTCAATATTTTTTGAATAGAACATTCGAAGAAGAGATTTTTGAAATGAGGGAAAGCAATGGTGCAAGACAATTCATCGATACTATCTTAGTTGCTGAAAGCAATCATAAGCGCGTCATCGCAGTTTCAGAAATCTGTTACTTCGCGGCTAATCCTCCTTACATAACTATTTATGCTAATGACGAAAAGCATCTGCACAATGAAACCTTGAAATCCATTTCAACAAAATTAAATCCACAGCAGTTCGTAAGGATACATAAATCGACCATTGTAAATATAAAAATGGTGGCTGCCTACACCACTCGCCTCAATGGCGACTATGACCTCACGATGAAAAACAAGACCCAACTCAGAGTCAGTAGAAATTTTGCCGCTGATTTCAAAAGTCTATTGCACAAAACTCATCAGGTGACAACAGAATAACCTCCGCTCACGCTATTCGAGTGGATTTCCTCCATTTTAAAAATGAATTTTGCAATAAAAAAGTGGACTATGAACACTCAAGCAAATTTAATTATCGCAGCTCTCTTTATTTTATTGATTAGCTGTAACGGGCAGACGGAGCAATCACCAAATTCTAAAAACCCATCTAACAATACCAATATTGTTGGTGGTTCGTTTGAGAATGGCGAGTTTATGTACATCGGAATGCCGAAAGATATTCACGCGATTGATACCAGTGCTGGCTGGACGCAAAACGGTCAGAAACTTTTGATTACGGGAACGATTTACAAATTAGATGGCAAGACTCCTGCGCCCGATGTGATTCTGTATTACTATCATACTGACATCAATGGGGTTTACGCTTACAAACAAGGATTGGATGCAAGGGTTGTAAGGCATGGGTACATTCGTGGTTGGGTAAAATCAGATGCAAATGGAAAATATGCTATCTATACGGTGCGGCCTGCACACTACCCCAACACAGATTTTGAAGAGCACATTCATCCTTCCATAAAAGAACCTCACATTGATAAAGAATACTACATTGATGATTTTGTTTTTGATGACGACAAATTATTGACAGGTGAGAAGAGAAAGAAATTGCCCAATCGAGGAGGAAGTGGAATTCTAAGAGTGCTGAAAAAAGGTGACCTACAAATTGCAGAGCATAATATTGTTTTAGGTCTCCATATTCCAAACTATCCTGAAACAGTAAAAACACAAAAGCAATCAGGGCTTCAAATTGGTGAAGACCAACCTTCGTTCATCCCGTTTCATGCCTTCGGCCCCGACAAAGGTTATAGGGCTTGCCCCGTTTGTAAATACGGACGCTATCACGGTATCGTTTATTTCGTAGGTAACAATCCTGATTGGAGCGACATCAAAAAGTGGTTGACATTTTTAGACCAACAAAGCATAGCACGAAGTAAATATCTGAAAGCTTTTTTTGTTTATGCCAATGAAAAAAATTATACCAAAGCCGCAAGAGAGCGAGAGTTAGAAAATATTGGCGTTGAATTAAACCTCAAAAACGTTGCCTTGACTTTTGTCCCTTCATGGGCTGACACCGAAAGTGAAATGAATCTCAATATGATTAATCCTACCGCAGAAAATACTTTTATTGTTTACCGAAATAGAACAATCATAGATAAGTTCATTGACCTAAAACCCACGGAAGCAAATTTTAAGTTGGTTGAGAAAGTATTAGATACAACAAAAGGCGATTATTTTGATTTGAACTAGTAGTGCATCTTAATTTCATAATAGTCCGTGCTCTCATTAAACCTAAATCTTAATTTTTTAAAACTCGGCATTCCCGATAAGAGTGATAGTTTCCAGTGATTTGAAAAACCCATTGGCTCGTTGGGTAAACCAAACTTGTGGTCTAATGTTCCGTTTGCGTTTTCATCTTGAAAAAGAATTGCTGCATAGTCGCCAAACAAAATATTCGGAAATAGAATAGTGGCTTTGCCATTTGCAATGATGGCCATTGCTTTCATAAATGGTTTTCTGGGGACATCATCTTGCTCTCGGAAGAGGTGAACAATCGCCACGCCTTTGTCGCTTTTAAAATTTGTTACTTCAATGGTTAACGTTCCTGTCTGAGCTTTGCAGAGGAGAGGGATTAACAGGAAGCAAAGGCTTCCTGTTAAAGTCAATACATATTTTTTCATACTGATTTGATTTTTGTTATTCGTAAGCCAGTGCTTCACGCGTAGTAATTTTGTTCGCTCTCCTTGCGGGATATAGCGTAGCGATATATGAACCCGCCACAATAATGAAAACCCAAATTCCGAGAGCAAGAGTAGAAATAGTCAATGTAAGTGGAGTGCGGAATGATAAGTTGCCAATCAATCGACCTAAGTAAGTAGAGAGAATCAGCGATAGAACAACGGCCAGAAAAATACTCATCGCTCCAATAAAAAATCCTTCCCACACAATAAGGTTTTTGATTTTAGTGGGCGTGGCACCGATGGCGCGCATCACACCAATCTCTCGTGTTCGCTCTAAAATATTCATGCTCATGGTAGACATCAGTCCAAGCGTACCGACAAAGGCCATCAGTATCGCCATGGCCATTAGCGAGTTCACCAATACTTTCATATGCGCTGCAATGGCATTTTGTAGCAACCATACAGGAATAGTTGCGCTGATAGAAATATTTTCTTTTTCCAACAATGCTTCTACCTCACGGTTTTTGCGCACGGCATTTTCTTTTGAGCGGTCTGCGTATGAAACCCGCAGCATCTTAACTTGCCCTTGCGTGTTTCTAAGTTTTGAAAATACTTCCAGCGATACATAAGCGATGGCGGGGGAACCCACATCTTCGGTAAACCCAATCACATTCCATGTGGTCGATTCGCCATCGATGTTGAGCGGGATGACATCGCCAATTTTTAGCGAACCTCTTGATGATTGGTTCAACACTACATCGTTCGTCACATTGTTGTTCAACCATTTCCCTTCCACTACGGTTGGTTTTAATAATTGAGTAGGCACCGGTAGTGCTTGCATGGTAAAACTTCCATGACCCTTATCGGGATAAGTTTGTGTTACCTCAAAAGAATTTGCTTTGCTGATGGAGGTGGGCGAATAATTCCATCCCTCTGCTCCATTCACGCCTTTAATGGTTTTTATTTTTTTGAGTAATGAATCTGCCTTCATAGAATTGTTCAACCTCACCTCCAAATCATAAAACCGCTGCAAATAAATTCGTTTCAGGTTTTTGTTCCACGCTTCTGATACATTTAGTGCCGTCATGAACATCGCGCCTCCCGCTGCGAGCAAGCCGAGCGTCATCACTAATCGTGAACGTTGACGAAAAACATTTCTGATGGAGAGACGGAACGTTTCGCTAAAGAAATCCAATTGCGAAAGTTTGACCGTCCATGAATTTTTATTGATGCTCAATTGATTCACACCATGATTATCCAACGCGCTTCGCACCGAGATGCGACTGCCACGAATGACAGGAAAGGCAGCAGCAATAAGCGGAATGACAATGCCCGAACCAACTTGCAACAGCGCAACCCACAATGGTATTGAGCTATTCCTGATTTCAAGATTCAGTAGCACTGCGATTTGATTATAAAATCCCGCGGCAGCGAGTCTGCTCAACGGAATAGCAATGACCAACGCCACTATGCAAAGAAGTGTAGTCATCACTAAATACAAACCAGTAATCTGCTGTGAAGTGGCCCCGATTGTTTTCATCACACCAATCTGCCGAATTTGTTTTACCATGAGCGTGGCCATAGAGGTAGCCACGAGTATTGAACCTAGAATCAAAATCAAAAAACTGAAAATGATAAATATGGTCATCACCGTGCTCATCTGCCCTTGATGCGGATGCTTGCCCGGTGGCGGTACTTGAATCTCATGAACCTCATAACCAGATTGCTTCAATTGATAGGCAACAGCTTGTGACTTCTCAGTAATGTGTTCTTTTGAATATTGATTTTCACTCACTAAAATCCGCAGTTGGTCAAAGCCTTGTGTCTCTCCCAATAATTGAAGTGTTGACAAAGTGATATACCCATATCCCGATTGCTCTTGCCATGCGGGTGCGAGGCCTGGGTCGTGTACAGTGCCGACTAACTTTATTTTTTGCGGTGTGCCGTTAGCTGTTTTGATAATCAGTTCATCGCCTTCTTTCGCTTGCATCATTACAAAAGCGGTGCGCTCCACAAGCATCGTGCCCGTAGCGGGTTCTTCTTCTCCTGAAATGTGAAAGACTTTGTTTATTCTTTTTTCTTTGAAGTCGTCAATAATAAAGAGAAGCAACGGATACCATTTCTCTCCTACTTTCATTCTCGCCACCAGCGTAGCGTGTCGTTCGACTTCGGCTATTCCCGAAATTTGTTTTACACTATCGACCAATCCTTTTGTAATGTTCCCTTCTATTTCAATAGTGGCCGATGCCGGCATGGTGCTTCTGTAGTTGTCTGTCATCTCACGTTTGATTACACTATAACCACCGAGTATGGCACCAATTCCAAAAATACCAATGGCAATCGCCAATACGAGCATGAAGTTTTTTGAATAATCAGAAGTAAGGTCACGGATGACTTTATAATATCTTGTTTGCATAAATAGAATTTTAATAAAGTTTAAGCAGGCACTACTTCGTTCATAATCACGCCATCAGCAATGGCGATTACATTTTCAAAGTACGATGAGAAATCTTTCTCATGCGTAACGATGATAACTGTTTTGCCAGACCGTGTGAGCGCAGCAAACAATTCAAAAATAGAAGTAGCCGTTTGCGAATCTAAGTTGCCCGTGGGCTCATCGGCAATAATTACAGGCGGGTCGTTCGCCAATGCCCTTGCAATGGCCGCACGCTGTTGCTGTCCACCTGATAATGTAGAGGGAAGTTTCTCAGCTTGCTCTTTGATGTTTACTTGTTCTAACAATGCCAACGCGCGTTCTCTTCTTTCTCTTTTTGGATAGCTGTTGCAGAAATCCATGGGCAACATCATATTTTCAAGAATGGTTAGCGTTGGTAGCAACTGAAAAAATTGAAAGACAACGCCAATATTTTTTCCACGCCAAGTCGCCAAGGCGCTCTCCGAAAGTTTTTCAACTTGTATTCCATTAATCGAAACACTGCCGTGCGTAGGTTTGTCAATTCCCGCAATGATGTTGAGTAAAGTAGATTTGCCGCTCCCCGATTTTCCCGTGATGGCAATCAACTGTCCTTTTGGGATTTGAAGGCTTACATTTTTTAATGCTTGAAAAGTACCTGATGCCAACGTGAACGATTTGGTTACATCGGTCAGTTCGATGAGAGTTTTATTTTGAGCTTGGTTCATAGTATTGTTTTTGATGCAACAATACGCAGCATTAAGAGTCACCGCGTCAATAGAAATCCTGTTGGACGTTTTATTGTGAAAGATTTTTGCGGTACTCGGTTGGGGTCAATCCCGTAAAACGTTTGAAGATAAGATTAAAGGTGGACTTGGATTTGAAGCCCGCTTCCAGCGCGATGCCCAGCAGGTTATAATTCTTCACTTGAGGGTCTACCATCAACTTCTTCACTTCCTTGACTCTATATTTATTGATGAAGTCGTAAAAGTTATCGCCAATCCCTTCATTGATTAGCAGCGACAACTGGCTTCGGCTGATACCCAAATTTTTGGCGAGACTGCTCAACGTTAACTCCGAATCGAGGTAGGGTTTTTTCTCCGCTACATAATTAAGGAGTTTGCTGATGAGTTCTTCATCAGGCTTCGTTGGCAAAGTATCAGGCAATGGTTCAGTTATTTTTTCTGGCCTTGCTTCCACTTTTTGAAAAAGCTCTTTTTGTAAAATCCCTTTATAGCTCAGCGCAAATACTGACAATGAAAAAATCAAAGCAGTTGTCCTCGGTTGCCATGCAGCGTAGTCGAGGTGAATGGCCGTGAATAGGCTGAACAAGAAAAATATATTTATCAGCAAGAAAATAATCAAGAAGAACCGCACCCACGAAATATCAACTCCTTCTTTGTTAGAAACTTCTTGTTCAATAAATTCCTGATACGCAATCCATTTCTTCCGAATCAAAAATTGATAAGAAGAAAATTGAGCCACCAAACTTATCCAGAAAAACACATTGATGAGTCGCTGGTGTTGATTCAGAAACTGCATGAACAAAATATCTGGGTCAACAGATTTCAAAGTCAGCGATAAAAAGATGATGACAAGGAAAGGCAAAAAATGAAGCGCCAAATTTTTAGACAACGTCACCCGTTCGCCAATCAACTCTTTAGTATAAAACCAAAGCAATGGAGCGATGAGAAAAAACGTAGGGTCGCCAAGGGTGTAAACTTCAGCCGAGAAATGGTTCATCACCGCCCCCGCAAAAAGAATGTGCGCTATGCTGAAAGAAAACGAAACGAGCAGAATGGAAAGAAATACATTCGCCCTACTTCGCTTGACCGTCTTATTATTTAAGAGCAACACAACAAATAGCCCATGCGCAATTCCCGCATAAGTCAAAATCAAAGAAAGCTGTTCAACAAATACCTTCAAGCTCTTAAAAGTTAATAGTGTAAAGTTAGCGCAAAACTGTACTTTGTTAATAGGAAATGCGTCCATTAGGATGTGGGTGGACGATTAGCTGCATGAATTTATGATTATCGAAGAAAGAAAAGTTCAGAATAATTTGGGCGGCAGGCGCTATTCGCTACAAGTCCGTCCGCCCACAAGCCCATCTCACTTCGGGCTTTCCACTTCTATCCCTGCCGTGAGCGCGTGCTTCTAAATTTGATTAGAGCTTTAAAAATAAACTGTAAGAATTCTATTTTGCTATTTTTCTCAATAGGTAGCGTTTTAGATTAGTATATTTTAAGAGTCACTTAAAATTCTACAATGATAATCAAGAAACGTCCCCTCCTTAAGCATAAAAGCACTAAATTCGCAGTTTGTCATTCTAAATAAAATATGAGTAAGAAAAAGCGAGTAGGGCAAGCAATAAAAAATGTGGTATCGACCATGATGGAGAGGGTGATGAATAATGTACTCATAAACGATCCTTTCATAAAAGAAAAACATCATTCTTCAAAGCCATTATATGCTGCCTTAGTTCCAGACGAAATATTCAAAGGCTCACATTTTGAAAGAAGGTTTGACCCCTTTTGGTGGTGTTTGGGAAAAATTGGCGCAAGTTGTTGCTCAAGAAGCTCACGGGCATTGCTCAATTGGACATAGTATTAGCGGAGTTGTGGGAAGCGAGAGTTTGAGGAGAATACAAGGAGTTTTAAACAATCTTGAACACAACGAGAAAGGGGTAGAGAGAATAAAACCCAACTGGTCTAAGGAGATTGGATATATTAAAGCAGGAGGTGGCAAACCTATTCCAGTTAATGTTACTTGTGATATTTTTATACACAACCAAGAAACAAATACTAAATATGCCTTTGAGTTGAAGGGGCCTTTACCCAATAGTGACCAAACAAAAGTAAGCAAGGAAAAGATGTTTAAACTATTAGCAATGAATCCAAAGGAAGTTGACTTTGCTTATTATGCACTTCCCTATAATCCTTATGGGAAAAGAAAAGATTATAAATGGACATTCCCCATGCGATGGTTCAATATGCATGAAGACGAAGCTGTTCTAATTGGAAATGAATTTTGGGATTTAATTGGAGGCGAAGGAACATACAAAACTTTCATTACAGAAGTGAATAAACTTGGCAAGGAATATAGAGAGCGAATTTATAGAGAGTTCTTGGAGATAGACCCACCGCAAAATTTTGACGAATCGTTACTAAAATAGGTAAGAATGGAAAAATCAAGCTTTACATTCGTTGACCTTTTTTCAGGTATTGGAGGCTTTAGAATGGCACTTGAAAATAATGGTGGACAATGTTTAAATTTTAGCGAAATCAATACAGATGCAATCAAAACCTATTGCATAAACTCAAAAGAACAAATAGAGAAAAATTTAGGTGACATCACAAAAATAAAAGAGCTTCCGAGTCACAACTTATTAACTGCGGGCGTTCCGTGTCAAAGTTGGTCAATTGCAGGTCGAAACCTTGGCTTCGATGATGACAGAGGGCAGTTATGGAATGACACTATCTTTTTATTAAACCAGTCTAGACCAGACGCATTTATTTTTGAAAATGTAAAAGGGCTGGTTGACCCAAGAAATAAAAAAGCATTGTCATACATTTTAGAAAGAATTAAAGACGCAGGCTACCATGCCAACTACTATGTTTTAAATTCATTTGACTATGGAGTCCCTCAAAACAGAGTAAGAATCTATATAGTGGGGTTTCGAGACAAAGAGTTTGCTTTGAAATTTAAAATTCCCAAACCGATAGAAGAAAAAATAAAATTAGCCGATATTTTATCAGGCTTTAATGAAATAATAAATTCAAATGACAATAGAAAGGCAAGGGACTTATTCGGAGAAATTATAGCTCAAAAAAGCATGAGCTTATCCGCCAGTAATGGATTAAATGATTACTTTCTTTTTAATGATTTACGAAATGGTCATTCAACCATTCATTCTTGGGATATTAAAGAAACAACAGAAAGGCAAAAGAAAATCTGTTACCTGCTTCTTAAGAATCGAAGAAAAAGCACTTATGGCTGCTTAGACGGCAATCCTTTGTCATTAAAGCATTTTCAAGGATTAGACAATACTATTACAGAAGTTGAACTCGATAAATTAGTAGAATTAGGAATTCTCAAAAAGGAAGAATATTCATTTCAAGTCAATCTCCGTAGCTATCGGGATAAATTTGAAAGTCTAACAGAAGAAGAAAGCATATTACTAAATGCTCGCGAAAATGAAACATTCATTATCGACAAATTAAAGATGAATAGGGAATTTAAAATCAAAAAAATATTCATTACTAAAACCATACAAAAATTGATTGAAAAAGGAATTATTACTTCTGATGAGATCAGATATGACTTTAAAAACACAAAAATAAGTACTGGACTTTATGGTGTAAATAGAATTTTTTTGCCTTCTTCAAATATATTTCCCACACTAGTCGCGAGTGATACGAATGATTTTGTAACCACAAAGGCCATTAACGCGAAAAATGAAACAGAGCATAAAAAATTCTTCATTGAAGCAATTTATAAAAAAGAAAACTATCGCAGAATAACAAAAGAGGAAGCCTGTATAATGCAGGGGTTTCCCAAAAATTATATTCTGCCAGAAAGTAGAGCAAGGTGGATGAAGCTAATTGGCAACAGTGTCTCCGTTCCTGTAATAGAAATGTTGGGGAAGGCAATTATAGAAACAGGCGTTTTTAAGGGGAAGACGTTTAGTAAGTTGGACACCGTAAAAATTCGCAAATCGTCTGTGCACGAACCAGCATCAACTAAAGTAAAACTCAAAGAGGCAAGCGTGTAGCTCTAGATTTGAGTAGTGTTACCTCATTGCAAATCATTCTTGCATTTCAATACCCAATTATCTGCTCATCCACATAGCACCACGCCCATTGCTCGCCACGCTCGGCTGATATGGCAACGGGGTGATTGGTTTCTTTTGCATGTTGAGAGGCGTGTTGGTTGAGAGAAGAATCGCAGCACGAGGTAGCACCACACGTTTGGCAAGTGCGCAGGTGTACCCACTCATCGCCCGTCTTGATGCACTCTTCGCACACGTGCTCTTTTTGTGTTTTTATTTTCTGTTTGCTCCATTCGAGGAGGTGTGAACATATTTCTTTTTTCATAAGTTATTTTTTTAACCACAGAGAACCACAGTGGCTCATTGATTTGAAAATCTCAAACAAAAATAAATTTTGAGTCAACATCATTTGAATTTTAGTGAAACATTTATATATTTAAAAAAACACTTTTAATAGGTGGTAATTATGAATAAGCTTTTATTAATTCTCCTAAGCATTTTTGTATCATTTAGTAGTATGGCCCAATGGACAAAGACAAATGGCCCTGTTGGTGCTGCTGCATACGATCTAGTAAAGCTAGGAAATTATCTTTTTATAAATGGTGGGCCAGGTGGAATATTCCGCTCAGAGGATAATGGTCTAAACTGGAAAGCAGTTAACAAAGGCCTACCATATTACCCTCATTGCTATTCTTTCACAAAATCCGGTTCAAATATTTACGCTTCGATAGTTGGTGCAGGTGTTTATTATTCTAGTGATTTGGGAGAGAACTGGATTGCGATCAATAAGAGTATTGAAAGCCTAACTATCTATAGTCTTTTTGTAAATGGAAATGATATTTATGCAGGTTCAAGCCAGGGCGGATTCTATTATTCATCGAATCATGGGGTTACCTGGTCTTTCATTGAAGGAGTCTTTAAGGGTAAACAAATAAGAGATTTCGTTATTTGTGGTAGTAAGCTTTTTGCTGCTTCGGATGGAATTTATACGTCTGAAGACAAAGGATTGACATGGACAAAACTCGTACTTGGAATAACAAGCGTGAATGCAATCTCTGCAGTTGATAATACTCTTTACGTTTCAGGGGGACAGCCGCTTCACATTTCAAGAGACTTTGGTGTAACGTGGACTACTTCGAACATAGGAACATCAGGAGGGGCGTACTTCATGTCTGCTATTTATGCCACTGGAGATGAAGTCTACATTGGGGCTTCTAGTGGAGCTATTTTCTACTCTAATGATGAAGGCAAAAATTGGTCTACCTATCTGAACTCTACTATCGATAACACTCACAATAAAATCTTAAAAGTCAATGAATTTTTATTTCTTGCAACAAATGAAGGAGTGTATCGTTCAACAGACAATGCTACTAATTGGCAATCGATAAACAATGGTCTTGTTAATCATGTAATTAGACAAATTGGAATTGACGGAACAAGCATTCTTGTAGGAACTTCATTTGGTCTTCATTCTTCAAGTGATAATGGCCAATCCTGGATGAAGCAAATTATAGGAACAAAAATTTTAGGCTTCAACCAAGTTGACGCCATCTACATAGGCAATAACTATATTCTTGTAGGTACATCGGCTGGAATATTCAAATCCATTGATCACGGGCAAACATGGAGTAAAAAGCTTTCTTTAGCAGCAAATAAAACTGTGAATACGTTGTCGTCTGGCAACAGTATCAAGTTAACTGCTCTAGTAAATGGAGAAGGTATGTATGCCTCCGTAGATGGTGGGGAGAACTGGGTGCTTAAGCCTGCCTTGGCTTTAAAAGATGCGAATTTTACTGCATCTTTTTCTAAAGGGGATACCTTAGTTATTGGCGCAATAGAGAATGTATTTATTTCTAAGGATTTCGGTAACAATTGGGAGGCAAGAAAGGTTATTCCAACCTATTTCTACCCAAATTCAATAAGATATTTTAATTCAAAACTTATTGTATCAACTTATCAGGGAATATTTCAGAGTATTGATTTTGGCAATACGTGGAGTAGAATAGGTGACTTTCCTTCAGGAACTACTTTTAATGATTTTACTATCAATTCCTCTGGTTTTTTCTATTCAGCTACTAATCAAGGAGTCTATGTTTCGTATAACTCAGGTACAAACTGGTATCCAGTAAACGAAGGGTTAGATCATTCTGACTCTTATGCGCTTTCATTTACTAGTGAATTTATTTTTTGCGGAACTTATGGGATGGGTGTATGGAGGAGACCACTAGACAATTTGAATGTAAGACCAAAGATCAAAGGTTTGAAAAAGGATCTAGTGATTACTGAAAACCAAAGCATTAATTTAACAGCTTCTGATTTTGAAATCCTTGATCCAGATAACAACTATCCACAGGATTTTACATTGAAGGTAAAATCAGGAGCGAACTATGCTCTATCCGGTACAGGTATCACTCCTAGTCTTAATTTTAATGGTGATTTGTCTGTTTCAGTAAAGGTAAACGATGGTCATAGTGATAGTGACGAGTATACTGCCATTGTTAAAGTTGTTGTTGGAGTGAATGAAACAACTACTGAATCATTTCTGTACCCAAACCCTGCAGGAAATATTCTTCACACTACTGATAAAAGCAGCAATAAGAGCATAATTATATTTGATTATTTAGGGAAAGAGATATTGAGAAGCAATCCATCCGGAGCTTACTTCGATGAGTATGATATTTCAGAACTGAAAGTGGGTATGTATCTTGTAAAAATTGAGGGGTCAAGGAAATTTCAAAAAATAATTAAGAATTAAGTTTTAAGGCGATTTCTATATTGCTACTTACTCTGATCGATTGTGTTAAGAATGACTATTTTTCATTTTGAGCAAATTGAAAAATTATTTTAATTTTCCGCCAAATACTCATGCACAAACTTAATCGCCATAGCGCCCTCGCCAACTGCCGAGGCAACACGGTTCATCGCGCCTGCGCGCACATCGCCCGCAGCAAAAATACCCGGGCTGCACGTCTCCAATAAGAATGGTTCGCGCAGCAACTTCCACGATTTTTTGAATGAATCGTACTTCAACAAGTCGCGACCCGTTTCAATAAAGCCTTTGTCGTCTTTGATGATGTCCAGTTTAATCCAATCGGTAATAGGCTTTGCTCCAATGAAAATAAAGAGCGCAGCAGCCTTCACTTGCTTTCTGTTTTTGGTGTTAATGTCTTCCAAACAAATCTCTTCAAGCTTTTCGTTGCCAAACACTTGACCAATAGTAGTCTCTGGCACTACTTGAATATTCGGTGTGGCATTGATTTGGTCAATCAAGTACTGCGACATAGTGGCCGACAAATCTTTTTTGCGGATGACAATAAAAACGTTCGCTGCGTGATTGCTTAAGTACATGGCCGATTGACCCGCAGAATTTCCTCCACCTACAATATATACATCCTTCTCCTTGCAAGCGTGCGCCTCCGTAGTGGATGCTCCATAATAAATTCCTGCACCCGTAAATTTTTCTACATCGGTTGCTTCCAGTGCACGATAGTCAACACCCGTGGTGATGATGACGCTGCGTGTGTTGAGTATGCTGCCGTCCTTTAGCGTAATGATTTTATAATTGTCTTTGATAGAAATGTCGGTGACTTCTTGTGGTGAGAGAAACTCCACCCCAAAGCGAGCCA
>JBJXEB010000103.1:0-43915 GCA_046155095.1 Cyclobacteriaceae bacterium
TAGCATTTGAACCACATAGGACATAGAACAGATAGATTTCACATAGGGTTATTGATTTCTATGTGTGTATTTCTATATCTCTATCTGCCTATGTGGTTCAAATCCTTTCTTAACTTAATGACATTGCGCGGTGGGTTACAAATTTTTGAACTGGAATTTTACCACTTGATCCGAATGATTGAGCTCAGCGAAAAATTTAACGATGTGTCAATGGATCTGGCCGATGCAACATTGATTGTGGCCTCTGAAGCAAAAGGCATTACCAAGATTGCCAGTATTGATTCGGATTTTTATGTTTATCGCGATATCAGAAATAAGTACGTAAAGAATGTTTTTATTTAGAAATAAAGTGTCTCGTCCTAAAATAGGCTACGGCCTTCGGCCGTGTCTACACGAAAAAGACATAAAGCTACTTCAATATCCAGTTAATGGCAGAACTTGTTAAATCATTTGTGGTTCCGTTTACTAAGGAGTCAGGAGGAACTGGTACTCCATACTTTTTTAGATTCCTATCAGCCATAAAGGAGACTGTTAAAAAGAGTTGAGCATTGTCGCTTAACGTAAAAGCAGCGTTTGCAGTAGAAAGACCGCATGTGCTACTTAGGCCAAACAGTTTTGTATTAGGCCTACCTATAAATGAAATAGCAGTGGCTTCCCCTGAGCTAGACGTTCGCAAACCAATAAGAACAGCTACTTTAGGATTCTTGACAAGTAATTGGTAGGGATTTGCGACCGAAGTTATTTTAGAAGAACCAATAAAAGAGGCTCCATCTTTATACAACCATTGTATTGGTTGATCATCAATGTCAATAAAATTACCTACGATGCCTTCTCCTAAGATTGGGCCAATCCCAGCAATCATTGGCCACATATTACCTCCTATATTTTCTCTTAAGTCAACAATCCATCCCTTTAAATCAACAGCATCTTGCTGGTGGATGTTGGCTTGGAGATTTGTAGCAAAAGTAGTTGCCTCTTCAGTGGAGCCTGAAAAGCCTGGAACACGCACATAACCAATTTTACTTGGAGGAACTATACCTGGTACTGCTTGATCACAATTTGGATAATTGTTAAGAATATAACTTCCTTTCGATGTGATGTAAAAGCTGTGATGGTCATTTAACAGACCTAAGGCCATTTCTATTGCAGGATACGCATCTGCGATTGTTTGTGCTCCTTCCGCCTTTTTTAACACAGTTGCTTTAAAGTCAGCCCAATCAATTTTTTTTCTATTGATCGAGTTAAGTGTCATAATATTTAAAACTTCGTTTAAATAGATTGTACCAGGAGTGGTAGGTGAGCTAGATGGAATAGTTTCGGTTTTAGTACAATTAATCATCATTAAAATGATTATTGCAAAATAACTACGCGATTTTTTCATTTGAGCGATGGTTTAAAAATCTGGCCTTCCACATCGAAATACTAGATAGATAATTAATTATAGATAAAATACAATCTGTCTTGTCTTCTCTTGAAATCGATTAGGTTGATAATTTCGGTTAGTTATTACGAGGAGTCCCTGAAACAGGAGATCCCTCTAAGAAAGAAACACAAAAATATATAAAATAAACAGATAAACTTCGTGCGGGCATCGGCAAGGGATGGAAGCGGAAAGCCCACAGCGAGGAACGAGCGAGGACTTGTAGCGGGCAGCCCGGTGGCCGCTGCCTGCCTGTCCGGTAGGCAGGCGCCTCGCGCGGACATGCCGCACCCTCGATGAAGCTACGGTGGGCAAGCCGCCTGTTCAATAAAATTATTCAATCAACCTCGTCTTCTCTCCCGTAAACGTGAGTGAGAGTAGGTGCATGGCGCGGGTGCAAGCGATGTAGAGCATGCTCTTGTCCACCGATGTGTGGTAGTTACGTGCGGAGGCGAACGGGATGATGACTTCATCAAACTCCAAACCTTTGGCGAGGTGGGCGGTGGTGATGATGATGCCTTCGTGGAAAGTTGTGCTATCGGCAGTGAGCAAATGTACGGTGTGTAATTTTTTTAATGATTCGAATACAAACTTTGCTTGGTCGGCAGTTTTGCAAAGGATGCCCAGCGACTGGTGCGCGTAGTTTTTGAATGTGGTGATGAGTGCGCTGATGGCTTCGAGCTCTTGTGCATTGCTGTTGTAGCCCGTGAGGGTTGGTATCGCTCCGTGCCGCTCCATCGCAATCACGTTTGGATTGGTGGAGATTTGCTGAGCGAACTTTGTGATTTCATACGTTGACCGATAGCTGCGAAAAAGTTTTACGATTTCAGCTTGTGGAAAAACTTCTTCGATGCCTTCGGCTGAAGAGGCACTATATGGATTGACCGTTTGGCCGACATCACCGAGTATGGTTTTCTTGCAGGTGAACATGCGCGACAGCACGGCATATTGCACGGGCGTATAGTCTTGCATTTCATCTATGAGCAAGTGTTTTACATAATCGTTTGCTTGAAATCCTTCGAGCCGCATGGTGAAATAGATAAGCGGAAACACATCGGCATATTCGAGCTTCTCACCTTCCATCAAGCGAAACATTTCGGGCTTGCCAAGCCACGCATAAAAATCTTGGTACAAACCAAACACGTTTCCGATTTTGAACATGCGCGGCACGGACTCCGAGATTTTTGATTTCTCTTGACCCGTAAGTTTTCGCTGTACTTGGTTGCGCAAATGATTTTGTACATCCTTCACCACTTCAGTGAAACGTTTTAATAATGGGATGCGGTGATACGAACGAAAACGTTCTTGGATAAATGGAAACGGAATGACGGTGTTGCCCACGCGCAGTTCGGTGAACGTAAAATAATTATTCTCGATATGAATGAGGTAGCGGTTGAGCTGACGCAAAAATTCAAACGATGCCTTGAAGCGAATGCGCTCGATGTACGCAGCATCTGACTTCTCGAGCAACAAAGCAACTTGTTGGAAGAAAGTTTGGAACTGATATTTGTCTTCGAGCAAGTTGGCGGCCAATTCTTCCATGCCCATTTCAGGGATGTGCTCCTCACCCAACTCGGGCAGCACATTGCTGATGTAATCGGAAAATACTTTGTTGGGCGAAAGAATGAGAATGTCTTTGGCGCGAATCTCATCTCGGAAGCGATACAACAAAAAAGCAATGCGGTGCAGTGCGATGGAAGTTTTGCCCGAGCCAGCCACGCCTTGGATAATCATCACGGAGGCGGACTCATTTCGTATCACGGCATTTTGGTCGCGCTGAATGGTGGCGACAATATTTTTCATCTTATCGTCTGCCGACTTACTGAGTTCTTGTTGCAGCACTTCATCGTGGATGTTCACAGCATTCTCTATCATGAACTCCATCTTGCCTTCGCGGATTTTATACTGCCGCTTCAAGGCAATCTCGCCAGTGATTTTGCCCGAGGGTGTTTGATACCACGCTTCGCCCAACTCAAAATCGTAAAACATGGAGGAGATGGGTGCGCGCCAGTCGTACACGAGATTGGCTTTTTGTAAATCATCAAAGAACGTATAGATGCCGATGTAAATGGCAGTGCGTGCTTCACCATTTATAAAATCGATGCGACCGAAGTACGGAGACGCAATCAGCTTCAGCATTTTGCGTTTTCGCGCTACCGCGCTTTCGCCAGTCGAAGCCATGCGGTTCACCGATTGCCCAGCCGATACTTTATCGGCTTCATCCATGCCCGATTGGTGTTCGTAGATGTATTCTTTTTTCTGCCGCAGTTCTTCGGCATATTGCTTCACGCGCTCATCTGCCCGTGTTATCGCCTGCAAAAGTGTTTCTTTAATTTGCTCTAGTGATTCGCGTTCTTCTTGCTCGGTAGGGTTGATCATGTAGTGGGATATGGAGCAAAGATACGGAGAGGCCATTCTATTTACGAATACTCACAGATGGTTCAGGATAAATCCTGAATATTATTTTACTCCACAATCTCCTATTGCCTAAAACAATAGTTCCTTATCTTCGGGAGTTATTTAGTGAGCATGAAAAAAATATTGATTTGTATTTGTCTATTGGGCGGAACGATGGGTTTCGCTTGGGCGCAAGATGTTGGCTTGTCGTTCTCGTACTTCATCCCGCGCAATGGCGATTTCTCTACGCCCATCAGCCCGTTTTCTATCCGCGGTCTTGGTTTTAATTTGAATCGATTCATTGCTATAGAAACAGGTGCATCTCTTTATAGAATGTCCGGGATGGGCATGATCGATCTGCCTTTTGAATCGAAGAACTCCTTGATCGGGCCGAACTTCACCATATTGATTCCTGCCGAATTAGTGTTTCAATTAAAAGGTCAACGTGTAGAGTTTGATATAAAAGGCGGTGGCTTTTTCTTTTATGGGTTTGATCAACATTTGAATTATGGAAATATTGATCGCGACCTGCGCCAAATTCAAAATTGGGATGTGGTCAATTCAAATCTATCTTATGAAAACAATCCAGGTTTCGGCTATCATTTTGGTGCCGAGTTGACAATACCTGTCACAGGGCAAGTGAGTGTTTCATTGGAAACCAATTACCTAATGGGCACATCAAAATTTCCTTTGAAGGGAAGCTACACAGGCGGTACACTCAACGGAACAAATCAAACTGTAACTGTAGATTACAAAGACGCCAAAATAGATTTCACAGGGCTAGAGTTTTCGATCGGTTTGATTTTTTCTAGTGGAGGAGGTGGGAGACCGAAGGCGAAGAAAAGGCGGTAGTTTTGAAGTAGGCAGTTGGCAGTAGGCAAGTTTAGTAAAAGGTAAGTAGTAAGAGGTAAGTGGTAGTTGGTAACTAGGTGATTTACTGGGTGTCTTTTTTTGCTGAATATCGTTTACTACTTACCAGTTACCGCTTACCACCTACCCTCATCACCTTCCCCTCAGCAATCACAAATACATGCTCCTCTTTTTTAGGATGGATAGCGGCCAAACCGGTGAATGAACCGAAAGCAGGAAGAATGCCTTGCTGTTTACCAAAATAAAAACAGGGCAGCATCATGGATTGTCGTCCGCTGCCTGTTAACCGAGCGCCTGGATGAATGTGACCTGCGAGATTGTAAAAATTTTCTGGTATGGTTGTTAGAGGCTCGTGCGTGAGCACCCATTGGCCAACAGTCAATTGATTTTCAAAAACTTTAATAGCATGCCGTTGGTATTGTTGTAAACTTAAAATATCGTGGTTGCCCAAAACGAGTTCGAAGGAGCAAGCAGAAAAGTGTTTGAGAATTTGCCCCACTGTTTCCCACTCTTCATTATAATGACTGTGGAATAAATCGCCCAAGAAAATAACACGGTCAGGCTTGGTTGCATTGATGACGTTGATAATAGTATTGGCATTTTTATCATTGGCCCTGGCAGGAACGGCTATCCCTGATTTTCGAAAATGGTTGACTTTGCCAAAATGCAGATCTGCCACCAAAATCGCTTTGTGTTTGGGTAAGTACAGAACTTTTTCGGGCAATAAAGTAATGGGCTCGCCCTCTATCAAAAAATCTATTTTCACGGCCTTACAGAATTAAGTGGGTTAGAGTCAGGCAATTTTGAAAGCGTAACATTAGCATAACATTGGGTCAAAAAAGAGATTCTACCTTTGGTTGCACATTAGTGAAGGAAAAGGCAACTTGAGGCCTCAAAGTAGTTAAATCAATACCAAAAACCCATGTTTGAATTAGAGACCTCCTACACCATCCTGCTACTTCTTTGCCTCTTTGCGGTTTGCGCCTTTGAGTTTGTCAATGGTTTTCACGATACGGCCAATGCAGTAGCCACCGTAATTTATACCAATACACTAAAGCCTTGGGTGGCCGTGATTTGGTCCGGTGCTTGGAATTTTTTCGGGGTATTTGCCGGGGGCATTACTGTGGCGATGGGGATTGTGAACTTACTACCCGTTGAAACATTGGTTGACCAAAATATAGCCCATAGTTTATCAATGGTGGCAGCTCTTCTAATTACTGCTATCGCTTGGAATTTGCTTACTTGGTATTTGGGCATCCCTTGTTCTAGTTCGCATACTTTAATTGGCTCAATATTAGGAGTTGGATTAGCGTTTTCATTTTTGCCAGAGGCAACAGGGGAGGCCGTGAACTGGAGCAAAGCTCAAGAAATAGGTTCATCTCTATTATTATCACCCTTGTTTGGCTTCTCGGTCACTATCATTTTGATGTATCTCATACGCACTGCCACAAAAAAAACAGAGACGGGAGACGCACTATTTAAAGAGCCGAAAAAGAATCAACCACCACCTTGGTGGATTCGCATCATACTTTTTACCACCTGCACATTGGTAAGCTTTTTCCATGGCTCAAACGATGGGCAAAAGGGAGTGGGTTTGGTCATGTTGGTATTAATTGGCATTGTGCCCGCCTATTTTTCTTTAAATGATAATTTAGATACATCTAAGCTACCGGCATCGCTAATTAAAATTGAACAAGTGATTGGCTCTATTGATTCTACTTCTTTATCGAAGCCTGATCGCGTTAACCTGGCAGACAGCAAAAGGAGAGCGAACAAACTTCAATCAAAATTTAGCCTTATCAATACCTCTTCTTCCCTACCAAAATTAGAAAAATTTGAAGTACGCAAAGACATCATGATCTTGGATCGCACTATGAAATCGTTGATCAAAAAAGAAGAAGTACGCCTGAGTGATACCGATAAAGGAAAACTTAGCGATGGCTTGAAAGATCTAAGAAAAGTTACAGACTACTCCCCTACTTGGGTTATTGTCATGATCTCTGTTTCATTAGGTCTTGGCACTACCATCGGCTGGAAAAGAATTGTAAAAACAGTGGGCGAAAAAATTGGAAAGGAACATCTTACGTATGCACAAGGCGCCAGTGCAGAAATGGTGGCGGCTTTAACAATTGGTCTTTCTACTAGTTATGGATGGCCTGTGAGTACCACGCACGTTTTGTCTTCAGGCATTGCAGGAAGTATGGTGGCCAACAAAGGGGTGAAAAATCTACAGCCCGATACAGTTAGAAATATTTTAATCGCTTGGTTCCTTACCTTGCCTGTGGTGATGTTGATGGCAGGAACGTTGTTCTTGATTTTTAGGGCAGTGTTTTAGTTTCAATTCCAAATTCAAATCAATCGAATGCCTGGAATAAAGCCAAAATGCTTTCTATTCTGTGTATAAATAGGAAGATCATAATACAATGCGGTAGCTGCAATTAAGGTATCGGCAATGCCCGGTCGGTGGCTCATAGAAAAAGAAGTGAACAGTTCAATGAAGATGCCATTGATCCCTTCATTAATCGGCAGCATTGTATAATTACTAAGTTGCTTTTGAATTTGAACAAAGTCTTGTTTATCCTTTGCCCCAACCATAAATTCAGCGAATGTAATGCCACTAATATAAATGGTATCAGGAGCTAATTCTTCAATTTTTTGCTTTACCAAAACATTCCCACGGTAAAGTTCAATCAGAACAGTTGTATCAAAAATTACCATTTGGATGGCCATGCCTTGCTTCTTATATCTTCGATGCTAGGAAAGTCAGGTGCATTACCAAAATTTTCAAATAACTGAGTTAAAGAAATCTTTTTTCCTTGCGGTAGAGGATGTGGTTTGTTTTTCGACAATGTTTCCATTTCAACTATTGTCACCTCCACCTTTTTACCAAAAAATTGCTTAGGCAATTCCATTGAGTGCTCTTTCTCAGTTGGGGTTATAATGGCACGATACATAAATTTCTATTTGATAATCAAAAATAATCAAAATTTATTCAATATGCTTCGATATTCTACTCTCTCCTTCAACTGGTGAAAATCTCAATCTCCATACTCCATTCTCATCTTTTTAATCCGATCTTCTAATTTCTCCGAAGTCAATTTTTCGCGTGTGCGATCTACAAGAATGGGAAATGAAAAAGGTGTTGGCTTTTCTGGTTGAGTAATTATTATTTTCTGTGTAGCGATTCTTTCTAGGGCTTGCCGCAATCGTGCCTCCTCCAACTGAAAATCCATTACTTCTTCAAAGGCTTGAAGTAACAAAAGATTATCGGATTCATATTCATGGAACACATTGAAGAAAAGTTGAGAGGAAGATTGTAGGTGTTTGTCCTTTATTTTTTTGCCGGGCATTCCTTTGAAGACCAATCCTGAGATGGCAGCAATGTCGCGGAATTTTCTGCGTGCCATCTCTGTGGAGTTGATACTAGCCAAAATATCGGTGGATAAATTTTCAATGCCCAATACATTTGTCTCAACAGCTTCTTCGATGGGGATCGCTTGATCGGAAAGTAATTCAAAACCATAATCGTTCATGGCAATGGAAAAAGTGATGGGCATAATCTTAGCCATGCGATAAGCCACGAGTGCGCCTAGTCCTTCATGCACATTGCGCCCTTCAAACGGATACATCACTACGTGATACCCTTCTGTACTTTGAAAATATTCGATTAGAAATTCATTCTTCGTGGGTAGGTGCGAGCGATTTTTTTGCAACTCCATAAGTGGGCGGAGAAATTTCATTTCTTCATCACTGTCTTTTCCTCGTGCCGCTTCATCTATTTTCAAACGGATCATTTCACTGAGTTGTGAAGAGAGTGGCATTCGCCCGCCTTGCCATGACGGCACTTTGCCCGATTTCTTTTTTGATTTCCGCACATGTGCATCCATCTCTTTAATGCGCACCAACTCTAAACTTTGGCCAGCAAACCAAAACACATCGCCCACGTGCAAGCTCGAGATAAAATATTCCTCAATCGTGCCAAGGTATTTGCCACTCACAAACTTCACGTGCATAAGTGTATCGCCCACAATGGTACCGATGCTCAGTCGATGCTTCATTGCAATCTGTCTGCTTTCTACCTTATAAATTCCATTTTCCACAATCACTTTTCGATACTCATCATACGCAGTGAGTGCTTGCCCACCTGTGGAAATAAAATTCAAGCACCAATTCCATTCCTCCTGGGTGATAGACGAGTAACTGGCAGTACCACTCACCTCTTTCAAAATTTCTTCTGGCCGAAAACCATCTCCCACAGCAAGCGTAACCAAGTACTGCACCAGTACATCAAACGAACGAATGTAGGGCAATCGGTCTTCTACAATCTTTTTATTAATTGCTTCGTGCAAAGCAGCAGCTTCTATTAGCTCTAGTGAATTGGTTGGCAAAAAATAAATACGACTGACTGCACCAGGTTGATGCCCACTCCTACCCGCTCGCTGTAAAAATCGTGCTACTCCTTTTGGGCTTCCCACTTGTATGATCGTTTCCACAGGGCGGAAATCAACACCTAGATCTAAACTGGAAGTACATACAACCGCTTTCAATTTCCCCTCATGCAATTGTTCCTCCACCCAATTGCGCAATGCCAAACTAATCGAACCGTGGTGCATGGCGAGTACGCCCGAAAGTTCAGGTGCTTTCGCCAATAATTTTTGATACCATATTTCGGCAAAGGAGCGCGTGTTGGTGAAGATCAATGTACTCGTACTTTCGTGAATGATGGGAATAATTTTTTCAAGCAGTTGAATACCGAGGTGACCCGACCACGGCATCTTCTCCAATTCATCAGGAAAAATTGAAATGATTTCTACTTTCTTTTCAATCTCTGCTTTGATGACTTTGAAATTTTCTCTTTCAAAATAATTTCCCAGCAAGACCTCAAGCGATTGCTCCATATTACCAATGGTAGCCGATATGCCCCACACTTTCAATTGGGGAGAAATTGTTTTTAATCGAGAGAGCGCCAACTCCATCAGCACTCCGCGCTTAGAGCCGATCAGCTCATGCCACTCGTCAATTACAATAGATTTCAGATGTTTGAAATAATCTGCATGGCCTTTCTGCGAAAGTAACAGATGAAGACTCTCAGGTGTGGTAATCAAAAACTCAGGCGGGCTTTCTTTTTGCTTCGCTCTTTCTTTAGTAGAGGTATCGCCTGAGCGAACGCCTACTTTCCATTTTATCTCCATTCCAGTAATGGCGCGATTGGCAGAGAGTTCAATTTCTTTTCCCAAAGCACGAATGGGCGTGATCCAAATTGAGCGTGGCCCTTTTGATTTTGGATTAGGATCAGTTTTAGATTCCAAAAGAATAGGCACTAACAATGAGTAAGTCTTGCCACTGCCTGTGGGTGCGTTTACCAAACCACTCAACCCTTCGGCATAAGACTCCCAAGTTTGTAGCTGAAAGTCGAAAGGCTTCCATCCTTGGTTGCGAAACCATTCTTTGCCTTGATCCATATAATAATTATGTGGTAAGTTAATTGTTAGCAGTTAATAGTTTAGGCGTTGACAATTGATCAAACGATTAACTATTAAATAACCATCAAAAGGAAAGGTTAAACAATTTATGCATTTTGGTGTTTTTGTTTAAACTTTAGGGTAATCATGGGCAAATATTCGATCAAAGAGCTAGAACAACTTTCGGGAATCAAGGCACACACCATTCGCATTTGGGAGAAACGCCATGCCATTATTGAACCGCAGCGCACTAAAACTAACATTCGGTATTATTCTGATGACGACCTGAAAAAGATCATCAACGTATCGGTGCTCAATAATAACGGAGTGAAGATATCTAAGATCGTGAAGTTGAGTCACGCAGAAATAAATCAGCAAGTATCTAACTTAAGCGAAACAAAAAACGACATCAGCATCTATATCGAGCAGATGATCATGGCCATGATTGATATGGAGGAAGAACAGTTTGAAAAACTGCTTGGTTCGTTTACACTGAAGTTCGGTTTTGAAAGAACGATGCTGGAGATTGTTTATCCCTTCCTTGAAAAAATAGGCGTGCTGTGGCTCACTGATAATGTTACTCCCTCCCAAGAACACTTCATCTCGCACTTGATCAGGCAGAAAATAATTGTGGCCATAGATGCTTTGCCATTGGCACCCAAGACTGAAAGAAAAGCGATTTTGTATTTGCCGGAAACAGAACTTCACGAGTTGGGGCTTCTCTTCTACCACTACATCGTAAAGAAAAGCGGGATCAGAACTTATTATCTCGGACAAACGGTGCCATACAAATCACTCAAATCTGCCTGTGAAGAACACAAGCCTGACTTGCTCATCACTTCGCTTACTGCAGGCCCCAAGCCCTCTGAGATGCAAAAGTATCTGGATCATTTATCACACGATTTCCCTTCTATTAGAATTTTGGCCTCTGGTTATGCGATCAAAAAAGCTGAACCAACAGCGCCAAGGAACATGACTTTTTTTGCTAATGCGCTGATGCTCAAGCAGATTTTGTAAATAATTTTGTTTATACTTAATAATAAATTATTAAACATTTTGTTGTTTTACAATTTATAAAGACTATATTTGTTTATCTTTTAAACAATAAAAGTGAACAAAATGAAAGCTGCAGAATTTGACCAACAAATAGCAACCCTCCGGCCAACGCTAAGAGGTTTCACCCATCGCTTCACAAGAGACAGAGAAGAATCGCTGGATTTGGTGCAAGACACGATTCTAAAAGCTCTCACTTACAGAACTAAATTCCGTGATGATACCAATCTAAAAGGCTGGCTCTTCACCATCATGCGCAACACTTACATCAACAACTATCGCAAATCAAAACGAGAACGTACCTCTACAGACAACACCAAAGAATTGTATCACTTGAATGTAGAAGATACGCACACTTTCAACAGACCAGAAGGCAGCCTAGAGTTTAAAGAAGTATGGCGCAATGTGAATGCTGTGAAAGATGAATTGTTGATCCCATTCAAGATGCACACCACAGGCTACAAGTACCATGAGATAGCAGAGCATCTAAAGCTCCCAATCGGCACTGTGAAAAATAGAATCTTTCATGCAAGAAAAGAGATTCAAAAAAGATTAACCGGTTATCAATAAGCCCATTCTGGCTTTTTATCCAAGATTTTCAAAATCCTTTCAACACTGAAAGGATTTTTCTGTTTATAGCATGTACTGCGTAGCTTGCAGTGGATAGAAATATAAAAAATGATAAAAGTAGCAGTGATTGGCTCTGGCTTTTCAGGATTGGCGGCAGCCGCTTGCTTGGCCAAGGAAAATTTTGAGGTCACGCTATTTGAGAAAAATTCTTCCGCAGGAGGCCGCGCGCGCAAGTTTGAAAGCGATGGCTATCTTTTTGACATGGGGCCGAGCTGGTATTGGATGCCCGATGTATTTGAAAAATACTTTGGCCTCTTCGGCAAATCGCCTGCAGATTTCTATTCTCTCACACGACTCGATCCATCCTATCGCGTATTTTTCTCTAAGCAAGATCATTGGGACATTCCCGCAGGGGAAGAAGCCCTATGCGATTTTTTTGAGAAGATTGAAAAAGGCAGCAGTGCACACTTGCAGCAATTTTTAAAAGAAGGAAAATATAAATATGATGTGGGCATCAACAAATTGGTTTATAAGCCTGGGTTGTCTATTTCAGAATTGTTTGATCTTGATTTGGCCAAGGGATTGTTCAAGCTCCACGTATTTGAATCGGTATCAACGTATGTGCGGAAATACTTCACTGATCCTCGCTTGATTCAATTATTGGAATTTCCTGTTTTGTTTTTGGGCGCACCCGCAGATAAAACCCCAGCACTTTATACGTTAATGAATTATGCCGACATGGCACTTGGCACATGGTACCCGATGGGCGGTATGCACAAGATTGTAGAAGGCATGGTGAAGGTAGCCACAGACTTAGGGGTAAAGTTTGAGTACAACAGTGAAGTAGAAAAAATAGAAGTGGAGGGCAACCTCGCAAAGAGTTTGAAAGTAAATGGTAGCCGAAGGGAATTTGATTACATAGTCGCTGGGGCGGATTACCATCATGTGGAACAAAATCTATTAGTGGAGGAACATCGTAGGTATGATGAAGCCTACTGGCAAAAGAGAGTGATGGCACCATCGAGCTTGATCTATTATTTGGGCGTAAATAAAAAAGTGAAGAACCTGCTCCACCATAATTTATTCTTTGATCGCGATTTCAGTCGCCACGCACAGGAGATTTATCAGAGCCCGCAGTGGCCTACCGATCCGTTGTTCTATGTTTCAGTCACGTCCAAAACCGATCACACCGTAGCACCCCAAGGCTACGAAAATATTTTTCTTTTGATGCCTGTTGCCCCGGGGCTAGAAGATAACGAAACGATACGCGAAAAATACTTTGACTTAATGATCAACCGAATTGAAGAGTTGACGGGAGATACATTCCGAGATAATATTGTCTATAAAAAAAGTTATGCACATCAAGACTTTATCAGCGATTATCACGCTTTTAAGGGCAATGCCTACGGTTTGGCCAATACGATTATGCAAACAGCCAATTTGAAACCCTCGATTATAAACAAAAAGGTCAAAAACCTGTTTTATACTGGTCAGCTTACCGTGCCGGGTCCAGGTGTGCCTCCTTCCCTCATTTCGGGGCAGGTGGTGGCCAACGAAGTGATCAAGCATAGTGGAAGTGAGAAGATATTAAAGTGTTAAATTTGTTGGGGGATATTATAGTAGAATGTCAGATTGAGCTTGTCGAAATCGTCCTACATAATAAGAAACTCAACAAATAGGTTTCGACTGGCTCAACCTGACAAGGCTTCGGAAGTCACAACCTGACAATGGTCACCTCCAAGATTTTTAAAACCTCGGAGGTTTAAAAATAAAGTATAAATGAGTAAAGCGTTATTCGATAAAGTGTGTCTCCGTTGCAGCCGCCTCACCACGCGCGCATACAGCACTTCGTTTTCGCTTGGCATCAAATGCTTGGAGAAAGAATTGCGTGATCCTATTTATTCCATCTATGGGTTCGTTCGCTTTGCGGATGAAATTGTAGATACGTTCCATGATTACGATAAAGAATTATTGCTAAACCGTTTCAAAGAAGAAACGCATCGTGCTGTTAAAGAAAAAATAAGCCTCAACCCAATCCTCAATAGCTTTCAAAAAACAGTGCATGACTATGGCATTGAGCAAGAGTTGTATGATCAGTTTTTGAAGAGCATGGAGATGGACTTGCAGTTAACAAACTATGATGAGCAAGGAATCAACGAATATATTCTAGGCTCGGCAGAAGTAGTTGGCCTCATGTCGCTGCGCGTGTTTTGCAAGAATGACAAGGCCATGTACGAGCGACTGAAGCCTTCGGCCATGAAGCTTGGTTCGGCTTTTCAAAAAATAAATTTCCTTCGCGATCTGAATGCCGACTACATTCAAATGGGTCGTACTTATTTCCCGGGGGTTGATCTATCGCGTTTTGATGATGAGACAAAGAAACAAATTGAAATAGATATCGCGGCTGATTTTAAAGAAGGTTACGAGGGCATCAAACTGCTTCCGCGCACGGCACGTTTCGGTGTGTATGTGGCGTATCTCTATTACCTAGCGTTATTTGAAAAAATAAAAAACACTACAAGCACTACAGTATTGAAGGAGCGCATTCGTGTGCGCAATAGAAGGAAGCTTTCTATCCTTGCCTACTCATTTGTAAAGCATCAACTAAATTTGATTTGATGGACCAAGTAATTTTAGTTGATCAAGAAGACAACGAGATCGGCACCATGGAAAAAATGGAAGCCCATCAAAAAGGTTTGCTACATCGCGCCTTCTCTATTTTGATTTTCAATTCCAAAGGCGAAATGCTCATTCAAAAAAGAGCCAAGACGAAATACCACAGTGGTGGCTTGTGGACGAATACATGTTGCAGCCACCCGCTTCCCCAAGAAAAAATGGAAGTGTCTGTGAGGCGAAGATTGAAATATGAAATGGGCATCGATGTATTACCAGAATTTATTTACAAGTTCACCTACCGAACTGATTTGAATCAAGACCTCATCGAGCACGAAGTGGATTACGTTTTCAAAGCTGTGTTCGATGGAATCCCATCCATCAATTTAGAAGAAGTGGAAGATTGGAAATTCATTGGCCTTGATGAGTTGCAAAAAGAAATCGATCTACATCCGCATCACTATACCTATTGGTTCAAACTCATTGTGAGCCATCCAGAATTGCGCGAGGCAATCATTAATTAATTAATTAACAATTCCATAATCCTGTCTATTTCTTGTTAGGGCTTCATCATCAAGTCTTAAACGAACACTCGTTCGGTTTACATTATCGTTTATGTGCTTGGTAGAATTTTAAGTTTACCTAACTAAAATACTGAACTCTGCATATCTAGATTTCAAAGAAACTTATATCTTAACACTCGATAACCTAACCTACTACCCTATGACTAATAGCTTTTACTCATCCGAGCTATCACCTTCAGAAAAGAAAATCAACTTAAAAATAATGGCTCTGTTTATAGGGCTTTTGTTTTTCGGTTTTTCAGGTTATGCGCAAGAAACAAGTTGCACCGATGGGATTGATAATGATAATGACGGCCTCATCGATTGCTTAGACCCCGACTGCCCCGAGTGCGCAATCACCTTTGATTGTAATACGGCCTACATCTATTACATGCCACCTATCTTCTTGGATAAAGATGGGTTGGGTGGGCAAACAGGAAAACCTAGCGATTTATATCTTACTACTTATGGTGGTCCAGCAACTGTAACCGTAAAAAGTCCCGATGGCAGTTTTTCAAAGACAATAATAATTCCCGTTGGCAATCCACAAACCTTACCACTACCAGATGACGTCATTACTACGCTGACGATAAATACAGGATTGCCCTTAACCAAAGGATTGATCATCACAGCTGACCAACCTATTCAAGCTACCTATCGTCTTCTCTCTTTTTACAATCAAGACATCGTAAGTTTATATGGCAAGGCCTCGGTTGGTTATTCTTTTTATCCTGGCTCACAAACAGATCTTGAGCCCAACCAATTCAATAATAATGAGAGGCACTTTGTGTCTGTCATGGCTTTGGAAGATAACACCACTGTCACATTTAAAAATCCGATGGCCTTGGAAGGGCGTGCGGCAGGTGGAACTTTTACTGCTCTTATTAACAAAGGCCAGAGCTATGTTATCTCATCTCAATCATCCAACCCAAACACTTCTATTTCGGGGGTGAGAGTAACTTCCAACAAACCTATTGTTTGTGTTGGGGGATCTCAGCATACTAACACACCGCAAGGTGGAGATTATGATGCGGGTATTGAACAAGTTATTCCAGCGCATTTGACCGGCACTACGTATTGTGCCATTGATGGCGGAAATCCAAATTCGGTGAAAGACTATGTTACCATCATTGCCATAGAAAACAATACAGATGTACAAGTCAACAATCAATTTTTAACTAATCTGCAAGCAGGCCAAGTTTATACTTACAAATTTTCAGACGAACTTTATAAGCCTTATGTAATTACTTCGGCAAACAAACTATATGTATATCATCACACTACCTACGGATCATCTGAATTTGGGATGGGTTTGGTGCCACCCATTAACACATGCATAGGCAGCAAGCGTGTTGATTTTGAAAGACCTGGAACAGAGGCCAAGGCTTTTGTAATCATCCCCAATGCGGGTCTTAGCTCTCTAAAATTAAGAGGACAACCGTACACATCATTTGCCAATACTTTAGTAATTCCTATTCCTAACCTATCTGGTTACTCACGGGTAATTTTTGATAATACTGCCATTGCCCCATTGGGGGTTAACAACCGAATCGAAAGTCAAAGCTTGCTTTATGTAGGTGTTCTTTCTCGCTCAGGCGGAACTGGAAATTATGCATTCTACTCTGACTATCAACCAAAGATCGAAGTCATTGATCCATTCACTAATCAACCAGCCACATTTATCAATGCTGGTGATGTAACGCCTGGTACCTCGCGCCAAGTTTGTCTTCAATTATTTTCTTGCGGCAGTAACAATCGCATCAATGCCATTTCACCTGGATCACAAACACAATCTGCCACCTTTAATGACAACTGCATTACTTATACCATGAAGGCTGCCGCACCAGTGTGCGCAACAGATGTCATCTCAGTAACCATTGTCAATGAGTTTGGTATCAAAGAAAATGTCTGTATCAGTTTCAGTAATCAAAACAAAGGGATCACTATCACCACAACACCAGCAAACCCACAACTGTGTTCTACTGGTGGTTCTGTTGCACTTAGCGCTAATGCAGTTTCAACAGTAGGCGCTATTACCTATACCTGGATCACGCCTGATGGAACAACACTTACTGGGCAAACCGTAACTGCCACTCTTGCTGGCCCCTATGCGCTAACAGTTAGCAATGGAACAGGCTGCTCACAAAAAACGATTGTTACCGTTGCTTCCAAAAATTGCGATGACTTTGATAATGATGGAGTGAATGACAATGCTGACTTAGATGATGACAACGATGGGATATTAGATACGATAGAAGGTAATTTAGATACAGATGGAGATGGTCAACCAAACAGTAAAGACCGTGATTCAGATAATGATGGAATCCCAGATGTTGCTGAAAATGGAGGAGCTGATTTTGATGGTGATGGTGTAATCGATGGCTTTAAAGATGCTAACGGAAACGGTCTCTCTGATAATATTGGCGCAGGCTTAGCATTCATCGATACCGATGGTGATGGCAAAGCTAACAGTCTCGATTTAGATTCTGATAACGATGGTATTACTGACATTACTGAAGTGCGAGGATCTGATTTAAACAACGATGGCAAAATAGATAATTTCACAGATCAAGATGGAGACGGCTTTTCAGATAATGTTGATTTCTCGGAAGGTGGCTCACCTATTTTTACCACCAGCTCAGACACCGACAACAATGGCCTACCCAATGGGCTACCGCCACAAGCCGATGATCGTGATAGCGATGGGAAAGTTAATTTCTTGGATATCGATGCTGACAATGATGGCATTGTAGATAATATTGAATCACAGACAACAACGAGTTATGTTTCCCCAACCGGATCAGACACTGATAATGATGGCATTGATAATGCCTATGACAACATCGTTGGTTTCGGTGGTGCTGGAAATAATCCATTGCTCGCCAACGCGGATGGTGGTACTGCACCCGATTATGTGGATACTGATTCTGACAATGATGGGAGAAGAGATGAGATAGAAGGTTGGGACACTAATAACAACGGAGTTATTGATGGTGCGGAAAAAACAGGTGGCACGTTAGACATTGACAATGATGGCTTGTTGGATGGCTACGATAACACTATTTCTACAACAGTTTGGAATCCTACCAACGGTACGGCACCAACCTCTGTATTTTATCCAAACAAACAAAATCCTACTACTACTGAACTTGACTGGCGTGATAATACAGCCAATGCGACTGACTCAGACGGTGATGGTGTTGCTGATCTGACAGATGTAGATGATGACAATGACGGCATACTTGATACCAACGAAGAGAACGGAGTGCCTGGAAGAGATACTGATGGCGATGGAGTGCCTAACATACTAGATCTTGACTCTGAAAATGATGGCATACCAGATCTGATTGAAAATGGCGGAGTCGATGCAAATGGTGATGGTCGAATCGATAATTTTACAGATACAGATGTTGATGGCCTCGCCAATATTTATGATGTAACCAACGGTGGAACACCTGCAGGCTACAAGGATTTTGATTTTGATGGCAAGCCCAACGCGATCGATATTGATGCGGATAATGATGGTATTACAGATATCGTTGAAGTACGTGGAGATGATTTCACTTCCAATATATTTAATGGAATAGTAGACGGCCCAGTGAATGCAACTACTGATGTCGATCGCGATGGATATTTAGATAAGGTTGATCCTATTATTTCTATAGCTGGTAATCCGGTTGGCGGAACTCCAATTATTGTTGCGATTGACACGAATGCAGATGGTATACCTGATTCATTCCCAGACGACAACCCTGATATTGATATCTATCCAATCTTCTTAGATATAGATGCGGATATTGATGGCATCGTTGATAATATTGAGGCACAGCTTACAGCTACTTACGTTGCTCCTACGGGAGTAGATAGTGACGGAGATGGATTAGATAATGCGTATGATTTAGTTGGACAAACAGGCTTAAACCCTGCCCTTGTTAACTCAGATGGCGGCTCGGCTCCTGACTATACGGATAGAGATTCTGATAATGATGGAGTGAGAGATGAAGTAGAAGGATGGGATACTAACAATGACGGAGTAGCAGAGACTTTTCCAGGCACAACAGATGCAGATGCGGATGGATTACGTGATGGATATGATAGCAATATAGCCAATACACTGGCTGGCAAAGAAGCTACCAATGGCGGCAAAACACCAAGCTTCTACCCAGATCTAAACAAGCCAGGTGGCGACAGAGATTGGAGACAGAAAAATGACTTTGATGGAGACAACATTGCTGATGATGTAGATTTAGATGATGACAACGATGGCATCTTAGATGGAGTGGAAGGAATTGTAGATACCGATGGAGATGGAAGTCCTAACAATCGTGATATTGATTCTGACAATGATGGCATTGTCGATTTCATAGAAGCACAGTCAAGCTTTGGTGCAATCACTTATCCTTCTATATTACCAGATTTAGATGGTGATGGTATCCTAGATACGTTCGATAGCGCCCCAACATCTCTTGGCGGAAACTCAAAAATAAATCCTGTTGATACGGACGGTGATACTATACCAGATTACCTGGATGATGATTCAGATGGAGACACATTCCTTGATAAAATAGAATCGTATGACACCAATAATAATGGAGTAATCGATGGTGTTGAAAAAACGGGAGGTGTTGCCGATCTTGATAACGATGGCTTATTAGATGGCTATGAGGACTCACCAGCAACAATTGTAATTCCTTTCATTGCAACGGCTGATAATGTTACCAACAAACAAAAAGCATCTGATTTTTTGAATATTGATCAGACATTCACTTCTGAATTGGATTGGCGAGAAGCAAATTCCGACTTTGATAAAGACGGTGTGTCTGATGTAACTGATCTTGACGATGACAACGATGGAATTTTAGACCTTGATGAGAATTTAGGAGTAGATGCATTTGCCGATGCAGATAGCGATGGCATTCTCAATTACTTAGATCCAACTCCTGGCACCGGTCTTCCCGTGTTTGTAGATAGTAATGGTGATGGCATCAATGATATCTATGATGTTGACCTTGATGGAAGAATCAACTCGCTCGATTTGGATACTGACAATGATGGCGTGCCCGATGTAGTAGAAGCAGGTGGCGTAGATACCGATGGAAATGGAAAAATTGATTGCCCCTTCAGTAACGTAAATGGATTGGCTACGTGCTTACCGGTTACTGGGCTAGGCCTCCTTTTAAATAATGATGGAGATAGTGTCCCTAATTTCAAAGACCTTGATTCTGACAATGATGGCATTGGCGATATACAAGAAACCCTAGGCGATGCACAAGATACCGATCGCGATGGCAAAATTGATAATCTAATAGACTCAGACAAAGACGGCTTTGCAGATGTAGTAGATGGTGATGTAGGCAATGATGGCACCGCAGAAAATACAGCTAATGCTTTGATTGTAACGGGAACTGATACAAATGGTGATGGCAAAGCTGATTCTTACCCTCGGGCTGATGATGTGGATGGAGATGGTAAGCCCAATATGTGGGATCTCGATTCTGACAATGACGGCATTACCGATGCAGTAGAATCTACCAGCACAGATGGTGATGGTGATGGAATTTTTGATCTGGGCAACAATAATGGAATTGTAACGCCAGCAGTCATTACGGCAAGTGGTGTTGTAAAACCACTAGATGTTAATGCAACTCCGTTGTCACCAGGCTTGATCAACATAGATACTGATGGCGATGGAATTTTCAATTCGTATGATTTGGATTCTGATAATGACGGAATTGCCGATGTCATTGAGGCAGGCGGTGTTGATAGTAATGATGATGGAATCGTTGATGGCTTTGCCACAGATACCAATAACAATGGGCTTGCCGATTCAGTTGATCCAGGAAAAGGAGGCACTCCACTCATCAAAACAGGAACGGATACAGATAATGATCTTATACCTAATTCGTACCTCACGGGAGATTTTGATAAAGATGCATTGCCGAATTTCTTGGATATTGATTCTGACAATGACGGTATAGTTGATAATATAGAAGCACAAGCAACTACCACCTACATTGCCCCTGCAGGCACAGATGTCGACAAAGATGGAGTAGACGATGCGTATGATGGCAACAATGTATTTGGCATTGGAAATAAAATTGTTAAACCTGTAGATGATACGGATGATGCAGATACAGCTCCCGATTACCTTGACTTAGATTCGGATGGCGATGGAGTTCCTGATAACATTGAAGGATGGGATATTAATGGCAACAGAAAAATCGATGGCGCAGAGCCCCCAACGGGTGGCACATTAGATGTAGATAAAGACGGCCTACTCGATCAATACGACAAAAATAAATTTATAGCAGAACGCACAAACGGAACTACTCCAGCAAGTTATCCAGATATAATCAAACCAGGTGATGACCGTGATTGGCGTCAAGCTACAGATCGCGATGGAGATGGCATACCTGATGGCATCGATGCAGATGACGACAACGATGGCATTATCGATACAGCAGAAAGTAACGGTGTTGATCCATTGGGCGATGCTGATGGTGACGGCTTAGCAAACTATCTTGATTCAACACCTGGCACAGGAGTACCCACTTTTGCAGACGCAAATGGGGATGGAATCAGCGATGCCTTCGATACAGATAGCGATGGTGTGATCAACGCGTTTGATCTAGATGGAGACAATGATGGCATACCCGATTTAGTAGAAGCCGGTGGTGTCGATACCAATGGTGATGGCCGCATTGATAGCATAGTAGATGTTGATAAAGATGGGCTGATGGACTTGTATGATACTTCGCAGGGTGGAAAAGCAATCGCTGATTTAGATACAGATGGCGATGGAATCCCTAACAGAAGAGATACCGACAGTGATAATGATGGAATACCCGATGTAGTAGAAGCTGGAGGAACGGATGCGAACAACGATGGAAAAATAGATGCGTTTGCTGATACGGATGGAGATGGCTTTGCCGATAGTGTAGACGGTGACGTAGGCAATGATGGCACCGCAGAGAATACAGCAAAGGCTTTGATCATTACGGGAACAGATACAAATGGCGATGGAAAACCAGACAGTTATCCAAGAGCCAATGCCGATGCAAATGGATTGCCGAATCCGTATGATTTGGATTCTGACGGGGATGGAATCTTAGACACCATTGAAGCAGGAATTCTTGACACCAATAAAGATGGTATTGCTGATGGCACAGGTGGTGCAGATGGATGGAGTGATACAGTCGATGGATTAGCTTCCTTATCACCTACAAACACCGATGGAAAGGGCAAGCCAAACTATTTGGACATCGACTCAGATGATGATGGCATTGTAGATGTAATAGAAGCACAACCAACCGCTAGCTATAAAGCACCAAGTGGAATAGATGCGGACGGTGATGGACTGGATGATGCATTCGACAATGCGAAGTCTGCTTTTGGTGGCAATCCATTTAACGGAATAATACCGATTGACACCGATATTGATAGCACACCTGACTATCAAGATTTAGACTCTGATGGTGATTCGCTTGCGGACAACATTGAAGGCTGGGATACAAATGGCAATGGAGTCATTGATGGCAACGAACCCGTTACGATATCCTCTGCGGATATAGATGGTGATGGATTGTTGGATCAGTATGATAAAGATACGACTGCTTCTAATCCGACCAATGGAACCACACCCGCTAGCTACCCCGATGTAAACAATCCGGGTGTCGATCGCGATTGGCGTGAGGTGCGAAGAACCGATATTGTAGTACCTGAAATTTTCTCACCCAATGGAGATGGTGTAAATGACTTCTTCGAAATATTCAATCCACTCAATAAAGCCATCAAGCTTACTGTGTTCAACCGATGGGGCAATATGGTGTATGCTGCGGAGAGGTATGATAACACTTGGAATGGTGTTGCCACACAAGGGCTTGTGATTGGATCTGATCTACCAGATGGCACTTACTTCTACTTACTCGTGATTGATGGAGAAGAACAAAAACCGAAGTCGTTTACTTTAAAAAGATAATCATAAACTAGCTCTATATGATCAAGAAAATTCTAATCGCATTCGGGTTCGCTCTAGCAATGCACAGTACGTGGGCACAACAAGACGCCATGTACTCACAGTATATGTTCAATTACCTCGCTATCAATCCAGGTTATGCTGGCAGTAGAGATGTATTAAGTGTGACAGGTCTTTACCGCAAGCAATGGGTAAATGTGGATGGCGCACCTACTACCATCACTGTTACAGCCGATGCACCCATTGCGCGCGAGCGCATGGGAGTTGGGCTAACTGTGTTCAGCGATAAAATTGGGCAGGAAGATAATACAGGTGTATATGGTACCTACGCTTACCGACTTCGTCTTAGTCAAAAAGGTACACTTGGGTTTGGTGCCAATGTCGGCTTTACTCAATACAGGGCAAGTTTATCTGGTTTGACACCTGGCAAGCCCGAAGGTTTCGGAAACATCAGTGAGTTCAATCCAAACTTTGGATTTGGCGTTTTCTACTCCACCGATAAATTTTATTTCTCTGTATCGTTGCCGCATATTCTTGATAGTAAACTAGGGAATATTCAAGGATCCAATTCATTGACTCGAAAACATTTCTTCATTGGCGCGGGCTATGTGTTCACTATCAATCCGAGCGTAAAATTAAAACCTTCATTCTTAATTAAAGAGGTAGAGGGTGCTCCTGTACAAGCGGATATCAATGCTAACTTATGGCTAGTAGACCGAATCGGTCTTGGGGTTTTATATCGCACAGGTGATGCTTTCGCTGGATTATTTGAGTTTCAAGTAACGCCTTCATTTCGCTTTGGGTATGCCTATGATTTAACTACTACCCGAATAGGCGCCTATACGTCTGGTACCCATGAGCTCATGTTGCGCTACGAGTTTGCTACCAAAAAGAAAAAAATAATTACACCCCGATATTTCTAATCTTATGAAGATACGCCACTTATTTTTCTATCTACTGCTTAGTCAAATTAGCCTAGCAAGTTTCGCCCAAACACTTACCGTGCGCGATGGAGATCGTCAATACAAGAACATGCACTATGCCGATGCAGCCGAGTTGTATGAACAGGCCATCGGTCATGGGGATGGTTCAAATGCAGTCTATCTAAAACTTGCAGATAGCTACTTCAAAATCAAGGATATTAAAAACGCAGAAAAGTATTACGCCAAAGTAACAGATGCGCTAGACGAAGAGGTGCTTTATCAATATGCACAAAGCTTATTGCAAAATGGTAAATACAATGAAGTCAAAACCTTGCTGCAAGGCAAATCGCTTACCAAAACCAAGAACAAAAATATCTTAGCTACTGACTTCAATCCATTGAAGAACAACTCATCGGCCAAGGCTATTTACTTTATGGATTTCAATTCGTCTTATGCCGATTTTTCTCCTGTGCCTTATGAGAAAGGGATTGTGTTTGCCTCTTCCAGAAAAAAAGGAAGTCTTCATAAAAATGTTTTTGGTTGGAACAACACTCCGTTCCTCAACTTACTTTATATGGACACTACAGGCATAGGCAAAAAATTGTATGACAAAAAAATACAACAAGAGCAATACCTAGCATCTACCAATAAGCTGTACGCCTACGACAAAAATTTGCACACAGATGAAACCAAGTTAACAAGCAATGATGTGAATACCTTGGGCTATTATGGATCGTACGCTCGGCAAAGGGATACCCTTACAACAGGGCATGGCATTGTTCCATTCGTTTCTCAATTCAATACCAAGTACCACGATGGCCCCATCGCATTCTCTCCAGCCAAAGACATAGCTGTATTTACTCGCAATGATGGGAAAAGCACGGCTGGTGTTAGTAAATTAAAATTATTTTCATCTACAAAGACAAGCACAGGTTGGTCTTCACCAAAATCGCTACCCTTCAATAGCAATGAATATTCTGTTGGTCATGCCGCATTCGATGCATCTGGCAAGACCATGTACTTCGCTTCTGATATGCCGGGCGGGCAAGGTGGCACTGATATTTATAAAGTATCGTACGACAATGGAAAGTGGGGCAAACCAGAAAATCTGGGTGCAGGCATCAATACAGATGGCAATGAAATGTTTCCATTCATGGCGAACAACGGCACGATGCTTTTTTCATCCGATGGACACGGTGGCTTAGGTGGCTTAGATATTTTGGCTACCAATCTCAAAGGGCAAATCAAAAACTTGGGCTATCCAGTTAACTCCAACAAAGATGATTTTGGTGTGTCGATGGACGAGAGCACTGTCAACGGTTTTCTTAGCTCTAACAGAAATCGCAATGGCATTGACGATGATATTTATTTATTTGCGCTAAACAAGCCCATTTCATTCTCGCAAACTTTAAAATTATTAGTACTGGATAGGCTCACGGGCAAACCAATAGCCAACGCCAGCGTTGTTCCCACACAAAGCCTTGCACCGACCACCACCAATGAAGAGGGCATCGCCACCTATGAAGTAGAGGCGGGAAAAGAATATAGTTTCGTTGGGAAGAAGCAACCTTATACAGATGGCAATGCAAGCATCAACATTCAAGAAAGTGCAGCAGACAATGAATTGAAATTGTATCTTGACTATACCAGTTCATTATTTTTGCTCGTGAGCGATCGTGCCACCAATGCCCCCATAGAAAATGTGAAAGTAAAAATCGTAAATAAGAACTCTAACGCGACTTTCATTGATCAGTCCACTCCCACCACGGGTGATGTACGCAAAGAATTGGAAGGAGTGAAAGTAGGCGATCAATTGAATTACGCCATTCACTTAGAACGAGAAGACTATCTTTCAAAAACTGTTTCATTCGATTACCAAATTCAAAAGCCAGGTGAAATACCTGTGCATGAATTTTTAGATATCAAGTTGGATAAAATAGATTTGGGTATGGACATTGGTAAGATCATTAACATCAACCCCATCTACTTTGACTTGAACAAGTTTGACATACGGCCCGATGCCTCCAAAGAGCTAGAGAAAATTGTGCAGGTATTGAATGACAATCCGAATATGGTCATTGAATTAGGTTCCCACACCGACTGCCGCAGCACGGCACAATATAACATGGCCTTGTCAGATAGGCGTGCAAAAGCCTCCGCCCAATATGTTACCTCAAAAGGAATTGAAAAGACAAGAATCTATGGCAAAGGCTTTGGCGAAACCAAATTGGTTAATGGCTGTGCCTGCGAAGGTGCTGTAAAACCCAATTGCTCAGAGGCAGATCATCAACTCAATAGAAGAACGGAATTTGTGATTGTGAAGATGTAATTTTTTTGGAGTAATATTAAAAACCCCTCGGGTCTCTAGTGACTCGAGGGGTTTGTTTTTACAGGAACTAAGTTGTTAGTGATAATTTATCAATTACCAGCGCATAAAAGTTACAAGCATTCAAAATCTGTTTCACTTCACAACTTTCATTGCGCATGTGAGCCATTTTGTAATCACCTGGGCCAAAGCCGATAGTGGGGATGCCCAAACTTACTGGGGTAACCGCATTGGTGCTAAAATCCCAGAAATCGAAATGTGAAGGTTGAACACCAAAGCTTTCAGCGTAAGCAGAAATACATGCTTGTGTGAGCTGATGGTTTTCTTCAATCCTCCACGCTACATGAAAAGGCTCGTAATGGATGTCCATGCCTGTCCAACTTTTGCGGTGGAGTGTACCTACTCGCCAGCTTGCATTTTTTCCTTTGACGAGTTCATCCATCTCCTTTTTAATATCTTCATTTGTCTCCCCAGGAATAGTTCTTCGATCGATATATACTTCACATTCAGAAGGAACAGCGTTAAGCGAGGCAGCTATGCTAGTGATTTTAGAAAGAACCATCGTACCATGAACATCGCCCTGCTTCATTAATTCCAAATTTCTTTTCTCAACTCGTTGGATGATTTCCGCCATTTCATAAACAGCATTCACTCCCTTTTCAGGGGCAGAGCCATGCGCAGAAACACCGTGCGTTATAATCGCAATCTGTGCTTTGCCTTTGTGACCAAGTGTGATGATGTTATTAGATGGCTCGCATATCACTACAAGGTCTGGTCGCAATGAAAACTCTTTGAACAGGTGTTTTAAGTTTTCTCCATCGCAATCTTCTTCAAACACCGTGGCAGAAACATAAACTGTTTTGTCTTTAGTGAATCCTTTTTGTTTGGCGATAGCACCTGCATATACCGAAGCCGCCACGGATGATTTCATATCCACCGAACCACGGCCATGTAATCTACCATCGGTTATCGCTCCACTAAAAGGCGATACAGCCCACTCGGCTTCATCATTCACTTCTACGGTATCAACATGAGAATCAAACAAAATTGATTTTGTGCCATTCCCAATTCTACCCAGCACATTGCCCATTTTATCAACCTTCACTTCATCATAACCAAGGGCCAGCATTTTCTTTTCTACAAGGCGTATCGCTTCTTCTTCTTGGCCAGAATAGCTTTTAATCTGGACGAGGGCTTGAGCGAATTCGAGGATTTCTTTTTGAAGCTGAAAGGTGAGAACCTGAGTCACGTTGATGATGCTTTTTTAGATTTTAAGAGCATCAATTTAAATAATTTAGTGTCCTATCCCAAATTCTAGTACTTATCTTTTTAAATCTCTACAGCTCCAATCTCTCGTTATTTTTCTCGCCACCTCGATACTCCATGATGTCAAATTTATTCTTTGATACTCCCAAGGCATTGAAAACTAAAATGCTAAAATGGTATTTCAAAAGCTTTTCCATTTATAAGATATGAATTAATCTACTTGAATCATTTTTTTATTGTACTTGTTAATTAGGAACTAGGGTTACTTTAATAGTGTAATTCTGCCCTAATAAATCTAATTGAGATGTATAGACAAAAGATGTAGAAGTTAATGAAACAATAGTTAAAGCTAGGGCAAAATCGTCCGGATTTGTTGGTGTAAAGGCAAGAAGATTTTTTGCAGTAATGAATGACCAAGTGCCTTCAATACTCTGAGAATCCGAAGGATCACATTTGGTGCTACCTTCATCTGTCTTGTAAGATCCATCTTTTTTAAAAAACATCAAATTGTCCTTACCGCAATCTGGTAGTATTTTAGAGTAGTAATCAGTAACTCCATTCAATGCAGGAGAAATGGTAGCTGCTGAAATTTTCCATCCATTGGGAATCGCCAATAGCTGAGTATCAAAAGATGGGGCAACCTTGGAGGAATCGCAACCTAGTAAGGTAAACAGGTACGCCAACGAAATGAACACGAAATGAAATTTTACTTTTTTCATAATTGTTAGTTTAAATTGTTTAGTGTATTATCAAGAAACTCCGATATTCCTCTTTTAAAATTTAACAAACTCTACCCTTCTATTATTTGCCTTTCCTAATGGCGAAGTATTCGGCTCGATAGGATTAGTCTCTCCCTTACCATCAGTAATCATTCTATCCGCATTGATAGCAAAATCGCTCGTCAACATATTTTTAACAGACTCGGCTCGCTTTTTTGATAACGCCAGGTTCACAGCGGCATCCCCATCGCTGTCGGTATGGCCTATTATTTTTACCTTGATCGTTGGATTTTCAGTCAAGACCGCGGCAATATCTTTTACGGTACCATAACTTTGTACGTTTATCTTGTCACTACCTGATTCAAATAAAATACCGTTGGTAACAAACTTTCCTTCTGTCAATAATTTATTTCTGGTATCGGCATCACCTACGGCCAAACGGAGATTGCTCACATACAGCATATCCTCATTAGTTGAATACGCATAGCTTGGTGAAAATAAAATACGGTTGCAGGCACTGGTCATTACTTTTGGGAGATCAATTATCTTCTCCTGATTAAGGTACATCCGTATGCGTGTTTTTTGTTTCCAGATGGATACATGAACAATATTATTGGCGTTGGTAAAAACCTCTTGCTTACCTTCATTTAATTGTAGCTCGCCTCCATTTTCAAATGTTCGATAATAATAGTAGCCTTTGCCATTCGCATAGTTGGGATGAATGCGGATAGCAATCCCATTAGAACTATTGGTGTACCTAAACCTGTCACCAGAATTACGGAGTACCGCTTTCATATCGCTCTCGGTAGGCGCTTTGATAATATTGATATCAAAGGTGGCAGAACCTCGCCCGTAGTTACTACTTGCTACCACATCATACTCCAGTGTAAAATTCTCGGGCAGGTCTTTAATCGATTCTGAATAAAAGACACCAGGCTTTTTTAATGCCAACCATTTACCCGGTTGTCCATCGATGGTCACCACCTCTCCACTGGATGTGGTATTCCAGTTGGCCGGAAAATCGCCCACAGCATCTTGGTTAAAGTCATCTGAAACAATAATCTTTTCGCCTTGCACAAAATCAAATTTACTGTTCGCCTTTAGCGAGTTAGTTGTAGTGCCTGTTTGAGCGCTTAATGCACATACGCTAACAAGTAATGAAATAGTGCTAATTATTTTTTTCATGAAATGAATGATTTAAAATTGATTCCAGATTTAGTGAAAATGTTTAACCTGCAAATTATTATGGCAGTTTAATGATGTTATCCTGCCCATAGTAAGCTTGACCAGTTAGCGTAACCGCATAGGCTCTCACATGAATAGTTTTGCCAGAAAAGTCAGAAGCATTTACATCTTTAGAGAATTTTCCTATTGAGCCATCACCCATCTTCACTACCCTACTTGATGTGCCTGCATCAATCTCAGGGTTTTCATTTAGGCCATAACAAACACCTTTCTCCACTAATTCGAGGCCACCATTTCCCTTTAGCTCACCGCCCATTTTTATAGTCTTGTCTTGGTTTTGCAAAGGCACATCTGTGTAAAGCAGTAAATAGTTTCCATTGAAGTTTGCAAACACTCCGCCAAAGGTACCCGATACGCTAACCAGTTTTGGCTCGATAGTAGAACTGCCTCCACCTGGGCAACTATAAAGAGGTACTTCTATTATGGTAGCCATTTCACCTTGAAAATTGCCTTCAATTCTTCCCGCTATACTTTCAGATCCATTCGTGAAGCCGTTGAATAGTGCTGCTATTTTTAGAGTACCGTTTGTATAAATTTCCTTTTGTTGGCACTTAGGGGTGTAGGTGTGATTGTACGTTATGTTACCTACAATTATTTGAAATTGCTTGATCTTACTAAAGTCGATTATGCCAGTTGCTGTTACACCTTCTAAAGAGATGCTTAGCCCTACTACAGGGTTTTGCCCCGGAGGAGTGGACGCAGTAATCAAAACTTGTCCGGAAACCACACTAATAGCGTTTACAACAGAAATGTTGGTGTAAGTCACCCCATCTACTTTTATAATAGCAGAGGTAGTTAAAGGGGGCTGTGGATTGAGTTCAGCTACAAAAGGCGCGGGCTGCTCAGTATTTTTTGAGCAGGAAAAGCGAGTCATCAAAAAAAAGATGGAGAGTATGGAGAGTATGGTTTGTATTTTATTCATATTATTTTTTTTAAAGTTGCCTTATTGTTATTTAAAGTATTTCTACAAATGGACCAATCGTTCCCATGATTTCGGATTTTTTAAACGCTTCTTTTACATTAAAATTCATAAGGATAATAATCTTGGTGTTAGTGAATTTCTTCTATTTTTTTCAATGCCATTGGTTTCGCATACGTTGATCCACTCCTCTACTTTAAAACCTGGTCAATTGCCTTGTTTGCATTTATGAAAGAGCCCACCAAAGTGCCTTTCACGGTTACCACTTCAGCCTTGCTATTTGAAGATTCGCCATTGCCGCAGGGATAAGAACCTACTGGATGAGCGGGAGCAAGTTGTCCTTCAAAACTAGCTTCAATTTTTCCCTCTGTCTCATTGGTATAATCTTCTAGCAAAGTGATTGTAATAGTTCCTTCCGTATAAATAATTTCTTTATCAGAGCAGTTTATTTTATAAGTATTAGTGTAAACTGCTTCAGGGGTTGTAAACTCAATTTTGATTCCAGTTGTGCTAAATTTTTGCTGCCCTTTTCCACTATTTTTTAAACTGAAGGAAAAAAATACAATCGCGTCACTGTTACTTTTAGTCGCACTGATGAGCAATACATTATCATCATTATAAACAAGTGCTCCTACTTCATTGCACGTGTACGTTTTACCATTGATGGTAAACGTAGCTGTTGATTTTTGTTCAGATGTTAAATCCTCTGTTACTTCTGTATCCGCATTAACGGCTATATCATCTGCTGTACCCGAACTATTTTTTCTTTCTGAACAAGAAAAGAGGACTACAAAAAAAGTGATTGATAAAATAACTGTTAGTCTTTTCATGAGCGTGGTACTAATAGAAAAATTATTTTTTCAAAATTACTTTTTCGCCAATTTGAATAGAGCTAAGAGATGCCCCACTTAAGTTGATGAATGGAAAAGATGCCGAACCGCGGCCATCGTCATACATCATTTCTATCGTTAGGTTATTGATTTTGTATTTTCCATTGCCGGGGTTTTTAAACATGGCATCATAACTATTTACATAGTACAAGGCTGTCATATCTTCAAAGCGACCATCTTTATAAAAGGTGATGATGGGTTCATAGCCAAAAGCTTGCACGGCAAGTGGATCTTGATCGGCAGAATACACGCCAGCCAATGTAAGCGCATCTACGGAAGGCACTTTAACAAACTCATCGCCATTGTAAAAAATAGAGTTGTTTTTAAAAGCAATGGATACGGTGCGGTTGTTGCTGGTTTTAAAAACAGCCTTGCCCGTTTGCAGATTATAGTCGGCCCAATAATCTTGATTGGCTTTTATATCTGCTTCTTTATTAAAAGAGATAAAACCATTTTCGGGCAATAGTTGAGTAGCCTTTAGTTTTCCATCATTGTACACCAATAGGTAGTAGCCTCTTTTTAGTATGGTGCCATCGCTACTAAATCCTGATTGCAGCCCCATGTAAACGCCCTCTATATTGCCAGATGGAGAAGCATCGCCTGAGCCAGAGCAAGCAATAAATAAAGTTGCAAAAAGGAAAAAGACAGTTATGAATATTTTACCTTTCATGAAATCAATTTTTTTAAGCCAATCAAAAAACCAGCTATTAAAGCTTGGTTAATGAACAATCAAACGTGCCACTCACATCCACAAATTCTATTTTCACAGTTGATTTTGTATAACCATTGCTACATAGAAATTCTGGAACTCTTCGCTCAACGGCAAGCTGCCCAGAGAAAGTGCCTTTGATATTACCCTGTTTTTTAGGAAATGATCCTGTCTCCGAAGGCCAAGTCAGTGAGCCTATATTTATTGTTCCATTACTAGATTCTACTTTGACGCCACAGGCAGGTGTAAAATTGTTGGTGTAGCCTTCTGTGATACTGACAGCAACATTTACCAGCGTTCCCTCTGCTTTAAATTCTATAGTGCCAGCAGCAGCTCCCTTTAAAAAAATACTAAATGCTTGCTGTGAATTCGGCTCATTGGCAGAAATAATCATTGCACCGTTTGCCTGATTGAGTGCAGATACAATAGAGAATTTATATGAATTACCTTTAACCACAAGTGTGGCAATTGCAACACTTGGTGAAGGGTCAGGTGCTACTTCTTTTGATTTACTGCAAAACAATAAAAGAATAGTTGGAAGAAGTAAAAGACTATTAAAACGATTTTTCATAGCTCTTGAATAGTTTGTTAGCTTTTAGTAACCGAAAAAGATGAAGCAGTTGCAATAAAGGTGTTCTAAAAATTCAATTTCCATCTATTATTTCCCTACTGGAAAAAACAGAAATGAGGTTAAAAAAGGAAGCAATTGAATTTTTAGAACCCCCCAATAATTTGTCCTTGGTTAAGGACAAGTAGTTCCATTAAGGCTATTTCTAGCACTCGTAATATCAGCAGCACTTACCCCGCAAGCAGATGCTTTGTTGAAGTATTCATTGGCTGCCGCCACATACGCCTTACAATTTGCCGTGGTCGGACTAGTTATATACAGCGCAGCCGCATCACCAAATTTTTTTACGATTGCTGCACAATCATTGGCAACGGGAGCAGGATCTGACTTAGAACAAGCAGCGGAGTAAAGAGCCAAGACAAAAATTGTAATCCAAATTTGATTTTTCATAAAGTTGGGGTTTAGAAGTTTGATTGATTTTATTTACAACTCAAAAGTCTGGCTTTACAAAAAGACCAACAATCACTCAAAGAAGTGATTTTCTGATCCCCCGAAAAGGGGATGAGCTAATGATTTTCTTGAAGCCTAATTTTTTTAACTGATCGATAAGCCCTTCATCCTCCAAAAATGTACAATCACAGATTTGCGCTATTCTTGAGAGTAAAACTCGTTTTAGGTTGAAAGCTCACTACATCTATTATTTTGTAACAAAGACTCTATCCCCCAAAAGTGGGATTTCGCAAATCAGGCTTTGAAATATGAAAGATTGTAGAGTGCTTTAAACTTTCTTATTATCAAGTTAATGACTCTAAGAATAATCTATTTATCAATAGTTATTGGCTTATGTCAAGCATCTCGTGTACAATCGCAACAACACGCTACCGATAGCCTAGAAAATCTAATTCGTACTTTACCCAATGACACAAGCAAAGTAAATAGATTGATTGATCTGGCCCTTAAAGTGGTATCTGAAAGTCCTACTAAAGCCGTGCAAGCGATTAGCCAAGCAATCGCACTCGCAAAAAAAATAAATTATTCGTTTGGGCTTTCTGCGGCTTATGGATTTAAGGCAACTGTACTTTTTTACCAAATGAAACTAGATAGTTCAAAATTATTTGTTGACAAAGCTTATGCATTGGTGCATAAAAATACTGATAGCCGTTCTAGAAATCTGACCGCTAATCTTATTAATAAATACGCTTCCATCTATCAGCAGAGGCAGAAATATGATTCCTCAATACTTTTTTATCTAGAAGCAGCAAGAATTTTTACAGAAACAAAAGATGAGGCGAAAGTTATCTATTCTTATTATAATATTTCTGGTATTTATAATTCATTGGAGAATTATGAGAAGGCTATCTTCTATGCAAGGGAGACTCAACAGATTGCTCTGAAAACAAAAAATCCTGAATACATTATTCGCAGCCTAATGGCACTGGCCGATGCTTTTGTCGTTGGCTTACGATACGACAGCATATTGACAATATCAAAAAACGGTTTGAATCTGGCCGTCAAAAATAACATGCCTTTTGCTGTTGGTAAATTCCATTCATTACTCGGTATCTATTATACTAAAAAAGCAGTGGAGTATGATTCGGCAATTTTTCACTTTAAGTTGGCACTAGCAGAGTATACTAAAATCAATATACCGTATGATATAGCTCTGTTATTGAATAGCATGGGGCATTCTTATTTGAAGATGAAGGACTATCCAAATGCGATTACCTATTTAAAACAGGCCTTAGAACTTTCTCAGCAACTAAAACTTAATCAAGTGCGACAACTTAGCTTAATGGATCTTTCAAATGCAAAAGAAGGACAAGGTCACCTGGATGAAAGTTTGAAATACTTAAAAGAATACATTAAAGTGAGTGATACACTACAGATAAAAAATAATCAAAAGGTAGTTAGTGACCTTGAAGCTAAGTACCAAACAGCAAAGAAAGAAGAACTGTTGCAGTTTCAACGAAAAATCATTTCGCAAAAAAATGTCCTTAATTATATATTGGGCGCAGTTGCGTTTAGTGTGTTAGTAATCTCCTATCTTTTATACACTACTTATAAACAAAAGCAAACCCTGCAGGAGCGACAAATAACTCAACTCCAAAACGAAAAACTTCTGCTTGCCAGCGAGTCCATTTTAAAAGGCCAAGAAGGCGAACGCAGCCGCATGGCGCAAGATCTGCACGATGGGCTAGGCGGAATGTTGAGTAGTATAAAACTAACCCTAAGTTCTATGAAAGGAAATATAATATTAACCGAAGACAACGCGCGCTTGTTTACAAAAGCTTTTGAGCAATTGGATAGCTCCATTGGTGAAATGAGGCGCGTGGCACACAACATGATGCCTGAGGCATTGGTGAAATTTGGTTTACAACAAGCACTGCAAGATTATTGTGAAGGTATCAATGAATCAAAGCAGCTTCGGGTGGATGCGCAATTTTATGGTTTAGAGACAAGAGTAGAATCTACTACGGAGATCATTATTTATAGAATCGTGCAAGAGCTTGTCAACAATACAATTAAGCATGCCCATGCAACAAATCTATTGGTGCAAGTAATGAAGCGAGGCGAAGAATTAAGTATTACCGTTGAGGATAATGGAACAGGCTTTGATCCTGCAGTAGTCATTTCAAGAAATAGTGCTGGGTTGAGCAACATTCGCTCACGCGTAGATTACCTAAAAGGTCAAATAGATATACAGTCTAAGCCTGGCACTGGTACCTCGGTGCACATCGACTGCCGAGTACAATAATAGTAGCATGGAAAAAATTCGAGTGCTTGTTATAGATGATCACCCCATGGTGCTGGAAGGCATGAAATCATTATTGGGCGACATAGAATACATCACTCTATCGGGCACTGCCAGCAATGCCTTTGAAGCTATGCAAGTGCTAAAAGACAATACCGTTGATGTAGCCATTGTAGATATCAACCTGCCCGATGTAAATGGGTTAGAGCTGACAAAAAAAATAAAAGCAGAATATCCATTAGTGAATGTATTGGCAATGAGTACGTTTAAAGAACGCAGTTATATTATTCAAATGATACAGAACGGTGCATCGGGTTACTTGCTCAAGAGTGCTACCAAAGAAGAAATAGAAGAGGCAATCAATAGTGCGTATGCAGGCAAATTATATTTAAGTTTGGACATTAACTCAGTTAATATAAACGAAAGGATGAATAAACCCATGCCCATCATTAGCAGTAGGGAAAAGGAAGTTTTAAAATTAATTGCCGATGGGCTAACCAATCCACAAATAGCAGACAAACTATTTATTAGCTTACATACTGTAGATTCTCATCGAAAAAATCTGCTGACGAAATTTGACGTGAGCAATACAGCCTCATTAATCAAACTGGCCGTGCAACATAGTATGGTGTAGTCTTTGGGCTAGACTAAACCTTTACTTGCGCAGTTTCTATTTTTTTCTCTTCAATCGAATAGCGCTGCAGAAACTGTTTCTTAAAATCGCGATACGTAGAGATACCACCAATTTTATGAAGACAATAAATATAAATCCACGCCAAGTCAATTTGGTAAGGAAGAAATCCAGCACGGGCACTGTCAGGATATAGATGGTGGTTGTTATGCCACTCGCCCGAGAACCAGCCCGGCCTCGATTGGTTGACAGATAAATTACTTCTGTCAAAATCAATTCCGTCCACGTGCTTTACCTTTCCACCACCATGGCCCGTGTAGTTAAAGGCGCGTACTAATACAAACCAAAATAACGCTGCACTAAAAAGTGTACAAGCCAATGCATGACCACCCATCAAAAAAAACATACCATACCAAAAAGACCAATTTAAAATCCAAATACCCACCGTATATAACGGAGTAGCGATGGAACCCCACTTTAAATATTGCTGATATGTATTGAGTTGTACACCAGTGTGACTGATAAAATAAGAAACTTTCTTGTATTCTTCTTCTGTCAAATCTTTTGCAATGGCTTGATGGTTTACATCAGATAGCATACAATACATTAATCCTGCATGGGCATTATAAGGATCGCCCGGCTTTTCTACTTTTAAGTGATGCACATGGTGCGATACCACATACACCTCTTCAGGAAAAGTACGGAGTGTTAAATTTTGAGTGATGAACCGCCAGATGGGGTGACTAAAAGTAAAAGCGCGGTGCGTGCTATATCTGTGAAACCAAACGGTGGCCATGGAGCTCATGATCACCATACTGTATAAAATAAACGCAAGTAACAATGGCCACGAAAAATACTTAAACAAAAAAAAGTAAAGAAAGGGCAACATAGTAACGGCCATGAACCAATTGATGAAAGGGATCCAGTTCTTTTTTGTCTTGAAGATGTTGATGCGTGAAAACGCTTCTGAATAAAGTCTCCCAACAGAGGGTGTAACTAACTTGCCATCCTTGTCTGCCCAGCCATACGAGGGCACTTGAAGTACATTGTCGATAAAAGCCATAGAACGGATTAAAATGCCTTTTTAGAAAATTATTAATCTCTAAAGGTAAGGCAAATGACATTCTATCCAATAAAAATTTATTTGGAGGTCAAAAAAGCCTAAAATGAACCATTACCGATTGCTACTCTTTCGTCTTCTTCTTCTTGAAAAGTGTATGGAACTCATTGCATATTACAATCAAGCTTATACTGTCTAGCCAGAAATGCACGAGACAAGGCTATAATTTTGTTTTCTTTAAAGGCAGTATATTGCAAAAATGTTAAACAAATGCATGTGAACCATATTAAATTAGTTGCAGAGCCAGCTACTTTTGCGTTGAGTTTGAGAAGCCTAATCGATCCATAGCCTTCATAAGGGTTGAGTACCACTCAAAGTAATCATACGCCATCAATGGATTTACCCAAACTTTTATTATCTCGCACGTTTGCTTTCACATGCTCATCATCAAAAACCTAAAAAAAGAATACGGCTCACATCTTATTCTTGATGTACCCGATTTAAAATTTGAAACAGGTTTGTTTTGGGTAAAAGGAGCGAACGGTTCTGGCAAATCCACACTGTTGAAAATCGTAGCGGGTATGATTCCGTTGGAGGGCGAAGTGGAAATAGATGCTATTAACTTAAGAAAGCAACCCACCGAATATAGAAGGCTTATCAATTATGTGGAAGCCGAACCACTCTATCCACCATTTCTTACGGGCCTTGATCTGATTTCATTTTTTTCTAGCACACGAAAGGCAAAAAAAGAAGAAGTAGATCAGCTTGTTCAAAAATTCAGTATTGATTCGTTCATCAGAAATCCCATTGGCACATACTCAAGTGGAATGGTGAAAAAGCTTTCGCTGGTGCTGGCTTTTATTGGGCAACCCCAATACATTATGTTGGATGAGCCGTTGGTGACGATCGATAAAGATACCGTGCCCATTTTGTATGATTTGATACAACAGTATTTTGCCAAGGGAATGAATTTTATTTTTACATCACATCAGGCATTTGAACTGAAGGGTATTGCCGTGAAAGAACTAGAAGTAAAAGACCACCGAGTATGGGAGCTGTAGTTCGAGTACTCAACAAAGTATTAGTGAAAAAATTCTACGAACGTAACGTAGGGCTTCTGTTCTTTGTATTCTATCTCATGTTTGGAGTGGTGGAATCAAACCAAGTCATCAGCTACCATCGCTCGTTGATTTATGGTGTTCTTACTTCGCCCGTTTTTTTATTGGGCGTAATGGGTGTTTGGATTTTGTATAGTGTAAAATACTTACAATTAATTTTGGCGGAATTAGCTGAGCCCCACAATCAGTTCCTAAAAGACTATTCGCGGCTTAGCAAAGCACAACAATTTTGGCCCATGCTGTTCTCCATTTTTATGATGGACCAACCTGTAATAATCTATTCCGCATTTATTGTGGGCGTGGGCATTGTGAGTCAACAGTATTTGCCCGTACTCGCGGTGGTTGCATTTCATGCTGCAAAGTTGGTAGGAAGTACGTGGGTTGCTTTGAGAAGAATCAATTCATTGCACGAGCGAAAAACAACGAAGTTTATGCCAACTGTTCAATGGCCTTGGAAAAAATATTTTCCGTTTTTCTATATAGGGCATTTTACTAATCAATTACCGTTGGCACTTTTATTCACTAAAGCATTCTCACTTTTTGCTATTGTTGGCTTCCTACAAATCCCTACAGATCATTATGAAAACCGAACCGCACTCATGGGATTACTTTTTGGACTGATGGCTCACTCCGTCATTATTTTCGAGAGCAGAAGATTAGAAGAAACATACCTTACTTTTGCTAAAGGCTTGCCGCTATCAATGCGGAAACGATTTGGCTTTCTTATACTGTTCTATGGACTGCTGTTAATACCCGAATTGTTTCTACTAGTGATAAACAAATTGGTTTGGTATGACATTTTTCTTATCGGGGTGTTCGCCACTGGCTATTTGGTACACCAACATACACGCCTCTATCAAAATAAATTGAACATTGATAAACATACAACCTATACGTTCTGCTTGTTTCTTATTTCCTTTATGCTGGTGTTGTTTAAATTGTTTTGGTTAGAGGCCTTTGCTTTAGGCTTTCTTGGTTTTTACCAATACAGACGTGATTATTACAATTTTGAAGCATCAGCCTAACATAATCGGGTTGTTCGTGTTTTCTTTGTATAAATTCATAAAAACCTATGTTCTCATTTTTAAAGAAAGATCCCATACAGGTACTCGAAAACAAACGCAAGAAGCTATTGGAAGAAGCCATGCACGTGCAGCGCTCGGGCGATTTGAAGCTTTATGCCTTAAAAATGGAGGCCATTGACAAACTGGAAAAAGAAATTGAAGACCTTCGGAAAAAGTCAGCTTAACGAACTCGTTACCAAAGGCATTACACTCTTTTGGTTCAGGCGCGATCTGCGCTTGCAAGACAACGCAGGTCTTTATTACGCGCTAAAGGAAAAAGAAGAAGTCGTTCCCATTTTCATCTTTGATTCTGAAATCTTAGATAAACTTGAAGATAAAAGCGACTTGCGCGTAGCATTCATTCATCAATCGCTTACGCTGATGCAAAAGCAGTTGGAGGAGATGGGAAGTTCATTGCTAGTGCTTCATGGTAATCCCATAGAAATTTTCAAACAACTGAATCCCGAAGCCGTTTATACCAATCACGACTATGAACCTTATGCGCAACAGCGCGATAGCTTGGTGGAAAAGATATTGGAAGAAAAAGGAGTTGCGTTCAAAACATTCAAAGACCAAGTCATTTTTGAAAAGGATGAAGTAGTAAAAGACGATGGCAAGCCTTACACAGTGTTCACGCCTTACAGCCGCAAGTGGAAAAGTAAATTGGAGGATTCAACTTTAAAAAGTTACCCAACAGAAAAACATTTCGATAGCTTTAAAAAAATAACTCCTCTCCCTCTCCCATCTCTTTCAGATATTGGTTTCCAAGAAACTAACTTTTCTTTCCCAGAGCGATTGGTGAAGCAATCCATTGTGGAACAATACGATAAGCAGAGAAACTTCCCTGCTATTCCTGGGACAACAAAACTAAGTGTTCACCTACGATTTGGCACAGTGAGCATTCGCAAGCTGGCGCAAGTGGCATTGAAGAAAAATGAAACATGGTTGAATGAATTAATTTGGCGAGATTTTTATCACATGATTTTGTGGCACTTTCCTCATGTACAAACAAAAGCCTTCAAACCTGCTTACGATAAAATAGAATGGCGCAACAATGAAAAAGAATTTGCCGCTTGGTGCGAAGGAAAGACGGGTTACCCGATTGTGGATGCCGGAATGCGTGAACTGAATGCTACAGGTTTCATGCACAATCGTGTAAGGATGATTACGGCTAGCTTTCTCACCAAACATTTACTGATTGATTGGCGATGGGGTGAAGCTTACTTTGCAAAAAAGTTATTGGACTTCGATTTGGCGGCAAACAATGGCGGCTGGCAATGGGCAGCTAGCTCAGGGTGCGATGCCGCTCCTTACTTCCGTGTTTTCAATCCCGAACTGCAAACAGAAAAATTCGACCCTAAATTAGAGTACATCAAAAAATGGGTGCCTGAATTTGGAACAACTTTTTATCCAAAGCCTATTGTTGATCACAAATTGGCTAGAGAAAGAGTGTTGAAGGTTTATAAAGAGGCGTTGGGCTAGCTTTAGTCAAACGATTTTTCCAGATTGAGTTATGGCAAGATTTATTGCTCAAATCATACCAAAGCCTAAAACGATTTTCTTAGTTGATGGGCTAGGTGCATTTGCGACTGCATCAATCTTGTTTCTAGTACAAGGGCAGTTCCAAGACTATTTTGGAATGCCTTCTGAGATACTCTCGTTACTCTCCATTATTGCGTTCACTTTTACAGTCTATTCTATTCTTTGTTTTTTATTCTTAAAAAAGAACTGGGGAATATTTTTGAAGGCGATCATGACAGCCAATTTGCTTTATTGTTACTTAACAACAAGTCTTTTAATTCATCATCGTTTCATGCTTACCAATATGGGGCTAATCTATTTTATAGCTGAAATCGTAGTAATAGGCGGATTGGTATTCATTGAATCACAAACTCTGTTGCTGGGCAATCAAAAGAAAGGTAAAATTGGAATTGAAAAAAAATGACTTTAATAACCTTCAAATAAGCGCCAACCACCATACTTTCAAAAGTTAATTCATTGTAGCTGCCATTCTATTTCGTTAGGGAAAGTGTAATACTTTGCACTTATTCGTATGAAAAAGTGTGACGCAATACACTTATTCGTATGAAAAAGTGTAATTTTGATCGTAGGTCAATAAATGCCTCTGATAATGAACAGATTATACTTTGAAGAGCTGAAAGAGTGGAAGGAAAGCAAAAAGAGGAAACCCCTTATCATACAAGGTGCCAGACAGGTAGGCAAAACCTGGTTGATGAAGGAGTTTGGCAGACGCGAATTTGAAACGGTGGTTTATTTGAATTTCGAAAGCAGCAGTCGATTAAAAGAATTGTTTGTTGCAGATTTTAATATCGAACGAATCATTACCAGCATAGAGATAGAGGCAAATCAAAAAATCATCTCGAGCAAAACGTTGCTTCTCTTTGATGAAGTGCAAGAGGCCGAAAAGGGTCTCACCGCTTTAAAATATTTCTATGAGCAAGCACCCGAATACTACATTATAGCAGCAGGTTCGTTGCTAGGTATCTCTATGCAAAAGAAAAATTCCTTTCCAGTAGGCAAAGTAGATTTCATAAAACTGTATCCATTAAGTTTTAGAGAATTCTTGCTAAACCTTGGTGAAGAAAAACTTTACGCACAGTTGGTAACATCTAACTTTGAAATACTGACACTGTTTCACCAGAAACTGGTAGAGTACCTACGCCTCTATTACTTTATGGGTGGTATGCCAGAAGTGGTTGCCCACTATATCGAACATAAAAATATAGAAGCTGCTCGAGGCATTCAGCAAAAAATATTAATTGGATATGAAAATGATTTTGCCAAACATGCGCCTCACGAAATCATACCCAGAATAAAATTGATTTGGAACTCTGTTCTGAGTCAACTGACGATGGAGAATAGAAAATTTATCTATGGGCAAATAAAAAAAGGAGCACGAGCCAAAGACTTCGAAATGGCCATTAACTGGTTGGTAGATGCAGGGCTCATTTTAAAAGTAAACAGAATAGCAAAGCCAACATTACCGTTGAATGCATACATGGATATCGATGCGTTCAAATTATTCTTTGTTGACATAGGTCTATTGAATGCAATGGGCAACTTAGACTCTAAAATATTACTAGAAAAAAATAACATCTTGACAGAGTACAAGGGAGCATTGACGGAACAATTTGTTTGCCAACAACTAACAATAGCACACCAGCTATTTTATTGGACGGCAGAAGTAGCTACTGCTGAAATTGATTTTGTTTTACAACACAAAAATCAGGTAATGCCAATTGAAGTAAAAGCGGAAGAAAACCTGAAAGCCAAAAGTCTAAAATTATTTGTAGAAAAATTCAAAATCAAAACTGCTATCAGAACCTCAATGAGTAAGTATAGAAAGGAAGAATGGCTTACTAATATTCCGTTGTATGCAATAGAAGGAATTGTTGAATAGGAATACGTCTATTGAAAGAGACGAAATCACTATTTTTTTTCTGATGCTCTTGCCATTTAGCTCAAAACCATTATCTTGGACAACTAAACCTAAACTCAGTACTATGAAAAATAAAATTCTACTTGTACTATGTGTGCTTTTCGGGCTCTTCTTCATCAACGCTGGACTCAACAAATTTTTTAATTACATGCCTGCTCCGCCTGATGAAAACATGATGAAATTAATGGGCGCATTTGCTACCATTGGCTGGATTATGCCATTGGTGGGCGCTGCTGAGATTATTGGCGGTGCCTTAATTGCTATTCCTAAAACGAGAGCACTAGGGGCAATTGTTGTGTTTCCAGTTATTGTTGGAATTCTACTCACCAATATTGTTAATATCCCAACTGGTTTGCCAATTGCGGTTATATTCTTCGCCATCAATGCATGGGTAATCTATGAGAACCGTGAAAAATACATGCCGATGATACGATAAAATCTAAGGTTGCTTACAAACAAATCGAGTGTTCTGCGGTTTGTAGTGTATGAATATTTTAATAATAGGCGCCTCATCAGGCATCGGCTCATCACTCGCGAAACAACTGATTGCCGAAGGGCATCAGGTCTACGGGACATTCAATAAAACTACTGCTTCTGCAGATGGTTTTGTAAAACTACAATCACTTAATGTCTTGGATGATAATCCAGATTTCAGTTTTCTGCCTGACACATTGGATGGTCTAGTCTACTGCCCTGGTGCAGTCAATTTAAAGCCCTTTGCCCGCATTAAGCCCGAAGATTTTGTTTCTGATTATCAATTGCAATTGGTAGGCGCGGTAAAAGTTATTCAAGCTTGTTTGCCGAAACTAAAAAATGCAACTAACCCATCTATCGTTTTGTTTTCTACCGTGGCGGTGCAAACTGGTTTTAATTTTCATTCTTTGGTAGCATCATCCAAAGGTGCCATAGAAGGATTGACGAAAGCGCTCGCGGCAGAGTTTGCTCCCAAGATTAGGGTGAATTGCATTGCGCCTTCCATCACGGACACTCCTCTGGCGGGTACTTTGTTAAACACTGATGAAAAGAAAGAAGCCAATGCGCAGCGACATCCGTTAAAAAAAATTGGAAAACCCGAAGACTTGGCCAACCTCGCAGCGTTTTTACTTTCTGAAAAATCTAGTTGGATAACGGGACAAGTGCTTCATGCAGATGGTGGAATGTCGAGCCTGAAAGTGTAGGCGCATGAAGCGTCCGTGGAATTTAGCAGACCTGCCCATTTACAGTCTCGCCACTTATGATGGGAATAAGGTGAACATGAATATCTGCACCTACGTATCTGCCGTAAGCATGAAACCCAAACGATACATGATAGCGGTGTATCACAATACCCAATCACTCGACA
>JBJXEB010000104.1:0-70351 GCA_046155095.1 Cyclobacteriaceae bacterium
CTTTCTATCCAAACCATTAGCAAGCGGAGCGAGGGCTTGATCAAGTTTGTGCGGGAGTTTCGCAGCCTCACGCACATACCCAAACCAAAGCTAGCAGAAGTATGTATCAAACCATTGCTAGATGAACTGGCCATGCTGCATAAAAAAGAATTGGCCGACAATGCTATTTCTATTTCCGTTTCGGTAGAGCCAAACGACATTTGCGTGATGGCGGATAAGACGATGATTGAACAAGTGCTGATCAACCTGATCAAAAACGCCATCCAAGCTTTTGGTGAGAAGACGGACAAGAAAATCATGCTCACCAGCTACGTCAGTGAAAAGGGTGGCGCGGTGATTTCAGTAAAAGACACTGGCACAGGCATAGAGCCAGAAGCGTTAGAGAAAATTTTCATTCCTTTCTTCTCCACAAAGAAAACAGGTTCGGGTATTGGCCTAAGTCTCTCCAAACAAATCATGCGGCAGCACGAGGGCAACATCACCGTGAAGTCAGTGTTGGGTGAGGGAACGGAGTTTGTGTTGAGGTTTTAAATTCATTGCCACGGAGGCACGGAAAATACAATTCATAGACTCTTCTTTGAATTATCGCTTCACTCAAAACCGATACTACTTTCCCCTAAACAAAGAGGAAAAACCTTCCGTGCCTCCGTGGCAAATTTTTAGAACCTTCATTTTGTCGCGCACTCCCATGACTAAAGTAAGGCTTTTTTTGTATTTTTGATTTATGGATGTAAAGAATAGCCTACGGAACAATCTGATGCTGAAAATCGAGCGGCTACCAGCGGATAAACTGACTGAGATCGATAATCTGTTGCGTAAAATAGAGAATCAATTCAAGTCGAAAGAAAAGACCCTGCAACTGGCTGGATCTTGGAAGGATTTAGATGATGATCTATTTGCTAACCTGACTGAAAAGCTACATGATAATAGAGCTAAAGACCGTCAAATAGATTGATCTGTGACGGAAGCTCTCGTTGATACAGACATCTTATCGTTCTATTTTAAAGGGGATGAGAAAGTCATTGCGCGATTTGGAGAGTATCTTAAAGAGTTTGAACAGATCAACATATCCATTATCACCTATTACGAAATCATTGCTGGATTGAAATACAAAAAAGCGGAGAGACAAATTCGTGATCTGGAAGTATTTGTAAACAACAATACGATCATTAACCTCTCAGAAGAGTCAACAGAACTATCAGGAGACACCTATGCTGATCTTAGGCAAAGAGGAAAAACAATTGGAACTTCTGATCTTTTAATTGCAGGAACTGCTTTAGAGAAGGGATTGACGCTCGTAACAAATAACGAGAAGCACTACGAGCCCATTCAAGGTTTAAAAATTGAGAATTGGAAAAAATAAACTTAGGCTCGTAAAGCTTCCGTGCCTGCCTACTGTCAAAAAATAATCAAAAGAATTTTTTAGCTTTGATGATCTAACCACAGCCCATGCAAGACGTAGAAAAGAAAGTTACCGCCATACTAATAGAAAAATTGGGCGTCCCTGATTCCCAGATCACTCCAGATGCTAGTTTCGTAAAAGACCTCGGCATCGACTCACTTGACTACGCAGAGTTGGTCATGGAATTTGAACAAACCTTTGATATTAAAATACCAGATGATGATGCAGAGAAGATGCAGACGATTGGTGAGGCGGTGGTTTATATTCAGTCTAAGTTGAAAAAATAAGGCATCAGCTTTCAAACTTTGATCTAAAGAGTACAGATTTCCATTCACTCTATGCTTTAGTTATTTGCAATTAACCCAATTGAAAATGAAGAAGATCATTAGAAGAACAATTGCTAGCACAGTACTGACACTAGTAGTTTTAGTTTCAGGCTTGATTACGTTGATGGTTTTCCCGCAAAGTTTGTTCGCCAATAAGATGGAGCATAAAAGTTTTCGAGTTTACTCCAACAGCGAAGAGGAGGTAGTTGGCATTGAAGTAATCTTAGACAACGCATATAAATTGACAGAGCAATGTGAGCTTCACAATCCTACCTACCGCTTTGATATATTCTTAGCTCAAGATAACATTTTCAATAAAATAGAAGAGTTACAAGGACAGGGCCCGATCGCCAGAGCTACCGCTGGTAATGTTACAATTAAAGTCAGGTTGGACATTTCTAAAAATCTTGCTTTTGGTGTTCGGAGCAAAGTCAATTTGACTGAACTATTAGCCCACGAAATGGTGCATATACTTCAAGCCAACAAATACGGGCTTGTTAATTTTAGTCCAATTAAGCACCCACCATTGTGGAAGTTGGAAGGATATCCAGAATATATTTCGAGACAAGCAATGCTTATTGGCAAAGATTATAGCTTAGAATCAGAAATAAAAAGGTACAATGATGTAGCTGAAAAATCTACAGACGGGTTTATTGAAATAGTAACAGATCACTTTGCTCCATTGGTTTATTACAAAGGAAGGATAATGGTAGAATATTTAATAAACGTGGAGGGGCTGACTTACGACATGATATTGGATGATAAAAGATCGGAAAGCCAAGTGTTTAACGAAATGGTAGAGTGGATGAATACTAAGTAAGTAATATTGATATCATTAACATTTACTTATCGATAGACTATCAACTCACATCTTTTTGCCACTTTAGGGTTGTTCAGTCAACTCAAAGTAATTACAAAACCTTTTCATCCCAGCAGCCTCCTTCATCAAAAGAGGAGAAAAAGAATGACGGCTCTTTAGGGCAGAGTAATACCAACCATTCTGGGTTTCGTTCCAAAACACAATGTATTTTTCCAACGAAATCATGAGAATGTCTTGATCGTAAATTTCCTCACCGTCTTTATCGTAAAGTCCTGTGAACTGAAGGAGCACGTGATCTTTTTTGACTAACTCACCTTTGTTGCATTCAATGCTGTTGAGTCGCATTAAGAGGCGGCTTTCTTTATCCCACGCTTTGAATTTTATTTTTCTGGGTTTGAAGTCGTTCATTGTTAACTTAAGTGGATTTTTAAATTGAAATCATTAATTTTACAAATAACTTAAAAATAAAACTATGGACATAGCTGTAAGGAAGGTAGCATTGATCGAATGGTTAGCCAAGGTTCAAGATAACACTGTCATTAAAAAAGTAGAGAGCCTGAAAACTAAATCTGTCAAAGAGGCCTATGAGGCCAAACTAAAACCTATGACATCACAAGCTTATAAAGCCATGCTGGAAAAATCACTAGAAGATTATAAATATGGCAGAGTAACTACCCAGGAGGCTCTGGAAAAGGAATCAGAGAATTGGTAAGCATGAAAATCATCTGGTCTGATTTGGCAAAAGCTCAGCTTTACGATGTTTATGAATACTATAAAGATGTAGCTAGTACTAAGATAGCCAAATCAATAAAGAGTAAGGTTTGTAAAAAGGTAAGGACGCTTTCTCGTTTTCCTGAAATGGGGCAACATGAACTTAATCCCTTAGTTGAACCCCTGAATTTCAGATACCTTGTATCAGGCAACTATAAAATCATCTATCAATTTTTCAAAGAGCAAAAGATAATATTGATAGCTTCTATATTTGATACTCGTCAAAATCCAAATGATTTGAAGGTTTAAATAAATCTTCCGCTTGACAATGTTCAGTATCAAAAAAATATTATTCATCATCAATAAATTTTCTGGTGGAGGGTTCAGTCCTTCTCTAGAAGGTCGCATTATAGACTCTTGTGTCAAGGCAAATGTTGAATGTACAATTGAGTTTACTCAGGCACGTGGCCACGCTACCGAGCTTGCCAAAAAAGCCGTAGAAGAAGATCAATTTCATACCGTCTTTGCCGTAGGTGGTGATGGCACCGTAAACGAAGTAGCGCAGGGTTTAGTAGGTTCACAAACCATCATGGGTATTTTACCAAAGGGCTCAGGTAACGGACTCGCACGCCACTTAGGTTTGCCGATGAATTTTATCAAATCCCTTGAGTTGATCTCATCAAATAATGTCATCTCCATGGATACCATTTCAGTGAATGGAATGTTATCAGTAAATATTTCAGGCGTTGGTTTTGATGGGCACGTAGCAAGTATGTTTGGCAAAAACGGCAAGCGAGGTTTTGTGGGCTATTCGAAATTGGTGATGAAAGAATTTTTGAGCTTCAAAGAATTTCCTGTCGCAGTGGAGTTGGATGGAAAAAAATTTGAAAGGGAATCATTCATCATTGCACTCGCCAATTCATCTCAGTTCGGCAACAATGCGCGCGTTGCTCCACAGGCTTCTGTATGTGATCAATTGATAGATGTCTGCTTTGTAAAAAAAGTACCGTTCTATCAGGCGATCGGTTTCGGTTACAATATGTTCTCTGGGCAATTGAATAAATCATCTTTCGTTGAAATTGTTAAAGCGCAAAAAATACAACTTGATTTTAAAGAGCCGATGTCTTTTCACATAGACGGAGAAGCCCATCCTGCTACACAACGCCTCGAAGTAAAAATCCAGCCCGCCTCTTTGCGTATGTTATTGACCGATAAACCTCCGAATTTGCTATTTAAAAAACATTCCGTTTAAAATCGGCTCTCACGTTGCCGTTTCCGTTATAGACAATACTCAAATAAATTTTTCTAAATCCTTAACAAATTCAAAACACATGAAAAAACTATTTACCGTCTTATTGCTTGTCTCCATCTCTGCATGGAGTGTAGCACAAGGGCTCACCCAACCACCCAATGGCGACAATCAAAAATCCAAGGTGATCCAATTCATTGGCCCCGTGGAGGTAAGCATCACTTACAACAGCCCCAACGTGCACGGCCCAGCAGGGGAAGATCGTAAAGGCCACATTTGGGGCGAACTCGTTCACTATGGTTATATCGACCAAGGCTTTGGCCCCGCAAAAGCTGCACCATGGCGCGCTGGCGCAAATGAAAATACAATCATTTCATTTACGCATGATGTAAAGATTGCAGGCAAAGAATTGAAAGCGGGAACGTATGGTTTGTTCTTGGCTGTTGCGAAAGAAGGCTTGTGGACGTGGATCTTTTCTAAAAACTCTAGCAGTTGGGGAAGTTACTTCTACAATCAAAGTGAAGATGCGTTGCGTGTAGAGGCTACTCCTTCTGAAGGTGCTTACACTGAATTTCTCACGTATGGATTTGACGATCGCGAATCCAATTCAGCTGTGGCTTTCTTGCAATGGGAGAATAAAAAAGTGCCGTTCAAAATTGAAGTGCCAAGCGTAAATGAATTGTATGCAGCTATCATGCGGAATGAGTTGCGTTCTTCTACTGGCTTTGATTATAGAAACTTTTCTACTGCCGCGGCTTTCTGTGCGCAACATAAAATCAATTTAGAAGAAGCATTGGCTTGGTCAAACAGCGCGATGGATCCTAACATTGGCGGTCAGGAAGAGTTTTTTACACTTCAAACTAAATCACAGGTATTACAAGCGATGGGCAAAAATGATGAGGCAGATGCAGTAATGGAAAAAGCCGTGAGGCGACCTGATGCCAATGCACAAGCCGTTCATCAATATGGCCGCAGTTTGTTAGCGGCAGGTAAAAAGGAAAAAGCATTAGAGATTTTTAAGTACAATGCACAAAAACATCCTGAAGAAAAATTCACCCCCAATATAGGATTGGCTCGCGGCTATACAGCAATGGGTGATAAAAAGAATGCAATCAAGTATTGGGAGTTAGCAATCAAGAACATACCTGATAATCAGAAACAAAATCTTGCAGCTTATGAAGCGGAGTTGAAGAAGTTGAAGTGATGAATAAATAGTAGGCAGTAGGCAATAAAGCAATAGGCAACTTGCCTACTGAAATTTGCCTACTGCCTACTTCTGAAAAACTACTTCTTCTCCACCGCGTGCCCGCCAAACTCATTCCGCAAAGCAGCCACCACTTTACCAGAAAAAGTGTCTTCTACCTGAGAGCGGTAGCGCATTAATAATGACATAGTGATAACAGGGGTTGGCACACCCATCTCCAGTGCAGTTTCTACCGTCCACTTGCCCTCGCCAGATGAGTGCATGATGCCTTTGATGGATTCCAGATTTTCATCTTTCTCTAAGGCAGATTGCGTTAACTCCATCAACCAACTACGCACCACCGATCCGTTATTCCAAACTTTTGCTGTGGCAGCCAAATCCATTTCACCATCATAGCGATGCAACAGTTCAAAGCCTTCGGCAATGGCCTGCATCATACCGTACTCAATGCCGTTGTGTACCATCTTGGTGAAATGGCCACTGCCCACTTTTCCGCAGTACAAATATCCATTTGGCACAGAGATGGATTTGAAAATACTTTCGCAGTAGTCGAACACTTCTTTCCTTCCACCAATCATCGTGCATACGCCATGCAATGCCCCGTTCACACCACCGCTTGTGCCGCAATCCAATAAATGCACTCCCATTTTTTCTAAGTCGCGAGCGCGCGCCAAAGTATCTTTGAAATGCGAGTTGCCACCATCGATCACAATGTCATCAGCATTCAAATAATTTTTCAAGTTGTTCAGCACCACGTCCACCACATTACCTGCGGGCACCATCAACCAAATTATTTTTCTGCCATTCAAGGCCAAGGCCATATCGCTCATAGCTGCGGTGGTGGTAACTCCTTCTTTTGAAATTTTCTCTGAAGCAGATTTATTCACATCAAAGGCCACCACATCAAAGCCCTTGCTTTTGAAATTGAGCGCGAGGTTATAGCCCATCTTTCCTAAACCAATCAATCCGATTTGCATAGTTTATTAAGTTTTACGTTTTGATCTGACCCAAAATTGAACCACATAGGTACATAGAAACAAAGTAATACACACATAGAAAAATAACGCTACGTGAAAATCTTATGTGTACTATGTGTCTATGTGGTTCAAGAATTAATTAAATGATTTTATCTAAGATTAAAACCCCGACCAAGCCCGTTACAGAAATAATCGTCTCCATCATCGTCCAAGATAGAAAGGTCTGTTTCAGCGACAAATTAAAATATTCTTTGAACATCCAGAAACCCGTGTCATTCACATGCGAAAACATGAGGCTCCCCGCTCCCACCGAAAGCACCATCAGCTCGGGGTGAACCCCAGGAACAGATAAAAAAGGAAGCACGATGCCTGCGGCAGTAAGCCCTGCTACAGTAGCTGAACCTATCGATATTCGAATAAGTGCCGCTACACTCCATGCCAACAATGGCGGAGAAAGTGAAAAGCCCGTAGCGATTGTTTTGATGTAAATGCCCACACCACTATCAATCAATACCTGTTTGAATGCTCCGCCAGCCGCAATCACCAACACGATCAACGCAATGTCTTTGATGGATTGAAATAATGTGGATACCAACTCACTTGGCTTTTTGTTTTCGCGTATCCAAAAAATATTCACACCAAGCAGCAACGCCAAAGAGAGAGCTGTGATTGGGTTGCCGAAAAATTTTAGAATAATAATGATTCTATCATTTGAGATAGCAGTCTGAAGAATGGCACACAACGCAATCAACACCACAGGAAAAAGAGCAATGAAGAAACTCACTTTAGAGTTTGGCAATTCGATCTGATTTTTTTTTGGAGCAACTTTTGTCAGTGCAATAGCCACATTCATATTTTTTAATGACTGAGAGAAAATCGGCCCAGCTAAGATTATTGCTGGAAGCGCAATCACAAATCCCAACAGCAACGTCTTGCCCAAGTCGGCATGAAAGATAGCTGCAATAGCAGTGGGCCCAGGGTGCGGTGGCAGAAAACCATGCGTAACCGAAAGCGAAGCCGCCATCGGAATGCCCACTAATAAAATGGGTACTTCTGCCGATAGCGCAATAGAAAAAACCAACGGAATAAGAATAACAAACCCCGCATTATAAAAAAGTGGAATACCTACAATCAAGCCCGTGAGCATCACCGCCCACTGAATATTTTTTTTACCGAACCACGCTATCAACGTATCCGAGATTCTGTTGGCCGCGCCACTGGTCTCGATCATCTTGCCCAGCATCGCACCGAGGCAAAGCACGAGCGCGATGTTCTTCAACGTATCCCAAATTCCCAGCCCAATAGATTGAAGAGTGGTGACAAAGCCCATGCCTTCACCTAGACCAACTAGTAACGAAACCCCCAGCAATGCATAAAGCGGTTTCACCTTCAGCAGGATCAACACCAGTAAAATCAAAACACCCAACGCGACAATCAATAATGGCATCTTATATTATGGAAAAAATTTTGCGGCCAGCCACGCGAAACGCAGTGGCACCGGGCTATCCGTTTCAAGCCCGCCACGTGCTTCGAGTGACATTATAAGTTAAAACACTTTAGTACTTCCAATCCAAACTTCTCACAGGCGGGCTTTCCACTTCTATCCCTGGCCGATGCCCGTCCGCAGTGATGAGTTAAGTTTTAAATCACTCAGTTTTTCAAATGAAGACGCTAATTGCAAATACACGGTTTCAAAAATCTCAAACTGCGCTTCATACAAGTCATAGAGTGATTTATCTGGATAAAAAATTCTTTCGCCAGCGTGATCCATTTTAAATGCCATGTTCAACGACTTAAAACCAATTGCAGCAGCCCCGAGCGCAGAAGCATCATGGTTATCAGAAACAACTAACTCCCGGCCCAATACATTGCTCAAGATTTGCACCCAAGCAGCGGAATGAGTAAAACCCCCACTCACAATTATTTTTTTTGATTGCCCAACAGATTGCTCAATAGCATTGACAATACTTTTCAGTTCAAAACAGATGCCCTCTATCAATGCACGTTGAAAATGCTTGCGCGTATGGTTTATGGAAACGCCAAAGAAAACCCCTCGCGCATCGGGGTCATACATGGGTGCGCGCTCACCAAGTAAAAAAGGAAGTGCAATCAATCCATTCGCTCCCGGTGCAATAGAATTAACCTCATCTACAAACTCAATGAGGTTTTTTGATGCCGTTGGGTCAAATTTTTCAGTGTACCAATTCAATAGCGCAGTGCCGTTATTGGTAGCACCTCCACAAATAAAAAATTCATCATCCAAAATGTAATTGAATATCCTTCCACTTGCATCAGAGATTTGTTTGTGGCTGGCCATGCGCACTGCACCACTCGTGCCGAGCGTAATTGCCAATTCACCTTCCTCCATTGCGCCACTACCTAATTGAGCAGAGCAACCATCACTTGCTCCCACAATGATTCTCGACTGTCTATCAATTCCCATCTGTTTAGCAAAAGAAGAATGAATGCCAACAACTTGATGGTAGATGAAAACAGGAATTGAAAATTTCTCTTTTGGTAGCTGATGAAGTTCAGAAGCCTTGACAGACCACTTCAATTTCTCATTATCAAACAACCCGGTTGCAGAGGCAGTGGAGTAATCGATCAAGTACTCACCCGTGAGGCGATGAATCACAAATTCTTTTATTGAAATAAATTTATTTGCTCTTTCAATAATCTCTGGATGATTTTCTTTCCACCAAAGCAATTTGCACAACGGGGACATGGGGTGAACGGGTGTACCCGTCTCTACATAAAGTTGTTGAGCAATGCCAAGTGCTTTTATTTTTTTTGATTGAGCTGAGCTTCGAGTGTCTGCCCAAATGATCAATGGCGTGATGGGGTTTCCGTTTTCATCTACGGCCATCACACTGTGCATCGCTGCGCTGAAACAGATTCCCGCAAATCGATGACTTGCTGTTTTTTTTGAAACTTCCTGAATCGACTTTATCACCGCCTGAAAAATAACTTCAGGGTCTTGCTCCACATGCCCAGGCGTAGGATATTGGGTGGGATAAAATACTTGGTGCGATGCAACCACCTCACCCGTTGAAGTCACAGCCAAGCCTTTTGTGCTAGTAGTGCCGATGTCGATAGCGAGGAGGTAAGTCAATGAGATGGCGTTAAGACCAGAAAAGTACGAATAAGGTAGGAGTTAAGAAACACAAGCTCAGATGCTGAAAGTTAGATACAACTCGCCCATGTTGGTGTTCTTCACGCAGTTTAAGTTGGCCGCCTGACCAACTTACGCGACATCTCTACAAAGTTTGTATGCGCAGCAGGTCAACGACTACTTTTGAACCTACACCAACGAAGGCTTGGGTTGGTAAATCATTTTTATAATGCCTCAAGTTTAGTAAGCCACTCATTGAAATGCTTACACTGATTTCGAATATGGTCAATTCCAATTGCTTTCAAAATTAGAACGCCACTATTCACTTTATCATATTCAGGAATTAATGATTCTATTCTTTTTGAAGGTGCAGTTATAGCACTATCATTTATTAGTTCGGGATTACTTTCTTTTTCCTTCAGCATTTTCTCTAACTTAGAAACTTCTGGCTCTCGTCCATAATATTCGTATTTTATCATATCAGGTTTGGAGAAAACCAACGATTCAAATTCGTGCAATTGAATATATGGGATAAACCTTTTATCATCAATTTCCTCTTCAAGTTTAGATTCTAAGATTTTTACTTTTTCATAAGGATCTTGTTTTTTTGAAGCTTCAATTTGTCCTGGAAAATCTTTGGGCAGACCATACATATCTATCATAGTACTGAATCTCACATCAGGCTTATTGTCTTCTAAAAGCCAATTTGTTATGTCCTTTTTGAATTTTTCAAATCGGACTATGCCCCCTCTGTAACTTTTAAATTTGTCCTTTTTAGTAAGAACGCGTCTTGCGTCAACGCTGATATTAAAATCACCTAAATGATTACAGAGAACATCCCTAACAAATTTTTCTTCAGAGTGACCCTCTGCCGTTATGTGCAGTCTTTGGAATTTTTTCATGGTTGACCTCCGATTACATTTTTTTCCCACAATTCACTTAAACTGTAATCTTTTAGCCAATTTTCTAATTGTTGTTCATTGAAATCCCTGAATACACTAGTCTTATTTTCTCTCTCAATAACAATGATTTCATTGAGTTTAAATTCATCCAATAACCTTGGTGATTGTGTCGCAATAATTACCTGGCAATACCTTGAAGCGGTTCGAATCATTCCTGCTAATTCAGAAATAGCTGAAGGATGAAGGCCAAGTTCGGGCTCATCTAAAATTATAACTGGTGGTAATTTCTTAGGGGTTTGCAATAGCAGAGTAGCTAAGGCCATGAATCGAAGAGTTCCATCCGAGAGTTGGTGAGGACCAAATAGATAATCACCATTTTTTTCTTTCCAATCTAGAAGTATATACTCTTTGTTTCTTGCAGAAGACCGCAAAACAAAATCACCAAATTGTGGCATTATATTGCTTATGTGTCTTACAATCCTTTCATAATAATTTTTGGTTTCCTCAACCTGTTGCATCGAGTATAGAAAGGCGGCTAAATTGCCAGCATCACTCCTTAAATAATCACTGTCATTTATGTAACCACTATTTCTGATTTTTGATGTTGATGATGTGTCATGAAATTGGTAGACCCTACAATTACGGAGTAGGTTGTATATAACTTGTTGTACGGCATTATTTTCTTGTTTTAAAATCTCATCTGGGAGGCCAGATTCTTTAATGCCTGGTGAGAGAGTTATCCGAAATGGATTTGGTCTTGTTTTCTCATGATACATGAGAATCTCTTCTGTGATAATCATGCTATCTTTAGCAGCATGAGCTAGTGAAAATTCATAGCTATCATGAAATGATTCGTTCTCAAATTCTAATTTAGCTGTAAGCCTTGGAGAAATCTTCGGCCCAAAATGTAAAATTGAAGAAGCTCCTCCCTGATCACCAATATATTGTTGAAGTGCCTTGGTCATCATATACCCTATCATTTTAAAAAATGAAACAAGATTACTCTTCCCTGCGCCATTGGCACCAATCAATACCGTAACATCACCAAACTTTATCTCGTGATCAGAATGATCAAATGACTTGAACCCATTAAGGGTTATCTTCTTTAGCTTAATTTTATTGGAAACTTGTGACATCTTGTTTTGAATATTCTCTAAAATTACTCAAAAATTAATTTTTTTTCGAATGAATTGGATATTTGGCTCGTGAATGAGATGTTGCGCGGCAAACGATTAGGTAAGCAGAAAACTACGAACTGGCTTCGGCCCAGGGATACCTGCCTGCGCTACGGCTTCGGCAGGCAGGGACGTTGGCATGAGACGTAGGCAACGTGTGCACGCAGGGTTTGGAACGCCTGCTGGTAGGCAGGGATATTATCGGGCAGAGGCCCCCGCCCAAAAACTAAATTACCTCTTCAAAAACTTGAACGTAGATTTGAAACTCGCACTTTGAATAGCCAAGAAATAATAACCTTCGTGCAGGTCTTTTACTTTGATGTGTACTTCATATTCATCTACAAACTCTGGCTCTATTTCCAATTCGTTGCCGATGATGTTGTGGATGGTGAACTTTGTTTTTTTGGCGATGGGTGTTTCAAACTTGATGGTAAGGAACTCGGTAGCTGGGTTTGGAAAAACCTGAATGGATTTTACAGGATCGGTTTGACCAGAAAAGTTTTCGTCTTTCGCTTGCGCAAAACAAAAATTGACGTCCAAGAAGGCAATCAATACAATAAAAATGATTTTGCGGGCGTTCATTACTGCTACTTACGTGTTTTAATGTCTTTTGGATGCAATTCGTGAGCCAAAAGTTTAAAAGAAGTCAAAATAAACTTACGAAATACTTTTAAAAGCCTGCGGCAGGAAGTCGATGAGGTCAGAAGCAATCATCGAATTCATGCCTAACGTGCTGGCTGCCAGATCGCCAGCGAGGCCGTGTAGATAAACGCCCAAGATGGTAGCCTCAGTGGATGTGTGGCCTTGCGCCAATAAGCCTGTCAAGATTCCTGTCAGCACATCGCCACTTCCGCCTGTGGCCATGCCGGGGTTGCCCGTGGAATTGAAATACACTTGACCTTGTGGCATAGCAATGGAAGTGTAAGCACCTTTCAACACAATGATGGAGTTGAGTTGTGCAGACAAAGCCTTTTGTTTTTCCAATCGTTCAAAATCATTTGCCCATGTTCCTACCAATCGCTCAAATTCTTTGGGGTGTGGAGTAAGAATGCTTCCTTGCGGGATGATTGAAAGCAAATGTCTGTTGCAAGAAATGATGTTCAAAGCATCGGCATCTATCACCATTGGTTTTTGGTATTGATTCAATAATTGCTCTAAGGCTTTAACGGTTTCTGTGTGTTGACCTAGCCCTGGGCCAATGCCGATGGCATCATAAGAAAGATTTTCGGGCAAAGAAGAAAAATGATTTTCATGGGAATCGAAAACACACACGGCCTCTGGTACGGCAGTTTGTAGAATGGCGTTTCCGTTTTTCGGAATGTGAGCGGTAAGCAAACCGAGACCAGCACGCAAACTCGCTTTCGCGGATAGAATGCAAGCCCCCATTTTGCCCAGCGAGCCAGCAATTAACAAAGCATTACCATAGTTTCCTTTGTGCGAAAAAATGGTGCGAGGCTTTAAGACTTTTTTTACTGATTGCTTAGTGACGAAGAAATGATTGGTGTCAACCTCTTTCAAAAATTGTTTGCTGAGACCAATGTCCACTAAATTCCATCCGCCTATATACTTGTTATTTTCTGGAAAGAAGAATGCCAGTTTGGGCAATTGAAAAGAAATCGTTCGATGTGCTTGCACGATTTCACTTTTGCTGGGCTGATCGGCCATCAGACCAGAAGGAATATCTACGGCAATCTTGATGGCGTTGGTCTCATTGAAGCAACGGATCACTTGCGCATAGATTCCTTCCACGGGGCGCGAAAGACCAGAACCAAAAAGTGCATCGATCAAAATATCGCAGCCGCCAAAAAGTCCGCGATCGGATGGCAAAGAGATTTCATTCAAAGCCACTCTACTTATTTTCGCCTTTTCAAAATTGATTTTAAAATCAGGCGATTCTTTTACTTCGCCTCGCACAATCCAAACTTTTACATTGTAGTGGGCTTCCACCAAAAGCCGTGCAATGCCCAAGCCGTCTCCCCCATTATTTCCCGTGCCGCAGACAATACCAATCTTTTTATTTTGGCGATAATGCTGCGCAAACCAATCGGTAAAAGCGTGGCACGCGCGCTCCATCAAATCAATCGAGGCAATAGGTTCGTGCTCGATGGTGTATTGATCGAGTTGCTTGGTTTGAGTGGCAGTTAAGATTTTGAGCATTGAAAATTATACCTAAATATCATACATTTGATCATGGTATTTCCAATAGAAATCAAAACAAAATCATTTGGAGGGATGACTGATCGGCAGTTCGAGCGATTTTGTATTGAAAACGAGCCTTTAAACTTCGAACGTAACTCCAAAGGAGAGATAATAGTTATGCCACCTACCTCAACCAATATTGAATTTTGGAATAATGACGTAAGCTCGGAATTGAATCTTTGGAATCGAAAATCAAAGTTGGGCTTTACATTCGGGAACAATGCTGGTTTCAAGCTATCAAATGGAGCTATCAAAAGCCCCGATGCTGCCTTTGTTTCCAAGGCAAGGATTTCAGAGCTAGCGCCTCATCAAAAAAAAGGGTTCTATCAGGTTTGCCCAGACTTCGTCATTGAAATCCTTTCAGATTCCGATTCGTTACCACAGTTGAAAGAGAAAATGAAAGAGTGGATAGATAACGGTTGCATACTAGCATGGCTTATTAATCCTCAAAAAAAGAAAACCACCATCTACCGAGCCAACGAAAAAACAGAAGAAGTGAGCTTTCATACTATACTTTCAGGAGAAAATCTCCTTCCCAATTTTAAGATCAATCTGAAAGATATTTTCGATCAAGAGATATAATTCGACATTCGCAGACAAAGCAACTAAGAGACATTTAAATAAGCTGCCATCTCAGACTGCACATAATTCGGATAAATATGCAAGTGCTTTTCTCTCACTGCTTCAAACATTACTTGTTTCAATAATTGAATATTCTCTTTGGAAACTGCCGAAATGAAAACCACTTTATCAAAACCTTGCTCACGGTAGTAGCCTTTCAATTGCTCAAAATCAATAGGAGCATCTTGTGCCAAATCAATTTTATTCAATACTAAAATAGTGGTGATATTTCCTGCACCTATTTCGGCAAGGGTTTGTTTCACTACTTCAATATGATTGTTGTGGAACGGATGCGCCATGTCGGCCACGTGCAATAAAATATCTGCCTCGCGCACTTCATCCAGTGTTGATTTAAAAGATTCGATCAAGTGATGTGGCAGCTTGCGAATGAACCCAACGGTATCGGAAAGCAAAAAGGGAATATCGCCAATAACCATTTTGCGCACGGTGGCATCTACCGTTGCAAATAATTTATTCTCCGCTTTCACATCTGCTTTGGAGAGTAAATTCATAATCGTTGACTTGCCCACATTGGTATAGCCCACCAATGATACTCGCACAATACTGTTACGAGACTTTCGCTGTGTTACCCGTTGCTTATCAATCTTCTTCAGTTCTTCCTTTAAAACAGAAATCGAATTTTTAATATTTCGCCTATCGGTTTCAATCTCCTTCTCCCCAGCACCACCACGTGCGCCCGTGCCGCCTCGCTGTCGTTCCAAGTGCGTCCACATCCGCGTTAAGCGAGGTAATAAGTATTGGTTCATGGCCAGTTCCACTTGCGTGCGTGCCTGTGCTGTTTGTGCGCGCATTACAAAAATGTCTAGGATCAAAAGGCTTCGGTCGTAGACTCTGGTTTTCTCTTCGCGGCTTTCGGGGTTGAATTCACGCTCAATGTTCCGTAGCTGAGAAGGACTCAGGTCATCATCAAAAATCAAGTTTTGAATTCCGTTGGCAAAGACAAATTCCTTGATCTCTTCCAGCTTGCCCTTACCCACAAAGGTGCGCACATCGGGGTGTGGCAGCCGTTGCACATACTTTGAGATGGTTTTGATTCCAGCCGTCTCTGCCAAAAAAGCCAGTTCATCTAAATGCTCGGTGGTTTCTTCAGGTTTGCTAGCTGGCTCGGCCAAGGCCACCAGCACCGCTTTGCTTTGTGTATTTCCCATGTGTGCACAAAATTATGAAGTTGTTTCTCTTAACAGGTTACTTTTTTATAGTTTTACAAGATTTAATGAATAGAAAACCAATGAAATAACCGTTTTCTGTTCACTAACCTAAACCGTAAAAGCAGCTCAGGACGGTCAATCCGAGGCTGCTAGTTGGCAAAAATGAGAGTAGCTATTGTTTTAAATACATCTTGGAACATCTACAATTTCAGGTTGAATTTTGTAAAAGCACTGATCGCTCAAGGTCATGAGGTGCATACCGTTGCCCCGCACGATGATTATTCACACTTATTAGAAGAAGCAGGGTGCACCCATCACGATGTACGAATGGACAGCAGAGGGGCGAATCCCATCAAAGATTTTGCTTTGGTATTTGAGCTTTTCTTCATCTATCGAAGACTGAAGCCAGATGTAATTCTTCACTACACAATCAAGCCCAACATTTACGGAACGTTTGCAGCGGCTATGCTAAAAATACCTGTGGTGAACAATGTCTGCGGACTTGGCACTATCTTTTTAAAAGACAATTTCGTTTCCACTATTGCTATTTCACTTTACAAATGGGCATTCCGCTTTCCTAAAAAAGTATTTTTCCAAAATCCTGATGACCTTTCTCTTTTTGTAGATAGGAAATTGGTTTCAAAAGAAATTACTGATCTGCTGCCAGGCTCAGGTATTGATTTATCGAGATTCACTCCTGTAGATTTCAAAAGAAACCAACCGTTTACTTTTTTGTTGATCTCTAGGCTTATCACCGACAAAGGCATTTTAGAATTTATTGATGCCGTAAAGAGATTGAAATCGCAAGGCGTAAATGCCCGGTTTCAAATATTAGGAGCAAAAGACCCCAAACACCAGCGAGGGATTCAATTGAAAGTGATTGACGAATGGGTACAATCAGGCACCGTGGAATATCTAGGCACTACCAAGGATGTGAGAGAATTTATCAATCAGGCTGATTGTGTTGTTTTGCCTTCTTACCGAGAGGGAACACCTAGAACTTTATTGGAAGCATCTAGTTCATCTAAGCCAATCATCACCACGGATGTGCCCGGCTGCCACCATGTAGTAAGCCATCAGTTCAATGGCCTGCTTTGCAAACTGAAGAGCGTGGATGATCTGGCCGACAAAATGTTTGAAATGGCCAACTTCGATGACGAGACGCTCAAAAGATTTGGTGAAAATGGTCGGAAAAAAATGGAGAGTGAGTTTGATGAGAAGATTGTCGTTTCAAAGTACCTGAACACGATTGATAACCTCAAGGCTAATAAATAGCATCCCTTCGTTTGAGATAGAATCCTCTTTTCATATCCCGCCTGAGATTCTTACTAATAATTTACTTAATTTGAGCATATTTTAAGCGTCAAACTGTGCGTAACCTACTTTTCCTTGTCTTAGGCATCCTCTTTACTTCCTGCGGTTCTTACAAGCAGAACATCATGTTCAAGGCTACCGAAACCGCCAAGCCAGAAACATTTAAACGCGAGGCAAGTGCCACAGAAAAAAACTACGTTATTCAAAAAAATGATCTGATTAAACTGGATGTGTTTTCCAATAAAGGAGAAAAGATTATTGACCCTAACCCAGAGCTAACCACTACTCCTACTACAAATGCAAATGCCACTCAGGCAAATCAATTTAATTATTTAGTTGAGTTGAATGGCTTAGTAAAGTTTCCTATGATAGGGGAATTAAAAATTGAAGGTCTCACACTACGTCAAGCGGAAGAAATTGCACAAAAAGAATACACTAACTATTTTAAAGAACCTTTTGTCGTAATCAGTTACGTGAATAAGAGAGTGATTGTATTAGGTGCGTTGGGCGGGCAAGTTATTCCTCTTACCAATCAAAATGTTACATTGGTGGAAGTGCTTGCTTTAGCGAAAGGTTTGAACAACGATGCGAAGGCGCAAAATATTAAATTGATCAGGAATGATCATGTTTATCAAGTAGACTTTAGCACTATACAAGGATTTAAGGATGGAAATATGTTGGTGGAGCCAGGAGACGTAGTGTATGTAGAGCCTATCAGAAGACCATTCACGGAAGCCTTGCGCGATAATTTCACGATCATCAGTGTGATTGTTAGCTTGGCTACCCTGGTAGCAGTTGTTAGAACTTTAAATTGAGCTAGAAAATCCGTTGGAAAAATTCGCCCCCATAAACAATAGCCAAATAGAAGGCATCGATACTGACAAATTACTATCAGTGGTGCGCAAAAATAAATGGTGGATACTTTCTCTATTTATTGTTTGTAATTTGGTAGCCTATCTTACCATTAGGTGGACGAAAGATTTATTTGAGTCACAATCAGAAATGAAGTTGGACATCAAACGAGATGCCACAGAGCTTGGTATCAAGACCCTTGTAGAGGATCAAAATCTCAACATGATAGCTGGCGAGATTGAGCAAATTAAATCCAAAGTCTTTTTTGATCGCGTTATCGATTCGTTGGATATCCAAATCAGTTACTACAGCATTGGCAATGTGCTGAAAGACGAAATGTATAAGCGTTCACCTTTTTTGGTGTACATTAATAAGATAGAGCCATCTCATTTTGATAAACCTATCTATTTTGATTTTATAGATGGAGAATCGTTTAAAATCAGACTCAATGATACCGGGAGCTTTACCGAGGGGCGTTTCGGTAAACCCATTTCGCTAAATGGAAATGAGTTTGTATTTGCTCGCACAAGATTTTTTGAACAAAGCGATGCCAATGATTATTACTTTATCATTAATAGCAGAGGTTCGCTGATTAATTATCTTTCAAAAAACATCAACGTATCGCCCCTTAATTTTAATGCGAATACAATCAGTGTATCTTTTCAAGACAACAATTCTTTAAAGGCTTATGATATTGTCAATAAAGTTGATTCACTTTATATCGCGTACAGCAATGAGCAAAAGAACTTGGCCAATCGGCAAAAAATAGGATGGCTGAACAATGAGCTTTCGCAAGTGGAAAAGCGGATGCAAAATTTTGAGACCTACTTTGAAAACTTCACACTACAAAACAAAAGCAGTGACCTGGGCCAAGATTTAAAAAGAACTATTATAGCAATTAATCGTGCGGACTCACAACGGTTTCAATTGGCAAAAAGGATGACTCTATTGAATGAAACCATTGATGGTATCAATAACGGAAAGCTTGCCATCTCTTATCAGCAGCGAAATTTCTTGCCTGATTACCTTAATAAAAAATTAGAAGACCTCAGTCGCATGCAACAAGAACGCGATCGATTAGGTCTTGCCTACAATGAAAATACATTTGCCTTTCGGCAGAAGGAGAAAGAAATGAATTCGTTAAAGGAATTAGTATATGGTCAACTAGCAGAACTTAAAAAGGAATGGCTCAAAACACTGGCTGAGCTAGGGCAAACAAAAGATCGACTGGAAAAAGAATTTGCCACCATGCCTGATAAGAACACGCAGTTTTCAAAAAATCAACGCTTCTACAAACTTTATGAAGAGTTTTATCTTTCTATGATGCAATCGAAGGCTCAATTTGAAATTGCGCAAGCGGGCAACACACCTGATTTTAAAATCCTATCTCCCGCTACGTTGCCAACAATACCGATCTCGCCAAAAAAATATTTAATCCTTGGCATTGGGTTAGTGGCTGGCCTTGTTTTGAATTTCTTTTTTATTGGAATAGTTTATTTGATCAACAATAAAATCACTAGTACGCAAGAAGTAGAAAAAGCAGTTTCAGTTCCATTGCTGGGTGTAATCCCCGTATCCAATCGTAAATCGATTTCAGAATTTCATGTGATTGATAACCCTAAGTCGATGGTGAGTGAATCGATTCGTTCATTACGAACCAATTTGGATTTCTTTACGGCTGGCGGGAATAAAAAAATCATCACCATCACTTCTACAATTTCAGGCGAAGGCAAATCATTTTTAGCAGCTAATCTAGGAGGAGTATTGGCTATGTCAAGGAAAAAAGTGCTATTAATTGACCTTGATATGCGCAAGCAAAAAAACAAAAGTTATCTATTGGCAGAAGATCCATCTAAGGGAGTGAGTACCGTTTTGATAAAGAAAACAACTTGGCAAGAGTGTGTTCAGAAAACAAACGTTGAACACTTGTTCTTTATGCCTGCTGGGCCGCACCCGCCCAATCCTTCTGAGCTTTTGCTCAATGGTGAGTTCTCTTCGTTATTAGAAGAACTGAAAGCAGAATATGATTTTGTTGTGATCGACACGCCACCTGTTGGTTTGGTTACAGATGGCATCATGGCCATGAAGCGATCCGATCTTTCGATTTATGTAGTGCGTGCCAATTATTCTAAAAAAGAATTTTTGAATAACCTCAATCGGTTGACCAGCATTCATCGCCTTACGGGATTGGCCGTTGTCTTAAATGCGCTGCCCTCCTCTGGTAAATCGTATGGGTATGGGTACTACGAAGACAGTCCTAAACAGAAAGGTTGGAAAAATTTATTTAAAGCATAGTGTTTTCCTTTTTCAAGAAACCTAAGCCTGCCGCTCAATATCCATTTACCACGGACATTCATTCTCACTTGCTTGCTGGATTAGACGATGGCGTTAAGAGTTGGGAGGAAGCCGAGCGAGTGATCACCGATTTTTTAGAAATGGGGTTTCAGCGAATCATCACCACACCCCACATCATGAACGATACCTATAGGAATGATCCAATAGGCATCCAAGCAAAGCTAGCCGAGCTAAAACAATTCCTTTTAGAAAAAAAAATAAACGTGGAAGTGCAAGCTGCCGCTGAATATTACTTAGACGAAGTTTTCTATGCGAAGATCATCAACAAAGAGCCCTTGCTTACATTTGGCCAACGCTACTTGCTATTTGAAACCAATTTCCTCAGCGAGCCTTTTCAATTGAAAGATTTTATTTTTCAAGCAACTACACAAGGTTATCGCTTGGTACTTGCGCACCCCGAAAGATACAGCTACATGACAATGGCAAAAGCAGAGGACTTGCGTAACCGTGGCGTATTATTTCAACTGAACACACTTTCCGTTATTGGCTTCTACTCGTCACCCATTCAAAAGCTAGCGAGACAATTTATTGATAAAGGTTGGGTAGATTTATTAGGTAGTGATTGCCACAGCGTAATACAAGCGGAGGCGCTAAAAAAGGCTACGTTGAACAAGAATGTTCAAAAGGCATTTGAGCTTCCGTTGCTAAATGATACACTATTTTCGATTTAAATTTATAGAGGAAGCGTATGAAATTGCCCCGTTACGAACTTGTGGCAGAAAAAACTTTAAGGGTATTTGAATTTACTAGCGAAAGTCCCAAAGGACGGATAAAGAAACTTATAAAATTTAGTGAAACTGCATTAAAAGGATATTATAATTTAGCATTTGGTGACAAAGACATTGAAGTAGGTGACATTGATGATAGAGTAGTTTCAAACAACGGAGATAGCGAGCAAGTTTTAGCAACGGTGGTTTCCGCAGTTTATATGTTTACAGAAGTGTATAGAGACGTTTGGGTTTACGCGACTGGAAGTACAAAAGCAAGAACACGACTTTATAGAATGGGGATTACCAAGTACATTGACGAAGTGGAAAAAGATTTTTATGTATTTGGACAACTTGAAGGTGAGTGGGAGGAATTTAAGAAAGATATGAATTACACCGCCTTTGTAGTGAAACGAAAATAACGTAAATTTATAGCCTAAATATTGACAGAAATGAAATCAATACAGGAATTAAACGAAAAGAAAATACCAATAGTGAGAATCGATAAGTCACTTGAAAAGTATTTGAATATGCCAATCTTTCAAGATAAAGTTGATAAAGCAAATGAAACGTTGAGAACAATTGGTCTTCCAAAGCTTACATCTAAATAGCCAGCGCTTACTTATTCTTTGGCCCACAAAAATCCGTATTTAGATAGCTATATGAATAACTAAAACAGTGATTGGTCCCAATCACACTGATCGAGTTTTTGTTTTCAAAACCCAACTTGTAGGTTAGCCTTTAATTGAATCTGTGGCAACCAATTATAAAATCACAAATCATAAATCTAAAATCAAAGCATGATTCTAGTCACAGGCGCCAACGGATTACTAGGAAGCTTCATTCTGCGAAAGTTGGTGGCCGAAGGTGAATCTGTCATTGGGCTCAAAAGGAGAACAAGTGACACGCATTTGACGGATGATTTGAAAGGCAAAATCGCTTGGCGCGATGCAGACGTTACTGACACTATCTCATTGAACGAGTCATTCAAAGATGCCTCCTGCGTCATTCACGCTGCGGCTATGGTTTCTTTCAATCCAAGAGAAGAAGACCAACTCTACAAAGTAAATGTAGACGGAACTAAAAATGTGGTAAACGCTTGTCTTACCAACGGCATCAAAAAATTAATCCATATCAGTTCAGTAGCGGCACTTGGTCGCCAAAAAGGTTCTTCCATTCTTGACGAGAACAGTAAATGGATTGATAGTCCACTTAATTCAGCGTATGCGAAATCAAAATACTTGGCCGAGTTGGAAGTATACCGAGGAATAGAGGAGGGATTGCCCGCTAACATTGTCAATCCATCCTTCATCTTGGCTCCCAGCGATTGGGAGAAAAGTAGTTCGCAGATGTTCCACTACATTTGGAAAGAGAAAAAATTCTATAGCAGTGGCCAAGCCAACTATGTAGATGTAGAAGATGTAGCAGAAATCGTATTCAAATTATGCAGACAAAATTTTGTTGGTGAACGATTCATTGCCAGTGCTGGCACTATTAGTTTTAAAGAATTGTTTGAACAAATGGCTCTTCGACTAAAGAAAAAAGCCCCGAGCATTAAAGTGGGAAGCAAACTACTGACAGCATTTGCGCTTACCGAAGAAATACGTTGTCGCGTATTTGGCACTAGGCCATTGATTACCCGCGAATCGGTAAAGGCAACGAAAGAAATTTTTACTTATTCAAACAAAAAATCGGTTGAACACTTAACTATGAAGTACAAAACCCTGTCAGAAACGCTAGATAGGTGCTGCGACTATTACCAGCGTACTTATAACACAAAGAAATAAGAATCGCAACTTGCCATTCACTTTTTATTGCAAGAACTTTGTAGAAAATATAGGCTAAAATTTTTACTACCGTAAAATTTTCCTACATTAGAAAAACCTTTTGACCGATGAGCCACGAATTCAGAAAGAGGGAAGAAGAAGAGGAGCTGATCAAGCGCTACGAAGACAATCTCCGCGCCAATTCACTAAGCTATTTTGACATGGATGCCTACGAGATCATCGTAGATCATTACATGGAAAAATTGAAGTTCAAAAAAGCACTCACTGCGGTGAACAACGCTATGGATCAATTTCCATTTTCAACCGAATTGATTTCCGTGAAAGCGCAAATCCTTTCTAACCTAGAGCAATATGAAGAAGCATTGGAGTTGCTAGAGAAAGCAAGCAACTTGCATCCCATGGATAGTGAGATTTATCTTTCCATCGGTTCCATTTTGTCTTTGCAAGGAAAGTATAAAGAAGCCATCATTGTGTATGAAGAAATTCTTTCTCATGCAGATGATGAAAAGGATGATATCTATTATAACATTGGCCTCGCTTATCAAAGCATGGAAGATTACGACAAAGCGATTGAGTCTTATAAAAACTCCATCGAAGAAAACATCAACCACGAAGGCTCTCTATACGAATTGGCTTTTTGCTTAGATGTAGCAGGGCAATTGGAGAGCAGTCTATCATACTACAAAAAATTTATTGACGAAGATCCTTACTCTGCTGCCGCTTGGTACAACTTGGGCATCGTTTGCAATAAGTTGGAAAAATATGATGAGGCTATTGATGCGTACGGTTACGCATTAGCCATCGATGATAGTTTTGCATCCGCACATTTCAACATGGGCAACTCGCTCATGAATATCGACAAGCACAAAGAAGCGTTAGAAGAATTTAACAAGACCATAGAAATAGAAGGCCCAAGCCCCGAAGTATATTGTTGCATTGGTGCAGCGTATGAAAACATAGGGTATTATGATTTGGGCTTAAAATATTTTCAAAAGTCGGCCAAGTTAGATTCGTTGTATGATGAAGCTTGGTTTGGTGCGGGCAGTTGTTTAGAAAAGCAAGAGAAGTGGTATCAAGCATTGCACTTTTTTAATAAAGCCATTAAGATCAATCACCTCAATTCAGAATATTGGAAAGCGGCTGCGCATGCGGAATTTAAAATCGGCAATACCATTTCTAGTATTAGTGCCTACGAGGAGGCGGCCAACTTGGCACCCGATGATAAAGAGATTTGGCTCAACTGGTCATTCATTTATTATGAGCAAGGCGAACCAAAAAAAGCTGTGGAAGTCCTTCTACAAGGAATGGAAGATGCACCTAAGGAACCAGAGTTCTTATATCGCATGGCCGTTTACCTTATCGAGGCAGGTCAATTTAAAGAGGCCTTTACATATTTAGAAAATGCATTAATTTTGGACTTTGAAGGGCATAAAGTTCTTTTTGAATTTTTTCCAAAAATGGAAACGCAAAAAGCCTTCTACAAAATCATCGATCAGTTTAGAAAAGAAAATCCCTAATGAACTACCATCTTAAAAATTTACCTGAGCGCACTACCAAGCCCAGAGAGAAGGGCTTTACTATGGCAATGGATAAAGGCCTCAGCGTACGCGAAGCAGAAGACTTCATGAGCATTGCTGCCGACCATGTTGACATTGTTAAATTGGGTTGGGCTACTTCGTTTGTTACGCCTCACTTGAAAGAGAAATTAAAAGTGTACAAAGATGCAGGCCTCCCCTGTTATTTTGGTGGCACGCTCTTCGAAGCATTTATCATCCGCGATCAATTTGACGATTACCGCAAGGTGTTAGATAAATACGATATGGGATTTGCGGAAGTCTCCGATGGATCCATTGATTTAGATCACGATAAAAAATTAGATTACATCAAGCAGCTCTCTACGCAAGTAACCGTTCTTTCTGAAGTCGGTTCTAAAGATGCAGATAAAATTATTCCTCCTTATTTGTGGATCGACCTCATGCAAAAAGAATTGGATGCTGGTGCTTGGAAGGTAATTGGTGAAGCGCGCGAAGGCGGCAACGTAGGCTTGTTCCGTTCTAGTGGTGAAGTGCGCTCTGGCTTAGTGCAAGAGATATTGACAAAAATTCCGTTTGAAAAAATTATTTGGGAAGCACCCCAAAAAGCGCAACAGGTTTGGTTCATCAAATTGCTTGGCGCAAATGTGAACTTAGGCAACATTGCCCCCAACGAAATCATTCCATTGGAAACGATTCGGTTAGGTTTGCGTGGCGATACGTTTTTGCATTTCCTTGGCCTAGAGAGAAAGAAAGACACCAACGCAGCACCGCCATTCGAAGCAGATTAAATCAATGGAATTCTTAATCGATTTTATACTTCATTTAGATCAGCACTTAATTGCTATAGTAAATGACTATGGCACGCTCACGTACGTGATTCTCTTTCTAATCATCTTTACAGAAACAGGTCTCATTGTCATGCCATTTCTCCCTGGCGATTCATTGCTGTTTGCCGCAGGGGCGATAGCTGCCTTGCCCAATTCAACATTGAATGTCATGTTCATTATCCCTCTTTTAATTGTGGCTGCACTATTGGGCGATAATGTAAATTATTTTGTTGGCCGTTTTGCTGGCACATTCGTTAAAAGCAAGGAACGCATCTTGTTTTTCAAACGAGATTACATCATTCAAACAGAGGCATTCTACGAAAAACACGGAGCGAAGACAATTATCATGGCGCGGTTTGTTCCCATTGTGCGCACCATTGCCCCTTTTGTAGCGGGTGCTGGTAGTATGAAATACAGAAACTACATTTTAAATTGTGTGGCGGGTGGTGTACTTTGGGTGGTGGGTTTAACGATGCTCGGTTTCTTATTTGGCAATCTACCCATCATTAAAAATAATTTCGAAAAAGTAATTATTGCAATCATTCTTATCTCCATACTTCCCATGGTGATTGGTTTTGTGAAAGGGAGAAGTAAAAAGTAGTGCATATCATTATTTAAAAAATACTATGGAAAAAAAATTTGGCTTAATCGGCTCTACTGTTTCTCATTCTTTTTCTAAATCGTACTTCGATGAAAAATTTTTTCGTGAAGGCTTACGCGATTATCATTATGACTTGTACCCATTGGGCAATGTAGAGGAGTTGAAAAAATTGCTAGCAGAAAACCCCGAACTGTATGGATTAAATGTAACTGTACCGTACAAAGAGCAAGTGATCAAAATGCTGAGCGATATTGACACCGAGGCTAAGAAAATTGGCGCAGTTAACGTTATCAAAATACAAAACGGAAAACTGAAAGGCTTTAATACTGATAGCGATGCGTTTTACGAAACATTGGAAAGATGGTTTCCTAAAATTTTAGAGGCTTCTGCCTTAGTGCTCGGCACAGGCGGTTCATCCAAGGCAGTACAGCAAGCTTTGAAAAAGTTAAACATCCCGTTCAAAACTGCATCGCGCGAAAAAGGAAAAGGCAATTACTCTTACGAAGAACTAGAGAAGAGCAGTCAGCCCCTCACCGAGGCCACGTTGATTATTAACACCACACCACTTGGCATGACACCCGATACGAACTCCATGCCTCCCATCAATTGCGACTTGTTGACATCGAAGCACTATGTATACGACCTGATCTATAACCCAGCCCGCACGGTGTTCTTGCAAAAAGCAGAGATGCAAGGAGCCAACATCAAAAATGGTTTGGAGATGTTGCACCTGCAAGCTGAAAAAGCTTGGGCGATTTGGAACAACTGATTTCAGTTATTCGTTAATAGTTATTCGTTAATGGTTGTCTTTGCTAGTATTAACTATTAACGGTTAACTATTAACTTTCTGAAATGGATTTTGAACTAACCAGCGAATACGTACCCACAGGCGATCAACCTCGCGCCATTGAGCAATTGCTAAAAGGCATACAAGCTGGTGACCAGCATCAAACGCTACTGGGCGTTACTGGTTCGGGCAAAACATTCACCGTTGCCAACGTAATCAAAGAAATCAATCGCCCCACGCTTATACTCAGCCACAACAAAACACTGGCCGCGCAACTCTATGGAGAATTCAAACAATTCTTTCCGCAGAATGCCGTAGAGTATTTTATTTCGTATTACGATTACTATCAACCCGAGGCATTTATCCCGTCCTCTAACCTTTACATTGAAAAAGATTTATCCATCAATCAAGAAATTGAAAAGCTGCGCTTGAGCGCGACATCATCATTACTATCCGGCAGAAGAGATGTGATCGTAGTAGCATCTGTTTCGTGCATTTATGGTATTGGCAACCCAGAAGAATTTGGCAAGAACCGCATACAATTGAAAGTAGGTGAAATGATTCCACGCAATCGGCTGCTCTTTGGCCTGGTAGATATTTTGTACAGTCGCACGGAGGCGGAATTTAAGAGAGGCACGTTCCGTGTAAAAGGTGATACTGTAGATATTTTTCTCGCATATGCGGATTACGCATTGCGAATTTATTTTTTCGGTGACGAGATTGAAACCATTCAATTGATCGATCCTATTTCGGGCAAAAAAATTTCAGATGAAAAGCAGACTGTTATTTTTCCTGCCAATTTATTTGTGACGGGAAAGGATATGTTGCAGCAGGCCATTCGCGAAATTCAAGATGACATGGTGCTGCAAGTAGGGATGTTTGAAGGCGAACGAAAACATTTGGAAGCAAAGCGATTGAAAGAGCGCACCGAGTTTGATTTGGAAATGATGCGAGAGCTGGGCTATTGCAGCGGCATCGAAAACTATTCGCGCTACTTTGATAGACGAAGTGTTGGGGCACGTCCCTTTTGCTTGATCGATTATTTTCCTGATGACTTTTTGATGGTGATAGACGAGAGCCACGTAACTGTGCCGCAAGTACGCGCCATGTGGGGAGGAGATCGCTCGCGCAAAGTAAACTTAGTGGATTATGGTTTTCGGTTGCCATCTGCTCTTGATAACCGACCACTTACTTTCAATGAGTTTGAATCAATATTAGGGCAAGTGATTTACGTAAGTGCTACGCCTTCTGAATATGAGTTAAGAAAATCCGATGGTGTGGTAGTAGAACAGATCATCCGCCCAACAGGTTTACTCGATCCGATCATTGATGTGCGACCAAGTAAAAATCAAATTGACGATCTATTAGAAGAAATTGACGAGCGTGTAAAAAAGAAAGAGCGTGTGTTAGTGACAACCCTCACAAAGCGCATGGCCGAAGAATTGACAAAATTTTTAGAACGTGCTTCGGTGAAATGTCGCTACATACACAGCGAAGTGCAAACGCTAGATCGTGTCGAAATTTTGAGGGAATTGCGTCTAGGTATTTTTGATGTACTCGTTGGTGTAAATCTTTTGCGCGAAGGATTGGATTTGCCAGAAGTATCGCTCGTGGCAATCTTAGATGCCGACAAGGAAGGTTTCTTGCGCAATCAACGCTCGTTGGTGCAAACCATTGGCCGTGCAGCTAGAAATGAAAATGGCCGCGTGATCATGTATGCCGATCGCACAACAGAATCCATGCAACTTGCTATTGATGAAACCAACCGCAGACGCCAAATCCAACAAGATTATAATTTGGCAAATGGTATTACACCTAAAACTATTTTGAAATCCATCGACTCCATCCTTGGACAAACCAAAGTAGCCGACTCGAAGAAGACGATGAAGCGCTACTACATCGAAGATGAAGAGAAATCATTGGCAGCCGACCCAGTAACGGCTTACCTCACCAAAGATGAGCTCAATAAATTAGCAGATCGCACCCGCAAAGACATGGAGAAAGCCGCACGAGATTTAGAATTTATGGCTGCCGCACAGTTAAGAGACGAGTACTTGGCTATTATTAAATTGATTGAGGGAAAGGGGTAATTCTTACTTCCATCAGCAGAATTCATTATTGTGAAAAATGCGGCAGTGAAAAACTGAATGTAGTACCTACTCCCTCTTTACTTTCTACCCAAATAGTTCCACCATTTGCCGTTACAAAGTCTTTGCACAAGGTAAGGCCAAGGCCTGTACCTCGCTCGTTGCGTGTGCCCGATGTAATTACTGTCTCTAACTTGAAAAGCTGATTCAACTGATTGGTGGGTATGCCCACACCAGAGTCAATAACACTAAAATGAACTGATCCAGCCACTCGCTTTGCTTCAATCAGTACCGAAGTGCCCTCGTGTGAAAACTTAAGAGCATTCGAGATTAAGTTTCTAAAAATAAAACGCACCATTTCTAGATCAGCCAATACTGTTTGATTAATTGCATTGTTTTGAATGCCAATCTTTTTTGCTGTCGCAGCACCTTCAAGTAACTGAATGCACTCTGTAATTACAGACAAGATTTCAATACGCTCTGGCTTGGGAGCTAGGTTTGTAAATTGGCTTCTTGACCATTGCAGTAGATTTTCTAGAAAATAAGTAGTAGCGTTTAGTTGACTTGTAAGCGATTCTAAAACACTGGTCCGCTCTGCCTCGCTTAGGTAATTACCTTTGAGCAAAGGAATCAGTCCATTGATAGAAGCTAAGGGGCCACGGAAATCATGTGCGGTAATAGAAAGTAGCTTATCTTTCACTGTACTCAACTGTTTTAATTCTGCATTCTGCAGTTCTATGGTACGCTGACTTTTTTGAAGCAACGTATTGGCCGTTTGTTTTTGTTTGATAGCACGCCATAGAATAAAAGCCACAATGAGCAATGAAACAGTGCCAATAATCAAAACGTAGTTGATGATGCGTTCTCGTTGCTCTTGGGCTTGTTCTAGTTTTAAATCTTTTTCTAATGCCGCTACCTCTAATTGCTTTTTTTCTAGAATGTATTTCGCATTATAGTTTTCTAACGCGTTTTTGTTTTCCGATTTTCGCAGTTGACTATTGGCCGCAGTTGCTATTTCTAAATAATGTAATGATTTCTTAAAATTACTTTTTTCCTTGTAAAGGATAGATAGTTGATTAGCAGAACCCGCAATTAACTCTGGAGACTGAATTTGCTCTCCAGTTGCAAGTGCCTCTTCTGCAAATTTGATGGCCAGCGCATAGTTACCTAACCCAAAATGAGCCTCAGAAATACCTACTTTGGATTCAGCCACATAAACGACCACATGAATGGCTTCATACATGGATTTGGCTTTAGTAAAGAAATCCAAAGCTTTTTTGTAACCTTTATCATCCAGCGCCATAGCACCCATGTTGGAAAACGCAAAACCTAATTGCTTTTTATCCTGAATGGCCTCGCTAATGTTGAGAGCTAACTCAAAATTTTTAGCAGCTTCTTTTAACCTTCTTTGAGAACGATAGAGTTCTCCAATGTTGCTATAACAAAGTGCCATGCCAGCAGAGTCCTTCACCTCTCTATGTAATTCGAGAGACTTGTAATGATACTCTAAGGCGATCGAGTCATTGCCATCTGTAGAAAAGACCAACGCCATGTTATTATAAACAGTAGCTTCTAATTGAATATCTTTTTGTTCATGTGCCAGTTCCACACTTCTAAAAAAGTACTCTATGGCCTTCGCTTGATCGCCCAATCTGCGGTAAGCTCTTCCGATGTCATTAAATAAAGATGCTATCTCCTTGCCACCGAGTTCACGTTGCACAAGCAGTCCTTTTTCGAAGGTTGAAATTGCTTTGAAATAATCTCCATTGTTGTAATAGACATCTGCCAAAACCGCGTAGCCAGCATACTCATACTTTTTGGAGTGAGCCTTTTGCCCAGCATCAATCAATCGAGAGCTAAGTAGAGCAGCAGTATCTGGTATTTCATTTTGATAATAGTGATTGAGTAATAATAGATAGCTCTTTATCCGACCTGTTGTATCTTCACTATCAATCTTCTCCCATAAACTATCCAATCTTATTTGGGCAAGTGTCGTTTGCGCAAAAAAGAAAAGGAAGAGAATAGATACTAAATACCGCACTTTAAATGTGAACTTATTGAATATTAGTGCTTAAGATAGTTGAGATTTTTGAGATTTTCTTCATGGAAGAAGAAGAAATCATTCGCAGACCCAATGAGCGGCCTGTTTCGCTAAATGTAAACTTGATAAAAAGGCAAAAAACACTTGTCGCGGCAAGGAGAAAACGGTTAAAATCTAGAATTTATTTGTAGTTGCGCAATTGAGGGATGAGTATTTGGATATTATTAAATTGATTGAGGGGAAGAGCTAGTTTAAGCAAATTTATCGCCCCACAAACATACCCGAATAATTCCCCACAGCCTTTTGTTGGTTGTAAACCAACTTACCATTTACCCAAACCATTTCAATACCCTTAGAAAGAGCCGAGTGGTCAGTGATGGTTGCATTGTCCATCACCGTGGCAGGGTTGAACAAAACTAAATCCGCAAAATAGCCTGGTGCAATAATACCTCGCTGCTTGATTCCCAATTGCTCGGCCGCTTGGCCAGTCATCTTGCGCACGGCAGTTTCTAGTGGCATCAATTTTTGATCGCGCACATAGCGACCAAGAAAACGAGGGAACGCACCAAACCCACGAGGGTGTCCTTCAATGGCACCATCTGAGCAGATCACAGAAAAATCCCATTTCAAAAAATTCTTGATGTCTTCTTCGCTCATAGAAGTCGCTACGATAGAGCCACTCATATTGGGCGCAGAAGTTTCGCGGATGACGCGTAGTAAACCATTTGCCGCACTCTCGTTATTAAGAGCAGCAATCTGTGAAATGGTTTTGCCCTCGTAATTTTTGTTGGGTGGATAATGCGTCATCACGGAAGCCTCGGGGTCAAATAATTCTTGCGTGGCAAACTCCGCACTTTTCAAACTCTCAAAATCTTTTTTTGGAAACAAAACGCGCGGGGTGGAAGCCCACATGCTGTATGGATATACATCAGCTGTGATGTTGATGCCTTGTGCTCGCGCATCTTGCAGTGCAGCTACGTACTTTCGACTGTTGCCCCACTTGCTGCGCATGGCAATTTTGAAATGAGAAATCTGAACGGGTATTTTTGCTTCACGCCCAATGGCGATGATTTCATCAAGGGCTTCATCAATGTTAATGTCCTCACTGCGAATGTGGCTGATGTATCTCCCCCCTTTTTCGGCTGCGGTTTTGGCAAGCTCTATTACTTCTTCGCGATTGGAATAAAATGCCGATTCATATTCCAATCCCGTAGCTAAGCCTAGCGATCCTTTGTCTAATTCTTTAGCCAATAGACTTTTCATCGAATCAACTTCTGCTTTTCTAGCTGTGCGAAACAACCGCTGCTTCATTACCTCTCTGCGCAAGGTGGAATGGCCTGTGTAAGAGGCAATGTTTATACTGATTGGTTTTTCTTTTATTCTTGCTTTAATGGAATCGATCGGATCAGAGCCACCATCTTGCCCAACCACAATGGTGGTAATGCCTTGATTCGTTGCGGCAATGGCGTGAGGATTTTCTTGCAAACCCCAATCGTGATGACTATGGCTATCAATAAAACCTGGAGCGAGTACCATACCTCCACCATCAATGACCTCTTCGTTGAGGAATTTTGTCAATTTGCCAAAGCTCTGTATTCGATCGTTCATCACGCGCGCACTAGCTGAATACGCTGGCAAGCCCGTGCCATCTATCAGCGACACATTGGAGATCAAAAAAGTTTTGGGAATAGAAAACGGCTTTCCTTCCCAACAATTTTTTATTAACGGATGCGCTTGAAAATTGCCAGAGTTGTCCAATAAAATCAGCGTTTGATTTTTATCTATGTAGCGTACGATGATGGTTCTAAAAGCAGCCCACCCGCCTGTATGTGCCACCGTTTTACCAACTTCTTCTATGCCCCATCCAAAACCATATTTGGTTGCTTCGCCATTGAGTAACTTGGCTGGCGTGATCGCTTCTTTGAATGTCGATTGCTTCACCAACTTATCTGTGTATAGAGCCTGATCCCATTTGTACAAATCCTCCACCGAAGAGTAAACGTTTCCATCCCCCACAATTCCATCTACCCGAATTAAATCATCCAACACATTTTTATCTGCTTCCGTGTGAAAACCAAACACGCGCGAATTAGGGTACGATTTCATCTTGAGGTGATAGATATAACTGTCTTTCATCTTCAGCGGCACGGCTATGTATTTTTGAAAGAATACATCAGGCGCAATGCCCGAAGCTTTCTCGATTACAGAGGCTAGTGTGGTGTAGTTTGTATTGCAATATTCCCATCGCTCCCCCGGCTGAAAACTGAGTGGTACCTTTTTATATGCAAGCAACTCTAGCATCGATTGATTGGTAAGCGTATCCAACAAACTCATCGCATTGGCCGCAATATCAAAGTACTCCGGCAGTCCCGAAGTTTGATTCAGCAAATGCCGAACGGTAATGGTAGGGTAGGGGAAGATGGGTAAATACTTTTGTACAAGGTCATCGTAGTTCAGCTTGCCTTGTTCTTTTAACATCATCGCCATCATGGCGTAAAATTGTTTTGATACAGATGCCAAGTTGAACGAGGAAACAGTGGTCAGTTTTTCTTGATTCTGACTATTGGCAATGCCAAACGCTTTTTTATAAAGCACTTTTCCTTTTTCGCCAATCAGCACAGTGCCATTGAAAAGCTGCCGTTCGTGCAGATAGGTAAGGATCGAATCGACTCTGTTGATTTTGTTTTCGTTGGATTGCGCCATGGCAGTAACAGACAACCAGACAAAAGCGCAGAAAAATAGTTTTCTCATAGGAGGAATTTGTTGTTTTGCTACTTCAAGATGAAAGATAAGGAAGTTTATTCTTTTATCTAAAATGTATCTACCACATTAGTGTACAAAAAATGGCTCGCGTCTTCGCGAGCCATTTAATAATTGCCTATGATTTTTATGGATTTGCAATAAAAGGCGACTTTCGAATATACTTAGTTTCAGTTAACTGATCTATCAGAAATACAGCTAAATCTGTAGTACTGATTTTATCTCCTGAGCAATCCTCCAAACTAACTTTAGTTTCATCTCTTTCATTGGTCTGTTCAACAAACTTTTTCAAATTTAATAATATTGATAATCATCACATTACAGATATTTTAAGGGTTTTAAAGCAGCATAAACTAATTGCCGTACAACACAATAAACTAATTAACGTACAGCATAATAAACTAATTACCGTGCAGCATGATAAACTAATGATGGTACACTATAAAATAGCTACCTTTGGATTCAATTAAACAACAAACCAAGTGGCCACACCATCGGAGAAACTCGCCCAATCGTTAGAAGCATTGCGAAAACTTCAAAACGCCAACAAGGCTGCGGCCATCCGTGCGGATGCTATTTCAAGGACCCATCGGGAACGCTTAGCGCAGCATGGCTTCTTGAAGGAAGTCATCAAAGGATGGTTCATCCCCACGCGGCCCGATGAACCCTTGGGCGACAGCACTTCGTGGTATGCTTCGTTTTGGCGGTTTTGTGCGGCCTACATGAAAGCACGTTTTGGCAATAACTGGTGCCTCTCACCCGATCAATCACTTTTGATCCACAGTGGCAACTGGACCGTGCCGCAGCAGTTGCTTGTTCGTTCACCAAAAGGAAAAAACAATGCCATCGCACTTCCATTCAATACGTCACTCTTTGATATTTCTTCTGCACTGCCCGCAGCGCGGATGCGTGAAGAAAAAGAAGGCTTGCGGATATACACATTGCCTGCATCATTGATTGAATGTTCGCCCCGGCTTTTTACAAGCAACCCTACTGATATGAGGGCTGCACTCGCGCAAGTGAAAGATGCGTCCGACCTTCTCGAGGAATTATTAAGTGGAGGGAACACCGTTATTGCAGGCAGGCTTGCCGGAGCCTTTCGAAACATTGGGCGCAACCGTATTGCCGATGACATCCTCAAAGGAATGCGAGCAGCAGGCTATTCACCAAGAGAGGTTGACCCGTTTGCCGAACGGATAGGCGGTACTGAAAGCGGCAGGGAGATTTCGCCTTATGTGCACCGCATAAAAATGATGTGGCACGCCATGCGCGAGGACGTGATAGACCATTTTCCAAAAGCACCCGGTATCCCAAAAAACAAAACCGCATTCTTAAAGCATATTGCCGAAGTATATGTAACGGATGCTTATCATTCACTGTCCATTGAGGGATATATGGTGACACCCGAATTGATTGAGCGCGTAAGGACCGGGAAATGGAACCCTGAATCAGAAGGCAGCGATAAGGAGCAACGCAACGCGCTCGCTGCTCGCGGCTATTGGCAAGCCTATCAGGCCGTGTTGAAGAGTCTTGGCAAAATTTTAAAAGGAAAAAATCCCGGACAGATTGCCGATGCCGATCATGGAGCATGGTACCGTGAATTGTTTGCCCCCAGCGTGGCCGTTGGCTTGCTGAAACCAAGCGACCTTGCAGGCTATCGCAACGGCCCAGTTTATATTAGAAAATCCATGCATGTGCCGCTCAACCGCGATGCCGTGCGTGATGCCATGCCCACTTTTTTTGAGTTGTTAAAAAAAGAGAAAGACCCGGCCGTGCGCGTGGTGCTTGGCCATTTTATTTTTGTTTACATCCATCCCTACATGGACGGCAACGGGCGCATTGGCCGCTTCCTGATGAATGGTATGCTCGCATCGGGCGGCTACCCTTGGACGGTGGTGCCAATGGAAAGCCGCACACAATACATGGAGGCGTTGGAGCAAGCAAGCGTCAATCAAAACATTGTTCCCTTCGCGGAATTTTTGGGGAAGCTGGTGGCGAAAGGGATGAAAGGCAAGCCGATGGCGAAGCTACCACGGTGAATAGGGTTTAATTTTCTTTCAAAAAATTCCAATCGTCAAATTGAAAAAAGGAAAAATAAGCAAGAAGGCCAGGCTTACTATGTTTTATAAAAACAAATTGATCACTCATAATTAGCGGTTCAGAAAAACGGCTAGTGTCGACAGCCGCTCAATTGAGGGACGAAATACTTGGCTATTGTTAAATTGATTGAGGGGAAGGGTTAATTCTCATCTTGGTGGCAAAAATGGAACCTATTTGATCCATTACACTGCAAGCAATCAAGGTACAGCGGGTATCATGAAATTCAAAAAGCTCCAGCGCGTTTACGTCTGTACTGAGCATGTCTTTAAGAAGTGTCCGTGCTCGGTGCAGCCTTACTTTTACGTTCTCTTCAGAAATGTCAAGCACTTCAGCAGTTTCTCTCACCGAATTTTGTTCTACTTCCCGTAGCATAAAAACGATTCTGTACTTTGCTGGCAGTTGACTGATGGCTGCTTCAATGGCCTGCTGAAGGTTATTGCGCACAACAGTGGAATCAATTGCATTACTTTGGTCGTTCTCGAATTCACTTTCGTACGGAAGGCCACCTTCTTGCAATGATTCCAAACTGAGCATCTGTCTTCTTTTGGATTTGCTGGCATGCTGCAGGGCACAATTGATGAGTATTCGGGTTAGCCAAGTAGAAAATTTCGCTTCATTTTTAAACTGATGGAGTTTTTCGTATCCACGAATGTAGGTTTCTTGCATTACGTCTTCAATGTCCTTATCAACACGCAGGATTCCTCTTGCCGATTTGTACAACAATTTATTATACCTTCTGATCAATATCTCATATTCTTCGGTATGCCCTGATAGCACTCGTGTAATGATTGAATCATCCTGAAGGCTTTGATCTGCGGCAAGTAATTTAGCATTGGCTAGCATAGGCTTGGGTAAAAGGTACAATCCCAGATGTATAGTTAGATCACTTAAAACTATTTGGTTACAGAATTCCTGTAATAAAATTAGCCTAGCAAAACAACTTGCTCAAAGAGTGTAACCTTTTCCTATTGGTCACTCTATATGAGGTACTAAACTTATAAATTTTAATACTATGAAAACCTCTCATTTCAACAAAATGTGGGCTGCCACCAGTTTTGCAGCCTTTCTTATCATTTCTATGCCCTGTTTTGGTCAAAACCCAAAACTCTCTGATCCTGAGGTAGCTCATACAGCCGTTACTGCGAATCAGATAGATATCGGTTATGCAGAAATTGCCAACAAGAAATCAAAAAACAAAGAGATCTTGAAATTTGCCGAAACAATGACTAACGATCATAAAGCTGTTATTGGCCAGGCGGTAGCACTTGCAACAAAATTAGGCGTAACGCCCATGGACAATGTCGTAAGCAAGCAGCTTATGTCAGATGCAGCAAACACCAAAAAAATGCTCCTTTCAAAATCGGCCAAAGACTTCGATAAGGCTTATATCGATAATGAAGTGGCGTATCACAAGGCTGTGATTAGCGCTGTAGAAGGTCTTTTAATTCCTGAAACAGAAAATGCTGAATTGAAAGGATTGTTAGAAAATGTAGTGCCTGCTTTGAAAACCCATCTTGAGCACGCTCAAATAGTGCAGAAGATGATGATGAAGTAAGCATGTCAGGAACTTGGGTTATTAAAATTTTATTCATTTCATTTCTTAGTGTTTGTGTATCTTGCTCCAACAGGGGCAAGGTACTCAACCACGAGGAATATCCGGACTTCTCAGAGATGAAGTCAAAAGCGGTCAACCCTCCCATCGATGTGACAATTACCATGTGTGCATCAAAAGCCCACGGCCCTAACTACCACATAGTAGAAATCAAACAAATGAAATTCATACCAGCCGAACTTTCATTGAAAAAAGGTGACACTGTATGTTGGGTTAACAAAGACATTACCAACCATGATGTGACAGAGGAAACCAAAAAAATCTGGAATTCACCTCCACTTACCATTGGGCAGTCGTGGACGAATGTCATTTCAGTAAGTGCCGAATACTATTGCTCCATACATCTGGTTATGAAGGGCAAATTGAAGGTTGAATAGAAAACTTATTTCTTTACCTCAATCCCCAACTCCTTCAACTGCTCATCCGAAATAGTAGATGGACTATCAATCATCACATCTCTTCCTGAATTGTTTTTTGGGAAGGCAATGTAATCTCTAATCGAATCGGCACCGCCAAAGAGTGAGCAGAGGCGGTCGAAGCCAAAGGCGATGCCTCCGTGTGGGGGCGCACCATATTCAAAGGCGTCCATCAAAAAGCCAAATTGTTTTTTTGCTTCTTCGATAGAGAAACCGAGTTTGGTGAACATCAATTGTTGTGTGGTGCGATCATGGATACGGATGGAACCTCCGCCAATTTCCGTTCCGTTCAATACCATGTCATAAGCGTTTGCACGTACTTTGCCTGGGTTGCTATCGAGCAAGTTCATGTCTTCTGGTTTGGGTGAAGTGAATGGATGGTGCATGGCATGCCATCTCTTCGTTTCTTCGTTCCACTCTAGCAACGGAAAATCTACTACCCACAATGGAGCAAATTTATTTTTATCGCGCAAGCCGAGTTGATTGGCCATTTGCAAGCGAAGTTCGCCTAAGGCTTTTCTTGTCTTATCTGTTTCGCCAGAAAGAACCAAAATCAAATCGCCTGCTTCGGCATGGAACTTTTGTGCCCATTTACTCAGCTCAATCTCATCATAGAATTTATCAACCGATGATTTGAACGTGCCATTGGCTTCGCAGCGCAGGTAGATCATGCCCTTCGCACCTATTTGTGGTTTCTTCACAAACTCCGTTAGCTCATCTAATTGTTTGCGCGTGTAGCCTGCACAACCTTTGGCGCAAATGCCAACCACTAATTCTGCATCATCAAAAACGACAAAACCTTTTCCTTTCGCCACATCGTTCAACTCTACAAACTTCATCTCGAAGCGCGTGTCTGGTTTATCGGAGCCATAAAACTTCATGGCATCGTCATACGTCATGTGTGGCACAGAGGCCATGTCGATTCCTTTCACGGTTTTGAAAAGATGGCGTACCAATCCTTCGAATGTTTTTAAAATATCTTCCTGTGTAATGAAGGCCATCTCACAATCAATTTGTGTGAACTCTGGCTGGCGGTCGGCACGCAAATCTTCATCGCGGAAACATTTTACAATTTGATAGTAGCGATCAAAGCCCGACACCATCAGCAGTTGCTTGAACGTTTGTGGAGATTGTGGCAAGGCATAAAACTCGCCTGGGTTCATTCGCGAAGGCACAACAAAGTCGCGCGCACCTTCGGGTGTTGATTTGATGAGGACGGGCGTCTCTACTTCAATGAAATCCAAGCCATCTAAATAAACGCGTGTCTGCTGTGCCATCTTGTGGCGTAGCTGCAAACTTTCGCGCACGGGGTTTCTGCGCAAATCTAAATAGCGGTACTTCATGCGCAGGTCATCACCACCATCTGTTTGGTCTTCGATGGTGAAGGGAGGAGTCTTGGATGAGCTCAATATTTCCAGTGAAGTCAATTTTATTTCAATATCGCCTGTGGGCATTTTATCGTTTTTAGAAAGGCGCTCGGCCACGATGCCTTGCACTTTCAATACATATTCTCGGCCAAGGGTTCTGGCCAACTGAAGCAATGCAGGGTCGGACTTGCCTTCTTCTAAAAAAAGTTGGGTGATGCCGTAACGGTCGCGCAAGTCGATCCACAACAAACTGCCTTTATCGCGCGGGCGTTGCACCCAGCCTGTCAGGGTAACTTGTTTGTTTACATCGCTTATCCGTAGTTCACCGCAGGTATGAGTCCTTAGCATTTTTAAAATGATTAATTTTGAGGGTGCAAATTAATAAAGGTTCTCGTCTTCCGTTATAGATGTGATAACTTTGTAGGTAACTTCGACCAGAGATAGTAGCGGAAAGCCCGAAGTGTGAGGGGTTTGAGCGCGGACGGACTTGGAGCGGATAGCCCGATTGCCACTGCGCCTCGCGTGGCCAGGCCGCCAAAAAAAATACAGTTGTTTCGTGGGGACACGAACCAAGGTGGGAAGCGGCTTGAAGCACGTAGCCAATAAATGATAACAAAAAAAATTATGACCAAACGATTGATTCTCTTGAGCGTGTTGTGTTTCGGTTTTGCGCACCCGAAGTTGGTGAAGACCAAAGTGTCTGACAACATTATGGTGTCACTGCCAGCGAGCCTCACCACGATGACGCAAGATGACATTGTGCAGAGGTACCCTTCGGTGCGCGCGCCCTTGGCTGCGTACACGAATGAATATCGCACGGCCGATTTTAGTGTGAACACTTCGGCCACGCAATGGCCCGATGGTGATATTGAATTGGCAAAGAAATTTTTTAAGGCGGGGATCAGCAACCTCTATGACCGTGTTGATTTTATTGCGGAAGGTGTGCATGTGGTGAACAAAAGGAAGTTGATCTTTTTTGAGTTTGAATCGCGGATCAACGGCAACAAGGTAAAGTTGGGCGAGACTTCTCCTGTTTTTCGTTACACTTACATTCAATATTTTGTGGAGAAAGATCGGGCACTTGTGTTTTCATTCAATTGTGCGAAAGATCAAAAGAGTGAGTGGCAGGAGACGGTGCGGGCGATGATGAAAACCGTGAAGATAAAGTAGGCAGTAGGCAGGAGCAGTTGGCAATTGACAATTTGCAAATGGGCAGTTGACAAATATTGAGACTACGAAAATTAGCAATAGGCAAATTCTGACTTCTAAATTCCGACTTCTGACTTCTTCTAAGAATCAAAAATCTTAAATCTCAAATTTTGAGTATCGAATTACCTAAATCTGATGAGTACTTCATGCTAGAGGCATTGAAGGAAGCGCGGAAGGCATTGGAGTTGGGCGAAGTGCCAGTGGGTGCGGTGGTAGTGTGCCAGAATAAAATTATTGCGCGTGCACATAATCAAACAGAGCAACTTACGGATGCTACTGCTCATGCGGAGATGCTGGCAGTGACTTCAGCTTCATACGAGTTGGGCTCAAAATATTTGACGGAATGTACACTGTACGTGACTCTCGAACCATGTGTGATGTGTGCGGGCGCGCTGCATTGGGTGCAACTTCAAAGATTAGTTTTTGGTGCAGAGGATGTGCAGCGTGGATATTCACTGACGAAGAGTGCATTGCTACACCCGAAGACGGAAGTGGTGAAAGGGATTTTTCAAAACGAAAGTAAGGAGTTGCTGGGTCAGTTTTTTAAGAGGATTAGGAATGATTGAGTTCTTTAGACCGAAAAATTTCACGCAAAGGTGCGAAAGCGAAAAGTTTAATATCGTTGAGGCAAAAAAATAGCCCCAATAAAGGGGCTACTTCAACTTGATTAAAACAGCTTTTAGACTTTTGTCTTTTTGATTTTCTTATCGTCCACACGCTTGCCACTGCGATGCTCGCCAAGGATGAGCACATCTTTGGTGGTTTCATATTGTTTGGCGGCTTGATTCATGGCGATTTCAGTATCGCGGATGAGGATCATACCACTTTTTGCGCCTTTGTTGCGCACTTCAATGTACCAGCCGTCTTTCTTCTTCTTAGGTAAAATTGGAGGTCTTCCCATGTTTTTAATGATTTTGTGGGCTAAAAAGCCCGTTTTTTGAATCGGAACGCAAAGATATGATTTTCAGGCTATTTGACAAAGCATTCATTGAAAGACTGAGGCTTAAACCTTAACCAAAAAGTTTAGTCTTACATTTACATTCAACTGAAACAATTTGAAAATCGATTTTTATGAAGCTTTGGTCACTTACTATTTTGCTGTCGTTTATAGCATGCTCCAAAAACGATTCAACTCCCGATACGCCTGCGCAAAACACCAGTTATTTGCTCAAACCTAATTTGACGGACAATGGATATTCATCGGCAGACCTAGAACATTATGTGGTAAGGAATAGTAAAACCCATTTGAACAAACTGCTTTTATTTATTGGCGGAAGTTATAGTGTGCCTAAGAACTACAATTTAATCTGCGATCATGCTGCAACTATTGGCCTAGATGTGATCAGTTTGTCCTATCCCAATAATGTGGCAACCGCGCCTCTGGGAAGCAGTTCTGATAAATTTGTTTTTGATAAGTATAGAGATGAATTAAGTTTCGGGAATCCAGTGAGTGATGAGGTTTCGGTAGATGTGTTGAATTGCATCAGCACTAGAGCGCTAAAGTTGTTGCTGTATTTAAAGGCAACTTATCCCGATCAAAATTGGGGGCAGTACCTCACTACTTCCAATACACTTCAATGGAGCAAAATAATAGTGTCGGGTCACTCGCAAGGTTCTGGTCATGCGTGCTACTTGGGCAAAAAGAATTTGGTAGATCGGGTAGTAATGCTCTCAGGCCCAAATGACTACCACGGTTTTTTTTCAAGTGCTGCTAATTGGCTTACCGTAGCTGGATCAACTCCATTGACTAAACATTTCGCGCTCTTACATACGCAAGATGAAATTGTACCATTCTCCAATCAAGTGGTAAACTTAAAGGGTCTAGGACTATTAACTTCAGCACAAAGCCCTACGCTGGCAGATAATCTTTCCTCTCCTTATTCAAATGTGCGCGCATTGTCATTAAATATACCCGCACAGTCTTATCACTCATCAACTGTTGGTGCAAACTCCATTCTGCCGAATATTTGGACGTATATTTTTACCCTTGAGTAACCTCTATGCGCTAGCCATTTACTACCCCTTTCTTCTAATCACAAAACATTCCTTAAACTGCTCCATTCCAATCTTAGGATAATAATTGACTGCCTTTGGCGCGGCCAATAAAATTAGCTGCACATCTTTCTCTCCCGCTACCTCGTGCGTGCGCTTGATTAACTCTTTGCCAATGCCTTTATGCTGATAGGTTTCATCAACAGCTAAGTCAGAGAGATAGCAACAAAAAGAAAAATCACTTAGTGCCCGTGAAACTCCCACCAGTAAATCTTTATGCCATGCTGTAACTAAAATATTTCCGTGCTCTAACATTTTTTCAATCCGTGCTCGGTCTTGCACAGGTCTTCGCTCTGCTAAAGTAGATCGCTCAAGCAAATCAATAAATTCGTGTGGTGTTATCTTACGATTAGTTTCGTAGTGAATATCATTCATAGTAATCAACTTATCTTCAGCACGATTTTACCAAACTGGCTTCCCTCATTCATTCTGCCAAAAGCTTCAGCCACTTGATTAAGTGGATACACTTTGTCAATTACTGGTTTTAATTTTCTGCTTTCAATAAATTCCAGTAGCGATAAAAACTCGTCACGCGTACCCATGGTCGTGCCGAAAAGCGAAATCTGTTTATAAAATAACTTGCGCAAATCAAATGACACTTCGCTGCCTGCCGTTCGCCCAAAGTTTACTATTCTTCCGCCAGGTACACATAACTCCAGTAATTTATTAAAATCGGTTCCGCCCGCGCTGTCAATGATTACATCATATCCGCCCGATTCTTTTTGCGCACGTTCCACCCAATCAGATTCATTATAATTATAAGTATTGATCGCACCTAACGCTTTTGCCTTACCTAATTTTTCCTCTGAACTTGAAGTAACTGAAACCCTCGCTTGATACCCTACCGCCAATTGCAGCGCCCACAATGCTGCGCCTCCGCCAATACCCGTGATTAACACTTTTTCTTTTGCTCGCAATCTAGCTTTGGTAAACAGTGCGCGGTACGCAGTCAACCCCGACAATGGCACGGCTGCCGATTCTTCAAAAGACAGATGCTCGGGCCTCTCGAAAATATATTTTTTAGAAATGGCAATGTATTCGGCAAATGTCCCGTGATCGGGGTTGCCTAATATTTTAAATGAATCTCCTTGCACATTTACATTGCTGCCCCATTCCAAACTTGGATTGATCACCACTTCCATTCCAATCAGCAATGGGTCTGCATCAATGCCCACTTCTTCAATCACGCCACAGCCATCGCTGCCTAGTATCACTCCGTCTTTATTATTAACGGATGCTTGTTCGAGTGTCGCCCACAGATCGCGATGGTTGATGGCTGCATTTTTCAAACGCACCAGCACTTGATCTTTTACTGGCTTCGGCTTGGGAAAATCAATAACCGACAAAGGAAAAACTTTCCCTTTGAAAACGACTGCTTTCATTAAATTGTAAGTTAGAGGTTAGAAGTTAGAGATTAGAAGTCGGGAGTCAAATCTAAAATCCTAAATCTAAAATCATTTAACCAAGTAATTCCACCCGTGCACATCTGCTTCTGCACCCATGCGGATGTCGTTGAGTTTTTTCTTTACACGTTGCTGAAAACTTTTCGCGTCAACAGACGGAAGAGCATAATCCGTTCCGTGTATATTGATCGAAGCGATCTGTGAAACCACCGCAGCCGTGCCTACACCAAAGGCTTCGCTGATTGTCTTATTCTTAAATGCTTCTTCAATTTCCGCTACACTCACCCTGCGCTCTTCTTTTTCCATTCCCAAACTTTGCGTCAATGCCAAAATCGAATCGCGCGTTACGCCATCTAACAATGAAGTAGAAAGTTTTGGCGTCACTAATTTTCCATTCAACACAAACATCACGTTCATAGCGCCCGACTCATCAATGTATTTGTGATCCTTTGCATCTGTCCACAACACTTGATCAAAGCCTTGCTTTTGCGCTAGCATGGTTGGGTAAAATGCGCCACCATAATTTCCAGCACACTTTGCAAAACCTGTCCCGCCTTCTGCCGCGCGCACAAATTCTTCTTCCACTTTCACACGCACTGGTTTGGCAAAATACGGCCCAACAGGACTTGTTAAAATAATAAACTTATATTCGTCTGCCACCTTCACACCCAACTTTGCTTCCGATGCAAAAACAAACGGACGCAAATAAAGTGATGATCCTTCTGTAGTTGGTATCCAATCTGCATCCACCTCAATCAATGCACTCAAGCTATTGATAAATAATTCTTCACTGATCAATGGCATACACATCCGCTCCAGCGATTTCAACAATCTTTTGTGATGGCGCTCTGGCCTGAAGATTGTGATCACACCTTCGCTATTTTTAAAAGCCTTCATCCCTTCAAACACCGTTTGGCCATAATGCAATGCGAGCATCGCAGGCGAGAGTTCCATATTTCCATAAGGTACAATCTTCGGCTCTTGCCATTCACCGTTTTTATAATCAATCACCAACATGTGGTCCGAAATATGATTACCGAAACCAAGATTGTTAAAATCAACAGTCGATAGGCGCGACTTCGCAACTCGCTCTACGTGTATAGGTTCTGTCAGTACTGCCATGGCTTTTTGTTTTTAGTTGATGGTAAAATTACAGAGTTATCACGAATTAAAAATTTATTTGTTCAGTCTAATTAATTAAAATTTTGAGGCGGCCTGCCACGCGAGGCGCAGTGGCATCGGGCTATCCGCTACAATCTTTTTGCCCATGTTGCTTTGGCTTAGGGAGGCAAAAAGGATTTTCGCTACTATCCCTGGCCGAAGCCCGCTCATAACTACTACTTCTTGACATAGCCACACTTTTGCATCTCATTTGCAACGTTCACAGAATTTTCATCTTTCCTTTTCTCTAATTCAGAAATAATATTTGCATGGTTTTTCTCATCACGATTTTGGCTCAATTTATAGCTAGCCTCTATGCGCTCTATAGCAATTTCGAAACCTATAGTTCCGCGAATCTCTGTATGCAAAAATTTCTTCGACATAGTATCCACGGAAACACGATTAACTGAATCCTTTTCATACTTGTCAGTCAACTGTCGCAGCGATTCAATCAACTCTTCCTCGCTCTGCATCCGCACTTTTCCATACACATGCACAGCTATATAATTCCAAGTTGGCACATTTTCGTGATCATACCACGATGATGAAATGTACGTATGCGGCCCTTGAAAAATCACCATCACCTCTTCGCCATTGGGTAGCTCTCTCCATTGCTTATTCCCTCTGCTAATGTGACCAAATAATTTGTCGCCTGCAAGAATAAGAGGCAAGTGCGTAGCCCACAGCTTTCCTTCCACCTGACTCACCAAAATACCGAAGCCATTTTGCTTGACAAATTCAAGTAGTTCCGTTTCGTTTTCGTTTTTATGATAAGCTGGCGTGTACATATTTATTTTTTTTACGATCGTAAATAGAAAATAATATCCATGCTTTGAATTTTAGTTACACCCAATTCATGCAAAAGCGTAGTGACTTGCCCGCGATGATACGAACCGTGGTTGACAATGTGATACAATATATTTTCAGCAACATCTTCGAATAAGTCGCCCTTCATATTTTTGTAACTGATTTTACTTTGCAAGAAATCTGTTCCCTTCAATTCAATAAAGTTGAGCAATTCTTTTGAAGAGCTGACCACTCCGTTGATCAAATCATCATTCTTACCAGAAAAATTCTGAGATGGCCACGAGGTCAGGCTTATTCCTTGCATTCGCTTCATCCAAATAACTTCAGCATCCCATAGGTGCAACAGTGTTTTCGCGATGGAGGGAAAACTGCTCTTTACCTCCGCATACAAAATTTCCTCGCCAACGGGCTGAAGAGTTTCTGCTAGTCGTGTATTGGCCCAAACAGAATAAGATAAGTGTTGATGTAATGTATAAGGCATATTAGTCTAATAGTCTTCTATGATAATTTATTTGGCCAAGATGATAGCCAAGGTGCGTTGCTAAATGAACCAGGAAATATTCTGTTGAAGTCTTTTTATCAAAAACCAAAAGAGAGTATTCCTTTTCAAGATCTTCCTCCTTCAATCGATCAAGCGCACTATCAACGACTTTTATCGTCTCTTCCACTTTGCTGATCAGTTTAGCTTTTGAAATATCTTTTGCGGAAAATTCCAACTCTCTGTTTCGAATATATGCTGTCTTACCAATTTCAGCTCCAATGAAATGATTCAGATTGCCCACTAAGTGCAGACAAAGATTGCCCGCAGAATTGGCAATGCTTTTTTCAATATACCAAATCTTCTTTTCATCTTGGTACAATTCAATTTCGGATTTTAGTTTGCTCAAATCTCGGCCAAACAATTTTTTTAGTGTTTCTATCATCATAATCTTTTCGTTTTCAATCGACAATAAACAGTTTTACTCCTTCAGCGCTTTGTGTTCTATGGCTATCAGCATTATCTCCTACTTGATAAGACATTCCCTTTCTTAAGCTAAATTTTTGTCCGTCTTTCAATTCGGTAACCATTTCACCCTCTATACAGAAAATGATATGACCCTTATGACACCAATGGTCTGCCAAGTAATTTTTGGAATATTCCACCATTCGCACTCGGATCGTTCCAAATTGTTGAACTTTCCAAATGGCATAGCCACTTGTGCCTTCATGTCTTTCTGAGGGTATGTTATCCCAATCGGTAAGTTCAAATTTTATGTCGCTGCTGATAATCATCCTTTACAAGGAAATACTTTTCATCAACCCCATCACAATCTCTACGTCCTTCTCAGTCGTTCGCCAATTCACCAGCGCTGCTCTGATCCCTTTTCTACCTTTATAAACGGTGGGAGTCATGAATACTTTTCCTGAGTCGTTTAGCTTGGCCAAGAATGATTTTACATTGTTTTGGTTTTCATCTCCGTGCAGCGTAAAGCAAACGGTGTTCAATCGCACAGGTGCCAACAATTCAAAAGCAGTACTTTCCTTAATGAATTTACCAAAGAGTTGAGCCAACCGAATATTATTTTCCACAATGTCTTTGATACCTTCTTTGCCATACGCCATCAACGTAAACCAAGCTGGCAACGCTTTTAATCTTCTGGAATTTTCGGGCAAAAAATTTAAGTAATCAAAATTCTCCATCGGGTCGCCCAAGTAAGGTGCGTTGGAATTTTGAAATGTTTCTACTTGTAAGAGATTATGTTTTTCTTTCACAAAAAACAACGCACTCTCATACGGCACATTCAACCACTTATGGCAATCGATAGTGATGCTATCTGAAAATTCCCAACCATTCAATAAATGTTTATGTGTGGCCGAGCAAGCAGCAAACCCACCAAAGGCTGCATCGATGTGCAGCCAGAAATTATATTTCTCTTTCAGTTTTAAAATCGCAACAAAATCATCAAAGTCAACCGTGTTCACCGTTCCTCCGCTGGCAATCAAGATGCAAGGCTCTCCATCCAAAGCTTTTAAACTATTTTCTAATTCAATAACATCAATGGCTTCTCTGTTTCCATCTGCTATTTTTACTTTGATAATAGTGCTGCTGCCAATGCCCAACATGGAAAGCGATTTCAATGCAGAGGAATGTGCCGTTGCTGTAAGTACTTTGATCGGATTGGAAATTCCTTCTTTCGCAAAATCTTTTCCCTTTTGTTTGCCAACCCATTGCCTCGCCACACCAAGGCAAGTAAAATTTGACATGGTTGCACCCGTGACAAACCCACCGAAAAAATCTTTGGGCAAGCCAAATAAATCCAACAACAATTTGATCGTCTCAATTTCTATGTTCGCAGAAATATCGCCATGTCCATTAGTAGTTTGCGAATTTTGATCATAGATGCTCGTTAGCCAATCGCCCACAATCGCAGCGGGTGTAGTGCCGCCTGTTACGAAACCCCAATAGCGCGGGCCAGAAGATGAAACCATCAGCGGCTCAAATCGCTCATTGAATTGTCGTAGCGCATTCATCGTACCTATTCCTTTTTCTATCAAACTTTGCTTGTATTCAACCTTATGATTGGTAGAAGTGGGGCGATGATCGAGATGATTCAAATAATCAATTCCTTGCGTTTTTACTTTCTCAAGTAAAGCCTCAAGTTGATGTAAATCTTTTTGTAGTTGATCGTTCATAGTTATTCTTTTTGAACCACATAGGAATACGCACATAGAGGAATTGTTAACTATGTGAAGCCATTATGTGAGTCATGTGTCTATGTGGCTCATTACAATATTATCCGTTGCCTTTTATTCAATATTCGTTATTCAACTAAAACTAAAGGCACATGCAGTACTTCAAAATTTACTGATCGTGCAATGAAACACGCATGATGCGCACTTTCATGCAGCTCATTTGCTTTGGCTATCATCGATTGATCTTTCACTTTTACTTCTGGATGAAGTGTTACATTAGTGAACTCTCCACTTCCATCTGCATGTTCAATCATTGTGCCTGTCGCCTTGTCAATATAATCCGTTACCACCACACCATTCACTGCACAGAAATGTAAATACCAAAGCATGTGACAACTGGAAAGAGCTGATACCAAAAGATCTTCAGGATTGTGTTTTGTTTTATCTCCACGAAAGGCAGGATCGGACGAACCAGCAATATCTACTTTGTCAAGAACGGATAGGATGTGGCTTCGCTCATACGCTTTGTAATCTAATGTCCCCTCTCCTTTATTGCCAGTCCAGCGAGTGGTTGTTTGATACTGATGTTCTTTGTTCATTTAATAAGTGATTTTAGTATTTCATTGATTTTTAACAAATGATGATCGTCATGCTCTGCATCAAACCATGCGAGATCAACAGGTGTCATTTGTAGGTTTAACCGAGGATGAAGTGATGATTTTTTCAAATTCAATTCAGTGAGAGATTGATATTTTTTCAAATTCAAGTTTCGGTTTGATCTGAAAAGCTCCAGAACCTTTTCGATTGGCCAAGGATTGTAATCCATAGGCTCAAACACAGCAGGTGACATAACTTCAACAGATGAAATCATTTCATCAATACGCTTGTTGGCTATTGAATCAACCTCAGCCAAATGCCCGATATTTTGTTTGACAGACCATTTATCGTTTATTCTTTTTGAAAGCACTTCATCAGAAACTCCTTTTACTTTTGATTCCAGGCGAACCATAGTGCCGCTCAATCTCTCTATGTAGAATGGCAGCATTTCTATCGGATATCCAAATTTCAAATTGCGCTCAAACCAAGGCATTGTACTCATGATTCTGTTCTTAATTTTGTATTGAGGCTTTCTTTTTTAAATACAATTCCATAAGACCGTTTTTCTTTTCGCTCCACTCACTATCAATTATACTATAAAAAGCAGAGTTTCTATTTGTATTATTATCACGGATCATTTCATTTCGCAAAATTCCTTCAAAATGCCCTCCTATTTTTTCGATTGCTTTTCTGGAACGCAAATTATTTTCATCTGTTTTTAATTGCACTCTTACCGCACTTAAATTTTCAAAGCAGTGAGTCAAAAGTAGCAGCTTGCATTCCAAGTTTACTTCCGTGGCCCAATAGTCAGGATGCAACCAAGTAGTACCTATCTCTAATTTTCTGTGCTGCTGATCAATATCTAAAAATCGAGTACTCCCAATTATCTTCTTATCAACTTTATGAAAAATCACGAAGGGGAACTGCTTACCCTTTTCTCTTTCCAGAAGTGCAGAGTTATAAATGCTCAACAACCTACTGCTGTCACTACCGTCAAAAGCATAAAATTCCCAAATTCTTTTCTCCTTGGCTACTGATTCCAACTCTGGAAAATGAGATTTTTCTAAGGAGATTAAATCAACAGTTTCTCCAAATAGAGTAGTTGGGTATGTGATCAAGTTATTCATTCACCTGCTGTGCTTTTCAAACATCCCAACTATAATAATTATGATCTTCATCTAAAGTAAAACCAGTTTTCGGATAAAGATTATTGCCAATATCGTTCGTTTTGGCTGTTTCCAACATCAAACCACAAGCGCTTGTTTCTTTACACAATGCTTTTGCTCTTTCAATCAGTGTTACGGAAAAACCTTGGCCTCTGTAATTGCTATCAACAAATAAATCGTTGAGCAGCCAAAGGCGTTTCATGCGAGTGGAGGAGAATAATGGATAGAGTTGTGTGAACCCTGTCATTGCGTTTTTATCATCGAACGAAATGAAAATGATAGATTCTTTCTTCTCAATACGTTCAGATAGGAATTTCTTAGCCGCAGCCACATCAGAAGATTTCTTGTAGAAAACTCGGTATTGATCAAATAGAACGGATAACTGGTCTAAGTCGGTAATGGTGGCCTGTTCTGTCTTAATTATTTTCATGATGCCTTTTTTACTGAACCACATAGACACATAGAAAATATAGGAATACACACATAGAAAAACAGAATACTATGTGAACAACTATGTACCTATGTGTCTATGTGGTTCAAAATTTTACAACTCAAATTTCAATCAATAATTATCTTCCCCACCAAATACAATTTTGCTTGCCCGCTTATCTCTACACGATCATCCAACAATTTACATTTCAATTTTCCTTGTCGCGCTGAAAGTTGTATCGCATTGAATTCTGTTTTGCCCAACACCTTCGCCCAATAAGGAGTTAATGAAGTATGCGCTGATCCAGTCACGGGGTCTTCATCCATACCGGATTGCGGTCCAAAAAATCTTGAAACAAAATCAACTTGAGTGCCTTTAGCAGTTACAATAATGCCTCTTGCCTCTACCTTACCAATCACTTTAAAATCGGGGCTCATACTTTTGATTTGATCCTCGCTATCAAATACTAGCATGTAATCTGTTTTGCCTTTGAACGTTTTAAGCGATTTTATGCCAAGGCCCTGTTCCAATTCAGGGATCGGATTCACTTCCGTCAATGTATCAATAGGAAAATTCAGTGTAAGCGTATCTCCTGATTTTGCAACTGTTAGTGGTCCACTGCGTGAGTTGAATGTAATTTTATCGCCTTGATAATTTTCATGATTGAACAAAACAAAAGCGGTGGCGAGGGTGGCATGCCCGCACAAATCCACTTCAACAGTTGGTGTAAACCAACGAATGCGCAACCCTTCTTTTTCATTTACATAAAAAGCTGTTTCGGCCAAACAGTTTTCCATAGCAATGTTTTGCATTACTTCCGCAGGTAGCCATTCTTGTAATGGACAAACCGCAGCAGGGTTGCCAGAGAAAACCTTATCTGTGAAGGCGTCTATTTGGTAAATTTTTAGTTCCACTCTTTAAAATTTTAGATTTTGGATTTGTGATTTTAGATTTGGGTATTGTCAATTTTATCAGTGGGTTTATTTTGCGCTCGTTATCAAATTTTTAAAAGTGGTTTTGATCCGCGAAAATGGTTTCAATGGTGTGGTCTTCAATTGATAGCCACGGTTCACCAAATATATTCCAGCAACCGTAACAGCAATCGCCAACGCGATTTGAAAATTTAATTTCTCGCTTAATATCAACCAACCCAAAATCACGGCCACGATGGGATTGATGTACGCATACAGCGAAACCAACGTCATCGGTAATTTTTTGATAGCATAAGAGTAACAAGCATATGCAGCAACGGACCCAATCATAATCATGTAGATCAATGAACCAATCACTTGGTTGTTCCATTGGATTTTAGAATAATCATCTAGCACTAAACTAAATGGGATGAGGAACAATCCACCAAAAAGCATTTGGATACCCGCATTCAAGAATGGATTTGAATCTTGATTTTTCTTCTTGATCCAAATGCTACCAATAGCCCAGCAAAGATTGGCTGCGAACGTGAGTACAATTCCTTTTGTGTAATTAGAATTTGAGAATTCAGATAGATGCTCACCAAAAATCATAATGATGCCAGCAAGCCCCATCGCAAGGCCGAGCACGATCAACCAATTGGGTTTTTCGTCTTTGGTGATCAGCACGTTTATTAAGATTGTCCAAATGGGCATCATGGAACAAACAATGGCCGCCACTCCGCTGGAAATATAAACCTCAGCCCAGCCGACCATGCTGATGCCCAGCGTTACCATTAACAGCCCGCATACCGCTTGATTAAAAATAGTTTTTCTATCTGGCCATGATGCTCTGCCAATGGTGAGCATGAACAAAATCAATATCGGACCTGCCGCCAAAAAGCGGAACATGGAAAAGAGAAAAGGGGGAAACTGCGTGACACCGATTCGCAAGGCAAGATACGTGGTTCCCCAAATCACGCAGACGGCTGCCAGTGCGAGGTAAGCAATAAAGTTTTTGTTGTCTTTCATTTTTAAAATCTCCAGGGATTCTTTTCTATTGTTCGCACGTCTATTACTTTCCTTTTCTTCACACCAGACTTAATAGGAAAACAAACTTGTAGGTTTTCTCCATCCTTGTCGCTTAATACAATTTTTAACTCCCTTACAAAAGAATGAATATCTAACTAGATTGTCATAGTGAACAGAATTTATTTTAGAAACATCCAAGCAATGATACCAACCATGATGCCGAACAATAGAATAATTTTGCGTCTGGTTCTCATCGTTTAAAAATCCCGATAACTATCGGGACAAATTTCACTGTTAAAACGGAAATAAAACAGTTTCAGTTTTAGGTATTTTGACCAGATCAGTTTAATGCACTAACTGCCCTGATAAGGTAAACATCAATCCATTTTTATTAGGATTGGCTTCTTCATCTGAAGTGTGAAGCATGAGTAGGCCAGTAACACCAAAGCTCATGAAAAAATGCTCACGCACTTTTACGCGGCTATAGGCTACATTCACAGCGGTGGTGTAATAATAGGAGTGATCAAACACTTGATTGTTCCACCATACAGAAGAGACAATATCCAAGTGTTTGCCTGTGTAGGTAAGTCGCAGTCGGTTTACCCAATCTCTTTCCTCGGGGTCGATGACGAGGTTGGGCAATAAGCTCATGTGCTCGGCCGTCCAATGTGGATTTAATTTTATGCTGGTGATCAGAATAGCGACCACGTCTGATCCTTTATCGGCAATGCTGTTGGACTCTTCTAAGAAAGAACCCACGTAAGGAGTAAACGTAATTTTATTGGAGAGTTTGAAATTTTTGTAAAGGGCGATCAATGCAAAATTGTAGAAGGTGTTGTGATCTTGTAAATCCAATCCTTTGAATGCCATGAAGCCCCATTTTTTTCTGTCATAAATAAAGTTGACATCAAATGAGGGGTTTTCGCTGCCGAGGCGGCCACCATAGGTGAATATACCTTGGCTGTGCAAGCGAGCCGTGAATCGCCAATGGGCAGGCGGCAATTTCTTTTTTGCTTTGGTGGAATCGGATTGGGCGAACGATGAAGTACTTAACAGCAAAAGCATTAGCCCGGTAACAGTAAAAAATTTTGTTTTCAATAGTGTGTTGTTATCTGCTGCGAAATAATGGAAGCTACTACCTGTTAGCAACCTGCTTCTTGCTTTCGCAAAGAACAAGTTGCAAATTTTAATTTTAAAACGTTGAAAAAACAGTTTCAGTTTCATTAACTTTGACCAGATCAGTTTAGGTACGAGGTAAAAGCCACGAGGTTCTGATCGGCCAGGGATAGAAGCGGAAAGCCTCCCGAGACTGCGCTCGGGATAAACTCCGCCCGCAGACAAACGAGGGAGCTTGTAGCGGATAGCCCGGTGGCCACTGCGCCTCGCGTGGCCAGGCCGCCTAACTTTTAAATTTTTTTGTATGGAAATAAAAGCAGATCATTTGTACCTTGAAGTAGCCGAGCGCATTGAGCAACTGATTGAAAAAAAATCGTTGCGCGTGGGCGACAAACTTTTATCGGTGCGCACGCTTAGCAAAGAGCAAGGGATTAGTTTGAGTACGGCTTTTCAATCGTACTACCATTTGGAGAGCAAGGGCTTGATTGAGGCGCGGCCACAATCGGGCTACTATGTAAAATTTTCTCCGCGAGATACGTTTGATATTCCTACCTGCTGCGAGCCGACCAACGAGGCATTACCTATCAGCATTGATGAGATGATCACGAGTGTGTATTATGATTTGCGTTCACCCAAGCTCACTTCGTTTTCGCTGAGTGCGCCTGATCCGAGTTTGCTTCCTGCGGCTAAGTTGAACAAGTCGGTAATGCACTCACTGCACAATTCTCCTGATCATTGTCTTGGGTACGAACATATTCAAGGGAATGAATTGTTGAGAAAACAAATTGCGCGATTGAGTTTCAACTGGGGCGGTGCACTGAGTGAGCAAGATGTAGTTGTTACCGCTGGTTGTATGGAAGCATTGTCATTCTGCTTGCAAGCGGTAACAAAACCGGGCGATGCCGTGGCTACAGAAAGTCCAACGTTCTACGGAATTTTTCGTGTGATGCAAAGTTTGGGTTTGAAAGTAGTGGAAGTGCCTACTGATCCAGTCACAGGCATCGACCTTAATTATTTAGAAAAAGCGATTCCAAAATTTAATATCAAAGCGTGTTTGTTCGTTTGTAATTTCAACAATCCGGTGGGCAGTTGCATACCCGATGAAAAGAAAAAACAATTGGTGGAGATGTTGGCAAAAAAAGATATTCCATTGATTGAGGATGACATTTATGGCGAAATGTATTTTGGAAAAAGCAGACCGAAGACTTGCAAGACGTATGACAAGAAAGGATTGGTGCTACACTGCGGGTCGTTTTCGAAATCACTTGCACCTGGTTATCGCATCGGTTGGGCAGTGCCGGGCAAGTTCAAAGAAAAAGTTTTGAGCATTAAGCGCATGCACAATGTATCTACCAACACCTTGGCGCAAGCGGCCATTGCGCATTTTTTACAAAACGGTAGATACGAATTGCACCTGAGGCATCTGCGCAAAGCGCTGCACACACAATGCTTGCGCTACTTGCAAGCGATCTGTGAATATTTTCCTGAAGACACACGAGTCACTCGCCCGCAAGGTGGATTTGTGCTATGGGTAGAATTGGACAAAAAAATTGATGGCTACAAACTGCACAAGCGTGCACTAAAACATAACATTGGCATTGCGCCAGGTCAAATTTTTTCTTCTCAGGGGCAGTTTCATAATTATTTCAGATTGAGCTATGGTGCTCCGTGGGGAGAGAAGATTGATAAGGGACTGAAGACGCTGGGGGAGTTGGTGAGGAGGTATTGATGGTAAGTGGTAAATGGTAAGAGGTAAGTAGTAAGTGGTGGTTGGTAATCGGTATTCAGTGTTCAGTAACTGATTACCAGAATACGATTACTGATTACCAAAAATGCTTGTTATATTTGAATCACTAAAATCTTAAATCAAACATCTTAAATCTTAAATAATTATTTATGGCCTTTACACTTCCCGCGCTCCCTTATGCATTCAATGCACTGGAGCCACACATCGATGCACGCACGATGGAAATCCATCATGGCAAACACCACAACGCTTATGTAACCAACTTGAACAATGCACTAGCTGGCAAGCCAGAAGAGAATTTAAGCATTGAAGAAATTTGCAAAAACATTTCCAAGCACCCTATGCCTGTGCGCAACAATGGTGGTGGCCATTACAATCACAGTCTTTTCTGGACGATCATGGCACCGAATGCTGGTGGAGCACCTACTGGCGCATTGGCAGATGCCATCAATGCTGCTTTCGGAAATTTTGAAGAGTTCAAAACTAAATTCAACACGGCCGCCACCACGCGCTTTGGTTCGGGTTGGGCGTGGTTGATCAAAGGCGCTGATGGAAAATTGGCGATCACCTCAACTCCTAATCAAGATAATCCATTGATGGACATTGCAGAAGTAAAAGGCACTCCTCTTTTAGGATTGGATGTGTGGGAACACGCTTACTACTTGCATTATCAAAATCGCAGACCAGACTATTGTGCAGCATTTTGGAATGTTGTGAACTGGAGTGAGGTGACAAAGAGATTTGCATAATACTAAGCATTAGGACTTAGGCATTGGGAGGGTTTCACAATATTAGATGAACCATTACTCCCAATGCCTGATGTCTAGTCCCTTACAAGTTAATTCATCAATTCCTTTACACCTTCTGCGTCAATCACAATATCATCCTCTCCTACTTCATCAAAAGGATTTTCTAAATGATCTTGGATGTTATCTAGGCTCACCAGAATGAAACTATAAAGCACAGGCATCACGTACTCAAGACTAGCAGAGTAGTCATGAAACGTACTTGCGAAGTAAGGGCCGTATATAATGGGGAAAATATAGATGAAGACTTTGCTATATGTTCTCAGTGTAACAGGAGTTCGATAGTTATGAATAATCTTCATGTTATCAAATGCAATAATGATCTTACCAACATACTGGCTCACCCTTGAAATCTCTCCGCTCTGAACGCCCAACTCACGAAGTTGCATAGTCATACCTGATAGTTTTGAAAAAAGCACATACATTTCTTTTTCCCGCGCATTCCATTCTTCGGGCGTAAGCCTCACCATTATTTTAACCTGATGAACCATCTCTTGCACTAATTGACTCACTCGTTTCGGCAAATCACTTTCTTTGGAAGTCGTCCAATCGCGCACAGCAAAATAAATGGCAATGGCATGACCTTTAAAATCAGCATAACGTTGCAAGGCTGTCTCTCTCCTGGTGTAGGCAGATCCAATTGAAAAAACCACCGGGAAAACAATAGCTACGCCCACCAACATGTCGGGAAATTTTGCCGTGAGGTCAAAATGAAAACAGATGTAGCTGGATAATACCGAGAGAGCGGTAATAATGAAAGTCTTGTAATTGATGATGAGGGAAAAACTGCGGAGGGTTTTCTTCATGGCTTCATTGGATATTCTTTCAATTTTCCAAAAAGCATTGATATTAACAAATTGTTAACGGGATATTAATTGAAGAAACTTTAGAGACGCTAGTTTTCCAGCACTTCTACTTCTACGCGCACATTTCTACGTGCATTTTGGCTGTCTTTGTCATGTAGCATTCTAGCTCCACCCCACGCTTTGGTTTCTACTCTTGTAACATCAATACCTTGGGTCACCAACCAGTCTTTAATCACTTGTGCCCGGGCACCCGAAAGTTCTTTGGCAGTGCCCGATTCTTTGATCACATCATCTTTCGTGATCGCAAAGAAGTCTTTTTCCTTGCCCACATAAATTATTTTTCCGCGTCCGTTTCCATTCGTGTGCCCATGAAGCATGATCCTGTATTTTGGATTGTCTTGTAGCATCTGAAGCAAATTGTTCAACTCGTATTTTGACTCAGGGATCATAACGGCCGCATCATTATAAAAATAAATATTGTAAAGAGTAGCAATGTCGCCCTTCACCATGCGAGACATATCGAATTTGACCATGTAATAATTTCCTACCAAGTCAATGTCTTCTTGCAAGGTGTCCGCTTCCGTGTTGTAGTAATTCATTTCGTGCTGAATCTTACGGTATCCAAATGAACTTCCTATGAGTGTCAATTTACCAGACTTACTTTTGGGATCTGGTAAGTTCAGATAGGTATTGGCTTTCATTTTAGAGATAAGCTTGCTCCGATCCGTATCTATCACTTCAATCTCACCGTCCAACACGCGACCGTTCGTTGCATTATACAAACTAAAAAAAGCTTGTGTATTTTTTAATGTCTGTGGTAAATAAACGGGATCAGCTTTTGGGTTGGGCACAACTTCCGTTAGCTCGACAACCACTGGTGCTGGCGCAGGTTCTACCACAGGAACAATTTTAGCAGGCTCCTCTTTTTGCTCCTCCACCCTAACTACAACCGGCCCCTCTGTTTTCTTCTCTTCTTGCTTCGCTGCTTTCTTCTCTTCCTGCTTTGGCTCTTCTTTCGCTACCACATCTACTTGAGCCTCCGTACCCTCTTTTATTATTCGCACCCATGCGTCTCCAAAGCCGCCTTCTTTCCGCACGGCAAGCATTTGGTTGATCGATTCAGAGAAGTCGGTATAATAATCTAGGTAGACATAATAAAAACCACGCGCGGCATCAAAGCCATACTTGGAATGTTTGCCTTCATCATTCAACTTAGATGAATGGCGCTGCGCAAAATTCTCTTGACCCGAAAGAAACGCTGCCACCACAATATAATAGCCCTTTTGCAATGTTGAGCCATCGGTAGGTGTAGCCGTAGAATTTATTGAGATGAGAAAAATAAATGCGAAGAGCAGGATAGCGATAATGCGAAATTGTGCCATGTAAGATTTATGCTTTGGTTACCGCAATATTATGGAAATATTGCTATTTCTCAACAGTGTAAGCTTGTTTATTAGGGACCTTCTCGGCTCTCCCCTTGTAAGGATTTCATCTTTTGTGCTAAAAAACCACTTCCATAACCAACCATTTGTATAAATGCTGATGGGATGCTGAGCACTGAAACCATGGTTGATTTCGTTTTAAAAAAACCTTCGATGCCGATTAAAATAAAATATAGCGAGTAGCCAAGCACACCTGCCAAGCCCAGCCATTTATTGAAAAAAAATAAAATGAGTGTCAAGAAAATGCCTATTAAAAAGAAAGAAGGAAACCAATGAACCAACTTGATCTCGCCAGGATGACTCTCCCCTACTTGCACTCTGCCCTTTCCGAAATTTGAAACTTGATGGAAGAATTGAGACAGTGTAGCTCTTCGTTTGTGGAACACATACGCTTCAGGAATCAGCCCAACTTTCAACCCCAACTTTTTCATACGAACGCTCAGTTCAATATCTTCCGCGAAACGATCGAAACGAAAACCACCCGTTTTTAAAAATGTTTCTTTGCTGATGCCCATATTAAAACTACGTGGCTGATAGTTACCAATGATTTTCTTTGCACCTCGAATTCCACCCGTTGTTAAAAATGACGACATGGTATGAGCCATCGCGCGTTGAAGTGATGTAAAATTATCGTGGCCGCGATCAGGGCCGCCCCATGCATCGAGGTTAGTGGTAGATAAAAACTTCTCCACCGATTCAAAATAAGTGGACGGCAAAATGCAATCGCTATCAAACACAACAAAAAATTCTCCTCGTGCTTCTTCAAAACCAAAATTTCGGCTGGGGCCTGGACCCGAATTAGGTTTGAAGAAATAACGGATGCTGAGTTTGCCTAAATATTTTTCAACCACGGCTTTACTATCAATCGTTGATCCATCTTCAACAATGATCACTTCAAAATTTTTGAATGTTTGATCAACCAAACTATTCAATAGCTCTTCCATTTCCTCTGGTCTATTGAAGACGGGAACGATTACTGAGTATTTGGGAGGGGATGTCATCGGCCTTGCAAAATACTACTTCTTATTACTTATTTTACTTTTTTAAATGCAGCGTCCAACTATCATCATAATAAATTTTTGAGCCATCCACCATTTCCCTCACCACCTCAACAAATAGATCATGGTCTTTAGGGGCTACCAGCTCCTCTAATTCTTCTACCAACACAGGTTTTTGGTTTAGTAAATAAATGACTTGGTTTTGATAATCGGTTATCACCGTTCTGTCTTGTTTTTTTCTTCTGTCAATACAAACATCACAGACACCACACGTAGTGTAAGTAACTTCATCAAAATATTCTTGTATCACTTGCATACGGCATCGATGGCTTTGCTCGGCATATCCGATCATTGCTTCCATTTTATTGAAATGAAGTTCTCTGCGTGCCTCCATCATGGCGCGGTTGACAGGCAAGCGTTCGGCATCTTGGCGGGGCAATACAAATGTTACTTGCGCACTATCGCTGGCGGGTTCATACACCAGCAGTTGCAGTTGGTGAAGCTGTTGCAATTCCAATTTCACTTCATGCAAAGAGTACTTCATCGCGCCAGCTAGCTGACTTTCAGAGATCACAATGAAATCCGCATACAATTCTCCTCCGTATAATCGCAAAAGCATTTTGATGATCGGATCAAATCGTGCCTGTGCCACTTGAAACTCGTAAATCTTCTTCTTGTCGATAGAAAAATGGATACGCGAGGGGCGATAGAAACCATCGTTGAGCAAGATAAGCCCGACTTCTTCCAGTTTTTTTAAAGCGGGATAAACGGCCAAAGGCTTCAGGGAAAACTTTTTACTGAACTGCTCTAAGTCAAAATCATAACTCTCGCCTTGGCTGCTGCCCTCGGCCAACTGATAATGATTGGCCAGCGCCTGATAGATTTTTTTTATGTACTCAAGCCCTGGTTGCGATTGCTCTACTTTATGCCTCAGCGATTGCGCATCTACTTCATGGAAGATCAACGTGGCATACGATTTTTTTCCATCGCGGCCAGCACGGCCAGCTTCCTGATAGTACGATTCAATGTCTTCGGGCAAATCCATATGGATGACCGTGCGCACATTGGCTTTGTTGATGCCCATGCCAAATGCGTTAGTCGCCACCATCACGCGACTGCGATCTTTCACCCATTCATCTTGCCGCACAGAGCGCTCTTGATGGTTGAGGCCTGCATGATAGAAGGTAGAAGCGATTTTATTTTTTTGAAGTAGCTTGGCCAATGCCTCTGTTGCTTTACGCGATCGAACATATACAATAGCTGAGCCAGGAACCTTACTTAATATCTCTAATAACTTTTTCTCTTTCGTTTCTGTTTTGCGAATCACCAATGAAAGATTTTCTCTCGCAAAACTGATTTGAAACACTTCTGGCTTTATCAGTTTAAGTTTATCAATGATGTCTTCCTTTACTTGTTTGGTGGCCGAAGCGGTGAGAGCAATGATGGGCACACTTGGCTTTAACTCTCTCAGTTCTGCAATTTGTAAATAAGGCGGGCGAAAATCATAGCCCCACTGCGAGATGCAGTGTGCTTCGTCAACAGCAATAAGGTTGACTTTCATTTTCTTTAACCGCTCTTGAAAGAGTTCTGTCTGCAACCGCTCGGGCGAGAGATATAAAAATTTCTGCTGGCCGTAGATACAATTATCAAGTAAGATGTCTATTTCGCGATGGCTCAAGCCCGAGTGGATGGCGATGGCCGCGATTCCTTTTTGCTTTAACTGCTGCACTTGGTCTTGCATGAGTGCGATAAGTGGAGTGACCACTAAACAAAGGCCTTCCATCATCAATGCCGGCACTTGAAAGCAAATGGACTTGCCTCCGCCTGTGGGGAGAATAGCCACCACATCCTTCTGATCTACCACCGACTGAATGATCTCAGCCTGAGGTGAACGAAAAGAGGAATAACCAAAATATTTTTTTAAAACTTCTTCGGCAGTCACGCATCAAAAGTAGTACAAAAAAATAGGAGGCAGTCGGCAGGTAGTAGTAGGCAGGTTCAGGGTATCAATTATAGTTGGCTCTATCTCCGTTGTTTGTGTCCTCACGAACCACCTTTCATTATTTTGTAAGTATGTTTCGTGAAGACACGAACTAAGGCTTGGGATTACTGTACAGTTGTGCCACGTCTAAGAAATAATGGCGTATGATTAATTCAATCACTTCACTACAAATACAAACTCACTTCCTTTTTTGTCAGAACCAAATTGACCGAATTGAGGAGCCGTCTTTAACCTTTCCAAAAATGTTTTAAGTTCGCTGAGTGTGAGGATGCCATCACTAGAGCCTTGTGACTCTAGCGCTACAATGAATTGTTTGGCAAAAGGTGAATGGCTTCCCGCTGCACCATCTGCCACGTATTCTTTTCCTCCACTGGTAATGTACTTGCGAGTCTTGTACTGAAGCTTTCTCAAGATAACATCCGATTGAGTAGCCTCTCCATAGATGGCATCATCCAATGCACGACTTGCATCTTCGTCAAACGTGCCCCCAAAGCAAACATCCATTACCAGCATCACGTGCTCGCACGGATTGTTGTTGATGGTGCTGCGTATTTCACTATGGCGAATGTACGAAGTGCGCCCTGGATCATCTTGAACTGATTCTTTGGGCACTATGAAACCTTCTTTAAACGTATCGTCATAAAATCCATGACCAGCAAAAAAGACGAGCAACTGATCTAATGGATTGAATTTCTTTTCGGCATACTCGCGCAGTTTCAAAAATACTTGCTCGCGGGTGGGGTTCTCTACCACCTCTGCTTTGAAGCCGTAGTTCTTTTGTAAACTCTGACTAATCGTTTGCCCATCAAAAATGGGGTTGGCCAACTGCTTCCAGTTGTCATACTTATCGGTAACAAATAAAAGCGCATAATCTTGACGATCGAGTTTTGTGGCTGCTGCCACTGCCGCTTCACCAGAGTATGCTGTTTTGGTTGAAATTGATTTAATGCCATCCACATTCTCTGCGGTGATTTCAAGAGTAATAATACCCTCTGGCACAGTTAGGTTCTTGTCAATTTTAAAAATGTACTTTGATTCTTCGGGCAGCGCGATGTTTGATTTTCCTTTTGCTTCGTTTGTTTTTTTATCTCGGTAAGAGATGGTAACATTTTTTAATGGGCTTTTTGATCTTATCTCTAGTTGAATAGATAGCTTCCCTTCTTTCACATAGGCAGTTTCTACTAGCGGCACTTGCCATTTGATAGAAGGCGCAGAAGTAGCGTAGCTTTTTTTACCACTAAAATCAAGGGCGATTTCATTGGACTTGGAGGAAAGGTTTTGAGTGTAAGCTTGTGTTACTAACACAGCCATTGTTATTGATACAACTATTTTTTTCATATCTATTTAGTTTGGTATATTGGGATAATCTCCAAGAGATGTCTCTGGCACGGCCGCTCCACTTTCTGTTTTCTTCCCACTTGTTAAAATAAAGATACCCCCACCCGCTGCAGCAATGGCCACAGCCTTCAACAGCATAGGCACTTTTGGCTTGATGGCAAAAGGCTGGGAATATTGGATTTCGTTGCGATCTTTGGTATTAGTGAATTTGAGCCGATAGCCGCTCCCTTTTGATACACTGGGTACATACCAGTCAAATCTTTCTGAATTTGGTAAATTGCTTTCGCCCCACACGCGCTCCTGTCTATCGTTATACAACTCGATATTCACTTGCCCTCCCTTGTTGCCCGATGACCAAGTGATCGGATAATTTTTCCCACGCTTGAAAACTTTCCCTTCATCAAAATCGGTGAGCCGCACAAACGGAACAAAGATGCGCCCGCGCACTTCAAAGGAAAGATTGCCTTTAAACTCGCCCAGCTCTTTGGTAACGTCCCACGTGATTTTACGATCGGCACCCGAATTTACTTCTGTGCCCACATCGCCCGTTACACGCATGAGTGGCGAGGTGAAGTTGTCTTTGGAACTAAATAGATTGACCAAATATTGACGCGTAGGGTTGGCATCGTCTAAATTATAATGCACCACTACTTTATCGCCCGCCAGTTCTATCCAATCAATATCAACCGATTGACCATAGCTACATGCGCAGCCAATAAAAATAGTTGCTAGTATCAAAAGTGAGTTTTTCATAATCAATTTCATTTTCATTGTTACTTTATGGTAGCACTATTTTTCCTGTGGTAACTTCCACGCCTTTGGCAGAGCGCACTTGTATGCGATAGTAATAAAGACCTGCTGCTGCCTTGTCATCGGCTTGCCAAACAAGTGAGTGGATGCCAGCAGCCAACGACTTTTGATCGGTGCTATAGATTGCACCGTTTCCGTTTACAATCTGAAATCCAACATCAAAGGAATCCGTTGACTCGGGCAAGCCCAATAGAAAAGTAGCTGTTCTGTCTATGGCAGGGTTAGGGTAAGGCGCACCGATCATCACTTTTTGTGGAGCAATTTTTTCTGCGGCCAATCCATAAAAGATGCTGAAGCGATGATCCGCAGCGAGTGTGAACGAATACGAATTTGATTCGCGCATGTCAGTAAGCTTTAGGTTCTGTTCATCCAACAAAAACAACGGCTCACTTCCATTGCCAAGGTCTTCGTTCCATTTTATTTGGGCGGCTTCACCCGCCTCGCCTGCTGCGGCAAACTTCCACGTATTCTCTTTTGAAGTGGCCACTATCACCTTGCACAATTTTTTTAGCGATTGCCCTTTCATCTCAAAATTAACCTCGGGGGCATTTTCAAAAGCAGGTGGATTGTAAGCCAGTTCATCACTGGTTAATTCATGTTTGGGCATCATGCCGAACCTACCTAATTTATTAAAAGTATTGCCTTGGTACATATCTAAGTTTACCTGCCACACATCCGCTGAAATATTGGATTCTGGTTCTTGTGATCTCCTTCCCCCCGCTGCTGTTTGGCCAACGAATGGAATGGTCACCACCAAATCGGTAGAGCTGGTGTTGTTGACAAAGCCTCCCTGAAAAGGTGCGAGATCAGATGACGTAGAATAGCCACCTTGGTAAATATTTAGTGCAACTGTTTTAGCGGCCTCATTGCCAACGAAATTTTGTACATCGCTCCACTTGATGGCCACGGGGTATGGATTGCCGATCATGTTCCAACCGGGCTTGAGCGTGATCTTGTAGAGATTGTTTCGATTGTTAGGTAGTGTTGTTTTACTGCCCAAGGTGATGGTAGTAATATCTTTTACCAAAAACCAATAGCCTTCACCTCTTTTAAAATTGGACAAGTCGGGGTATTCTACAAATTTTTTATTGGTGGCATCGTAGCCTGCCAGGCGCCAAACTGTTTTGTCGCTTTTGTGTGGTTTCAAATTACTAGTGGTGCCAAAAACAGTTGAGATAGCATCTCCATTATCGCTGCTGTAAGGCATGGCAATGATGCGATAGTTTTCTGTTTTGGTGCCAGCAGTAAAAGCCGAAGCAGGTATTTTTGAATCAGCAGATATGGTAAGATAAGAGTAATAACTACCCGCAGCTGGGCTGCGTGCTGTATTACTTGCGCCATCCACTGCGGTGAAATAATACTCCATGCCCATGTTGTCGTACCAAGTAGTTTGTACCGTGGCTGAGTATTTTCCATCAGGATCAAGTGTCATCTCCGCATTTTGAAAGCTACTAGCGGGACTGGTGATAGGCTTGTAATAAATTTTTTTTGAGCTTAGTTGGATGTTATCGGTGATGGTGGCGGCAAACTTAGAAGTGGCACCTTGCGTAATTTCTTTTGTGGGCGTAGCATACCCAATAACGGGTGGTTGAGTATCTACTATCACCTTGCTTGCCACTTGCAAGAAACCAGCTTTTATTTCGCTCCCTACACTGCTGCTGTAGGCCATGGGCTGGCCAATTACGGAGATCAATCGTTGCGCACCACCATTAGAAACATCTCCGCCTGCGCTAGCGAAATTTTGTATGAGCAATTGCTGACCGTTGGCCTGAAGGGCTATACACCAGAGCAATAGAACTGCGCTTGTTTTTAGTATGGTTAATTTCATATTCTATTGGATTAAGGTTATCGACAAAGCATTGTGATCTATTATACCTCTCCATGAGGGTTGCCAACTATTTTTTTGTAAATTTGAATTATGAAAAGTGTAACCCTCGATCTGCCAGACAACATCGCATCCATTTTTGATGCGTTGCCTAAAGAGCGCAAACTCAAAGCTGCCTTGCTGGCTGCCTTTTTTGCCCAAGCAAAGCCCAAATCAGTAGAGGAAGTTTTAAGCAGCATAGATAAGCGAGTTGCCTCCAGTGGCCTTTCAGAAAAGGAAATCAACCAGTTGCTTGACGAACTTTCCTGAGTGAAACGCGCAGTGATCGATACAGGTGTGGTAGTGAGTGCGCTCCTAAAAAAAGAAGGCACATCACGCCAGGCTTTTATCCAAGCCTTTACAAAGTGCCAACCCTTAATTTCCTTTGCCACTTTAGCAGAATTGGAAGAGGTGATCAATCGGCCAAAATTCAATGCCCTCATGGCACGAGAAGATGTAGTGGCCGTGCTAGAACTAACTGCCACACGAGGTGAACTGATCGACATCCTATCTTCCATTGCCGAATGTAGAGACCCCAAAGACAATAAATTTTTAAATTTGGCAGTAGATGGACGAGCCGATGTTATCATAAGCCGAGACCCCGACTTACTAGTAATCCACCCCTTCCGCCACATACCCATACTTAACCCTGCGGACTTTATCCGATGGATGGGTGAAAGCGATGCCTCTTCTTGAATGTTCATTTGATGTAATTTTTATTTCGTCTTTCTGAAACCCATTAGCATCAATCCGTTTTTCATTTATTAAACTTTACTTTTCGTTTTTACTTCTTCGCAGTGTCTCCCGCCTCGGGGACGCTGCTCATCACATCTCTATACTCTTTTTTTCCCCTCCCAATCCTGTTCATTTACCACATCCGATTTCGTTTCATGTTAGACTTGTGCCACCAATACAAAAAAGAAAAGGATAAAAAGTTTCTTCATATCATCTCAGTTTTGTGATTTTAACTTGGGCGTAGATTTCTTTAGGTGGAGCATTGCTTCCGACATTGGTATTGTCAAATTGTAATCCAAGAGCACCTGAGCCCGTATTAACGCCAGAACCCAAATGCTGTATTTCAAATGTTGCAGGACTACTCAGCAAGGTTAATTTTCCTATTAAAGTCGCAATTGATAATTCGGCTGCTGTGTACGCGTTTGCACCGTAAATAGGAGGTGTAGTGCTATTAGTGTTAAATAATCTAATTGTATTGTACCCAATTGAATACGAAGGCGCAGAAGCCTCAATGAGATACTCACCTGCTCCCAACATAAATTGACCACCATCGCTTGGAAGTGTAGATGGAGATATTAAAACAGAGGCATCTCCATCTAAAGTATTAAGAAACCTTTTTGCCCAGCCAAGGGCATTATAATTACCCGCGTTTACACCATCGTTCTGAACTTCTTTTAAGATAACCACCTTAGGTGTTACAAAATACCAATTCGTTCCATTGTAATACTCCATCACTTTTTCAGTAGCGTTATAGCGTAGTTGCCCTGAAACTGGTGAGCTTGGTGTCACAGAATTTATGGTGAGCGTACCTGTTGTAATTTTCGAGGCATCAATACCCGTTGCTAATTTAGAATTGTCAATGGAGTTAACAGCAATTTGTGCTGAAGACAAAGTACCTGTAATTTGTAAGCTCGCCACGGTTGCCCCAGCATCCAACGTATTCGCCACCTGCGCGCGGTAGGCATACGGCACTGCGGTGATGCGCACTCTTGGCCCAAGTTCTGTGCCACCAACGCCCACCGTTATGCCAATCCAAAACTCTGCACCGAAGAGTGTGCCCGGCAGAGCTGCATTGTTGGTAGTACCATCACCCAGCACGGTAGTGAACAAACCTTTGGAAGTAGTTACATTAACGGGGCCGCGGGTAAGTGAAGAGGCGCCTCCCGTGGCAACGGTATAAAAATTAAACGTGACTACCGAAGTGCCATCGGTAACTGGGTTACCACTATTATCCGTAAGCAAGCCTTGGTAGGAGAGTGTGCCTGGCACTTGGGCAAGCGCACAGTTACACGCGAGAATAAAAATGAAGAGGAAGTAAAATTTTAGTTTCATGGTTTTCAAGTTTAGGCTGTTTGCCATCGAGCGATCAAATGTCCCGCTATTCGCTAGGCAGGGCAATACTCCTTTAGCAGTATTTTTATATCGGTCAGTACCTATTCATATACTACTAAAGGAGTATTGCCCACGGAACTTGCTCACCTTACCTTTACTTTTCAATGCCACTAAAAATCGCCATAGTAGATGATGATGCCCGCTTGGCAAAAAGCCTGAAGAGCGACTTGTTGAATTTTGCTGAGATCGACTCGGTGATCACCAGCACCAGCGGGATAAAGTTTGCTAAAGAGCTTGCGCAGATGAGTGAAGCCAAAATGCCAGAGGTGATTGTCATGGATATTTCCATGGGCCTGGCCGATGAGGGCATACAGGCTACGCGCATGATCAAGCAACAGTTCCCACACATTGATATTATCATGTTCACTATCTCAGATGAGGACGAGCGCATCTTTGAAGCCTTTAAAGCGGGCGCTATGGGCTACTTGCTAAAGAACGAACCTCCAGCTTTTATTTTAAAAACCATATTAGATGTAAAGGCCGGTGGGGCGCAAATGTCGCCCACCATTGCGCGCAAGGCCATTGGTTTTTTGATGCCCGCTACCATAGATAAAAATAATGAACAGTCAACGGAAGAAGACAAGCAGTTAACTGTGCGCGAGATAGAGATTTTAGAAAAGGTGGCGAAGGGTAGTTCTTACCAGCAAATTGCCGATCAGCTATTCATAAGTGTGCACACGGTAAAAAAACATATCGCACATATCTTCGAGAAATTGCACGTGACCAACAAAGTAGAGGCGATCAGGAAGTTGGCGGTCTAAAATTTTCTGGTTTTGGTTTCTGGTTGGGTGGCATCATTCGAACAACAATCTTTGTCCCTTCATTTCTTTGCGAATTGATCGTGATATAGCCGCTCATCTCTAAAGCTCTGCGTTTTATGTTGGCAATGCCGTAGTGTTCGTGCATAGCAGCTTGGCTGGTGTCAAAGCCTACCCCGTTATCGCAAACAGATAATTCTATTTCTTCAGGTTTATTTTTTAGCGTGATTTCTATTTTGGTAGCCTTGCTGTGTTTCAGGCTATTGCTGATGGCCTCTTGCGCAATGCGGAATAAGTTACTCGCCTGTACGGGTACTATTTTTAGATCAGCTATTATGCCCTCCGTTGTCAATTCAAGCTCTATCCCGCTGTCATATTGGTTCATGCGCCACACCATAGAACTTATCTTATCGGCTACTTCTTGCAGGGTGATAGTATTTTTGTTGATCACCCAAAGGGTATCTCTCAATTCTGTGATCAGTGCATTGGTATGCTCATGCAGTGATCTTATTTTTGAATGTTCAATCTCAGGGTTATCTGTAAGTTGATTGAGCCGCATAGAAATGGAGGTGAGCTGTGTGCCTATGTTATCGTGAAGGTCTTGTGCTATGCGCTGCTTCTCTTCATGAACCCCTTGATTAATCTCGGCTTCTCTAATTCTTCGTTGATAGCGGCTTCGATTGTAGAAATTAAGTGATAGTAAAATCAAAACAAGTGCGCTAGCGCCACCTATGATTGCCACTATATTCTGACTATTTTTTAAATTCAATTTGTTGATCAGGTTGGTTTGTGTAAGACTATGTATTTCCTTTTCTTTTTTTTCGGCTTCGTACTGCGCATTTATCTCCTCTACCAATTTAATATTTCGTTGACCGAAAATAGAATCGGATAGAACTCTGTTTAAGTGTTCCATTCTGAAAGCTTGCTTTGCATCGCCAAGCTGAGAAAAGACATCTGCCAATAACTCATAAACAGAAGTCATCTTTCTGTTAAAAGGTAATTGATCATAGATCGCCACGGCCTTGTGTGCAAAATATCTGCTGGTTTCATAATCATGCAGAACTACATTATTGAAAGCAATCTCCGATATAATATAAGCATAAGTATCTCGGTGGTTTTCATTGTTTCTGATGAGCTTTTCAGCTTCATGCAATAGCTGCATGCTCTTATCTATTCCATTCACTCCATCTCTATATAAGGATCCAAGCTCACCCAATACATATACCTTTTCTCGTATTTGGAGACCATTTTTTACAGATAGAGCAGAATCATAATAGGACTCACCAAGTTTATAATCTTGAATGTCGGAATGTCGATAGGAGTACACGCTTCCTAGTCCATAGTAATTCAACGCCAAATCTTCACCAACAATTTTTTGTTGTCTGCAAATCGTGATCGATTTTTGAAAAGCCTTCAATGCGTCTTTAAAACGCCTTTGCTCAATAAAGATCCAACCCAACATACTGTAAGCGCGCACTACAATGTCATGCCTTTGTATTTTCTCACCCTGCCTAAGTGTTTCCGTAAAAACTTCAATCGACTGCTTGTAAAGACCGAGGTAATAGAAATATTGCCCTTCAAATTCATAGTTTAATACCATAGCAGTTTCATTGTGACTCCTCTTGGATAGTAAAACACCTCTTCTTGCTGAAGCAATACAGCTATCCAATTCCATATTGGTAAGGTATTGATAACTTAATTGAACATAGAGGAATGCTTTTATGGAGTCATTCGATTCAAAATTAATAACCTCACGAAGACTGTCTGTCTGATTACCAAATACTGGAACTGATTGGATTACTATTGAAATCAATAAAAATATTTTGCGCAGCATGAATAGAATATTTGCTCGAATTTAATTTTTTCAATTTACAAGATACGATGGTTTTGAACTTTAAAGGCAATCGTTTTTTTTGCTGCTCTTATTGCCACATTGAAGCTAAACCTAAGTCGTAGGGGTCGCCTGACCAACTACTGTAAAAACTCCAGTATCGCTTCATTGCATTTAATTGATTGGAAAATAAATTATTGGTCAGGCAACCAAACCACGGATCATAGTCGCGCCACGACTGCGAGTCGTGGCA
>JBJXEB010000105.1:0-22276 GCA_046155095.1 Cyclobacteriaceae bacterium
GACAATGTTGCAGAGGCTGTTGCCGGGATGAATGCGAACAATGCGGTAAAAATATTTGGTGACGATCTTGAAAAACTAGACGAACTTTCTAACGGAGTACTGGAAGCGATAAAAGATGTGCCAGGTATCAAAGACGCAGGCATTTTACGTAATGTCGGTCAGCCGGAAATGCAAATACAATTACACGACTACGATATGGCTGTCTTTGGCGTAACTACATCCGATGCTCAGGCCGTAATTGAGATGGCAATTGGTGGTAAAACAGCCAACACGATGTATGAAGGAGAAAAGAAGTTTGACATTCGCGTTCGATTCGAGGAAGCGCATCGTAAAACAGAAGAAGACATTCAACAGCTAAAAGTGCCTACACTTCATGGAAGTAAAATTCCACTAGGTGAAATCTCGACAATTAAAAAAACAACAGGCCCAGCTTTTATTTATCGAGACAACAACAAGCGATTCATTGGCATTAAGTTCTCAGTCCGCGAACGAGATTTGGGAAGCACCATTGCCGAAGCCCAAAAAAGAGTTGAAGCTAAGGTAAAATTACCAAAAGGCTATACAATGAGCTGGACCGGTGAATTTGAAAACCAAGTACGCGCCACAAAGAGATTAGGTCAAGTGGTGCCCATCAGCCTCATCGCCATCTTTGTATTGTTGTTTATCATGTTTGGCAACGTCAAAGACGCAGCTATTGTATTGGTCAACGTCCCTTTTGCATTAATCGGAGGAATTCTGGCGTTACATATTACAGGAATGAATTTTGGAATATCAGCTGGTGTTGGGTTCATCGCACTCTTCGGAATATGCGTACAAAATGGAGTAATATTAATTTCTGTATTTAAGAAAAATTTACATTATCGTATGTCCCTCAACAGAGCCATCTCTAATGGCGTAAAAACACGGATTCGCCCAGTAGTAATGACAGCGTTGATGGCATCGATTGGCCTTATGCCTGCAGCACTTTCAACAGGAATTGGTTCAGAAAGCCAAAAACCATTGGCCATTGTAATCATCGGAGGTCTGATAACAGCCACCATTCTTACACTTCTGGTGTTCCCGATAATCTACAGAATTTTCAATCGCAAAATTGAAAGGATGGAAGATCTAGATGTACCAACTGTTATTTAATCCAACAATTAAATGCTATTCAGATTAGATGTGGATGCAATTGAATTCTTCTTTATTTTGAATTACTAAGCTAATCCTCTTTATCTACTTTCAAAATCGATTGAAATTGCACGGTAACGACAATTTTCGATGATTTGTTTTATCAGCTTTCTGTGGGTCCTGATATTAATGCGGGCAACACCATTTTAAGAGTTCATTTTGTATGCTCGAAGGGAACGAGCAATGTTTATTCAACTGGTAGTGGCAAGGGTTACAACGAGGGAATGGGAATACAGATCAGTTGGTTGTATTAAACCAATATAAAGCTATTATAACTTTTCAACAATCACATAAAACAGTGAGGCATTTGACTTTGCAACTGAACGGAGTAACGCGCTCACGAATAGTTATCAATGGAATTCTTAGTGCCTTAAACCAATGCCGTTAACCTCCTTTTTACGAATGCCTCCCTAGCTGTCCAATCGCCCGTTACGAGAGTAAAATCCAACGAACGCTTTTCCAATTCCAATTTAAACACGTCAAACATCTCCTGCCTTCGATCACCCAAATCGCGCAAGTGGTCAACCACCCATGGCACATCAACATCAAAAAGAAAATACTGATCGTATTGAATTTCTTTTTCCAGTTCAAACAAAATCGGTGGAATGGATTTTAAATAGTGGCGACAATAGATTTGAGTCGTGATCAAATCGGTATCACAAAATAAAAGCTTATTGGCAGTTTTAGCTTTCTCAATCACTCGTTGGTTCTGGGCTTTTGCTATTCTGATGATATCATCAAACGTAAAATCATTAGACGAAACAATTTCACGAGCTACCTCAGGCACAAATTCAGTCTGATAGTGTGCGGCCATATTTTTTGCCATCACCGATTTGCCTGTACTCTCTGGGCCGTAGAAACAAATCTTCTTCACAAAGTAAGGCCTTACTATTTTTGGAATATAATCCCAATACGCAAAAGGGCTTGTTCGGATTTTAGAAGCAGAAACTGGAATTTGCTTTCTTGAAGGGTCGAATAAAATGGAAGTAGTCTTGAGGTGCTGGGCAAATGGGGTCCCATACTCTTCAGAACTTACTACCACATCTATTTTTGGGAATCGCTTCTCAATAAAGCGAGCCCAGATCTTGGTTCGTTCATTTAAAGGAAGAGTTTCATTATCAAAATCATCCAACGATTCTTCTACTTTTATCTTAGGATTGTTATCAAATATTTTTTTCAACCAATCAAATCGCAAAGAGTGAGGAATAGGATCGATTGATGTGTAACTCATAGATACAATCAACTCATCGCAATACTGCAAAGCAAAATTGATCAGGGCAATGTGCCCTTGATGAACAGGCATGAACTTACCGATTACCAATCCACGCTTCATCGACTACTCATTTGATTGATTTGGTATTCCTTACGCCAATTCCAAAAGCCAAAGGCAGCAATGAAACAAAACACCACATACTCAATGCCCACAAATTTGATCTCTTTGGAAAAATATAAATAACAGGCAACCGCATCTACTAAAATCCAAACGAGCCAGCATTCTACTTTTTTTTGAACCATGAGATATGTGGCCACCATGCTCATAACAGTAACAAATGAATCGGCATAAGGAAACGCACTTGGTTTGGCAAACAAGACGGGGAAAAAAGAACTAAGGTTCTTTGCCAATGCTCCAAAAACAATGGTGCTTACCAATCCAATCACAGAAAAGAGCAACAAAGATTTTACAGGCATCCTGCTAATTTTCAATTCATGCTTCTTGTCTTCCTCCTCCATTCGAGGATTTTTCCACCGCCACCAGCCCATTAAATTGGTAATGAAAAAGAACACCTGCAAAAACATATCGGGATATAACTGCACTTGGTAGAACAAAAAGAAAAATAGTACCACATTGATGATACCGAGCGGCCAACTCCATACGTTCGCTTTAGCAGAAAGGAAAACCGCTACTGCACCCGCCACTGTACCGAAGAATTCTAGGTAACTCATTTGGTAACCAAGTGCAGTGAAGAAGATGGATTGGTGGTTGAAGAAATTCATTAAGAGATAAGTAGTGGACTCCAATTAAAACTTAATACAAATATTCTTCGCCTCCGTAAAAAACTTCATCGCCTCCCATCCTCCTTCACGGCCTACACCACTTTGCTGCATCCCACCAAAGGGGGTACGCAAATCGCGTAGCAACCAGCAGTTGATCCAAATGATGCCGCTTTTCAATTGATGTGCTACACGGTGAGCGCGCTTTAGGTTTTCTGTCCAGATGGTGGCACTGAGCCCATAAGCTGTAGAATTTGCGAAGGCAATTGCTTCTTCATCTTTATCAAACGGCATGATGGTAACGACAGGGCCAAAAATTTCTTCTTGGTTAGTTCTGCAATTTTGATCTAAGCCAGTGATCACAGTGGGCGATACAAAATATCCTCCTTCGCATCGGCCAGTAACTTTTACTTGCTCTCCACCACAAAGTATTTTGCCTCCCTCCTGTTTCGCTAATTCAATGTAGGAGAGTACTTTTTTCTTGTGCACTGCTGATACCAATGCACCGATCCGAGTTTTATCATCCAACGGATCACCGACTGTAAGTTCCTTTGTTCGTTTTACAAATTCAGTTACAAAACGTTCGTACAAACTACGCTCTACTAAAATACGCGAGCCGCATAAACAAATTTCCCCTTGATTGGAAAAAGAAGAATGAATGGAAGTGGTGACAGCTTCTTCAAAATCACAGTCAGCAAAAATGATATTAGGGTTTTTTCCACCTAACTCCAATGAAAGTTTTTTGAACATGGGTGCAGCCGTGGCAGCAATAGTTTTTCCAGTCACCGTTCCGCCCGTAAAAGAAATGGCTGTGATGTTCGGATGCTCCACAATCGCTTGACCTACTTTGTTGCCCAAGCCATGCACAATATTTAAAACCCCTGCGGGCAATCCGGCTTCCATGCACAACTGAGAAAAAAGAAATGCTGTCATAGGGGTAAGCTCGGATGGCTTGGCTATGACTGTGCAGCCAGCAGCCAACGCAGGCGCAATTTTCCATGTGAACAAATACAATGGCAAGTTCCAAGGAGAGATGCAACCGACTACTCCAATTGGCGTGCGCGTTGTGTAGTTGATCGCTTCGCCTTCCATCAAATGTGATTCGGAAGAGAAGTGCATGGAGGCCGTAGCAAAAAAACGCAAGTTTGCCGAAGCACGTGGAATATCAACAGCCTTCGCCAACTTCACCGGCTTGCCTTGGTCGATGCTTTCAGCCAACGCGAGTTTATCAATATCACGATCAATGAGGTCTGCTATTTTTTGAAGGATGGCAGCACGCTGCGCAATGGGCATCGCAGACCATCCCACGAAAGCGGACTGTGCTGCCTGCACAGCAAGGTTTACATCATGCTCATTTGAATCTGGAAGTTGGCTGTAAATTTTTCCTTCGGCTGGATTGTAATTATCTAAATAGTTTCCTGATTGAGGAGAAATCAATTGGCCGTTGATGTAGTTTGAAATTTTTTGCATCCGAATAAATTAAAATTGAACCACATAGACACGATAGGGACATAGAAATACACACATAGTTAAACGCATAAAAAATCTATGTAAAAATCCTATGTCTCTATGTTTCTATGTGGTTCAAAAAGAACGTTTGCTCTTTGTAGCATCCATGGCTTCTTGCGCCAAGAACGAAAGCTGTTATTGAGAATTCGCCTATGTTTGATCCTAATTTATTTCATCAAGTATAAGCTGCGCCATGATTTGTTGTTCGGCTTTGGTCAGCTTCTCTGCTTTTTCTACGGCTTTCTTTAATTCATCAATCATAAATCAAAGCTACAAATAGTTTACTACTTTTTCGTAATCCTAAACTCCACCCTACGATTCATCTTTCGGTGCGCTTCCGTATCATTCTTTTCGATGGGCTGTGTAGCTCCATATCCATGGCCTTCCATGCGCCTACTGGCTATGCCCTTTGCCTCTAGGTATTTTTTTACTGTACTTACCCGATCTTGCGATAGCTGCATTAACATATTTAAACTACCTACATTATCTGTGTGGCCAGATAGCTTTACATAAATGGAGGGGTTATCTTTTAAAATTTGAGCAAGGCGGTTCAGTTCTGGAAATGATTCTGCTCGCAATATCGGTTTGCCTTGTTCAAAAAAAACGGTATTGAGTTGAATGGCTTCGTCTACTTCTAGTGGCACGAGGAATAAGTCCTTTTGCGTTTCTGTGTACGAACCTACCTGCAAGATTTCAATATTTTCACTTATCGATAAAAAATTCTTAGCTTCTGCATGCACTCCGTAATTAACTCCATACGGCAACACCAAACTAAAATTACCTGTGGTGGGATTGGAAATCGCCTCACCGACTTCTTCGCCCGAAACAAGATTTTCAAATCGAATGCTGGCAGAGATGGGTTCCTTTGTTTTCGCATTTAATGTTTTGCCAGAAATCAACACAACGGGTTCGGGTCTAATATTTTCAGGAAGCTTAACGAGAACGATATCTGATTTGCCCAACGATCGGAAGCTAGAGCAGAGGTAAGCAAATTCTCCTGAAGCGGGAACGGAGTAATACGCATCAAATCTTTGTGTGTTGATAGACGGTCCCAAGTTGACAGGCTCGCTCCACTTCTTCCAACTATCATCCAATCGCTTGGTCATAAAAATGTCTGCGTTGCCATAACCAGGCCATCCCTTAGAGGCAAAATAAAGAGTCTTCCCATCTGCGGCCAAAAATGGAGAGTACTCATCTTCATCTGTGTTCACTGATTTACCCAAGTTGATAGGAGGCGACCATTTTCCTTTCTTATCTTTTAAGGACACATACACATCGCGCTCGGCTTTATCCTTGCGATAATAAACATTGTCACTGGTCATGATGGTGAAAAGCATCGCCTTTCCATTTGCTGAAAAGTTTCCTTCCAAGTATTTATCTTCGTTAAGGTAATTGATCCCCAAATCATTTATGTTAGACCATCCACTTTTTGTTTTTTCACGAAAACCAAAGCCGTTTTTGGTTACAAAAATCATAGTGTTCTCATCAGCACTTACAGAGACAAGATTATCACTCATCGATGAATTGATGGGAGATCCCATATTTCTACTTGGAGTCCATAGATTGTTTTGAAAAGTAGAAAACCAACTATCTTGTTTATCGCGGGCGCCACCCGTATTCTCGATACTTAGTGCGCGCGCAAAGAACAACGTACTTCCATTAGAACTAATGATCGGTGCCAACTCTTCATAGATGGTGTTGACATGAGGGCCAAGGTTTACTTTCTCTACATCTGTAACGAGGCCCAGAGGCAAATTGATTTTTATGTCTTGTCGAAAAATAAAATCATCGATCTCCACCACCATAGCTGCGCTGTTGATAAAGCCTATTCCGTTCCCGAAAATGGGCAATGATTTGATGGAAGCAACTTCTTCATCGTTGATATAACAATACAATTTTTTACTTCTATATTCTATGCGCAAGCTATTTGCTTGTCCTTCTGGTTTTATCTTTTCGTATCGAGCGTATTCATTAATATTGGATTTATTTTTTGTTGAGCCGATTTTAAAATATCCATTGGAGGTGATCCGAAAGCTGTTGTAATTATTGCCCGCTCTTCCCCAAACTAAACCAAAGCCATCGTCCGTCAAGCCATCCTTTTGAATGAAGGAGGCCTCCAGTGAAAAATCTTTTGTGTGATCGATAAAAGGGTAAATCAAAACAAACCTTCCGCCTTCGAGGGTAGTGAAGTTAAATTTTCCTCTTTCAATTTTAGACGAGTAATCAATGAATGCACCGAGCGGCCATTCATTTATGTTGTTGCTAAACTTATCGTTTAAACTAATTGGCAATTGGGCTTGTGCGGAAGCAGAGAAAAATAGAAAACTTAAACAGAGGAATGCGGAGGCAAAAAATTGATTGCGTTGCGATCTATGATTTGTAATTATAGATTTTGGATTTTTGCCCATCAGTCAAAAATAGTTGGAAATTTTTATCTAAACATAATCAAGCTGTTCAATCACAAATAATTGTCGTTTCCTTAAGCTCAAACGGCTTTCCTCTTTTTTTTGGAAGCTACTGTTAGGATACATCCTTTGTTGTATTCTGCCCCAGAGGAGCTACCTGTTTGTAGAAAAGCATTTTATAGACACAGCAGCTCCAGAGGAGCCACCTAAATTCGGATTTTAAAAAATTGACTTCTTTTTGAATGAGAAATAGTTGACCGATTTTATAGGAGGCTCCTACATCGCCTAAGGGCTGGTTAAGCAACCTTTCTATAAACAGGAAGCTCCTCTGGAGCCTAAGCGTGTCGTAGCAATAATTCTTTTGAAGAAGGAAAGAGGCCATGTCATCAATGGAGGCTTAAGGAAACAGCATTGAATCTAAAATCATAAACTCCCTGTCCGTCCACCATCCACAGGAAGATTCACACCGTTGACATACCCAGCCGCAGGGCTTGCTAAAAATGCGACAACGGATGCCACTTCATGCGGTTCAGAAATTCTTCCCGCTGGCACTTCGTCAATCATTTTTTGTTTGGCCTCTTCAAAAGATTTTCCTGCCTTCGCTGCGTTATTATTAATGATCGCTTCCAATCGACCCGTCATGGTAGTGCCGGGCAACACGTTATTTACTGTGATACCAAAAGGAGCTAATTCATGTGATAGCGTTTTCGACCAATTGGCGACTGCCCCACGAATGGTGTTGGAGACACCTAATCCTTTGATTGGAATTTTTACGGAAGTAGAAATAATGTTGATGATCCTTCCAAAATTTTCTTTCTTCATACCAGGCACCAGCGCCTGTACCAAAATTTGTCCGCAGATCAAGTGTGAGGAGAATGCTTTTAAAAAATCTGCTGGTTCGGCATCTAATGCTGAGCCAGCGGGCGGGCCGCCTGTATTGTTGATTAGGATATGAGCAACTTGCTTTTGAGCAAAGGCTTGGATTTTTTCTTTGAGTTGCTCGGGCAAGTCAAAATCAGCCACGAGGTAATCGTGCTTTTGTCCCTGTGAAATATCTAACTCATTCAATACAGTTTTTAGTTTCGCTTCGCTACGCGCCACCAGCGTTACCGATGCGCCCAAGGTGGCCAACTCAATGGCCGATGCCTTGCCAATGCCTTGTGTGCTGCCGCAAACAACTGCTCTTTTGCCTTTTAAGTTTAAGTTCATAAATTGATTTTTGGTAAATTTAGAAGATAATTTCACGTAAAGACGCAAGGGGGCAATTGGTTATATAAAAGAAGGTTAGCTTTATGGTGCGTAATAGCATTTCAAATTTTGAACACATTGTAGTACTAACCGACATGAGACCATTTTGCTAACGTCAGCAAAATGGTTAATGTGAAAAAACTATTTTCAAATCATCAAATTAACAATCATCAAATCAAAACTCTATGCCCATCAAAAGACCTTTCAACCTCACCAAATGGATTGCAGAAAACCGCGATCTATTGAAACCACCTGTGGGCAACAAAAACTTGTATGCCGATGCGGGCGATTACATTGTGATGATTGTGGCGGGGCCTAACGCACGCAAAGATTATCACTATAATGAAACAGAAGAATTGTATTACCAACTTGAAGGCAACATCACTGTAAAAATTCAAGAAGACGGAAAGGCAGTTGATATTCCTTTGAACGAAGGTGATATGTTTTTGCTACCGGCTCGTGTGCCTCACTCGCCCATTCGCACCCCCAACTCTATTGGACTGGTGATTGAATGTAAGCGCGAAACAAACGAAGATGATGGCCTGATGTGGTTCTGCGAAAAATGCAACCATAAGCTGCATGAATACAAATTCCATCTCAACAACATCGAAAAAGATTTTATTCCGCGCTTCCGCGATTTTTATGGCTCACAAGATTTGAGGACGTGTAAAAATTGCGGTACGATGATGGAGGCGGATAAACGGTTTGTGTAATTTTAGGACTTGGGCATTAGGACTTGGGACTTGATGCCGCAAAGTTTCTCTCTACTAAATAATTGAGAATGGACAAAATAAAATTGAAAGAGGAGCTAACGCTGTACCACACAAACTTTATTAATAGTATCCAATCTTTGCCCAAAGAGCAATGGCAAATTTCATATAACAACAAATGGAGCGCAGCCCAACAACTCGATCACATAATAAAAAGTGTTTCGCCTGTTAAGTTGGCGTTTAGTCTCCCGAAATTTTTATTGAAATTGGTTTTTGGTAAGGCGAATAGAAAATCGCGATCGTATGATGAACTGGTGACAAAGTATCATGAAAAATTAAAAGCAGGAGGAAAAGCTTCGGCAAGATTTGTGCCTCCACCAAGAATAGATTCAGCAGAAAGTCTTTCTACAAAGCTCGCTGAGGTAACTCATTCGCTCGCCACAAAAATAAATTCCTTTTCAGAAGAGCAATTAGACCTGTTGATTCTACCCCATCCGTTGCTTGGCAAACTTACCCTTCGTGAGATGCTCTACTTCACTATTTATCACGTGCAGCATCACCAAAAACAATTGAACCCTTAACCCACACAATGTCCTTCAATTTTCAATCTACATTAGCTTTCGCCAAAAGTATGGATCGCAACGATCCCCTAAAATCTTTTCGCAAACAATTTCATTTGCCTAAGATCAACGGTAAGCCAGCACTTTATTTTACTGGCAATTCATTGGGGCTTCAACCCATTACAACAAAAAAAATTGTTACAGAAGAACTGACCGATTGGGCAACGCTAGGCGTAGAAGGTCATTTGCACTCGCGAAGGCCGTGGTTGTATTATCACAAGTTCAGCAAAAAAGCGTTAGCCAAATTAGTTGGAGCCAAACCGATAGAAGTAGTAGCGATGAATCAACTGACGGTGAACTTACACTTGATGATGGTTTCTTTTTATCGCCCCAAACCCAAGCGTTTTAAAATCATCACCGAAGCAGGCGCGTTCTCTTCCGATCAATATGTCATTGAATCGCAACTAGGATTTCACAATCTAAAATCAGAAGATGCTCTTATTGAATTGAAACCACGCGAAGGAGAATTTACTTTGCGCACCGAAGACATTGTAAGAGCCATCAAAGAAAACAAAGATGAACTTGCTCTGGTACTATTTGGTGCGGTGCAATATTATACGGGTCAGTTTTTTGAAATAAAGAAAATAACAGAAGCTGCGCACCAAGCTGGTGCCATCGCAGGATTTGATCTAGCTCATGCGATTGGCAATGTCTCAATGCAACTGCACAAAGATCAAGTTGACTTTGCTGTGTGGTGCAGTTATAAATACTTGAATGCAGGGCCAGGCGGAGTGGCGGGAGCTTTTGTTCACGAACGTCATGCAAAAGATTTTTCTGGTCCTCGCTTCGCGGGATGGTGGGGACATCAAGAGAAAGAACGCTTTCAAATGAAAAAAGGATTTATTCCCATGCAAGGGGTAGATGGGTGGCAACTTTCTAATTTCCCCGTGCTATCAGGGGCAGCACAACTCGCTTCGTTGGAAATTTTTAACAAAGCCGGAATTAAAAATCTTAGAAAAAAAAGTTTACTGTTAACAGATTATCTGGAATTTCTATTGAGGGAAATTGAAGGAAAAGAAAATAAATTCACGGTAATCACGCCAAATGATTCTGCTCAACGCGGTTGTCAGCTTTCTATATTGATGAAAGAGAAGGGCAAACAAACTTTCAATAAATTAACAAAGGCGGGAGTTATTGCAGATTGGCGAGAGCCAGATGTAATCCGTGTGGCGCCTGTGCCGTTGTATAATTCGTTTGAGGGGGTTTTTTTATTGTGTGAGACTTTTAAAAAGTCAATCATTTGATTTCGGGTATCCCTAATTGTTTACAAATCTTATTGCACAATAGGTCTGCCAATTCACGATGTCTTCCAACAGCAGACTGCCTCTTATTTTCAGGATTTAGGTAGATAGAATGGTTACCTCCTTCCCTCAATAAGAAACAACCATGAGTTTCTAAATGTTTGATGATTTTATTTCTCTTCATTAAAATAAAATAAGTTCCTCGCGAATAACAGTCTTTCCCTGGTATTCAATCTCGGTTGTCATCTTATTCGTTTCCATTAGAAGCTTCAGTGCATCCAACAGGTTTGCCTTTAACTCTTCAATAGTTTTACCTTGCGACAATGCCGCTGGCATCTCCTCAATTTGGCCAACAAACCACCCATCGTTGGATTTTTCGATTATTGCTGTAACCTTCATAGCTTTTTTTTATAAAGTTAAAGTAATTTAGCTTAAGATTGTCTATGTTCAACTCTCAAAAACACATCGCCATCACAGGCGCAGGTCTAGTTGGTTCACTCTTAGCCATCTACTTGATAAAACGCGGCTACAAAGTTTCTGTGTTTGAAAGAAGGCCAGACATGAGAAAAAGTGGTGGCTATGAAGGTCGCTCCATCAATCTTGCACTCAGCAATCGAGGAATCAGGGCTTTAGAAAAAGTGGGTCTGGCCGAAGAAATAAAAAACGAAGCCATCCCCATGCACGGCCGTATGATCCACGATGTGCGTGGCAATCTAAATTTTCAAGCATACGGAAAAAAAGGACAGTACATCAATTCGATTTCAAGAAGTGGGTTGAACAAAGTCTTGATGACCAAAGCAGAATCACTAGGCGTTGAGTTTTTCTTTGAGCAACGAATTACATCAATGGATTTTGAAAAGACAGAGCTTACTATTCAGAAGTCAGAAGTTAGAAGTCAGAAGTCGGAATCTCCAACCTCCGACTTCCGGCCTCCAGTTTCTAGTCTCCGGCATCTCCCCTTCGATTTGATCGTTGGCTCCGATGGTGCTTTCTCTGCAGTGCGCCTCGCCATGCAATTGACCGATCGATTTGATTTTTCACAAGATTATATCGAGCATGGGTACAAAGAATTTCACATTCCGCCTAGCGCTGCTGGCTCCTTTCAAATGGAGAAAAACGCCTTGCACATTTGGCCGCGCGAAAGTTTTATGCTCATTGCACTGCCTAATCCAGATGGAAGTTTTACACTCACTTTATTTTTTCCCTTCAAGGGAGAGCCATCATTCGAAAAACTTCAAACGAAAGAATCCGTAAAGACTTTTTTTGAAACAACCTTCCCCGATGCCTATTGCCTAATGCCTAATGTACTAGAAGATTTTTTTCACAACCCGGCCTCTTCGTTAGTTACTATGCGCTGCTATCCTTGGGTGCGAAATAAAACATTGCTCATTGGCGATGCGGCTCATGCCATCGTTCCGTTTTACGGGCAAGGTATGAACGCAGGTTTTGAAGATTGTCGTCAGCTAAATCAATTGCTAGATCAACATCAAGAGGATTGGGCTAAAGTACTTCCTGCTTTTCAAGAACAGCGAAAACCAAATGCTGATGCGATTGCAAAGTTAGCGTTAGATAATTTTATTGAAATGCGTGACTTGGTAAATGATGCCGATTTTATTTTAAGAAAAAAAATAGAAGCGAAGCTACATGAATTATTTCCCGAAAAATGGATTCCTCTCTACTCCATGGTAACCTTTCACGAAGACATTCCCTACTCTGCTGCCTATGATACTGGGCAGAAACAAAAAAAGATTATGGAGGAAGTTTTGAAAATTCCTGATATTGAAACGAATTGGCAAGAGTTGGATTTTGGTGAGATTGTTAAGAGTCTGGAAGTTGAAAATTAGAAATTGGAAGTCTTTGGTCAAATTGAAGTCTGAGTGTTGAGTTTGAATGCTAAGGTTACGCCACTTCTTAATTCATCATTCGACATTCACCATTCGCTATTCCGCTAAATTGAAGGTTGAATGCAGAAGTTTGAATAGTGAAGTGAAGTCGCGCTGCGCCAACCGCGCTCGCTCACGCAGCAATATGCACCTTGTACTCTTCGTAGCGATCTAATACTTCCTTTACATAACGGACAGGCCCATCACAACGACAATATCCAGCAGCTACTACTGCATCGCGATAATACTGAGGGTTAGATTTTTGCAATAGGAAATATTCTACACTATCATTCCACTTGCTAGTATTCCTTCCATTCTTGCGTGCTAGTTTTTGCGCATCAATCACGTGTGATACTCCAACATTATAAGATGCCAACACAAATTTCAATCGCTCATCTGGTTCTTTCACAGTCTTCGCCCAATAATCGTCCAAGAATTTTAAGAACCGAATACCTGCTTTGATGTTTTGATTGGGATCCCATAAATCGCCCGCATGCAAAAACTCCCCCGTCTCGGGCATTACTTGCATCAGCCCAATCGCTCCTGCCCACGATTGTACTTTAGGATTAAAGTTCGATTCTTGATAAACGATAGAGGCCACCAAGCGCCAATCCCATCCCAATGACTTTGCTCCTTCTTTGATCTGCTCATCATAAGGAGAAAGTTTATCCCCCGTCAAAGAAGAATAATCACTAGATGCCATAATGATGGAGAAACGAGGGTTATTAAAATATTTATCATACAGCGTTTGAAAGAGTCCGCTACGTTTACTGGTGGCAAGCCATTGATCAATTGCCTGTAATAACTCAGGAGAATTCTTTCTTACTCCCCATGCAATTTGCTGTGGTAAACTAAGCACTGTGTTAATATCTAAGTTGGGATAGTACAAAGCATTTACCATGGCAATGGTTTGATCGGTAACCGTATATTTGATTTCGCCTGTGGCCACCTTGTGTATCAACGATTCTGTTTCAGCCGTAGCACTGTCCTCTTTTAAATCAATATCCCCTCCCATCTCCTGCGACAAATTTTTCATTCGCTCGCTAAAAGAAGAACCCTTCATCACATACACTTCTTTACCGATAAGATCTAATGGATTTCTAATCAGTCTTTTTTCAACTATTAACGGAGGTTGCAGGCGCCAATTGGCCGGCTTCTTCTGCACTAATACTTGGTGTGTGGTGTAATGGGGCTGCGTGAACGACAAATAGTTGGTTCGTTCCTTTGTAATAGTGAGCGGAAAGGCCAATACATCACCCGCTCCTTTGTTCAATTCGTCTATCGCCTCCTCAATACCCGAAATAACTTTGATCTTCAATTGCACCTTCAGCGACTTGCACAAGTGCTGGAGCAATTCATACTCATAGCCCATGGGCGTTCCTCGATAAATGAAATAACTGATGGAGTTATTATCGATGATCGCTTCTAAATACCCTCGCTTTTTTATGGCCGCAAGGTCGAATTCTACTTTAGGTTCAGGCAAAAACGGCAAGGTCTCCCCCCCACGCTTGCACTGGAGAAGGGAAAAAAGGCTCAAAAAAATCAGAAAGCGCAACAATAGCCGAATTGCCATTGTTGAAAGTAGGCAAACTTGGGTAAAAATAAAAAGGCCACCGAGTGGGTGGCCTTTTTAACGTCAATTTAAAATTCTAGTTCGATCTTAGAACTGCATTGATTTGATGAACCACACCTGCATTCGTTAAGAAATTGGTGTTAGCCCCTGTTAGCGAAAATGTAGGATCAACCGCAGTGTTGTTATCTTTTAACGTAACAGTACTTCCACTTATTCCAACAGTAAATGTTTTGCCTGAAAGCAAAGTGGTTACTGCTTGTCCATCAGCTAAATCAGTTGTTACAACACGACCTGCTACGATATGATATTTTACTACGTCAGCTAATGCTGTTGGTGATAAAGCATTGATCGCGGTAATGGCCGCAGCTTCGTTTGCAACACCTAAATATGCGATAAATGCAGCATCTGTAGGTGCAAAAAGTGTGAAATCAGGGAACGGAGTTGTAATTGTAAAAATTACTGGTGCCAATTCAGCTCTTACAATTGCTGCTGAAATTAGATTGTAGTCATTCAAAGTTCCTGTAGGAACGTTACTAATATTAATTGATCCATCAGGTGAAGGGTTTCTTAGCATTGTAGCACCAAAAACAGTAATCGTAGGAGGGCTTGTAGCATAGCTTACAATGAAGTTTGGCAAATTTACAATTGAGGTTGCTGGAGCCACGACAGCATTAGTACCAATCCAAATATTATTGGTGGTCACAGGAATCAATACTTTATTGATGGAATGAATTACGCCATTGGATGCATCAATATCCATTGTTACACTTTGGCTTCCATTACCAGCGGCATAGCCTGCTTTATTGGCATTGAATATAATGGTTGATCCTGATTTAGAAAGAGAAAGTCTTGCACCCGCACCGCTCAAAGTAACAAAACCCTGCGCCCCTTTTACCTGAGAAGAAGGTATTTCAGAACTTACTACATGATACAGCAAGATACTCGTTAAAGTTGGCAAATTAAGAGATGTAGATGTAGGAGCTAAAGTAGTGTTTATCCAATTCAGTATTTCTGGCTCACCAAATGCTGCAAAAGCAGTTATACTTTTGAAATATGCTATGAATGCATCATCCGTTGGAGCAAAAACTGTAAAAGATCCAGAATTATTGTTTGCAAGAGAACTAGCTAAACCAGTCTTTTTTAAGGCTGCGGTAAGAATATTGAAGTCCGCACTGTTGCTTGCCACATCCACTATTGTACTGCCGGTTGGAGGTTCAACTGCCTTAAATTCTTCAGCACAACTCGCTAGCAAAAGGAAGCAAGCAAATAATAACCCTATTTTAATATTAATATATTTTTTCATTTTATTCCAATTTTTCGGTTAGTTAATTATGTTGTCCAATTGCCACTCCCAAAGCACTTGATCCTGTTCCTCCTACTAGTCCTCTTGCAACTATTGTGTATACTTTGCCAGGTGCAAATGAAACACTTGGTACACTTAAGGCAAGCGCGGTAAATGTTGCGTTCGTATGCACTTCAACTGTATAACTTGTTGTGGCCGCTCCCGTTGCAACAGCAGCAGGCCATGCTAAAGAGGCAGTTCGTGAACCAACAGTAGGTGGCGTAAATCCACCAGCAACAGACATCACATTAAGGGCAGCGGAAGTAACCAAATTTATTGTTGTTGGTCCAACCAATCTGACAAAGACACCAGGAGCATTTGGTGAAGCGTGCACAAAACGGATAAAAGACTGATTGGTAGTTATTGCAGCAGCAATCGCTGCATCCGTAGGGTATGTATCTGTTATTGCATAATAACGAAGACCTCCTGGATCAGAAACTCCTGCAGGTACAGTTCCTATTGAAACAAAGTTTGCTTGATCTGCTACACTTAGCGCCTTGTACGCATCGTTAGATATTTGTCCCTTGGTGATCCTATTATAATAAGTGATATCCGCAGCCAAAGCTTTAGTTACGGAATTAAGGCTAAAGGTACGGAGCGGAACTGGACGATCTAATTCATCTAAAGCAATGAAAGTGTAGCGAGTATTTGGTGCCGCAACTAAATTTCCAATACCCGTGTTGGTGGCACGGAAAATTAAATCGCTAGAACCTAAAAGGCCCCCGATGGTTGAACCAGAGGCTGCCTTTGACCTAATACTAGTATTCGCAATTGCATTAAGCCCTGGGGTTGTTATGGCAACATTTTTATACCCACTCGCTAATCCACTTCCCAAAATAGATGAACCAAGACTAACTCCATTGACATAAAAATCTAAGGCAGGTCCATCAACGGTTGCATTGATCATGAAAAAATTTGCCGAGTTAGCGGTAGGCGTTGGTACAGCTGCCGTATTGGCAACTGTGATACCATCATTCTCATCGCACGATAAAAAGCTTGCGGCTATGATGGCTGTTAATGCTACTATTTTATATGTCGATTTCATATCTGTTTCTATGTTAATGTTAGAAAATATAACGTACACCAAATTGTAACTGCCAACGACTGCTTGGATTAGTGGCCAAGCTTGTTACAGGTGTATATGAGTTTGTTAGCGGAGTGCCATCCGCATTGGTTGCAAAAGTAAAGATCGGTCTTCCTGTAGTTGCAGCCCAAGGTAGTCCTATAGTACTTGCGGGACCTGCATTGGCCACGGGCTGAGCCAAAGAACCAGCCGTATGAGGCTGTTCAAATCCAACAAAGTTTAAGAGCTGATTTCTAGTTGGGCTCTTGAAAAGACCTTCTCCGGAATCAAATAAGTTGAGGGCATTTTGTAAGTTCAATGATAACTGAATCGTATGCCTTCTTCCTTTTACATCTAAATAGAAATCTTGCAAAAAGCTAAGATTCAATTGATTTACCCAAGGTGATGTGGCTCCATTGCGTTCAGCGTACTCACCGCGGTGCTTGCTCAAATAGGCATCTTGATTAATGTAACTGTCCAATTGCTGCCAGATTTGGTCAATACTTCTATTATCTGTTGCATTGGTGGTAGTCAATAAAATTTCGCTTTGAGAGCGAGGTATATAGATAAGATCATTACCATTGGTTCCATCATTGTTCAAGTCATTACCATAAACATAAGAGAAGTTATTTCCTGAGTTACCGATATACGTGAATCCAATTGTTGATGCAAAATGCTTTGCATATTCCCGTCTGTAATTTCCGTACGCTATGATGCGGTGAGGTACTAGAGTAGCCGCATAAGATTGTCCTGAATTATTGGGGCCTAAAACATTATTCTGCGAGGTAAATACGCCACCTGCTGTAGAACCGCTCTGCGAATTAATCTCCCTAGAATCAGTATACGTATAAGCTGCGGACAATTGGAAATTAGGGCTGAAATTTTTTGTTAACTGCCCAGTCACGCTCCATTGATAGCCTTTATTGGTGTTATCAATAACATATGCTTGCGTAATATCTCCACTTACCCTTCTATCATTGGCAATAATAGCGCGGTCAGCACCAACTGCCCCAAATAAAGGTCGACCGTCACCCTGTACTGTTGCAACTGGGTTGGCCAAATTTGCATCGCGAATCAAAACAGCATTGATGTCTTTTGTATAAATCCATTCCAAAGTACCAACTATGCCACCTGGCAATTTTTGATCAATAGCTAAATTAGATCTCCATACCTGAGGAAATTTAAAATCTTTAGCTATTGTATTAATACCCGCAGTTACCGCAGGGCGTCCAAAGTTCCGGTCCAATGGATTTGTTATCAATTGAGGGGTTCCCGAAGCTAGATTTGAGTATAATTCTGATGGAGCCAAATAAGGTGTTTGACTATAATCATATGGCAATCCATCTCCATTGTTAGTAAATGGAACCGCATTTCCAGTTGGATTAGTCTGACCAAAAAATAAACCATTGTTACTTACTGCATTAGACAACCAAACAAACGGAATACGTCCCGTTAGCAGACCAGTACCTCCTCTTACCTGAGTTGTTCGATCACCCTTTACATCCCAATTAAATCCAACACGCGGGGAAATCAATGGAGCTACCTTTGGCCAGCCACCTACTTGCAACTGCTCTCCTTGCAAATTGAGTGAATTTACGTATTGATTTTTGGGAAGATCCGTCAAATAAGTTGGGATATCTACTCGGATTCCCCCAGTAATCTTCACATTCTTAATCCCCGTATACTCATCTTGAGCAAAGAATCCCATTTGTAAAGCTGACCATTTTGCTGCCGTAGCAGACGGGCCTCCCGGGACACCTACAAATTGTATCGTGTATTGTGTAGGCCTGAAAAGCGCAGTAGTAGAGGGAGTTGCATCGCCAATAAAATCCGCAATGCTATTATAGCGATACACCCCGTTGACCACTTGAGTAAACACGTTATTAAATGTATATAGCTCATTTGCCGTACCCACAGTAACTGTATGATTTTTTAAATACATAGAGAAGAAATCGTTTATCTGTGTTACATCTTGATCCAGCTTGTTATTTGGAGTAAATGGATCCGGTCCAAATGAGGTTAGGTTCTGTCCATTTGGGCCTAGAATATCTACCAATGGGAAATTGGGTGTGTTTATGCCACCTGCATCTTGTCGGAAGTCACGGAAAGCACTATAGCCAACCACTAAGTTATTGGTAAATAATCCACCTTTAAATGTAGAGTTCAATTCGGCCGTAACTGATGATTGATTATTATTAATTCTGTAATAAGAAGAAGAGAATGACAATACGTTATTTGTATTTCCTCGTCCACCCGCTGGCCCACCAGTGAAACCACCTGACCCGCTAGGAGGTACATCTTGAAATGCATTAGTAATATTACCGCGAACTGTTAATTTATGATTTTGATTAATGTTGTAATCAAAGCGTGCAACATAGCGTTGGCTTTCTGTAGCTCTACTAAAATTCTGGTACACACCAGGATTATAATTATAATTGGTGATTAAAAACTGCTTTAGTCCCTCTAATCCAGTCAAAGGATCACTATCAGCTGATGCCTGTGTTTCAGTAGCCCCTTGTGGCGATGAACCTGTTGGCCTAGCTGTAAACGTAAATGCTGGATCTGTTCTCGTTTCAAATTCAGCATTTACGAAAAAGAAAAGCTTATTTTTAATTATTGGCCCTCCCAAACGAAAACCTGTATTATTGAAATTAAAGCTCGGGATGGGGGAATCAACGCCAGCTATTTTAGAACCAGCAAAGCTTTCATTTCTGAAAAAATAATAAGCCGAACCAGCTAAAGTGTTGTTACCGCTTTTGGTTACCGCGCTAATACCCGCACCCGTAAAATTACCTTGACGTAGATCATATGGCGAAAGTTGAACGGTTACTTCTTGAATAGCATCTAAACTAAATGGTGTGGTGTTAGACTGACCACCTGGAATAGGGCTTAATCCGAAAACATTATTGGCTGTAGCACCGTCAATGGTAAGGTTGTTGTATAAACTGCTTCTCCCGCCAAAACTGAAATTTCCACCACTAGCTTGAGGAGTCAAACTAGTAAAGTCTCTGAAATCTCGCCCAATGGAAGGAAGTCTTTGAATTTGGCTCACACTAAAGTTGGTTGAAGTACCAATTTTTTCTGAGTTCAGGATTTGATCTTGTACTCCTGAAACTACAATTTCAGCAAGCTCAGTAGATTGATCCGCTAATTTGAAGTCAATTCTAAAAGTTTGACCTAATTCCAAGAAAATGTTTTCTCGTGTTTGATCTTTGTATCCCACAAAAGAAACCTTTATCGTGTAGGGGCCACCTACACGCAAGCCATTCAAATTAAAACGGCCGTCTGAACGAGAAGAGATTCCATACTCTGTTCCAGATGGAAGGTGTGTGGCAACAACATTCGCCCCTGGCAATGACTCCCCTTTCTGATCAGTTACTACGCCATCCATAGAGGATGATGTAATCCCTTGTGCCCGTAGGCCGATCACAGCCAAGCACAACACAGAGATCGTTAACAGTAAATTTTTTCTCATAAGCTTTTAGTTTTTTTAATCGGGCAAAAGTATCCTTTTCGGATTACCTAAATACTACAAACACTTTAAATTTTCTGCTCATTTTCTTAACAATTTCGTAACATTGGAATACCGCTTATCCTGATTTCTGTTCTAAAAACAGATAAAATGCGATTTTCTTTATCGTTTCATTGAAGTGAAACTTCAGGTGAAAAAAAGGGTATGATTGCTGTTTAATCGTAGCTTTCAAATCTGATCAAAAAATCAATTTGTGCCTAAACAAAATGAAAAGACCATTACTTTTAGCACTATGCTGCTCTGTTTCTCTGCTTTTATACGCTCAGCCTGCACCTAAGTTATTCGTTGGTTATCCAATGCGGAGATAGTCAGTATCTCATATATCGTCAATGATCTGCCGTTTATTTACCGTCCATTTGCCGTTGATCTGCCGTCTTTTTGCCGTTCATCTATCGTTATTTAGTCGGAGAGGTGTCCGACAAGACCCCAAGTGGATTCGATTAGGGACTGGTGTATAAACCGTTATATTCTAGTATTTTTCTTATTACCCTGTTCCAAACTTATTTACTGCTTGGCACTAATGGATTTTTTGGTATTTCAAAATCCCTTTTTAGTTGCTTGTTGTAAGAAGTCCAAGAACCTTTCATTTTTAACGAAAAGCGATCAATAATTACATTACATTAAACTCTCCATTGAACGGCTTATCAGTTTCTGGTTCTCTTAGAATCCCGCTGGCGCGCGTTTGCAACGCGTGCCGCTCCTCATGCTGTCGTTATTCAGCCCGTGTTCTTGCCACTGTGACGTTTTGGATAAACCAAAGTCCTTATAGGCACAAGCCCAGACCCGTAGTAAATTTTACTTTTTTTTGACTTATTCAGCAGACCCTAATTGGTTGAGCAATTCTTGATTGCTCTGTTCTTCCAAACGGTTTATTATTTCATAAGCCATAAAACGTTTTCCCGTACCGATTATAGAATTGATGGATTGGCCTTGGGTGTTGCGAAAAGCAATGAGCGCATGCACGTGGTTGGGCATGATCACGTACCCATTGATAAAATGACCCTTGCTTTTCAGGTGATCAAACCAGTTGTACACGATGTCATACCCATTGGTGATCTCAAACAGCTTTAGCCAACGGCAGCAGGTGAATGTGATAAAATACAGCCCCGCTGGCGCGCGTTTGCAACGCGTGCCACTCTACTCTATTTTATCCAACTCCAAATACCCTTTCTTATTAGAATAATAATCGCGTGCCGAACTGTACCAATACCGTGTCATGGAACTTGTACTTTTCCGACATGACATAAAGTTAAAGAATACAGAACGGGTTGCAAGTAAAATTAGGAGCGGCACGCGTTGCAAACGCGCGCCAACGGGTGCGTAACGAAGTACTGCCCTCTATTGAAATTGCCCGCAATATTGCTGACATACTGGATGTGTCCCTTGACTATCCCGCTGGCGCGCGTTTGCAACGCGTGCCGCTCCTCACTCTATCTTGTCAACCTCCAAATACCCTTTCTTGTTGGTATAATAATCCCTTGCTGAACTGTACCGATATTCCCATGGCTCATCAACGATCTCGTCCATCACTGGGTTATCGTGAAGGTAATCCAATTTTTGCCGCGTAAACTTTGCCGAGGTGAGCAGCTCGGGGTGGTTGCCATCTTGCCACACCTTGTAATTTTTTACCCTTCGCAAATGATCCGCTACATCGCTGAACAATTCCAGCATCCACCCTTTCCTGCTCTCGTTGATGCGGCCAATAGTAGCGATCAATTCTTTGGATGTGAATTTTTTGAAATCCCTAAGAATACCTGACAAATTATTCTCAGAACTAATAATGAGGTGAAGATGGCTCGGCATCAAACACCAGGCATGGATCACCAAACCCTTCTCTTTCTGGCAGTAGCGCAGCGAATCGATGATCACATGCTTCAGCTCGAAGCGTGTGAATAGATCCACCCAGCCCACGGTGGCCATGGTTACAAAATACATCCCCCGCGGGTCATGGAACTTGTACTTCTCAGACATGGCATAAAGTTAAAGAA
>JBJXEB010000106.1:0-102905 GCA_046155095.1 Cyclobacteriaceae bacterium
CTGGGTTCGATCACACCAGCATCACCTACATACACAAACTCTTGGTCGAGGTCGAGTTGCCAGAGTGCAGTGTGTACAAAAAGATTGGGAAATAATTTTACATCAGCACCAATATCAATACCATACGCCTTTGGCAAAATTTCTTTTCCTGATTGCGCCACCACCACTCGTGTATCATTAGAGTGGAAACCTGTGCCAGCGCGGGCAAACAAATTAATTTTGCGATTGAATTGATAGTTCAAATTCAATTTTGGGTTAATGATAGATTTCCCAACAGCATCAGGTTGAGTGGCACTCAGTTTATCTAAGTAAGAAAAATTCAAATAATCAAAACGCAAAGCCGCGTTGATGGAAAGTTTGTTGGTGAGAGAAAGCGTTTCGCTCCAATAGGCACTCAGGTTTGCTTGACGAATATCGCCACGCTTTACATCATTCAGAAAGGCTCTCTTAACAGTATGTGATAGTGCAATGTCGTTAATGACATCGTAACGAAGCCCTCCGCCTATTTCTGTTTTCAAATCCTTGCCAAACAATTGCCCAGATGCAACAAAACTACTTTTGTACCCGTAAATCCATCGGCCTTCTTGTTGATGAATCTGGTCGCCATTCACAGGATCATTTAAAAAGAAAGTGAAATTAGAGAACAGGCTGAAATCATACTTGCTGGCATACAATTGATTTTCTAAAGTTGAACCATTCTTGAAGTTATGAATTGTTTTTGCAAATAGATTGTATCGTCCCGTGTTTCCGCCTTCGGTGTTATCAATTGATCCAAAGCGTGTGATGGAAGCATCTGCTACGGCCCTATCAGGGATTTGCCCGCTGGCATCCCACTTGCTATCAAAGGCAGAAAACCCAGCTTGTAATTTCGTAGTAGCGTTTAATTGCGAATTGAATCGTGCTTGTAAATTGAAGCGATGGAATTTTTGTGAGTTTTGAAAATAGCTATCCGTTCTAAAATATTCAGAGGCGATGTAGGCATTTGATTTAGCGGTCTGCAAAACATTTACTCCAGCAGCCAATCGGCCAAAACCAAAACTTCCACCTTCTGCTTTTACAAAGTTGCGGTCTAGCTTTGTTTTAGTTTGAAACGATACATACCCAGCCGTATTCAAATCTCCTTTGTCGGCAAAGTAAGGGCCTTTGTCAAAGTCGACAATGCTGACCAACTCAGGCATGAGAAAATGTAAGTCGGCATAACCTTGGCCATGTGCGTGCGATACCATATTCACGGGCATTCCGTCAATTTCGATATTAATATCAGTGCCATGATCAATATCAAATCCGCGAAGAAAAATTTGCTCGGCCTTGCCGCCACCTGCATGTTGCCCAATGAAAAGCCCAGGCACCATCCGCAAAATATCTTGGGATGTATTGACCGGGCGGAGTTTGATATCCGTTTGCGATAAGGTGTTTACTGGCCGATCATTGGAAGCTGAAACAACTAGATCTGCCAGTTGAAGCCCTCCTTCTTTCAGTTTTGTTTTAAGAGAGATAGTTTGTCCGTCTTTGATTTCGATAGTGAGCTTTTGTGTTTCAAAGCCAATGAAAGAAATTTCGACCGTGTATTTTCCAGATTTAATATTTGAGAATTGAAATTGACCGAGGGCATTGGCGATAGTGCCTTTCGCAATTTCTGGAATATAGATATGCGCACCGATTAGTGCTTCATTGCTTTCAGTGAAAATAGTCCCTTGCAATACGCCACTTGCAAAAGAGCAAAACCCTTGGATGATGAAATAGAGGAAGAGAAAAATCTTTTTCATCCACCAACATTCAAATACTATAAACTCTTTTGAATAGTTGCGGCAATACTCGGCCCCAATTCAAAAGAACTTTGCGAGGCTTCTTTGAAAAAATTGCGCGATTTTTCTTCATCAATAGTTTTGTAGATAACGCCTAAGTGATAGAATGCTTCAGGCTCAAATGTTTTCCCCTCCACATATTGCTGCGCCACTTCTACTGCTTTCTCAACTTGCCCTTGCCGAAAATAACCCCATGCTAATAGATCATAAGATTGTGGTGTAGGCCGATTACTAATTTCAATCGTGGCAATCTCAACGGTCCTAGTTGGGTTTTTAAATTCTTCGGCTTCTAATAGGGCTAAATATTTATTGTACATATCGCCATACTTTGCTTCTGAGGCTTTTTGAGTGAACAATTGCAACTGCTTATCTTTTTCTGAAATGTTGTTTTCTTGCTCCGCAATTTTTGCCAATAACAAGTGCATGTCAGGCATTTCTTTTCTTTTGGCCAATGCAGACACTATCTGCCTAGCAAGAGCACTATTGTGGTCGTGCGATAGAGCAATCCACGCGATACCTTTCAGCGCAAAATCATGAGCAGGATTCTTTTTTAGAACAGATAAGTAAGCTTGATAAGCTTCTTCTACTCTGCCAGCATGACCGTACATATCTCCTAAATTAGAAAGTGTCCAAGAGAAAAGAGATGGGTCGTCTTTGATCCTTTCAAAGGCTCGTTCCATTTTTTCAATCGCTACATCCAATCTTCCTTCTTGGTCATCTACTTTTGCTTCGCGGATAAGACAAGAGAAAGCATTTCTATTTTCAAATTGTGAGAGAATATGTTTTGCGCCAGCATAATCGCCCAGTTCCATGTTAATGTCAAACAGCGTGAATAATGAAGGTGATTTGTTATCGCCAATGGCCAATGCTTTGTAGATATAATTTTTAGCCTCGCGAAATTCATGGCGTGTCATGCAATTAACGGCCAAGGCTTGGTAAGCGCCCACTCGGTTGGAGTCTGCTATTAGAACTTGCTTGTAAATACTATCGGAAGTAAAAATATCTTGCATCTTTCCTGTAATAGCAAAACGATGCGCATAGGCTCCCGCTATTTTAGATTGATAGGTGTCGCTAGGAGAGGCAGTATTTTTTTTATTCCAAAATAAAATTTCTTCATTACAATTTCTTAACGCGACTGAATCGGTAGCAGTCATCGCTAATTCAAAGTCATTCAAGATTGCGATGTCTTTTTTTGTACTACAAGATGTCAAAATGATTCCACCAAATAGTGAGGCAACTAAAATTATCTTTTTCATAGCGCAGGGATAGAGAGTGAAAAACTTGTTCCTGCCAAGCTTCTTTCAAAGACTCGACAGGAACAGTTTAGTGAAAACTAGAAAGGAGCTGCTAAATAAGGAAACGTAGTAAGAAATGCTTTATCGTTAGCGTCAACGTGATCGTCTGTCAAAGTAGGATTCAACACGTTTGTGGGTCCACCAAAGATCAAGATCAGTTCAACGGTTATCACATCGTCAGCCAGTTTGCGACCTGTAAGGGTGTTCGCAGGCACACCATCGTAGAAAGTGGTTGGTCCTGTTAGCGATACAGTCAGTACATCGGCAGCCAGTATCCCTGTAAAAGCCGTTGAGCTTAAGCCCAACAAGTTAGTGGTGTAATTTGCATTCAAAGCTAGTAATCTTGAATTGAATTTAGTACCCCAAGTGGATACTCCTGCCGAAGGAATTGTTTGATTGAATGCATCCTTGTCGCCAGTAGTAATAAACACTGTATTGATTGCAGGACGCGCCATTTGATCTTCTTGTTGATAGGTAACAACCGGTAGTGCGGCATCTTCGCTTTTAGAACAACTTGATAGAATAGCTAAACCAGCAATTGCTACCAACGACAAAACTTTTAGTGAATTTTTCATATTCTTAATAATTGAATTTTTTACATTTTACGATTCGTGGTTGCCCAAATATTTACCGAGCCAGTTCCTAATACAGACTTAGGCAGTTCAATTACAATGGACATAACATTGGTGCCAGCGAATGTATCCATGCCTGGATTGTTGAAACCGGTTGCTGTTGCGGCAAGAATTTTTTTGAACTGAGTCAAGTCAAAAAAGAATGGATCATCGCGTGGGCCAGCAAATACTTGAATACCGTTTTGATTAGCAATAGAAGGAGAAGCACCATAAGCCGTGATCGAACCTTCTACTTTACTAGCTGAATTAATCAGCGTACTCTTCAAGCCTGTTTGAATTGGTTTCGCGGGACCATACACTTGCACTTTACCATTTTCAAAAGTGGTTTGAATCACTAAGTCCTCAATGTTGTCTTTGGTAGTTGAATTGTCGATGTTGATCTCCACCATTGTTTCTGGATCGAACTTGGCAGCGGCCGTGGCCGAAGGGGCAAGCAAGCCTTGAATGTTCACCACCAATACCATATTACTGGCAGTAGTAGGGCTTTGAAAAGCATACACATCAGTGATGTCAGAAGTTTTTCCGGTAACTGCTGGAGCATCCGCGTGGTCTGCAGCAATCAGGTAAGCACCCGTTGCGCAGATTGTGGCCACCACAGCGGCCATCATTAGTTTTTTTGGAAGTTTAGTCATATAGTTTTGTTTAATAATGGAATTACGAATGTTTATATGTGATTGGATTTTTCTGTAGTGAATTTAATTTAAGGCATCACCACCGTGTCAATCACGTGGATGACTCCATTGGATTGGTTCACATCCATAATGGTGATTTTTGAAATATTACCTTTTGAATCTTTCAACACCACATCTTTGCCACTCATCATAGCTGTTAATATGCCGCCTTGCACGGTTTTAAATTCAGCTTTGCCTTTTCCAGCTTTGATGGCTTTCGCTACATCTTTAGAACTCATGCGGCCAGCTACTACATGGTAAGTCAATACTGACGATAGTGTAGCCTTGTTCTCTGGCTTCAATAAAGTTTCTACCGTGCCAGCAGGAAGTTTTTCAAAAGCAGCATTAGTAGGTGCGAACACCGTAAAAGGGCCAGCACTCTGCAATGTTTCTACCAATCCTGCTGCTTTTACAGCGGCCACAAGCGTAGTGTGGTCTTTTGAGTTAACGGCATTTTCGATAATGTTTTTGGTTGGGTACATGGCTGCCCCGCCCACTTCTACCGGCTTCTGTGCCAATGCAGCGGCAGCAACAAAAATTAGACTGAGTGATGTAAGGATGATTTTTTTCATAATTGTTTGTTTAGTTTGTGCGTAGAGATACGGTAGGAGATGCCCCTTTGGATTTTTGATTGATAAATTTTTATTGGTCGTATAGAATTCTTTTCAATAACTTTGGCGCATCGCACAAGTCATTACCATATCGGAACCAGAACTGATAGCCCGACTGATCAAGAAAGATCAATCGGCCCTTGATTACTTATATGACCATTATTCGGGTGCATTATATGGAGTGGTCTTCCGCATTCTGCGAAAAGAAGAAACTGCCGAAGAAGTATTACAGGATATTTTTTTAAAAGTGTGGGACAAGATTGAAAGCTACGATCCCTCGAAAGGAAAGCTGTTTACTTGGATGATCAACATCGCGCGCAACCAAGCGATTGACAAAACACGCTCCAAAGAAGTAAGTAAAGGCAGAAAAACCGATGACATCGATTACCTCGTAAATAAAATCGACATACAAGAACATTCACAATTAGCAGTGGATGCCATTGGGTTGAAGGAAGTATTATTGAAATTGTCCGAAGACCAGCGTTTTATTGTTAACCAATTGTATTTGAAAGGATACACGCAATCAGAAGTAGCAGAGGAATTTAATATTCCCTTGGGCACAGTAAAAACGCGATTGCGATTGGCAATGATTGAATTACGGTCTATATTAGATATTAAGTTAAATATTAAGTGAACATAGAAGAGTACATATCGTCTGGAGTCCTAGAAACCTACGCGCTGGACGAACTCTCAGCAGCGGAACGGGAAGAGGTGGAGAAAAATCTCCAGCAATATCCTGCTTTGCGTGATGAGCTTGCACGGATTGAGCAAACGCAAGAGGGGTTATTGATGCAGGCTGCCATGAAGCCGCGCGCGGAAGTGAAAAAGGAATTGTTTGAAAAAATCAATAAGAAACCAGCAGGGAAGATAGTGCCGATGGTGCAAGAAGCTTCTAGTAGATGGCGTTATGCTACGGCTGCATCTGTCGCGATTGCCTTGCTCAGTTCTTATCTCGCGTATAATTATTGGGATAAATGGAAAAAGAGTGAATCAAACTTGACTGATTTAATTGCACAGAATCAACGCATCGCACAAGATTACAACAATGTGAATTTAAGATTGGATCGAATTGAAACCGATTTGAAGGTCACCAGCAATCCAGATTTCACTCGCGTAGTGATGAAAGGCACACCTAACTCGCCACAGTCACTCGCTTCTGTATATTGGAATGCTCAGACGAAAGAAGTTTACCTGAGCATCCAAAATATCAAAGAGCTATCCAAAGAAAACCAATACCAACTCTGGGCAATCATTGATGGCAAGCCTGTGGATTGTGGTGTTTTTGATTATGGTGTGGCGGGTCTTATAAAAATGAAAACAGCATTTGCATCACCTGTAACTTTTGCTGTGACTGTTGAACCGCGCGGAGGAAAGGCATCGCCTAGTTTGGAGACCATGCAAGTGGCAGGCAATCTGATTAAGAGTTAGACTATTTTTAGTTTTACTAATTCCGCTCTCGCCTGCTGTGCATTTTGAAAATGGATAGTGGGCAATCCTACTTTTAAAGCACCTTCCACATTTTTAAAATTGTCGTCAATGAAAATCGCTTGCGAGGGATTGATTTGATAACGGTCAAACAAGATTTGATAAAACTCTGGGAATGGCTTGCGTGATTTTTCTACGCCAGAAACAACGATGCCATCGAACCAATGTAGGAATTCAAAATTTTCTAATGCCCACGGAAATGTTTCTGCAGACCAATTGGTGAGGGCATAGAGTTTGTGTTTTTTTGATTCTTTGATTTCTCTTAGAAGCTCCACGGTCTCATGAATGCGACCATTGATAGTTTCTTCCCAACGACCGTACCACGCACGGATGGCCTCTTCATGGTCGGGAAATTTGGCAACTAGTTCCTCCGTTGCGTCTTCAAATGAGCGGCCTGCATCTTGTTCATCGTTCCACTCGGCAGTGCAAATGTTTTCAAGAAACCAAGTGATCTCTTCTTCGGTGTTGAAAATTTTGCGGTAGAGGTAGCGTGGGTTCCAATCGATGAGCACTCCGCCCAAATCGAAAATGACAGTGTTGATGGATGACAAAGCTTAGATAGTAAATGAGTGATTAAATAGGGGAGAGAAAAGCTTGGTTTTATTTTTTCCAGCTAAGACAAATTGATTTCCAACCAATTGATAAATAGAAACTTCTTTGGTAGTGGGGTCAATAATCCAATATTCCTTCACTCCGAACTTCTCGTATAGATTTTTTTTAATTTTTAAATCGTGCTGATTATTGCTAGGTGATAAAATTTCAACAACCAAATCAGGAACACCACGATTGGGTTGGTCATCATAGATCACCATTTTGTTTTTCTTCGAAACGAAATACAAATCTGGCTGAACTGCATTAGAATGATCATCTAAATAAACATCGGATGGAGAAATAAAAACTTCTCCCAATCCATTTACTGCAACATGCTGGTCAAGAGTTTTAAATAGGGCGATCAAAACACGTTGATGCCTGTTGGTAGGTGCTGGTGACATATAAAGTTGCCCTTCGATTAATTCCGCCATTGTTCCCTCTGGAAGCATCTTGTACACTTCCATAATAGTACGTGGAGGGGAGATGATTTCGTATTCCATAGCATAAAGTTAAGAAAAATCAGTAATTGATAGATGTCTAAGTCTCAAAAACAAAATCTTAAATCTTAAATCATAATTCTTACATTTTCTTAAAAGCCCACTTCAAAAACTCTGGCATTGCAGCAGCCCATGTTTCCAAATTATGTTTTCCGTCTTTCACTTCGTAATAGGCAATATCATGGAAAGGGCGATAACCTTTTTTGGTTAGCTCAGTGATCATATCCATGGTATCGTCTATGGAATCGATCACTCCGTTTTTATTGCGGTCGCTTTTTTCATCGAGCGTTCCGGTCTGGAACCAAAACTGTAACCCATTTTTCTTTTTGCTATCGCGCACTTGCTGGTGCATGATCCGGTCACGGTTCTCAGAAAAAAATCTACTCTTACTATCTCGCTTGCGCCACCACAGCGAGCCGCTGAACACTCCCACTTTTTGAAATACTTTCGGATGGTTCCAACCAATATCCAACGCACTGAGGCCGCCCATGGAGCAGCCCGCAACAACGTGGTTGGATGCATCGGGGTCGATGGGATATTTGTAAATAAGGTAGGGTAGCAATTCGGTAACGAGGTAGCGTGTATATTCTTTGGCTCGGCTGCCGCGCTTCAAGTAATCTTTTTTTGCGGCCACTCCATATTCTTGCATTCTGTCTCCAGCCATTACACCTGCTACAATTATTTCTTCGATGACCGATTCGCCCATCAGTTTTTCGAGTGTGGATTTTAGTTGGAGGCCTTGCATATCTTGCCCATCGTTGAGCAAGAGCAATGGGTAATTCTTTTTGCTTTCGGTGTAATTAGCGGGTAGGAGCAGGTTCACGTTCACATTTCTGCCCAATAACTTGGAGAAAACGCCAGTGATTTTTTCTTCTGTGTAGGTGTAAGTAGAAGGGGAGGTAGGTAATATTTCTTGCACGGTTTGGCTTTCGGTTTTATTTTTTGCAGCTTTAAAATTGATGGGTGCAAAGTTACATTTTGATGCCACTAAGACACTAAGGCACGAAGGGTTATTTCGAGTATTTTATTTTCGTAAGGTTCATGTTTTGCGAACTAGAGGAGATTGAGGATTGGTTCGTGGGGACACGAACCAAGGAATGGGCTTAACCATTCTCTCTACCGATATTCCGCCTCTACGAGGCTTATGTTAACGACCATGATGGGGACACGAACCAAGGAATGGAAGACATGAGTGATGGCATGAATTTAACCTTAATAGAAAACATGGATAATAACTAACACAACCTTATTACCTTATTCTGAAGACAATAATAAGGTAATAAGGTTTGGCGAATCGGTTGATGGTAATTTTTCTTCTAAGGTTGAAGTTCATTTTTTTTGATGAGACTATGAGATTGAAAGTAGTGTTACAATTTATAAATAAAGTGATGAACTACGGGCTGGCATCGGCCAGGGATAGGAGCGGAAAGCCCGAAGTGTGATGGTGTGGCGCGTGGACGGACTTGTAGCGGATAGCCCGGCCCCGATGGCATTGTGTGTTGGGATGTGTGCATCGGGGGGCCGCACATTCGTTAAAACTTCGGTGGGTTACGGTGGGCAGACAAAAAATCGTAAATCATAAATCTAAAATCTTAAATTTAATCTATGCCACACGAACATCTTCACCGCTGGTACTCGCCCCGCCTCAATCAAGATATTGAAGTATTGGCGTTTGGCCATCGCGGTTATCCGGTCATTCTTTTTCCTACTTCGATGGGGAGGTATTATGAGAACAAAGATTTTAAGTTGATAGAGAGTGTGAATTGGTTTTTGGATGAGGGCTTGGTGAAAATTTATTGCGTGGATGGCATCGATCGGTTGAGTTGGTATAACAAAAGTATTCATCCGGCAGATCGGGTGCGCAATCATATTTGGTACGACTTGATGTTGTTGGAAGAATTAGTTCCGCTGGCGCAGCGTGAGACGGGCGTGGGCAGAGTAGCTACTGCAGGTTGCAGTTTTGGTGGCTATCACGCTTCTAATTTTGCGTTCAAACATCCCGAGGTAGTGAAGTATGTTTTCAACATGGGCGCGGCCTTTGATATCAAAGATCAGTTGGATGGCTACTATGATGACGCGGTGTATTTCAACAACCCACCCGATTTTTTGCCCAACGCTAACAATTCTTTTTTGTGGGATCAGTTCACTGTGTTTGGCACTGGCACGAACGATATGTGTTGGGATGCAAACGAAAAAATGGCGGCCATCATGCGCAACAAGGGTATGCACCATTGGCTAGATGTGCGGCCTGGCGCGAACCACGATTGGCCTGTATGGAGGGAAATGTTTCCGCATTACTTATCTTTGATAAAATAAAATGAATATGGGTATTAAAGATAGTGGTGCTTCAGAAGAATTGATTACCCTAGAGGGGTCAGAGTTAATTTTTAAAAACCTCTCAAATCCCAAAGTTGTCTCTGATTTTGTTACCGCAATTATATCTTTAAAATCACCTCAAAAAAATTGGATATTAAATTTCAAAAGCATTGATAGTGCTTTCCCGAACGTTTGCGTACCGTTAGCGGGGATGATAGAAAGTTTGGTACTTCAAGGGCATAAATTTGAATACTATTATTTAAATGACTATTTGAAAAAGGTCTCGATAAGTAAACCCATAAGAGTTCAAGAGAATAAGGAAGTAGCACAAAAAGCAAGTCTTGACAAAATTTGGAGATTTGATAGCCCTAATGACATTTATCTTCTTATTGATTCATTTGTTTCGGAGCTTTCGCAAGTAATAGTGAGCGAGAAAGGAGTTTTAGAAGGGTTTGAATGGTCCATCAATGAGGTACTAGATAATGTTCTCCAGCATTCAGGAAAAAACTTTGGTTATGTGATGGGGCAAGTTCATGCAAAAAGTAAACGCTTTGCTTTTTGTGTTTATGATTCTGGCCAAGGTATTTATACTTCACTTCTTCAGTCACAACATAAACCTTCAAACCCTAAAGAGGCACTTCAGTTGGCTGTTAGGGAAGGAGTGACACGCGATAAAAAAATTGGGCAAGGAAACGGTCTTTGGGGCTTGCATCAAATAATAAGTGAAAATACAGGAATCTTAAATATCACTTCCAATTCGGCTGCTTATAACTTAACGAATTCAAAATCTAGAATTTACGGAAGTCTCCCTCAGTTAGCCTTTGATAACGGATGTATAGTGGATTTTCAATTGGATTATGGAAGGGAAATATCTTTATCGAAAGCATTGGGTGGATACGAACCTGTTAATTTGAAAATTGAATCATTAGAAGATGCGTCTGGAAATATCACCATTGACCTTGTCAACAAAGAATCTGGCTTCGGCACCAGAAAATCTGGAGAAAAGATTAGGAATGAAATAATTAATTTATATAAGCAGACGAGTAAGACTATCACAATAGATTTTGATGGTATAAAAATTATCTCTTCCTCTTTCGCTGATGAATTGATCGGGAAATTGGTGAGCGAGTTTGGATTCTACGGATTCAATAATTTGATTAAGCTAAGAAATATGAATAACGATGTCCAATCCATCGTTCAACGCTCAGTGGCTCAAAGAATGATGGAGAGTTTTAATAGTGATAAAAAAGAATAGATGATTTCTATTTAAAGATGCGAAGCCGAGCATGCATATTTTTACTTTTTTGCTTCCTTTTGCTCGATCAAGTTGCAGTTTGTGCTGCTCCTCTCTATATCCAAGAACCAATAAAGATCGGTGGCATCCAGCAATGGATTCAAATCAAAGGAACAAAAACCGCAGACCCCGTTCTTCTTTTTCTGCACGGTGGCCCTGGCAATTCTGCAATGGCGTATGCCGATAAGTTCACTGGTGAATTGCAAAAACATTTTTTGGTGGTGCAGTGGGATCAGCGTGAAACTGGCAAGACGCTGAAATTAAATCCTTCTAATCAGCCATTGACTTTGGCATTGATGGAGGCAGACGTATTGGAGATGATCAATTATCTGCGGACTCGCTTTTCAAAAGATAAAATTTATTTGATGGGCCACTCTTGGGGCGGGTTTCTTAATTTAAGAATGGCTATCGAACATCCCGAGTTGATTGCGGCCTGCTCCTCCATCAGCCCAATGGTAAACCAATTGGAGAGCGAAAGACTTTCGTTGGTTTGGATGAAAGAGCAAGCCACTACGACTAAAAACAAAACTGCGTTGGTTGAGTTGAACAAAATAAAAATCCCTTTTGAGAATGGCGAACAAATCTATTATCACCGAAATTGGTTGGCACATTTTTCGGGGAATAAAACACTTTCAAAATCGTATGTTCAATCTTGGGCTACAAAATGGTTGGATTTGTTTAATGAAGCTTCGGGCGTTGACCTATCAACTACTGCCCTCGAAATCAACTGCCCCGTATATTTTTTTGTGGGCGGCCAGGATTACCAAACCTATTTTAAATTGACAGAAGATTATTTTAATAAATTGAAAGCAGAAAAAAAGGAGTTATTTTGGTTTGCGAATTCGGGACATAACTTGAATCTTACTGAGCCGAAGAAGTTGCAGGAGGATATTGTGGCGATATTTAAAAGATAATCGACTCACCCCCCGTCCCCCTCTCTACTTCGTATAGAGGGGGTGACTGGACTTCGAAAGTTTGTGTGTGGCAATGAGAAGACTGAGAAAACATTTTTGGAGAAGATCAGAATGTTCTAAAGCAGTTTGTGCGTGGCAATAGGGTGGAGGCTATGGGAAGGCGGAGAAAAGGTGTTAGTAGAAGATCAGATATTCGCACACTGATCGCCCCCCTCCCTACAAAGTAGAGAGGGAGTGGCCTCGCGAAGCGAGGTCAGGGGTGAGTCAGGTGAGCTATTTTGAAAGTTTAACTAAGCTAACATAGCAGCTTAGAAATTTTTTTCTTATCTATGTTGATATAATTGATAGCCAATCATCCATACCTAAATTTACATTCAATGAAAAAGATAGGAATCCTCCACGGCATGGAACGCTCTTTCCCCGAAGCGTTTGTCGAGCACATCAACAAAGCTGGACTGAAAGACATCAAAGCAGAACCTGTCTTGATCGACATGGTGCAACAGGGCGTGGGCGATGACTATGCCGTGATCATCGACCGCATTTCGCAAGACGTACCATTTTACAGAGCGTATTTAAAAAATGCTGCCATCAGTGGAACGGCCGTTATCAACAATCCGTTTTGGTTCAGTGCCGATGAAAAATTTTTCAACAATGCCTTAGCCTTAAAGATTGGAGTGCCGGTGCCTAAAACAGTGATTCTCCCCTCACACGAGCGCCCTACTGATACAGGTGATTCTTCTTTTGCAAATTTGAAATTCCCCTTGAGTTGGGAGAAAATATTTGAGCACATCGGTTTTCCTGCTTACATGAAACCACACGCAGGCGGTGGATGGAAAAGTGTTTATAAACTCAACAACCAAGACGATTTCTTTAAAGCCTATAGCGAGACGGGTCAGTTGGTAATGATGCTACAAGAGGAAATTATTTTTGAAGATTACTTCCGTTGCTATTGCTTGGGCAGAAAATATGTGCGCATTATGCAGTATGAGCCTCGCAACCCGCACCACCTGCGCTACCAAAGCAACAATGGCCCTGCATCGGCAAAGTTATTAAAGCAAGTTCATGATTATGTTTTGCAATTGTGCAATGCCTTGGGTTATGATTTCAACACTGTAGAGTTGGCCATACGTAATGGAGTTCCTTATGCGATTGATTTTTGCAACCCCGCACCCGATGCCGATGTGAAATCCGTAGGCCAAGAAAATTTTGATTGGGTGGTAGAACACGCTTCCAAAATGGCCATTGAGCGAGCGCAAACACAGAAGCCAAGCAAAGACAATCTCACGTGGGGAACATTTGTTTCCACCTCTGTTGCGGCTTTTGAAAGCTCTCTCAAGCCAAAGGTAGAAGCTAAGCCGAAAGAAGTAAAGTCGGAGGCTAAGAAGGTAGAGACGAAGACAAAGTCTAAAAAGTAATTAGCGATATTTTTGCGTGGATAGGCTGAGAAATAGAAATAGTAATAAAGAAAATTAAACTCTACAATAACTCCTCCCCTCTCCAACCTCATCCGGCCTCTGGCCACCTTCTCCAAAGGGAGAAGGGAATCGGACTAAAGATTTTGTTTGGAGAGGGGCAGGGGGTGAGGTCATGGAAAAATTCACATTAGGCGTAGAAGAAGAGTACATGGTCATCGATCCCATCACGCGGGAATTGAAATCGCATGACCAAAAAATTGTAGAGCTGGCCGCAAAAGCCTACAGCGAAAACGTGAAAGCTGAAATGCACCAAGCCGTAGTAGAAGTCGGCACGGGCATCTGCAATAACGTAACCGATGCAATGACAGAGATCAAACAACTGCGGAGGCACGTGGCCGAAGTGGCTGCGAGTTTGAATTTGAAAATCGGGGCGGCAGGCACACACCCGTTCTCGCATTGGAGCACACAGTTGATCACGCCCAATCCGCGTTACGATGCCATTGTGAACGAGATGCAAGAAGCAGCACGCTCCAATTTAATTTTTGGTTTGCACGTGCATGTGGGCATCCAAGACAAGGACATGGCCATTCACATCATGAACACCGTGCGCTATTTTTTGCCGCACGTATATGCGCTCTCCACCAACTCGCCATTTTGGGAAGGCCGAAATACAGGCTTTAAATCTTTCCGCACAAAGGTGTTTGATAAATTTCCACGCACGGGCATACCTGATGAATTTGAGAGCTGGGATGTATTTAAAAACTACGTGAACCTCCTCATCAAAACCAATTGCATAGACAACGCCAAAAAGATTTGGTGGGATGTGCGCGTGCATCCATTCTTCGATACCATCGAGTTTCGTATTTGCGATGTGCCCATGCGGGTGGAAGAAACGATTGCCATCACAGCTATCTTTCAAGCGTTGGTGGTAAAGCTGTATAAACTACGGATGCAAAACATGACCTTCATCCGCTACAACCGTGCGTTGATCAACGAAAATAAATGGCGAGCCTCGCGTTATGGTTTAGCTGGCCGCATGATCGACTTCGGCATCCAACAAGAAAAAGATACTCGCGCTTTGATTGTAGAGTTACTAGAATTTATTGATGATGTAGTGGATGACTTAGGAAGTAGGGATGCTCTTCAATATGTTTATAAAATTTTGAATGAAGGTTCTGGCGCAGATCGACAGTTGGCAGTGTTTGCACAGACGGGAAGTTTAGAGAAGGTGGTGGATTATATTACAGATGAAACGGTGAGAGGGGTTTGAGAATTGGCGATTGAAGATTGCAACAAAGATAAATGGCCGAAACGCAAAACATCGAATACAAATCTTCATGGCATGATGATTATTTGAAATGGGTCTGCGGCTTTGCCAATGCTGCTGGAGGCACACTATTTATTGGCAAGAATGACGATGGTGAAATAGTAGGGGTGTCAGATCACAAAAGATTGATGGAAGAGATTCCCAACAAGGTCAAAAACTATTTGGGCATTATTGCAGAAGTAAATCTTCAAAGCGAAAAGGAAAAGTATTTCATTGAAATCATCACACCCCCCTACACGGTGGCCGTTTCTGTGCGAGGTCGATATTATCAGCGAAGCGGAACCACCAATACAGAATTGACCAGTCACGCTCTTACCGAATTTATTTTAAAAAAATCCGGTCAAACATGGGATGAGATTATAGAGTCTCGATCCACCATCAATGACATTGACCAAAAATCAGTTGATCTCTTTTTAGATGCTGCGAAAAAATCGGGTCGTATGCCTGATGTGAATGGATTAGGCCTGATGGAATTATTGGAGAAGCTGCGCGTGGCTGATGAAGGAAAACTAAAACGTGCTGCACTCATTTTGTTTGGCAAAGACCCAGGAAGATTTTACTCTAGCTTAACAGTAAAGATGGGTAGATTTGGTAAGGTGGACGATGATTTAAAATTCCAAGAAACAGAGGAGGGCAATTTGATACAACTCCTTCAAGAAGTACCAAAACAATTAGGCCGTAAATTCCTGATCAAGAATATAAGTTTTGAGGGATTGTTGAGAATCGAAAAAGGTGAATACCCTGAGGCAGCCTTGCGAGAAATGGTATTGAATGCATTGGTTCATCGAAATTATTTGGGAGCCATGACCCAAATAAGAATCTATGATAACAAATTAAGCATCTGGAATGAAGGTGTGTTACCGATGGGAATCACCTCAGCTGATTTAAGGGTAAACCATTCCTCAAAACCAAGAAACCCAATTATTGCAGACGTCTGCTTCAAGGGCGGTTTCATTGATGCGTGGGGACGTGGAACGTTAAAGATCATCAATGCGTGCAGAGCAGCCGAACTTCCGGAGCCAGAAATGAAGGAAGAATTTGGAGGGGTGATGATAACACTTTTCAAGGATCGATATACCGAAGAGCAATTAAGAAAAATGGGATTGAATGAACGGCAGGTGAGAGCGGTGTTGTATGTGGTGGAGAATGGCAGCATCACTAATACACAATATGTTGAAATTTTCGATGTATCCAGACAAACTGCAACTAGAGACCTTGTCGAACTGACCGATACATTTAATATTCTTAAAAGGAAAGGGTTAGGTGGAGCTGGAACGAGTTACTATTTGTTTGACTCATAATTGACTCAATTGACTCATAATTGACTCAATAGGACTCACTTCTACCTCAAGTTCATGGGAAATTGTATTAACAGGAATTGCACCATAATTGCACAAATTGCACAAACGCCTCCTAATTGACTGACTGTGTGGAATAAATAATTGACAATGAATCCATTTTTTTAAATTTGCACTTTACTTAAACCCACTATTTTGGAATCACTAAAAATAGCCGTTCTCGATCTTTACAATGGCGAAGCCAACGAGGGCATGCGCTGTATAAAAGAACTGATCGAACAATTTAAAAAAGATATGCCAATTCCCGTTGCCTATCAAGTTTTTGATGTGAGACTCAAAAACGAAATAGCTGATTTGGATTTCGATGCATTCATTTCTTCGGGTGGGCCGGGCAGCCCGCTAGAAAGTGCGGGCAGCGAATGGGAAGAAAGATATTTCGGGCTGATGGCTTCCATTTTGAAACATAACCGCGAGAAGCCATTTCAAAAGAAATTTGTTTTTTTGATTTGCCATTCTATGCAAATCTTTTGTCGCTACTACGGGTATGCGAAAGTCACAAAAAGAAAAAGCACCTCTTTTGGTGTGATGCCTATGCACAAGACCAAAGAAGGAAAGAATGAATTGCTATTCGGCAATTTGACTGATCCTTTTTACGCAGTTGACTCGCGCGAATTTCAAGTAATAGAACCCAACGAAGGTAAAATCTGGTCGGGTGGTGGAACTATTTTGTGCATAGAGAAGCACCGACCGTTTGTGATGCTAGAGAGAGCGGTAATGGCTATTCGCTTCAATGACGAAATTATTGGAACGCAATTTCATCCAGAGGTGGATCCTGAGGGGATGCACCGCTACCTTCTGCACGATGACAAACGCAAGATGGTAGTGGAAAAGTATGGAGAGAAAAAATATCTTGAAATGATGCAGATGCTCAACGAGCCAGATAAGATCAGGCTTACTTACAAAAGCATCTTGCCCACTTTCCTGATGTCAGTGTTTCAATATCGTGAGAATTCTGTTACTGTATGATTGCACTTGCCCGCGAACATTTTAACAAGCAATTTAGCGAGGCAAAGCACGAGCAATTTGTCAACGACCTCAATGCTACCTATCACTACAAGATTCCTTTTCGTGTAGCAGAGACTCCGTTGTTTATCAGCAACGAATTCAAAGAGAAGCTTTTCAAAGGCGCGAATGAGATCATCAATTTTATTGTGCGCCCAGATTTCAACAGCTTAATGAAGGATGCTATTCCGCCTTCCATGTCTGTGCCCAATGAAACGGCACACACACTTTTTTTAGCGTTGGATTTTGCGATCTGCTCTAGTGAAAAGGGTGAGCTAATTCCACAGTTGATTGAGATGCAAGGTTTTCCTTCACTCTTTGGCTATCAAGATTTTTTAGGAAATAAATTTCGAGAGCATTACCACATTGATGACCATTGGCATTTTCATTTTGGAAAAACCTCAAGAGAATATTGGGAGCAATTGCGAAGAGCGATTGTGGACAACCACGACCCTGAAAATGTTGTTTTGTTGGAAATTGATCCTCTCAAACAAAACACAGCTATTGATTTCATCATCACTCAAAAGCATTTGGGTATCCCGTTGGTTCATATTGGTGATGTGATTGTTCGAGGAAGGAAACTTTTTTATAAGAGTGAAGCAAGAGAAATTCCGATCCATCGGATCTATAATCGTGTGATCTTTGATGAATTAGTACAGCAAAAAGATTTAAAAACCCAATTTGATCTTACCGAAGAGGTGGATGTAGAATGGGCAGGCCACCCAAATTGGTTTTTCAAGATCAGCAAATACACGATGCCCTTTTTGAAAAGTAGTGCTGTCCCTGAATCAATTTTTTTGAATGAAGTTAAAACCATTCCCTCAGATTTAGAAAACTATGTATTAAAGCCCTTGTTCTCTTTTTCAGGGAGTGGTGTGGTTTTCCATGTGAAGAAGGAAGATATTGAAAACATACCGATGGATCAGCGAAAGAATTTCATGCTGCAACGCAAAGTAAATTACGAACCGATTGTGCAAGCCCCAGATGGATTGGTGAAAGCAGAAGTACGACTACTTTATCTTTGGGAAGATGAAAAGCCCCGCCCCGAATTGATCACCAACCTCGCGCGACTAAGCCGCGGTGAAATGATTGGAGTGAAATACAATAAAGACAAAACTTGGGTGGGCGGTACGGTTTGTTTTTTTGAGAGATAGCACATGGCTTCAAGCTACAGGCTGCAAACCTCAAGCTGTGGACTACAATTTATGAACCCTGAGCATTAAATAATGAATCGATAATTTTCAACTGTAGCCATCGGCTAAGGCTTTCAGTTGCCACGGCCTTCAGGCCGTGGAGATGATTGTACAAAAACCCGTAAGGGCTTCAGCCCTTTAACAGCACAAACTTATTTTAGAAACCTCACACAACAATTTTCAAATCTTCATATTGAATCATTTTCAAATTATCTCATGTCCTCCCATCATTTTGTAAAAGAAGACCAAGAACCTGCCCTACTGGTTTTAAATGCGAAGGCGATCTCATTTGAAAAAGTGCAAGAGCTATTGGAGTGGAGCCCGACTGTTATTGTTTCAGAAGAAGTAGTAGAAGATGTGATCGGCTGGGGAATCAAAATCGATATTGTGCTTTGTGAAGAAGCAAAAATAATTTCTTTAAAAGAATCACTGATCGAGCAAGCCCCGATCCGTTTTATTTCTTATCACAATCAAAGAGAAATTCTCTCCACTGCCTACCATTTTTTAACAGCTTCAAAATACAAAGCCGTAAATATCTTAATCAAGGATCAAACTCAACTCGATTTTATCCAAACCTTTGTGGGAATGAATGTAGAAGTTTTTTATGAAGGGAAACGATGGGTTTATATCCATTCAAGGAAATTTGAAAAGTGGGTAGCGGAAGGCACACAATTTTTTATCTATACTAAGTTGCTCGCTGTTCCATTCAAAAAAATTGGATTCAGCGATGAGATGAAATGTGTAAAAGATGGAAGCGTAAGCATTGAAGGCTGTGAAGCGTTCTGGTTAGGAGAAAATTTGTAGTTGCGTTACCCAATGCCCAAGTCCTAATGTCCAATGCCTAAGCCCTAACTCCCCTCACCACTCTATCCTTCCCTTCCATATCTTTTATGACTTCAGTTTTATAACCAAGGCTTCCAAAAACTGCCGCCACTTCTTTCCCAAATCTGTGGCCGTCACGTCTTCCAACCTGACAATTAAACCATTTTAATGTAATTCTCTTAATAATCAATTTATGTGAACAAATATCAAACTGGAAATAAAAGATTTTTGTCAGGTCGAAAGAGAATTTGAGCAATACTTTAAAATTTCAAAACTAAGTGTTAAACACAAAACTACACACTGGCGAGCGGTAGGGATGGTAGGGGTTTCAGCCCGAACGCAGTGAAGGGCCGGAGCGAAGCGGAGCCCCGCACAGCCCGACCCGAGTTTGCCTTGCGCCTCGCTGGTAAACGAGGGGGCCGCCCTCCAAATTCTGCAATTCAAAAAAAGGCTTTTTTTAAATTATTGGGCTTATGGATTTTAGCCCCGATTCTTATATTTGTAGTCTTTAATTACAGACTATGTTAGCGATTACTTCCATTGTTGCGTTTACGGCCATCATTTTGTTGTTGGTGGCGTTGTTGATTTTTGCCCAAAAGCAATTGGTGCAGAGTGGGCCGGTGAAAATTTTGATCAATGGCGAGAAGACGATCACGGTCTCGGCTGGTAGCTCGCTGCTGAGCACGCTGGCGAACGAAAAGATTTTTCTTCCTTCGGCCTGCGGTGGCGGTGGCACGTGTGCCATGTGCAAGTGCGTGGTGGAGTCGGGCGGTGGCGATGTGCTGCCAACAGAGGTAGGGCACTTGACGCGCGCGGAACAAAAAGACCATGTACGCTTGGGTTGCCAAGTGAAAGTGAAACAAGATTTGAACATTCATATACCCGAAGAAATTTTTGGGATAAAGAAATGGGAGTGCGAGGTGGTGAGCAACTACAACGTGTCTACTTTCATTAAAGAGTTTGTGGTGAAGTTGCCCGTGGGCGAAACATTGAAGTTTGAAGCGGGTGGGTACATTCAGATTGATGTGCCTACGATTAAAGTTGACTTCAATACGATGGACATCAAGCCGCATCCGGAATTAGGTCATAGCAATCCTGAAGTTTTCAAACCGGACTGGGATAAGTTTAAGCTGTGGGATTTGAAAATGAAAAATGAGGAGCCGATTTTCCGCGCTTACTCGATGGCCAATCACCCCGCAGAAGGAAACATTGTGATGTTGAACATCCGCATTGCTACGCCACCGTGGGATCGTGCGAACAATAAATGGATGGATGTGAATCCGGGCGTTTGTTCATCATACGTGTTCGGGCGCAAACCGGGCGATAAGGTAACGATCTCTGGCCCTTACGGGGAATTCCATATCAACAAGACACAACGCGAGATGGTGTACATTGGTGGTGGTGCGGGCATGGCGCCATTGCGTGCGCATATCTTCCACTTGTTCCAAACTGAAAAAACCAATCGCAAGGTTTCATATTGGTATGGTGGCCGCTCGAAGAAGGAATTGTTTTACACGGAGCATTTCAGGAAAATTGAAAAGGAGTTTCCGAATTTTCGTTTTCATATTGCTCTTTCGGAGCCATTGCCAGAAGATAATTGGAAGGTAAGCAAAAGCCTGGATGATAGAGAGAGTGATGGCTACACGGGCTTCATTCACAAATCTTTGTTTGATAACTACTTGAGCAATCACCCTGCGCCTGAGGATGTAGAATATTATTTGTGTGGCCCTCCGTTGATGAACGCTGCTGTGTTGAAGATGCTTGACGACATGGGCATACCGAAGGAGAATGTACGATTTGATGATTTTGGGGGGTAATTCTCTCAATTGACATAATATAAAAGACCTCTTCATAGAGGTCTTTTTGTTTATCAGCATTTCAATTTTTTTAAATCAATCTTTGCAACTCACCCCAGTAATCGAAACATTATATCCGTTCTCAACACATATTTAATTCCTTCCGATACTTCAGAACCAGCATGCTCCAAGTAATGATCGAATACGCATTTTCAGCAACATATTGAGCCGACATCCAGGCAGGAGCATAGCTCCGATGAGAGTTGACAAATGCGTCTTGATGTTACAGTCAAGAAGATCACGGTTAAAGCCCGCGCCCCTGGATGTTTTTTTATTTGAATTAAATGTAAAAAAGAAATCTCTGAAACAACTTTCAACTGAAGATTTCAAGAGCGGGGGATTACCTTTTTAAAAGCTGGAAGCGGCTTCCAACTCGCGGATTGTTAATTTAATATACGCTGTATCTTTTTGAGAAGCTGGTGTAAAGATGTTCTCTTCTACCTCTGGGAGCTTTTGAACCGATGAAAGAAAGAAATCTTTTAACCCTGTATATAGTGAACTTTTACCACTTCCGTTCTCACCATACATCATCAGATTCTTCCCATCCTTATCTAAGCAGATATGATGCTCGCCATAAAAGGCACGGTAGTTTTTTATCCGTATATCAGTTACCCGCATGTTTACCTTCTATAATAGCTATTTCGGGTATTGAGTTCATGTAAAATAAATTCAATCGCACCGGATGATCTTTTTCATTTAGCCTATTGAAAACAGTTTTAATAAGACTCATTTTCTTTTCATCACTCATCTTATCAGTAAGCTCTGGCAAGTCACCTAAATGTTTTAAGATTTCACGGTTATTTTTCTTCAATAGTTCAGAAAAGTAAATTTCATAAACCATTCCATCGATGATTTGTTCAAAATAGGAAGGCATAAACTGATCCTCCGGTGTGTTAAGAGTTTCAGTCTTAAGGTATATTATATAATTAGCTAAAGAGACAAAGGGTGCTTGCTCTATTAAACTTAATTTCTTAACAGGAATCTTTTTCCAATCGTCTGGATAAAAGTCAATACTTCCTTTACTTGCGCCATGAATAAAGTATTGAATGACTCTTGAATTTATAAGAGCTAAAAGATACTTCAATTCAAAGTTACCTGAGTTCTTTTCTATATCCTTCCTGTTAGATGATAAGTTTGAATAGTACTTTCTTATGCTTGTATTATCCACTTCTGCTAAATCTTTTGCCAATACGGCTAAGATAATGTATTGTCGCAAATATGACCGTCAGACGAATATGCAGCAATTCTTTTCTGACGAGAAAGTAATAGCTTTTTTGGTTGATACAATTCAGGGAAAGTTGGGCGAACAAGCCTTGCAGGGCAGCGTTCCGTGTCCCATTCAAGGAATAAGCTCTTCTTGATTAAATATTTATCTAAATATTTTCCTTCTGTATATTTCTTGCTGTTCACTTTTGTTTTGACGTCAGAAAGAAGGTCGTCTTTTTTAAATTTTGAGCCCTTGTCGTCTTTATCGCTGTTAAGACGTAACCCATAACTAACGAAACAAATGTCTGCTAATTCCTCAGTATTTTCAGAATCTATTTGAATCTCATTCTTTTCATAGTGATACTTGTCGATTCCTGTGGCATCAGATAATATTTTTACATCAGAAAAAGCTTTACCTCTAATAATACGAGTAGGATTTCTGTTGGCGATCTTTTGAGAGATGAATACAATTTTATTTTTTACAGCAGCATTTTCAAATATTTTTGATTCTGGAAAAAAGTCAATCCTATATAATTGAAAATCCTTTTCAATCAAGTCAACAATTTTTGTTGTATAGTCCGCTCTGCCGATTGTGTCGGGAATGATCATTGTGACATTCCCCCTTGAGTTTAGCATCATTAAAGCTTTTTCTAAAAACGGAACATACAAATCCCACATTTTATACGTGGTCTTGAAATTTTCTTCAATTCTTTTTCTAACCTGCTTTTCTTTACTATCGCGTGCTTTAACATAAGGTGGATTGGCTATTACTACGTCAAAGCCTCCTTTATCCAAATTAAGAATGTCACTAAACCAGAGATGCCATAAAAAGTATGGGTTAATTTTCGTAGCCTGTATGTGTATAAGTTCACTCTTTATTTCTGACAATCTTTGCCCTTCTGCAAGCTGGCGTTCTATTATTGAGTTTAGTCTTTTGACTGCTTCGTCTTTCTTCTTGCCATCTGAAATTGTTTTTGGTTTTTGGCGCGATACTATCAATAGCTGATTTTCAGTTTCGGCTAAGGAGTCGTTATTGCGTTTAATTTTTTCATTTATTCTCTCATTGATGAACTTGTTAACAATGGTTTCAATCTTTCCCTGAAGTTCCTTTTTCAACTTGCTGTTACCAGCGTTGAAGTATTTTAAAACCAATTGCTTTAATTGATTAATATCTTCAATACTAAACTTGTTTTTGTCTCTGAACAGTTCTTTTTCGTCAGATACCTTTACGCACAAGTCAATATCCTCATATGATTCTAAAAGACTATTACCCTGCATAATCTTATAATCAAGATTTGGCAATGCTCTAGGCTTTTCCTCGTCTACCACCAAGCTTAACCAAAAGCGCAAACGGGCAATATCTACTGCGCCTTTTTCAAGGTCAACTCCATAAATGCTATTTTGGATAATGTTTTCTTTTACTTCTGCTGGCTTCCACGCTGTTTTCAGTTCGTATGCAATTACTTCCTTGATTGCATAGATTTCAAGCAACAAGCCCATTGGAAATGCTCCTGAACCTATGGCGGGATCGCAGATTTTTACTGCGCTTAGTAACTGATCTATTTGCTTTAGCTGCTCTTTAGTGAGTTGGCTTATGTCTTTGTGTTTTACTATGTGGGCAACATGATCGCGGTTCAATGCCTTATCGCCCAGTTGCTCCATCATTTTTAATTGGCCTTGCCGAGTTTCGTTGCCAAAGAACTCTATCTGAGCATTGCCCAATTCTCTATATACAGTGTATTGCTTGCTTAGGTGGGTGGTGAGGTATTCGGTTAAGCTCTCCTGACACATGTAATGCACAATTTCCTTAGGCGTGTAGAATGCGCCTTTGTCCTTGTTGTCTTCGAGCAAGTTTTCAAAAATATGGCCGAGCATTTCAGGGTCAACGGCCACGGTGTGGTCATCGGGGCTGTCTTCATGCACAGTAAAATTGAAGGCATTTAAAAAATCCAAAAAGCCGCGGCTATTGGTTCTATTCTTTTCGGTAAGAATAGCGTCTTCAAAATCGGGATTATGAAAAAGTTTTGGTTTAAATGTCAAAACATGCTCATCGTGATCTTCGCGGTCGAATAGACCACCATTTAAAAACGGAACTTTTACTTTCTTTCCGTTGGGCATTTTAAAATCATCGTTGGCTCTTTCTTTGTTCAGGGTTTCAAAGAACAGCACAGAAAGCCAGTTGTTATAAAACGTATCATCGCCACCGGAAGATGTAAAAAGGGATTTCATAAAATCGCCCATGCCATCCTTGTAGGTGGTATCAGAAGCACCCATCCAACCTTTCTTTTGCACGAAGTAGAGAAACACAATGCGTCCTAACAGCTTCTTGGCAAAATCGCGGATTGCCTTGTCGTCTCCTTTGAATACACTTTTTTTAAACGCTGTTTTTGAAAGGTGTTCAATAAAGTTTTCGTAGTGCAAGGTATATTCATCAAAGAATGCCTTGCTCAGTTTCTCGACTGAAAAAGCATTTACCAATGCCTGAAACGAAACTTCTTTTTCTGTGCTTAATGTTTCAAACCGCTCGGCTGCTGTTTTGCATGTTTCGCCCGGGCCGAGTAAATAGGTGTAGCGTTTAGGGTGGGTTAGTTTTTCCTTAACGCCTGAATCTGTAATGGCACTGTCTTTGGCTACTAAGGTTAAACGCCAAATTGATCGGGCTCTGTCCTTTTCTTGCGTAGATGGGGAGGGAACAAAATTTACCAAGGCAGCTTGCCCCGCTGTGAGCAATTTTCTTACATAGTGCTGAATGGCTACTTTACTTTGCTCTATGCGAACTTTTGGCTGTAATACTATTTCGTAGCACGTAACTTCTTTATTGTCCTCTAACTTGATGCTCCCGTAAATCGAAACTGTGCTAATTACTTCCTGCTCAGATTTATTGGGCTGGACTGAAGCAGGCACTAAAGATGAACCTGCGCTAAATGAGCTGCCAAATACAGGACTTAGTACATCTTTGGCAAAAAGAATTCTATCGTATGGTTTTATTAAAGCTGCTTGTAGTTGAATTCGATTGGCGGGCATTTTAGTTTAGTTTCTTTAGTTGCTGATTGCCAAGTAAGGATTTCATTTGGGTGATGGCAATTTTGTTAAGCTGTTGCAAGCGTTCGCTTTGTTTCAATCCTTGGTGAATCAAGACTGAATTGATGCTTTCCATGTTGCTCAAGACCACCAATTGCTCGATGCTAGCATGGTCGCGAATGTTTCCTTCTGCTTTAGGGTTAGTGTCTCTCCATTGCCTGGCTGTAATCCCGAACAGTGCTACATTGAGCATGTCAGCTTCATCGGCATATATAAAATTGATTTTATCTTTCGAAAGCGTTGGCGGGATCAATTTTTCTTTGACAGCATCTGTATGAATGCGGTAATTTACTTTTGCCAAAGTGCGTTGGAAATTCCATTCAAGTTTGAGGCGGTTATTATCACTTTCCTTTAGCCGCTGAAATTCCTTGATGAGGTATATCTGAAATTCTGGACTAAGCCACATGGCAAAATGAAAAGCAATATCCTTGTGTGCATAAGTCCCTCCGAATCGTCCTGCTTTTACGATTATTCCTTTAGCACCCGTTCTGCCAATCCACTGCCCTGCGGACATAATGAATCTGTTAACTCCTGCTTCCTTTTCAATTACCCCGAATTCGGGGTAATTGAAATCTGTGTTATTAATTGACTCCCAAATAGAAAGGTATTCTAGTGTATTTTTTGTAGTTATCCATTTTCCAATAAGTCCACTACCTTCATTGAAATTACTTGTCATATCAGTTAAGCTGATAAAGTCCATTTCGCCTTGGCTGATGATTGTAACCTCTGTGCCTTTTACATTTATAGTTTTACCTTTTGCCATTACCTATTTTTCGTTTTGCAGTTTATACAAAGCTTTGAGTTAATACAATTTTAGGGTTTACGATTCCGCTCAGGGACTGTGATACCTTAGGCTCGTCAGCATTGGAAGAAAGGTCGTAGCGGTCTAAGACCTCGATAAATAGTTGGTCGATAAAGTTTGAAGGCTCTTTTAAAAGCGATTGATTGGTCGTGAAGAAGTCGTTGATTGACTTTGGAAATCCTTTTGATCCATAGGTTCCATTTTTAATGATGTCTAATGCTCGTTGCAATGCCATTTTCTTTTGCTCGGTCGGTACAATTTTTAAAATAGCGTTGATATTTGTAATTGTCTTGTTCTCGGCCGGACTAAGGTTTTTTCTAGATATGCCTTGAATATTTTCTTGGTTCTTTGCCGACTTAAAGTAGTCGAGGCTTTTTACGGTCTGCTGATGATGTTGATTGTGCAACGATACTGCCTTCTCTGGTTCTTCAGCTTTATAGATTTTTACTGCCTGCAAGAAATTCATTTCAATGATATTGAGTTCGGGAGTAATGAGGCAGAAGATACCGGGATGATTGTCACTTTTTAAATAAGTGATTGAAGTATTTTGCAATGGGTAGTTTAGCTCGCCTGTCTCCACAGCCAACAAGGTAAGTTGCTGGCCTTCGCTCACTGTTCTACCGCAACGGGCTTTGTTTGGTATTTTGCTGATTTCATTAAATCGTTTTGGTTGCTTCTTTTTGAATTCACGCAGTTCATTTAAGTAATTGAGAATTTCACTTACCTCTTTCTGGATTTTATTACCGAATAATGCACCTTCTCCTTTTTCTTCGAGCAAAGAGAATATTTTATTATCCTCGCCAAAGGCGGTGTGAAAAGATTGAAGTTTTCTTAATGCGTTATTTACCAGATTAATTTGATCGTCACCATGAGCGGACGGATAGAAGTTGTAGACATAAATTTGTTCTGCCCTCGAACCGATTCTATTTACGCGACCAATACGTTGCATTAAGCGAGTTGCGTTCCAAGGCACATCGTAATTGACAATGATATTGCTTCGGTGCAGATTTATACCCTCGGCTAATACTTCTGTGGTTATGATTAGATCATAATCATCTTTCCACTTTTCTTCTTCGAGGTTGGCATCGAAGTTTTCTCTTAACGTGTTTTCAACTGCTTTTCTGTTTTCGGCACTTACTGTTAATATTTTGTATTTTGAAATAGTGGCAAGGTGCTTTGAAAGTTCTTCTGCTGTTTCTTTCGATTCGGAGAAGATAACGAGTTTGCCTGTTGGGTTTTTAGCTTTCTGAAAGAATTCCGTTTTAATCTGTTTTGAGAACTCCTCCAGTTTAGGGTCAACTTTTACTTTGCTCCATCTTTCTACCAGATCATCAATTTTATCTTTGTCGGCCTTGAGCATTGCCATGAATCTTTTATCAAAAGCCTCTCCCTTAAATTCTCTGTTGTTACCGCCTTTTTCGTTAATCTTCGCTTCAATTTGATCATAGCTCAGACCTTCTTCCAATAGTTTGTTAATTTCTAAATCTGGGGCAACAAATACTCTGTCACTTTCAAACATGGTAATCATATTGTCAATGGCTTTCTGAAATCTTCTAATGGATTGGGTAAACGCAAAGAAGCTGCTTTCTAAACGCTTTACTAAAAGCGTTTTCATAATCGCACTTAACCGACCCGATATTGATTTTACGTTTCCATATATTTTTCTATCCTCTTCGCTTGCCAAAAATTCAATGGCTCTGTAGCGGTAATACCCTAAACCATCCGTTTCATTACCACTTTCATCAAGCCCAGTAATGAGCGATACTGTTTCAAAGAAAAGTGAACTCAAATCACCGTCTAACTGATAGAACAAAGAAATGGGATCATCTACCTTTGGGAAGGTAATGCCTTGACTTTGGATGTCATCTAAATATTCTTTGTTGTTTTCGATGTCGGTTCTTGTTCTGCGGATTACTAGTGGCTCGACAACATCGTCTCTTAACTTTTGAAACAATGCTTTTAGTTTTTTGATGTTCAGTATTTTCTCAGCAGCAAGCTTTTTGTATTGCTCGTTAAGCGGTTTAAAGTAATCTTGTAAGTTTCGTATGCTTTCCAGTGTGCTGTTTCTTTTGTCTTGAAACAAGTATAGTTGGTTCTCGATGTCCTCGGGTCGATTGTTGAGCGGAGTGGCAGAAATTAGAATTACTTTTTTACGGCTGTCTCCGTTTTCTGCTGGTCTTGAGCGAGGCATTTTACAAATCTCTTGCAATGCCAGATACATTTCTGTGTAATCGTTTCTGAACTTGTGCGATTCATCTACTACAATCATGTCGAATTTGTCGGCATTGGAGTATGTGTAGTCGCTTTCATTCAATACTCTATGTAAACTACCTATTGTAATGAACTCGAAATGGTTTTTGACTTGGAAGTCTTCGGTTGTTCTTTTCCAGTTTGGTTCAAGTGCGGGAGGCACTACAACCAAAATACGAGAGTGTGTACCATTTTCATAAATAAACTTCTTTATCACCATGCAGGCAATTATAGTCTTACCTAGACCTACCACATCTGCCAAAATGAAACCGTTGTGTTTCATCATGATTGCATAACCTTGGTTCGCTGCATCCGATTGGTACTTCAAGCGCATGAACTTGTCGGGCAAAAGCAAATCAATATTGTATGGATCGTAGTCCACTCTCTTCCCAAAGTACTCAATGAGCATCTTGATGTAAAGCTCAAAGGGAGTAAAGTCATCTCTCAAATAAGTTTGGTCTTTTATTTTTTGTGCTTCTGCATGAAGAATAGGAATTGATTCGTCCCAGAGTCTTTCAAATTCCTCAGTGGCGTATTTCACATCGTCATATTCTCTCAAACTGACATTAAATTCATAGTTTGATTCTGGATTTGCTCCTAAACCTGCATCCGTTAAATTTGATGAGCCTGTTATTACTTCACAAGGCGCATACTCATTGAAAGGAACGGGACGGAAAATGTAAACCTTAGCGTGTATCTTCTTTTTTGGATGGGCTCTTAATTCAATCTTGCCGTCTGTAAGGTCTTTGATGAATTGGATAATTCCGTTTTCAGTTATCTCATCGTAGTCGGCTTCTTGAATATCCCTTATCGTATCTTTTAAAAAATCATCTTTGGTCTCACTTGGATTGTCAAGAAAGAATTGCCCCTTGTCGTGGTACTTTTTAATTAACTGGTCAACATTGATTCCAACTAAGATTCTGATTTTCGGGATTTTATCTAGGAACGCTCTTACCTTAAAGTAGCCAGATGTCCGAAAATAGCCAACTAATGCATCAAAGTGCCTGATGCTTTCCATGTTAGAAAAGACTCCTTCGAACTTCTTCAGGAGGCTATTGTCATCTTGATTAGTAAAGAATTTAGTTGGCATCTACTTTAACGAGGAGCTATTTAAAAATTAATTGGACAAAATACGCAAATTCCAATTGTTTCTAAAGCTTTCTTGAACTAAACTCATGTCCTTTAAATAGAGATCGATTCGTTGCTGAAAGATTATGTACCGGTAAGGCATCTGAAATTAGTTGACCCAAACACAGCCTCTGATTGTTTTCCGTATGCTAGCTGACAAAGCAAAGAAGGAAGATTATTATGGAGTATGCCCGCCCGATGAAATCCTAAAGAAAACACTCGCTGTTCGCATCCACTTAGAAGATACGGATGAAGAGAATGGTGCTTTAAAAGTGTTGGCTGGTTCACAAAATAAAAAACTTACTAACGAGGAGATACAACTCATTACACAAAATAGCATTCCATTTGTTTGTGATGTGGCGGCCTGTGGAGTTCATCTGATGAGGCCACTACTGCTTCATGCTTCCTCTAAAGCTACCAGTCAAAAACATAGAAGGGTCATTCATTTGGAGTTTAATTCAGACGAACTGCCAAATGGCTTGGAGTGGGCAGAAGAATTTAGAATCCAATAAATAATTGTTGGTGAATCACTTTTTAAAAGATAGTTTTGTTCTTACCCAATAAAACCATGGATCTCACCATACTCTTCTCCGCTGTTCCCGAATCCATCTACAACGAGACATACCCCAACAACTCGTTTTACAAAAACATCAAAGCCTATACTGAAAAGATGCCCGACTTCAAAGGCACACATGTAGCGATCTTTGGCGTGAAAGAGGAGCGTGGTACTGCGAACAACCAAGGATGTGCTAAAGGTCCTGATGAGATCAGAAAAAAACTCTACCATTTAAAAAAGGGAACGGGAAATTATCGCGTTGTCGATTTGGGGAATCTTAATACTGGCATTGATCTGGACGAAACGAATACACGCATTAGTGAGGTGTGTCGGATTCTGCTAGAGAATAATGTATTGCCACTTATTTTAGGCGGATCACATGATCTTGATTACGGACAGTACAAGGGCTATGAAGAGATGGAGAAATTGATCAGCCTATTGAACATTGATGCGTTTTTAGATTTAGAGGACGGCAAAGAAATCCCTCCATCGCGACAGCACATTCACAAAATACTTTTGCACGAGCCAAATTATTTGTTGAGCTATACACACCTCGCCCATCAAACGTATTTAATCGACCCGATGTCGACAGCGATTTTAGAAAAATTGTATTTCGAAGCATTTCGCATTGGGCAAATGCGCACCAACTTGACGGAGATGGAGCCGGCCATTCGCAATGGCGATTTACTTTCGTTTGATATTACTGCCATCAAATCTGCCGATGCTCCTGGCAATGCAAACGCACAACCTTTTGGCTTGACAGGCGAAGAAGCCTGTCAACTTTGTTGGTATGCGGGCATGAATGAAAAATTAAGTTCGGTTGGTTTCTACGAATACAACCCTGAATTAGATGATGCCCACAAAAAGACTGCTTCGGTAGTGGCCACGATGATTTGGTATTTCATCGAAGGCTTTTATCACCGCAAAGGAGAAGCTAGTTTTAGGAGCAACGATTTTTTAAAGTACGTTGTCTCCATGCCGACCGAACCTGAGACGATTACGTTTTACAAAAGCAAAGTGACAGAAAAGTGGTGGATGGAATTGTCGTATCATCGCCCCGGTGCACGTTACCTCCGCAATACGATGGTGCCATGCAGCTACAACGATTACCAGACTGCTGCGAAAGGAGAATTGCCAGAGAGGTATATTAGCGCGTTGGCGAAGTTGGGTTAAATTCAAAATCTATGAGACTCACGAATGTTCTTTTATTTTATTTATTGCTCTTGTTTAGTTCCTGCAAGAACAATGATCCTCAACACATCATCGACAAAGCCATCGAAGCCGCTGGTGGAGGAAAGTATTTGCGTTCCACGGTTGAATTCGATTTTCGCAATAGACATTATGTAGGCAAACGCGATGGTGGAAAATTTTCTTACGAACGAATTTTCACAAACGACAAAGACTCCACGCAAACCATTCACGATTTTGTAACCAATGAAGGTTTTAAAAGAGAGGTTAATGGAGCTGTCATTGACGTACCAGATTCTATGAAGACAAAATATACAGCCTCTATCAACTCCGTACTTTATTTTGCACTTTTGCCCTATGGGTTGAATGATGCCTCCGTAAAGAAGAAGTTTTTAGGTGAGACTGTGATGGATGGTAAATCGTATTATAAAATCGAAATTACTTTTGGCCAAGAAGGTGGTGGCGAAGATTATCAGGATACATTCAATTATTGGATTGATACATCTAATTTTACCATTGGCTTTCTTGCGTATTCGTATAATGAGGATGATGGCATTGGCTACCGCTTGCGCAAGGCGTACAATCCACGCAGAGTGAATGGAATCTTATTCTCTGACTACATCAATTACGCGCCTAAAGAAAATTTTACCCTAAAAGACTTGGAAGAACTGTACAAGAAAAACGAATTGAAGGAGTTGAGCAAAATAGAAAACACAAATATTCAAGTACAATGACATTAGCAGATTGGATTGGTTCAATAGGTGTAAGTGTTTTATTGATTGCTTTTCTTTTGAATCTCTTAAAGAAAATTGCGCAAGATAGTGTGGTTTATGTTTCGATGAATTTGGTAGGCGCGCTATTGGCTGGCATGGCTTCGGTGATGATCCATTATACACCGTTTATTATACTAGAGGCTGCATGGGTGTTGGTTTCGTTGGTCACGTTGATTACTATTTTTAGAAAGTCTGTCTTAAAGTAATTATTTCCTCCAAAGGAGAAATCCAACATAACCTGTTGTTAAAGCCGAAGTAATGGCAACTACGTTGAAGTGGGTTGCTTCAATCTTCAAGGCACTCACCATTGCCTTGTCAACATTATTGAGGCCAATGAGCAAAACACAGCCAAGGATGGCAAGCAAAATAACATTGTACCACTTAGAATGTCTGCCACTTTCTGGTATCAACGTATGATCGTTCACAATCAAAATCAAAAAGCCAGTGATCAATGGAAGTATCAATCCATTCAATGCTTGAACAGTTAGGATGACGGGGATTGGTTTTACTCCACTGATTCCAAAAATAAATCCTGTCAACAACACCGCGCCCCAAACTAATCTAACTGTGCTTTTCTTTTCGGCACCAAATACACTAGTGGCAATCATGGAGGCCGCATACGGAGACGTAATGGCCGAAGAAAATCCTGCAGCAAATAATCCAATCCCTAACGCCAATGTGCCAATGATTCCGATCTTACTTTGAAATTCATTCGCTAATTCAGAAAAAGAAGAAAAGCTTCCTACCATTGTGCCGGCCATTAATATCCAAGTGGTGATCAGTCCTCCAATCAAAACAGAAATAGAAAGCCCGATGCGCATGAGCGGAATGGTTTGCCCTTTGCTAATGCCTGAACCTAGAAACAAATTGTAAGGCACGATGGTGGTACCAACTAACCCAAGTGTAAGAAGTTCTGACCCAACAGGAAGACTTGGTACCACACTTGATTTTACTAAATCCAAAAAAGAAAAATCTCCGTAAAGTGCCAAAGCAAAAAAAGCGATGCCCATCATGCCAACTAAAATAGTCATGATCGCAGAAATACATTTGCCCTTCCCACTCCACAATATTGCAGCGGCAACTAGCGAAAGCAGAATGGTATAAATCTTTCCATTGCCATCAAATAATAAAAGCAAGCCCGCTGTGCCTCCCAAAATATTCCCTGCTTCATACGCAGCACAACCCAATACTACCGATCCACCCACCAACCACTTGATCCAAAAGCCTTTTTTCGTTCCAAATTTCTTTTCCATAGCTTGCCCCAAGGTCAATCCGCTTGCAATGGTGATGCGTGCCGATACTTCTTGCAATACAATGCATGCACCGGTTGCAAACACCACTGCCCACAAAAGTTGCAATTGAAATTGTGAACCAGCAGAAACCGCTGTGGTCACTGTGCCTGGGCCTATAAAGGCGGCAGAGATTACTGACCAAAGGATGGTCGAAGAAATTTTAGAACGGCTCATGGATTGGTATTTATTAAGTGCAAGGAGTTTACCATTTCAATTCCCTCTTCTCCAAAAACGCAGCAATACCATTTTTGCAATCATCAGTGCCTCGCGCTTGGGCATTCATTTTAGCAGCATAGTCGAGGGCATCGGTCAGTGGCAAAGATTGCACCTCTCCTATCATTTCTTTCGTAAGCATCATAGATTGAGCGGAATTGTTCTTGATTAACTTTTGTGCAAAATCAAAAACAGAGTTTTCCAATTGCTCTTTAGCAACAATGTAATTGGCCAAACCCAATCGAAGTACTTCTTCGTTTTGTACCAACTCTCCACTCAATAATAATTGCTTGGCTTTCTGTTCGCCTATTTTTCGGATCAAGAAAATCAATACCATCGCAGGAATAAAGCCGATCTTCACTTCGGTGTAGCCAAATTTTGCCTCTGGCACGGCAAATACAAAATCACAAATCGTTGCAAGACCACAACCTCCAGCCAAGGCATACCCTTGCACTTGGGCAATCACTACTTTTTTCAGTTGATAGATTTGAAGGAACAATTCTTTTAAGTGATTGGAGTCGGCAATGTTTTCTTCAAAGGAGAATTTTTGAAGCTCTTGTAAATAAGCTAAGTCGGCACCCGCGCAGAATGATTCACCATTCGCACTCAGTACAATGACTTTCACATCGTCATCTTTTTCTGCTTTCGCCAATGCGTCTTTGAGTTCGCTCACCAACTCACGGCTCAAGGCGTTTCGTTTTTCTGGTCGGTTGAGGGTAATGTAGCCGATTCGCTCTTTTGTGGTATAGATTACTAAACTCATAAATCAATCTTTTAGGATAAACGCTCCTTGCTCAAGTACAGAGTGGACAGGAATATTTTCAGTCTGCGCAAACTTAGTCAACTTCTTGGTATAGCTGCGCGAATTGCTTCCATCTATAATCAACTTACCAATTTTTAAGTTGAGTCTTTCTTTTTTATAAATAGGAAACGAGTTATGCGCAACGATCAGAAAATCAACAACCAGATTCTGCGGCAATTTTGTTTCGCGATTAGCTAAAAAAGCAACTGATTTGCCCTGCCAATAAAATAAACCAATGTTGATATTATGAGAAGAGATGAGAGAAGGCTTTACTTCTGCCACACCGTGCTGCAAGCGGTTGGGGCGAATATGAAAACGGGTTCGCTCTTCATCATTCAATAATGAAGAATCTGTATAGAAAACAGAACTGCCTTGCTCGATTTGTTCAATAGCTGAATGCCCCGAAACAGCATACACCACGAGTTGACTTTTATTTACTGATTCTTGAAAATGAATCCATTGCAGTGTACTGAAAAGAATAGCGAATGCGAAAGCCGTGTACAACCATTTCGCTCTGCGAAATTTAAAAAGAAAGATAAACGAAATCAATACACCCATCAGCAACCAGCATTGAAAAGTTGTTATATGGATTTCATTGATCAAACTGAAGGGCAATTTCTCGGTAAATAGCACCGTGCCATTCAAAAAATAAATCAGCCACGAAACCAATTTGCCAAGCGTAATAGCAAGAGGTGGAATAAAACTGATTGCCAATAATAAAACGCCAAGCACCAAAACTGCCGTGGAAAGCGGAATGACAAAAAGATTGGAGATCAAAAAGTAAACAGGAAACTGATGGAAGTATAAAAGCCCCAGCGAAAATGTGGCGATCTGTGCGGCAATCGAAACGCATGTGATTTGCCAAACCCAATCGCCCACTTGATTTTCAACCTCCCATAAATTATAAATCGGTCTTTGTAAATACACAATGCCCAACACAGCCAGATAAGAAAGTTGAAAGCCCACCGACATAATCAAATAAGGGTTGTACAGCAGCAAAACAAAAGCTGAGGCTGCCAGCGTGTTGTAAATATTTGTCCGCATACCAAAAGGGCGAGCTATGGCCACAAAAGAAAACATGGTAACAGCGCGCAACACAGAGGGAGAAAGGCCTGTAACAAATGCAAAGCCCCATAAGCTAACCAAACTGATGGCGGCTACTACCCATCGGCTCCACGAATAGCGATTCAACGGCTTTAGTAGAAACAATAAAATGACATAGATGATACCCACATGCAAACCAGAAACAGAGAGGACGTGCAGAGCACCGCTGGCCGAGTAAGCGTTTATCAAATCAGTATCAATGCCTTCCGTTACACCCAACACCAGCGCAGCGGCAATGGCCTGCTCCTGTTCACCGCTGATGTACTGATTTAGTTTTTGAGATGCCCAACTTCTAGCTTCATGCGAGTAATAAATAAAACCTTTGCGTTCAGTCGCAGAAATCCACTTCACCTGATCAGGTAATACAAATTGCTGATGATAAATATTTTTAAAGCTGAGGAAACGCTTGAAGTCAAACTCGCCCGGGTTAGCTGGAGGTTTTAATAATTGAGGACCTCCTTGAATGATAATTTGATCGCCATATCGCCAAGTAACATCACCTCCTTTTTTAGAAACGTAGAGAAGTACTTTTCCTTTGATCGGTTGCCACTGCGAAGTTTTGATTGCAATGACCTCCACCTCTACTTTCCAACTTTTTGATTTTGACTCGGGCGAGCTACGAACGATAGCTGAATAGGATTCAATGCGATCTTGCGTGCTTAACAAATGATTCGCTTTGTGCGAATCGGTTTTCAACAAAAGATGAGCGTAGCCTAAGAACGCAACAGCTAATAGGCCAACCAAGCCAGAAATTACATTCAAGGCTCTACCTCTTAGAAAAAACCTGCACGGAAAGTAAGCGGAAACTAAAATCGCAGAAATAACCAATGCCAGACGAAAGCTGAGCAGATCTGGAAGATAAATAGCAGCCAAAACCCCAGCCGTGAAAAATACGGCCACACGAACCATGGAGTAGGGAATCCATTTTAGCATGGATAGAGATTAAGATAAAATAGTTGCAAGCTTCCTAGGATCGTTGCGCGCATCCCAAATGCTAAGGATTACAATTTCTAAAGGATTTACTTCATAGATAATCAAATAATCCCGTACTACTTTTACTCGAAACTTACCATCGCTAGTAACTTTGCCAATTTCAGGATATTTCGATAGAAGATTGAATGCTTCTTTAAATAGTTGATTTAGTTTTCTGCTGTATGTATCGGACATATTCCTTTGACGCCAATAAGAAAGAATATTTCTTCTGTCTCTTAGAGATTGTTCGGAATGGATCACTTCCCTAGCCATTCATCAATCTCTCTATTGGCTTCCTCATCCGTAAGAAATTTACCCATCCTTACTTGCTCTCGGGCTTCATTTACAACAGCAAGTTGTTCATCACTTAATTGATAAGGTTCTCGATCATCTATAGAAGCTTGTAAAAGTTGATATACCTCTTCAATAATCAGTTGATCCTCCATTCCTTGAATTTTGGAAATTACTTTTTCTTTGAGTTCGGTGGCTGACATATTTAAACTGGATTAGTTTTACAAGTTAATAAAACAATACGATTTTAAAAATTCAATTATCTTATTCTATCAAGGTAAATAAAAATCAAACACCATTTCGTTCATACATTTAAAATGTCCTTTGGGGCATTTGTTGAAGCCGATTTTGGAGCAGGGGCGGCAGGAGAGTTTTGTGTTTTCTAAAATGGTGAACTTGGTGCGATAAGGATACATGCCGAAGCTGGGAATAGTGCTGCCCCAAATACTGAACACTTCTTTTTTTAACGCGGCAGCAATATGCATCAGCCCTGTGTCGTGCGCAAAAACGTAACGCGCTTGCTTGACGAGGCTGGCGGATTGGTTTAAATTGTAAAGTCCACAGGCATTGTAGATGATCGTTTTCTTGCCTAGTTGATCGAGCCCTTCTTCAAAGCCATTGGCGATAGCAGGCCGCTCAAAAAATTGGCGAATGGCTTCGGCATTTACAAAATCTTCTTTGCCACCCAATAAAATAACTGGTTTGTTGATCTTATCACACAGCTCGATCATTCGCTGCACAGGAAGTTTTTTGGTTTCGTGTTGTGCGCCAATGGCGTAGGCTACGTAACCGTTGCGATGTGTTTCGGGCAGCCACTCCATCGGTACTTTGTCTTCGTCTGGAATGAAGTAGTCGAGGCCAAGCGCATCGTTCTTGATGCCTAAAGATTTCACTGTTTCGAGATAGCGATCTACAATGTGAAGGTTGGGTAGTTTGTTGATTTTAAAGTTGACCAATAACCATTTTTCTATATTGAGTTTACGAAAGCTGAAAGATTTTACATCCAACTTCCACTTGACAATGCGGGTGCGGAGGTTGTTGTGCAAATCAATGATGTAATCGTACTTTTCTTGTCTGAGTCGAGCCACCAACTCGTTTAAATCCTTATCGAGATAAAAAATCTTGTCAAGGTAAGGGTTAGATTCTACGATGTTTTTATACTGCAGTTTGGTTACATAATGCACTTCGGCATCTTCCAGTTGTGTTTTTAATAATCTTACCACAGGCGTGGTGAGCACGATGTCGCCAATGGAAGAAAAACGGATGACTAGGACTTTCATGAAAAGTAAAGGTAAGCGGGAATGAGCGGATGGCAAAAATCCAATTTTTAGAGTGGTGATCACATAGGTATATCCAGCCGAACCTTAGTAGAAAATTAGTCTCTTCTATACCTGATCTACCTTATTACCTTATTTACTTGCAGAATCAATTAAGAATAAGGTAATAAGGTTTGACCCCTAATCATTCCGATTTCTACTAAGGTTTTAGCCTCTGGTAAAATTACTTATCGGTATTCTGCTTCATTAATGGAAAATCCAAAATGAATTTGCTACTTTAGAAAGTGAATTGCCAAGATGACCGATATTTGTGTAGGTGGCTTCGGGCAGGGATAGAAGTGGAAAGCCCGAAGTGTGATGGATTTGAGCGTGGGCGAACTTGTAACGGATAGCCCGGTGGCCCACGCGCCTCGCAGGGCCAGCCCGCATCAAAAAATAAAATAATGGTTCGTGAGGACACGAACCATAGCGAGAAAATTATAAATGAATTGATATGAATTATTGGTTGGTGAAATCGGAACCCGATGTGTACTCGTGGGATGACTTGGTGAAAGAAAAAAAAGCTACGTGGGATGGAGTGCGCAATTTTCAGGCGCGCAATAATTTGAAGGCGATGAAGAAGGGCGACCTCGCTTTTTTTTATTACAGCAACGAGGGCAAAGCGATTGTGGGCATTGCCGAAGTGAGCAAGGAGGCATTTGCCGACCCGAAGGATGCGAACTGGGTGGCGGTGGAGTTGAAACCAAAAGCAAAATTGAAAAAACCTGTGGAGTTGGTTACCATTAAAGCAGATAAAAAATTGGCGAACATGGTGTTGGTAAATAATTCGCGCCTATCCGTGCAGCCCGTGAAGGTGGAGGAGTTTGATTATGTGATTGCGTTGTCTGAAGGATAGCATGAATACGAAGTTATCAGTTACAAGTTATTGGTTATTGGTGAGAGGTAATAGGTATTTGGTATTCGGTATTCGGTCACTGGTTACCAATTACCTCTTACCAACTACCAACTACCTCTTACCAACTACCAACTACCGAATACCATTTCTATTACTAATTTTACTAACAACAGTCGGTGCAGCCGCTCAAGTAACCCAACCCGCGCGCTACGAGAAAGAACAAAAAAATAGTTATCGAGATTTTACGGTAATCTCGATGGGCGAAGAAGGGATTGCATTGATAAGAGACAAACAAAAATATGAGCATGGCGATAATTTGTGGGAGGTGATTTTGTTGGACTCTGCATTGAATGAAAGTTGGACGAAAGATTTGGCAGTTGAAAATCGGTATCATTTGATTGGCCACGATTACCGAGATAAAAATTTATATTTTCTTTTTCGCATGGGCGAAACCGATCAAGGCAAATTGAAAATCATTAAAATAAATGGGGCTAATTACCAAACGGAAGAACACAACTACGAACCTGAGTTGGTGGTGCGCCCTACGCACTTCAACATCATGGAGAACCAAGTGATCTTTGCTGGATATGTAAACAATGAGACTACCGTCTTACTTTTTAATCTGGATACCAACCAAGCTAAGTTGGTGCCTGGGTTGTTTCTCCCCAATTCAGAACTGTTGGACGTGCGTGTGAACGTCAACAACACCTTCAATGTACTGATGGGCGAGCGGCAATCAAAAACAAAAAAGAAATTGGTGGCGAAGACATTTGATAAATCGGGGGCAATGTTACTCGATGATATTATTGAAGTAGACACTGAGAAAACAATTTTGAGTGGCTTCACCAGTACACTGGTACGCGATGAACTGATGATCATTGGCACGTGGGGCGAGGGTGTGATGAAACAAGCAGCAGGAATTTTTACGGTGCTGGTAGACCCCTACAGTGAACAGAAAATCAATTACTATGACTTTGCGCAGCTCACGCATTTCCTTGATTACTTAAGTCCGAAGCGGGCTGCTAAAACAAAAGAGAAATCAGAAAGGCGCAGAGTGCAAGGAAAAATCCCAGAGTACAAAGCCTACGTTTTGCCAGCGCGATTAGAAGAAACAAAAGAAGGGTTTCTCTTTTATGCCGAAGTATATTATTCATCTACTAGCCTGAACAACAACAGGTGGGGGCCGAGCTATCCGTATAGCAATTATCCTTATTCATCTCCTTACGGGTTTGGTTATCCCAGTCGATATTATTCACCTTACAACTACGGCTATCCTTATAATAACTATGGAAGCTCCAATACGCACGAAACAAAAATGCTTCATGCAAGCCTTTCCCTTTTTGATGCCAAAGGAAACTTAGTGACCGATCATGGTTTTAAATTGGAGGAAATAAAAATCCCTTCTGCCGAACAAGTTTCTGATTTCATTTACACGCCAACCAAGAGCACACTTATTTTCAACAAAGAAAAAGAGCTGCACATGCAAGTGAGCCAGACCGATGGTGTTTCTTTAATCAATGAGAAGCTACCTATTCAATTGAAGTTGCCAACGGAGACTGTTCGCTCAGAAGATGGCGACACGGCAGAGGTTCGCTTCTGGTATAAAAATTTTCTTTATCTCTTCGGCTACCAAACCATCAAAAATCCAGAGAAGAGCAACAGAGATGTCTTCTACATTAATAAATTAAAAGTTGAGTAAACTCATTTCATTCTCATTGCTTCTGTTTACTTCAGTGGCTTTTGGCCAAGTGGAGCAAACAGGCCGATGGGAAATAGGAATGCCCAGTGAAGATAATGAAACCTTCAAAGTTATTTCAGATAGCCTCGGCCTGATTGTATATAGTCACCAAGCAACAAAAGATCAGGATGTATTAGAACTCATTCGGCTGGATACCGCGTTGCAAGAAAAATGGAAAGGGTACATTGGCATTGAGCGTGGACTAACGGTGGCTCGAACGGCCACGAGAAAAAATTCTTTATATGTTTTACTTAGGAATCCACGCTTTGCAGGTTTTCTATTGATCAATCTGGATATATCAACAGGAAAATACACTACTAATCTGATAAAAAATGCAATACCATTTGTGCCCACCGAGTTTGCTGGTACCAATGGCGCGGTAATGATTGGTGGGTATTATAATTACCGGCCGCTGGTGCTGCACTATTCTTTCGCTTTACAAAAATCAAAAATACTTCCTGGTTTCTTTAACGAACCAGGTGAGCTAACCCAAATGAAAGTGACAGAAGATGGAGCCATCGACATCATTGTCAGCGCCAAAAATTTTGAAAAGAGAAAAAGCCTGTGGATCAGAAACTATAATGCCGAGGGCGATTTGATAAAAACTACGGTGCTGGAATCGCGTGAAAAAAGAAATTTGATTTTTGGGCGATCGGTAAAGATGCCCAACAATGAGCAAGTGGTGGCAGGCGTTTACGGAAGAAACACTGAATACTCTCGCGGGATTTTTGTGGCTACCATCAATCCGTACGGTGAATACACTACACGCTACTACAACTTTGCCGACCTACAAAATTTTTTTCATTACCTAAGAGCCAATCAGGAAAAGAGAATAAAAAAAAGGATTGAACGCAGGAGAATAAAAGGGAAGAATACCAAATTCAATTACCGCTTGCTAGTGCAAGAATTGATTCCCTATCAAGATCAGTTGATCTTATTGGGTGAGGCATTTTATCCAAAGTATGTGTATCGGTCAAGATACAGTTCCAACCAATTCAATAATTTTTATAACCCAAGGGGCTATTCCAATTACTCTCCATACGGTAATGATTATATTTTTGATGGCTACCAATACACACACGCCATCGCCATCGGTTTTGATGCCAACGGAAAAGTGAAGTGGGACAACAGTTTTGAGATCAACGATGTGAAGTCATTTAAGCTAGAGCAGTTTGTAAAAATAGCTCCAGCCGAAGACCACATTGATCTACTCTACTTATTTGAAAATCTGATCCGCACCAAAGTGATCAAAGGCAGCGAAGTGCTGGAAGGCAAGACGGCCGATGAATTGAAAATCTTTAGCGACATAGGCGTGGTAACAAAAGAAGATGCCAAAACCAGCCACTTGGATTATTGGTACCGTCATCACCTCTACGCCTCGGGTGTACAAAGCATACGTAAGTCTAAGGAAAGAGGTGTGCAACCTTTTAAGAAGGTGTTTTTTGTTAATAAGATTAGGTATAAATAGGCATGATAGGCTAACTGGATTACCCAAAGCAAAAGAGTATGCACGTAAAAAATTTCTGTTGTAGTTTGTATCTCACTATAATATAGAATTCATACCTCGTACCTAAATTTTCCCTATTTTCGCCCCTTCGTTCTCCATAGCGTTTAGCTAAGGTGGATTTATCTATTCAAAGACATAAGACATGAACTTCAAAAAAGCCAATAACCTCTTCGGTTGGATCGTTTTCGGGATTGCCCTGCTGGTTTATTTTCTCACCATGGAAGAAACCGCCAGCTATTGGGACTGCGGTGAGTTTATTGCCGTATCGTACAAACTGCAAGTACCTCACCCTCCAGGCGCCCCACTTTTCTTGTTAATGGGCAGGGCTTTCTCTTTCCTCGCCATGGGCGAAGTCACTAAAGTGGCCTATTGGATCAACTTCATGAGTGTGCTGGCAAGTGCCTTCACTATTCTATTTTTATTTTGGTCGATCACCTTATTTGGTCGCAAGGTAATGGGCATCACCAAAGATGCAGACATCACCGAAGAAAAAACATGGTTGCTCATGGGCGCTGGGTTGGTCGGTTCGCTGGCTTATACTTTCTCTGATTCATTTTGGTTTTCTGCTGTAGAAGCTGAAGTATATGCCATGTCATCTTTCTTCACGGCCTTTGTGGTGTGGGGTGTTTTGAAGTGGGATGTGATCGAAGATGAAAGCAGGGCTAACCGTTGGTTGTTGTTGGTCGCTTACATGATGGGGCTTTCCATTGGCGTTCACTTACTAAATTTAGTTACAGTGCCAGCGTTGGGCTTGATCTATTATTTTAAAAAATTCAAACCGAGCACGTGGGGCATTTTTGCTGCATTAGCCGTGAGCGTGGCGATTGTACTTTTCATCAACGATTTTATTGTGCCCGGCCTTCCGACCATCGCAGGTAATTTTGAAATCTTTTTTGTGAATACACTCGGGCTTTTTTTCGGGTCTGGTGCGCTTACTTTCACACTGATGGTGGTGGCCGCTTTGGTCTTCGGCATTTACTACACACAAAAACACAACAAACCTGTTTGGAATACTTTCTTAGTAGCCACTGCTTTTATTTTGATTGGCTATAGCTCGTATGCTACGATTCTTATCCGATCTGATTATGATACGTTGATCAATGAGAACGCACCTAAAGATGCGTTGAGTTTTGTGCGCTATCTAAAAAGAGAACAGTATGGCAGCAGGCCTTTACTTTATGGCCCTTACTTTACTGCAAGAATTGTTGATATAGAATACGGTGCGCCTATTTATTCCAAGGGTAAAGACAAATACGAAATCACTGATCGCAAATTTCAGTATGTGTATGAGCCCGATCAGCAAACTATTTTGCCGCGCGTATGGAATTCCGATAACAAACAATCGTACATGGACATTCTTGGTTTGCAAGAAGGCCAAAAGCCAAGCTTTGGGCAAAACCTGTACTACATGTTCACACACCAGATCGGCACCATGTACATGCGCTACTTCATGTGGAACTTTGCCGGCCGCGAAAGTGATGAGCAAGGTGCCGATTGGCTCAAGCCAAATCAATGGTTTAAAAATGTACCCGATGAATTGGCAAAAAATGGTGCAAGGAATAATTACTTCATGATCCCTTTCATTCTGGGATTGATTGGCATGTTTTATCAATTCACAAAGGACACCAAAAATTTTGCTGTGGTGGCGTTACTGTTTGTGATGCTAGGCGTGGCCATTGTGGTTTATTTGAATTCGCCACCTACCGAGCCGCGCGAGCGCGATTATATTTATGCAGGGTCGTATTACGCTTTTGCTTTTTGGATTGGCTTGGCCGTGATCGGCATTGCAGAGTGGATACATCGTTTTTTAAAAAATGCAAAGACAGCGGCCATTGCAGCTACATTGATCGGCCTCACTGCGCCTGCCTTGATGGCCAAGGAAGGCTGGGATGACCACAACCGCTCAAACCGTTTCTTCTCCGTTGATTCAGCTACCAACTATTTGGATTCTTGTGCGCCAAACGGAATTATTTTTACAGGTGGAGATAACGATACGTTCCCTCTTTGGTATGCACAAGAAACAGAAGGTTTCCGCGATGACCTGCGCGTGATTGTATTGAGTTATTACAACACGGATTGGTACATTGACCAGACTACACGTAAAGCTTATAAGTCAGAGCCATTCGCCTACACGCTTTCACTCAAACAATATCAACAAGGTGGGCCAAATGATTATCTGCCTTTTGCCGATATGAAGCTCGCAAGCATTGATGCGAAGCAATACATCGATCTGCTCTCAAAAGATTACAAACAATTGCGCGATGGCGATCGCAACGTTGTGCCTAGCCGCATCTTCACATTGAATATTGATAAGCAAGCTATTCTTGCGAAAGGGATTATTCCAAAAGGAATGGATAGTTTGGTGGTGGATCAAATGCAAATACGATTGTTAAAGGGTGGGTTAGAGAAAAAAGATTTAGCTATTCTTGATTTGTTGGTAACCAACAATTGGGAGCGGCCCATTTATCTCAACCACACTTCCATGTCGCAAATAAATATCGACTTGAGCCCGTATGCCGTACAAGAAGGGAATGCTTACCGCATTCTTCCTGTAAAAAATCCACGCAAGGATCGTGAGTACTTAGTGGACACAGAGAGAAGTATGGACATCATGCTCAACAAATTTCGCTACCGCGGATTGGACAACGAGAAAATTTACTACACAGATGATTACCGTGGGTTTGTGGTGAACCATCGCAGTTCATTGAATTCATTAGCACAAGCCTTGATCGATGAAGGCAAAATGGAACAAGCCGACAAGGTATTGTTGTTCTCGCTAGCCAAAATGCCAGACAAAGCGATCAAGTACGATCACACTACGCCAGAAACCATCGACTTGCTCTTTCAAGTGGGCGAAAAAGATAAAGCAACAGAAGTAGCAAAAACGCTGGGCGACCGTGCGGAAGAGATGGCCACTTTCTTGATTGATGAAAATCAAGGATTCTCTACTGACTTGAGAAAAAATATTTTTGTGTTGAGTGCTTTGCAGCGCACGTTGTATGAAAACGGTCAAGACGAGCTTGCCAAAAAATACGAAGATGCCTACAATCGCTTGGTGGCCAGCCTACAGATAAAAGGCGATTTGCCAAGAGAAGATAGATAAAGGATTTTGTCACGGAGGCACTGAGAAATCTCTCGGTGTTTCCGTTACGCAAATCCACTAAAAAAGAAATCTTTCCGTGCCTCCGTGGCAAAAAAATAAAAGCGCACGAAGAAACTCATTCGTGTCAAAGCAGCCACCAAAAACGCTCAATTGATTAAAAATAATTTCTTTTGTTACTATCAAACAATATTGTTTGATAGTAAACTATAATATCCTATTTTTGTATCAAACAACACTCAATTGCTACTGCAAACCCAAATAGCCGAAGTAGTCGATGCCCAATCTCAAAATTTTCTAAGCAAAGATTTAGGTTGGGAAAGAGAGCTATTACCCAATCTGGAAGTAACCAAAAATTTTGCTTTAATCGTAACGGGCATAAGAAGGTGTGGCAAAAGTACATTGCTATTTCAATTGCTAAAAGAAAAATTTGATAATGCTTTCTATCTACATTTTGAAGACACGCGCTTGGCAGGATTTGAAAATGATGACTTCAATCGCTTGAGCCAAGAAATAACTAAACGGAAACCACAAGTCTTATTTTTTGACGAAATACAATTATTGGAAAACTGGGAATTGTTTGTAAGGCAAAAGCTAGATGAAGGTTACAAAATAGTGATCACGGGCTCTAACGCAACGCTGCTGAGTCAAGAATTAGGAACCAAACTGACAGGCAGACATCTCTCGGTAGAATTGTTCCCCTTTTCTTATACCGAATTTTTAGGACTGAAAAAGTTGAAGAACAGTGAAAAATCAGTGACTGAATATTTGCGAAGAGGCGGTTTTCCGGAATACCTAAAAACAGAAAATGGTTTTGTGCTCAACCAGCTTTTAGAAGACATTCTGTATCGAGATATAGCCGTTCGTTATGGGGTAAGAGACGTAAAATCATTAAAGCAAATAGTGGTATACCTGTTATCAAATATAGCAAAACAAGTTTCTGCCAATAATCTCAAGGAATTAGTTGGGATAAAGTCCGTCAGTGCCATATTGGACTACTTTTTCTATTTAGAAAACGCCTACATCGTGCAGTTCTTGCCAATGTTCAGCTATTCGTTGAAGAAGCAAATCCGAAACCCTAAGAAAGTATATGCCATAGACCTCGGATTGTTTACAGAAAACTCCATTGTATTTTCTGATGAAAACGGAAGAAGATTAGAGAACACCGTGTTCCTTCACTTGAGGAAAAAAAACAAGGAGCTGTATTATTTTCAAGAAAAAAGAGAATGTGATTTTGTGACTTTTGAAAAAGGTAAGCCTAAAGAATTGATACAAGCATGTTATGACTTAACACCAACTAATTTAGAAAGAGAAACCAGTGGGTTGTTGGCCGCCTTAGAATATTTTGATAAACCTGTTGGCAAAATAGTCACCCTCAACCAACGAGATTCCTTCACAAAAAATGGAAAGAAAATAGAAGTTGTACCAGTAAATGATTTTTTACTAAGTTAGCTATTCTCCCATCCATCCAAATCTTTTGAAAATAAAGGTTTCTCCCTAAAACTTTTTCCCGTACTACTATCATCTCACCAAGTAGGGCGCATTAATTTCTCTATTTTATCTCTTAGTACTCTACGTTTTGGGAAGTGGATTTATCTATTCTAAATAAGTTAGGAGCAAATCAGCAGCAAATGAACCACATAGAACACATAGGTTTCACATAGGGCTATGTGTGTATTTCTATGTTTCTATCTTTCTATGTGGTTCAAATCCTTCCTTAACTTAATGACATTGATTCTAAAAACTTAAAACATGAACTTCAAAAAAGCCAATAACCTCTTCGGTTGGATCGTTTTCGGGATTGCCCTGCTTGTCTATTTCATTACCATGGAAGAAACCGCCAGCTATTGGGACTGTGGTGAATTCATTGCCGTATCGTACAAGCTGCAAGTGCCTCATCCTCCTGGCGCACCGCTCTTCTTACTGATGGGGCGCATGTTCTCTTTCCTCGCGCTGGGTGATGTGACCAAAGTGGCCTATTGGATCAACTTCATGAGCGTGTTGGCAAGTACGTTCACAATCTTATTTTTGTTTTGGTCGATCACCCTTTTTGGTCGCAAAGTAATGGGCATCAACAAAGATGCAGACATCACCGAAGAAAAAACTTGGTTGCTCATGGGCGCAGGGTTGGTCGGTTCGTTGGCTTATACTTTCTCCGATTCATTTTGGTTCTCGGCAGTGGAAGCTGAAGTATATGCCATGTCATCATTCTTCACAGCATTTGTGGTGTGGGGCGTTTTGAAATGGGATGTGATCGAAGATGAAAGTCGCGCCAATCGTTGGTTGTTGTTGGTGGCCTACATGATGGGACTTTCCATTGGCGTTCACTTATTAAACTTGGTTACTGTGCCAGCTCTTGGCTTGATCTATTATTTCAAAAAATTCAAACCAAGCACATGGGGCATTGTGGCTGCTTTGGCTGTGAGTGTGGGCATTGTACTTTTCATCAACGATTTTATTGTCCCTGGCCTTCCAACCATCGCAGGTAATTTTGAAATTTTCTTTGTGAATACACTAGGGCTTTTCTTTGGGTCAGGTGCACTCACTTTTACGCTAATGGTTCTGGCTGCGTTGGTGTTTGGTATTTATTACACACAAAAACACAACAAGCCTGTTTGGAATACTTTCTTGGTTGCTACTGCTTTTATTTTGATCGGCTACAGTTCTTATGCTACCATCTTGATCCGATCTGATTACGATACGCTGATCAATGAGAATGCACCGAAAGATGCGTTGAGTTTTGTGCGCTACTTAAAACGTGAGCAATATGGAAGTTGGCCTTTGCTCTACGGCCCGTATTACACAGCAAGGGTTATAGATGTTAAACATGGTGTTCCCATTTATTCCAAAGGCAAAGACAGATATGAAATCACTGATCATAAATCTGAAGTTGTCTACGAGCCCGACCAGCAAACTATTTTGCCCCGCGTGTGGAATTCTGATAACAAACAATCGTACATGGATATTCTAGGTTTGCAAGAAGGTCAAAAGCCAACCTTCGGACAAAATTTGTATTACATGTTCACACACCAGATCGGCACGATGTACATGCGCTACTTTATGTGGAACTTTGCTGGCCGCGAAAGCGATGAGCAAGGTGCCGATTGGTTCAAGCCAACTCAATGGTTTAAAAATGTTCCTGATGAATTGGCGAAAAATGGTGGGCGCAATAATTATTTCATGATCCCTTTCATCCTTGGGGTGATTGGTATGTTTTATCAATTCACTAAGGACACTAAAAATTTTGCGGTAGTAATGTTACTGTTTGTCATGCTTGGTTTGGCCCTTGTTGTTTACTTGAACTCACCCCCTACTGAACCACGCGAGCGCGATTATATTTATGCAGGATCATATTACGCCTTTGCCTTTTGGATTGGCTTGGCTGTGATTGGCATTGCCGAAGTGGCACAACGGTTTTTAAAAAATGCAAAGAGAGCAGCCATCGCGGCCACATTGATAGGCCTCACTGCTCCTGTCTTGATGGCTAAAGATGGTTGGGATGACCATAACCGTTCCGACCGTTTCTTCTCTGTCGATTCTGCAACCAACTCTCTTGATTCATGTGCCCCCAATGGAATTATTTTCACGGGTGGAGATAATGATACTTTTCCTCTCTGGTATGCCCAAGAAACGGAAGGCTTCCGCGATGACTTGCGCGTGATTGTCACGAGCTACTATAATGCAGATTGGTATATCGATCAGACTATGAGGAAGGCTTATAAGTCAGAGCCATTTCCCTACACACTTTCACTCAAGCAATATCAACAAGGTGGCCCGAATGATTATTTACCTTATGTAGATATGAAGCTCGCGCGCATCGATGCGAAACAATACATCGATCTGCTATCCAAAGATTACAAACAATTACGCGATGGAGATCAAAACGTAGTGCCAAGCCGCATGTTCACTTTGAATATCGATAAGCAAGCTGTTCTAGCTAAGGGGATTATTCCAAAAGGAATGGATAGTTTGGTCGTAGATCAAATGCAACTAAAATTAGTGGGCAATGTATTGTACAAAAGCGATTTGGCCATTCTTGATTTGCCTGTGACCAACAATTGGGAGCGACCGATCTATATCAACTACACTTCCATGTCACAAATTCATATTGATTTAAGTCCGTATGCTGTGCAAGAAGGAAACCTCTATCGAATTCTCCCTGTGAGAAATCCCCGCAAGGATCGCGAGTACTTAGTGGACACCGAAAGGAGTTTGGACGTAATGATCAACAAATTCCGCTACCGCGAATTGGATAACGAAAAGGTTTATTACTCAGAAGACTATCGGGGGTCTGTGGCCAACCAACGCAGCTCACTGAATTCTTTAGCGCAAGCATTGATAGATGAAGGGAAGGTGGAACAAGCTAACAAAGTATTGCTTTTCTCTTTGGATAAGATGCCCGATAAAGGAGTTCCATTTGATCACACCATGCCAGACACCATCGACTTACTATTTCAAGCTGGCGAAAAAGACAAGTCAATAGAAGCATCTAAACTTTTGGGAGATCGAGCGGAGGAAATAGCTTCGTATTTGATTGATGAGGATCATGGTCTTTCGTTGAATATAAGAAGGAATATTTTTATTCTAAGTTCACTACAGCGCACACTTTATGAAAATGGTGAAGAAAAAATGGCCAAGAAATTTGAAGATGCCTACGATAGGTTGATAGCCAGCTTACAGATAAGGGGTGATTTGCGGAGGGAGGATAGATAGATTTTGCAACAGGAGATATGGAAGAGTTTTTGGCTCCGAGACTATTGGTGTGGATAAAATTTTGATTGTCAATCATACGCCTAGGCTTTAACCTTAGTAGAAAATCGTTTTTTGAAACCGTCCTCAACCTTATTACCTTATTTTATCGCGATCAGAATAAGGTAATAAGGTTAGAGTTCACTATTACAAATAATCTCTACTAAGGTTAAAGCCTTTCACAAATAGTGCCCACTGCTATCAACAATAAAATTGTTCGGAAAAATAAAGTAGTGCTAGAAATTTTCCCTTGCTTGCGCGACAAACTCCTACTTCCTGACAATCAAAAACAAATCAAGTGCCTTCTCTGATTGGTCAACTAGCAAATAATCTTCATGGTTAATGCTCGTCACCAATTCATCAGCGCTGTCTTTGAGTTTATTTCTGTTGAGGCGATTAAGAATTTCATAAGGGATGCGCAACAAAGGCGCAGGCAGTTTGTACTGTAGATTAAAAACATCCCAACGCATCATTCGGTCTACCGATTTTTTGTTGCGCTCGTAGTATTGCATTATTTTTTCATTTCCGGCAATGCCTTTCATTTCTACTTGAGGAAAAAATTCCTTTGCTAGATTGGTCAATTCACTTGGTGTGTACTCACGGATGTGCCATGGGTTTCGCGAAAGCGACATAGGGCGGTTGGGTGTGGTGATCAACGCCACACCGCCTGGCTTGAGCACACGGTGAATCTCTTTTAAAAACAAACGATCATCTTGAATGTGCTCTATCACTTGAAAACTGACGATGCTATCAAAGGAATTTTCGGCATAGCCAGATAGAGGTGGAATGTTGCCACTCGTAAAATTTCCTTGAGGGTATTTTTGCTTAAGTTGTTCCACCACGGGTGCAATTTTATCAATGGCAGAGTACTGCTTGATCTTCGGTAGCAGCCAGTCGATGCCACGACCTTCGCCACAGCCTACTTCTAGCAGATTTCCACCCACATAATTGGTAGCCAAAACGTACGCCTTTAACAAGCGTTGGTGGATGGGGTTATCAGAAGCAACGGAGTCAGAGGCGATTTCGGTGGTGTAAACAGAAGCCATAAAAAAATTTAGGAAGCAAAAATAACTCAAATCGTTAACTTTAGCGTTAAATGAATATTTAACAGAAGGAAATCGGCCAGGGATAGTAGCGAAAAGCCCACAGCGAGGAACGAGCGAGGACTTGTAGCGGATAGCCCGGCCCCGATTTATCGGGGGGCCGCCAAAAAAGTATGACGTTAAAAAAAATAGGTATAAGCTACTATGAATTCAATAAAACAATCTGTTCTTGTTCTCACTCTTTTTGTTTTGGCAATAAAGACCAACGGCCAAGCGATCACTAGTCTCAATTTCAATCATTGGTACAATCCACAGAATGAAGTTGATCTACGCTTGCATGTGGCGCGTGGACAAAGCAGTTTGTTAGTGAATTATCTTTTGAAGACAACACAATTCCCTGCGGATAAATATTCCATTACTTGGGAGAGGCGCGATTCTTACTCTACCCGCGAAGGTGCTTCACTCACTGAAAAAGATACATTGCAAGGCACAACTGGAAATCAAAAAATGGGTATGCTTTCTTTTGCTGTGCCAGAGAAGCCTTGGATTTTATTGGCGAGAGTAACGCACATTGAAAGTCAAAAAAGTTGGTATTATTTTAAATTAATGGAGGCCATCTATCCTGTAAAAGGTTGGATCGAAAACGGAGATAAGTCGGTGGTGATGGAGAACTATCTCTTCAGTGGCAAAGCATACACCATCAAAAGCACGGACGACAAACCGATACACATTTCGTTTTACAAAACCACTTCTTTTTTTCAACCTTACCCTCCGTTTGCAGAAAAAACGCCTCCTGCCGATCGATTTCTTTTTCACGATTCCATCTTTCATTTAGCAAGCGGCTCTTCATTTACTTTGAAGCGTGAAGGCCTTTATCTTTTCCAGCAAGACACCACTGCGGCAGATGGGTTTGCAATGCGTGTCGCGAGTGGCAATTTCCCAAAGTACACTAAGATAGACGACCTTGCTGACCCGCTCATTTTTGTAACCACCCCAGAAGAATACAAACAATTGGTTGCGGCAGGAAACGAGAAACCAAAATTTGATAAAGTAGTCTTGGATATCACCCGTGATAAAGACCGTGCTAAAAATTTCATGCGCAGTTACTTTAGAAGAGTAGAGTTGGCCAATCAATATTTCAGCTCGTTCAAAGAAGGGTGGAAGATGGATCGCGGAATGATCTATCTTGTTTTTGGCGTACCTGATGAGCTTGCTAAAAATGGAGGCAACGAAGTATGGAACTATAGAAGTTTTGGGGCGCGTTTTACTTTTGTGAAAAGCGGCAGCGTGTATGATCCAGATAACTATGTGCTGCTTCGCGATAAGCGTTTTACGGAAGCGTGGTTCAGTACAATTGATTTGTGGAGGAAGAGTAGGTTTTGAGCTTAGTGCATTACTAATATGAAAGTGGTACATTTGATTATCAAATAAATCGCCATGAATATCGAATCTGCAAAATATGCTATTATCGAAAAGATAATAGAAACCGATAGCGAAGAATTGCTCAATGAAATTACCTCATTACTTGGGCAGCATGATGGGCTTCTTACCGAACCGCAAAAGGAAGAACTAGACAGAAGAGCCGTCCGTCATAAAAATGGTGAAACCAAGAGCTATTCTTGGGATGAGGTGAAGCAACACGCACGGGCTTCCTTATGAATTACGAATTGGTCTTCAAAGAAGAAGTAGACCAAGAGATCAACGAGTCATTCATTTGGTATGAAAAACAACAATTGGGATTGGGTGAATTATTTTTATCTGAAATAGATAAGGGCATTAGCCTTATTTTAAGTAACCCATATCAATACGCCATTCGACACAATAATAAAAGAGCAGCAGTAATTAAGCGTTTTCCGTTTTTAATCATATACGAGATAATTGAAAATGAAATTGTAATCTATGCCGTCTTTCATTCGAGTAGAGATCCAAAAATTTGGAAGAAGCGTTGAAATGCATTACTCTCTTAAATAGGAAAAAATAACATGGCTGATCTTTGCTTATCCGCTCATCCTTTTGCTTGATACAACCAAAAGAAATTCCCATATCTTTGAGAAAAATCATTGGTCTAATCAACTACTTGAGAATGGCCATATGATGCAACCTAAAAATACATTATGAAAAAAATCTACTTACTATTGTTTCTTCTTATCAGTCAATTAGGTTGGGCACAAGAAAGTCCCGCCACTAAATACGCTGACTTGATCGCAACCAAAGAACTCAAAGAAAATCTTTCCATCCTCGCCTCTGATGCGCTTGAAGGTCGCAAGACTGGCACGCGTGGTCAAAAAATGGCGGCTGCTTTTATCAGTAATTATTTTCAGGAAATCGGGCTGACCGCTCCTGTAAATGGATCGAACTACATGCCCGTAGAGCTTTACTCCGTTGCGCCTGCTGACATTTATGTAAAGACCGGAGCAACGCGTTACTCCAACTATAACGAGATCATGTATTTCGGTTCTGCTGATAGCGGTGGTGAGATTTCTGCGGATATTGTTTTTGCTGGCAAAGGCAGTGAAGCTGATTATGCTAACATCATTGTAAAAGATAAAGCAGTGGCAATTGTCAGCGACCCTTTGTCTTTCAGCATCATGGGCAGCCTACGCAAGTTGGTAACCTTGGCAAGAGAGAAAGGCGCAAAGATGGTATTCGTGATCCCTGCTGGCACTGCAGAAGAGTTCAAAACATTTGCTGCGCAAATGCAAGGGTTTACGTCAGGTGGAAATTTATCATTGAACAAACCTGATCCAAGCAGTCCCAACAAAGGCATCTTTTTTCTAAATCAAGTAGCCGCAGAAAAAATGTTCAATACTACTGTGGCTAAACTTAATACGGCTGCATCAGCCGAGCCAGCAAAAAAAATGTTGGCGAAAGTGAAGCCAGGGAAAGTGAGCTACCAAGTGGCCATGTCGTTGACAAATGTACATTCTGAAAATATATTGGGTTACCTAGAAGGCACTGATAAAAAAGATGAATTGGTGATTGTCACTTCACACTTCGACCACATCGGGAAAAATCCAGGCGAAACAGGTGACGTGATCAACAACGGAGCCGATGACGATGGCTCAGGTACAGTAAGCGTTCTTCAAATTGCCAAGGCATTCGCACAAGCGAAAAAAGAAGGCAAAGGCCCACGCAGAAGTATTTTGTTCATGACAGTAACGGGCGAAGAGCAAGGGCTGTTTGGTTCGGAGTATTATGCCAGTCATCCTATATTTCCGTTGGCTAATACGGTGGTGGACTTAAATATAGATATGGTGGGCAGGCGCGACCCTGAACATAAAGACAAGCCAGATTATGTGTACGTGATTGGCTCTGACAAACTCTCTAGTGAATTGCATGAGATCAACGAACGCAACAATAAAACATATACTAAACTTGATTTCGATTATTTGTACAACGATGAAAATCATCCTACGAATTTATACAAGCGATCAGACCATTGGAACTTTGCGAAGAATGGAATCCCGATCGTGTTTTACTTTGATGGAATCCATGAAGACTATCATCAAGTTAGTGATGAAGTAAGCAAAATAGAATTTGATCTTTTGGCGAAGCGTGCAAAAAGTGTTTTTTACACAGCTTGGGAAGTGGCAAATAGAGATGGGAGATTGGTGGTGGATAAGAAATAGGTTACTTGTTTCTAGTTCTTGGTTAACCGTAATTGAGAACTAGTGTCATGTCAACTTAAAAATGTCTTTTGTTTATTAAAGGGCTGAAGCCCTTAGCGGCTGCAAGGCATTAAAACCCCCTCCATGAAGGACGGGGCAATTGATCGAGCGAACAACCAGTTGCCCTGCCCTTTAGGGTGGGGGATCAAGGTAAAGCATGAAAGCGGTGGAGGGCTTCAGCCCTTTTACTTTAAGCGCGGTGGGTTGTATGTCAATACACAAGATCAAGTTGACATGACACTAGAAATAATCTTTAGCTATTCTTGAGTGATGGATGTATTACTAACAAAGAAAAGAGTTTTAGAATTTTCGAGAGTGAATCGTGTGGCGGTAGCATTTCAAAATTCAAATCTTAAAAACAAGCCAATGGCCGCTGTTGATTTTCGAGACCCAGAGATAATGGATTTTTTCCGGGTTCTTCAAAAGCTAGAAGTGACTTATATTTTAGTTGGCGGTTTTGCCATTGCCTTTCACGGCTATGTGCGTGCCACAAGTGATCTAGATATTTGGCTACGCGATGATCCAGAAAATATTGAGCGGTTCAAAGAAGCATTGAAACAGTCAGGTGTGAAAGGGCTTGATGAAATTCGTTCTTTTGAATTGATCACCGGGTTTACGCAATTTCAAATTGGCGACTCTGGTTTTGTGGTTGAGCCCTTCAAAAGTTTGAAAACTCTGAAAGAATTTGATTTTGATGCGGCCTACTTACGCGCTGCCAGTGGGCAATTTGAAGACATTACCTTTAAAGTAATTCACGCCAAAGATTTGTTGAAAGAAAAAGAAGCAACTAATCGCCCGAAGGACCAGGGGGACATTGAGCATTTGAAATCTTTAGAGTAACTGGGAACTTAGCAGCAGGTAACTTTTACATCGGCACATTCACATGCCGCTCTGCGTGATAAGATGAGCGGACTAAAGGTCCAGACTCCACATATTTCAATCCGCGCTTCAAGCCTTCTTCTTTGTACATAGCAAAAGTATCGGGATGGATAAACTCCGCTACTTCTAGGTGCATTTTAGTTGGTTGTAGATATTGACCGAGCGTTAAAATTATCAAGCCATTTTCAACGAGGTCATCCATCGCTTTGAAAAGCTCTTCTTTGGTTTCGCCCACACCCAGCATGATGCCAGACTTGGTGCGCTTGCCTGCTTCGCGTGTCCTTTTTATTTGTTCAAGGCTACGTTCGTATTTCGCCTGCGGTCGCACCATTCGATAAAGCCTGCCCACGGTTTCCATATTGTGTGAAACTACTTCTTGCCCTCCATCAATCATTCTGTAAAGTGCATCCCAATTTCCTTTTGTATCGGGGATCAACGTTTCAATAGTCGTATCTGGGATAAGTACTTTTGTCTGCACCACCGTTTGATACCAAACTTCTGCGCCACGGTCTTTCAGTTCATCACGGTTCACAGACGTGATCACTGCATGTTTTACGCCCATCAACTTAATCGCTTCTGCCACGCGCTTAGGCTCATCCACATCATACTCTGGCGGGCGACCAGTGGCCACAGCACAAAAAGTACAACTGCGTGTGCACACATTTCCAAGAATCATAAACGTAGCCGTACCCGCTCCCCAGCATTCGCCCATGTTGGGGCAGTTACCACTTTCGCAGATGGTGTGGAGTTTGTGATCGTCTACAAGCCTACGCACCTTGGCATACTCAGGGCCAATAGGCAACTTCACCCTAAGCCAATCGGGTTTTCTTTTCTTGGTTTGCTCTAGAGATATGGTTGGAAGTTCGATCATAGTGTTAAGTTAATAGTTATCCGTTAATCGGTACCCACCACTAACTGATAACATTTTACTTACCTATAAGTTCCTTGTATTGAATTGCAGATAAAAGGCTATCGACTTCTGCCGCGTTTGTTATTTCCACTTTCACCATCCAGCCATCCCCGTAAGGGTCACTATTTACTTTTTCAGGTGTAGTATCTAAAGCTTTGTTGAATTCCCCCACTTTGCCAGAGATAGGCATAAATAAATCCGAAACGGTCTTTACAGCTTCCACTGTTCCAAAAACTTCATGCTGTGCAATTTGTTTGCCTACGGAAGAAACATCTACATAGACAATATCGCCTAATTCGCCTTGTGCAAAATCAGTGATGCCTATTGTGGCTATGTTACCTTCTATTTTAATCCATTCGTGGTCCTTGGTGTACTTGAGTGCTTCGGGTATGTTCATGTTGGTTAAGATTAGGTCGTAAAAATAGTGAAAGGGATTTAGAAAATGAATTGATGAGGTAAAAGGGTTGGTAAAGGGTAAAGTGGTAAGAGGTAAAAGGTAAGAGATAAGAGGTAAGAGGTATGACGATCAGTAAGTGGTGTCTTGCCTCTTGCTTATTTTAGAAAGCACAGGATTTATTAACTGATCTAGTGTCATGTCAACTTAATATTGTCGATTGGCATAAAACCCATCGCTTAAAGCTAAAGGGCTGAAGCCCTCCAACGCTTTCATGCTTTACCTTTGATCCCCGCTCTAAAGGGCAGGGCAACTGGTTGTTCTCTCAATTAATTGCCCCGTCCTTCAGGGCGAGGATTTAATGTTTTGAATTCACTAAGGGCTTCAGCCCTTTAGTCAACAATTGACATTTTTAAGTTGACATGACACTAGCACAAAATTATTAATTGATCTTACGGTGCCAGATTGAAAAGTAGCTTAAAGCCCACCTTTGTATTAGATCGTGGATAGGAGTTAGTGACCAGTGGCTCGTTGGTGCTGTGATCTGCGTATAAAGTCAATCTTAATTTCTGGTTGACTACATAACTGATGTTTGGCCTAAATTGAAAATTGATATTGCCATTCGTAATGGTGCTTTCGTCTTCTATCTTTCGCTGAATGGTAACTGTATTGCTCACGCTCACGTTCATCAAAAAAGTAATATCATTTTTCAAAGTGATGATCCTTCCTTGATCTTTGAACGGCAACTTCATATTGTTTTTAGTAAAGCCCACTTCAAACGACCAGTCTTTTCCATTTTGCTCCGTTAGTTGCGCGTTTGATACATTCAACGATAGGTCACGTTTGGTTTTGTATTCAAATTTCAAACTCAACTTACTTTTGGTGCGCGCATTGATGCCAATCAATGGTTGAAAAGATTCGTTGATCATTACTTGATTGATAATGTAAAGTGGAATGAGCTGATTAGTTGTATTACTTGATACCTGTGCGAAAATACCCGAATTATATTCAGTGATTGGCTTATCAATCTTTAATTGCTCGCTGAACTGCTCATACCCTGGTCTGGTATACTCCAATGAATTAGAATAGTTTACTACAGAATAATTAGAAACATAGGCGTGATTGATAGTCACAGATTGAAAGATATCCTTCAAGAAAGAAATTTTATTCAATCCATTGTAGTCGACCCGCCAGTTGGGGATAGGTATCCTAGGAAATGGTGAGAGACCCACACTTTCTGCTGAAGTACCTGAATAGGCTGCAATAAACGCTGGTATTAAAACATCTTGTGATTTGAGATCATATTCCTTGTTAGGGTTTACTGAGGGGGATTGAAATCTTCCTCTTATAATGCCTAAATTCGTTTTAAACTGTTCAAACACATCCGAATTGATACTTGAGTTATTGGCAAAAGCTGTATTAATACTCAAAAATGAAATGCGATAAGAACCGGAGCGGTTAGGGCTTAATCCACTGTAGGAAGTCAGCGCTGAGTCTATTCTAAATATCTCTTGGAAAGAAGTATTGCTTGTCTTTCGTGCATCCAATTGGATCTTCAAATCAGTTGATGGCTCTAAATTGGCGCGAAGGGTAAGCTCGCTTGTTTGATTTTGAGTGAACGGGGCCGTTAGCCGAGGGTTTCTTGATAGCCACCCATTTGCTCCTGCCGTAGAGGCAAAATTGGCGTTTTGCTCCCCTAGAACAAACCCAACACCTGGCGAAGACCAATCTTGATCTAAACCAAATAGACGCGGAGTTTTAGTAAATCCGGGCAACAGTGTGCCTTCCGTTAAAGTATAAGTGCCATTGATACTGCGCAGTGACATGATCAAGCGCAGCAATAGCTTGACTGCCTTTAAGTCGGGTGGCCTGGGAATGGTGTCTCGTTCGGCTGGTTTGTTCTTATCTGGTTTGGGGGGTGGCTTGGCAGGCGTGTTGATCCCTTTTAAGAAACCGATTTTGTTGTAAAACTTCACCATATCAATGCGGCCTGTTACGCCTTGTGTGCGTGCGTTTTGAATTGTATTACCCAATTTCAAACTGTCTACTTTTTCCAACGGTCCTGCTTTCCAGTTATAGCCCGCAGTATATCGATAATCGGCACCAATCCAATTGGTGAGTGGGAATTTCTCAAAAGGCAATGTGTAATTAGCCGTGATATTCTGATCGAAATATTTTACACGTCCAAAGTTTTTTAAGTTTTTGATCACCACCGCCACTGAGTCTGGGTTGCTTAAGTCTCCATTGGGCTCGTCAATAATCGCATTCACCGTAGCGTTGTAATCAAGTGTAAGTGCTTTGGTCAAACTCCATCGGGCGTTGTAGTATCTATTAAATACAAAAAACTTTTGGTAGTTGGGTTTGTTGGGCTGCACATTCGCATCTTTGATCGAACTTCGATAAGTGAGTTCACTGTACGATCTATCCAATTCACCCCGAATCGAAATAGACGTGGGCATCGGATTAAAATTAAAGTCTTTCATAAATTGCAAATGTTTGGATGAAAACAATTTGACATCTTTGAAAGGCTCAAATCCTTTGAACTTGGAATTGTATTGCCATGCCACTGCCGCTTTGATGCTGCGCTTGGTGTCGGCAATCAAACTAAAATTGGTATGCGTCTGTTCGCTGTAAGCGTAGGTGAATGCAAAATTTTCAATGTCATAGAGATGCGTTTTTGCATCTTTTTTTACTTTTACTTTTCGCACATTGGTAAAGTTCAAACTCTTTCGAGTAGTGCGGTCTTGAATAAGGCTTGTGTACGCATTTCGCTGGGCATCGGTATCAAACGACTTGAGCGCGGCCGCCAGCCGTACGTCCGGATTGGCCGGATCAAAATTGGGACTTATTATATTTGATTCGTAGCTAAAGAACATCGGTATCTTCAGTCCTAGTTTAGGAGGCAATAATTTATCTACATTGATACTACCTGAAATATCAAATGCATTGGTTTCGCCACGGGCGCGCTCGGCTATTTTTGATTGCACGCCACCAAAACCAAAACCGATGTGCCTGTATGAACCTGTTATGTTACCTAAGTCTGCCAATTTTGCATTGACAACTACATTGCCAGCCCAGCCTGCCGTGCGGTCAAACTCAGTGAGGCGAAGCTCATCTGCCCACAGGCAAACACTTAACGGTTTTGCATCTCCACTGCGTGGGTTGCGCACACCTATCATCATCACCTTTACTTGGGCCATATCTGGTCTACCCACCAAACGCAGTCCGTGCTTACCTACTTGCCTTGGCCCACTTTGAGGATACGGCACACCCAAGGAAATCCCCTCTCTATCTCGTTGCACTTTCAACGCATACAATTCATTCAAATCCAGATCAATTTGGTTTTCTTCTGGCCAAACCTTATCTATATCTCGTTGCCCTGGCGGTGAGATTTTCAACGGCAATTCTATCTCATAATAATTTTGATCGAAGTCAGTGCCTAATCGAAGAAAAGCAGTGAGCTGGTTATCTTCTTTTAAATCAGGATTATTGGCGCTGATGAACATCTTGATGCGTCCATAATTAAAAAAATCTAGCGAAACGTTTTTATAAATGGCACGTGAATCTCCATCCTCCAATTCATTTACGCATAATTGAATGGATTGTTCATTCAATCTGCGTTGTTGTACAGAGGTCACATCGCGGTCGCGTTTTAATGGCTCTACATAACCAGGTTTTTTTTCATCAAATTGACCGTTGTCTTCTATATTCACAGCCGATACAGTGAATTTAGAAAGGTCAATAGGCTCTAATACTGAAGATAGGCCAGGAGCTTCTAAATTGTCAGTGTACTTTCTCCATCGGTTGCCAATCATTCTAAAATTAGCAAAGCGTAATACAACTGGCTCCGAAAAACCATTTACTAACATTCGCGCATAGCGAATAGATTTAAAGCCACTTATCTTCCCAACCGTTCCTTTGGGGTCAAAATCGCGAATGGGCACACGGAACAAATACCAAGTAACTTCTCCATTAAAAGCTGCTGGGCTAATCTTATCTACTATAAATTTATTTCCCACTTTCAATTGGCCCGGTCCAGGCAAGTCGATATTGTACGAATAATACTCTTCCAAATCACTGAGCGTATTGTCTTGATTCAAATCTTCGTTATCGGGTAAAGGGCTACCAGACTGTGCAAATGATTGCCCTGCGGTAACAATGGGCGAGTTGCCATCTTGGCCATTGATGTTTTTATAGCGCTCTAAGATTTTGGCGTTTCGAGTTGGTGAATCATAATCATCACCGAGAAAATATTTAAAGTCATCGGAAGAAGGGTCTTTAGCTGCATCAGGTGCAGTAGTAATAAAGCTTGCAAACTGCGTTGCCTCTTCTGCGCTGGTGAGTCCATCCATACCTACATCTTGATTGGCGCGTGAAGTAGGGCTACTATCAAAAGCATTATTCAAATATTGAAGACTCGTTACCTTACCCCATTTAGTAGGTGTGGTGCCTGCTGTACCTCCATCCCGTGGCAAACCGTTTTCAAAACCGTGCTTACCATCACGGGCTACATCTTCAGAGATGCTTCCCAACTGAAGCATCATTTTACCACCCGTTGTATTGGATTTTCCGTTCTCACCTTCTACTAATACTCGCCCATTGGCAGTATTAATAAATGGATCCATCAACCAAAACTCTACGTACTCTACGTTGGCTTTATCAAAGTCAACTTCGTTGCGGATGGCGGTGGTAATGCCTGCCCATTTATCAGTCGGCTTTAAATTTTTAAAATCAGAATTGTAATTATACGGCCCACGCTCCTCAGGATAATAAGCTAGATCCAAAATAGGCTCATAAAAATTACCAATGAACGCATCCCGAAATGGAAAAATCTCTTGTGGCAACACAGGGCGCGTGTAATGATTTTTTAAATCCTCTGTAGAAATATTAGGGGGCTTAAAGCTACCACTCTCGCGATAGAATAAATTATCTACTTGGTACCACGCCAATTTTGCTCTATTGTAACCTGCCTTTGTATCATCACCAATGCCATTGGCCCTATCAAAAATAGGATCATTGGTAGGCACTGCAGCCAATTTCCAAGATTGCGGGGAAATCAAACTGTAAGGTGTGATTGTGTTTTCAAAATCATCGATGAAAGAAGTGCCTTCTCCATCAATCACATTGGATGTGCCAGGGAGCAATTGCGCAAACTCTGCGTTGATGCTAACGGTTGATACTTCTTTGGTTTGAAGGAAAGGTAATGCATCCACCAATTTAGTGAGTATGCGTGAGTTCTTCTTCATATTAAAGTCTAACCCGTATTGAAGATTTTGAGCAGGCTCACTACCAATCAAGTTACGGCTGATCAATGGCCGCTCGTTGTAATACAAAAATGTAGCACCTAAATTAACGTCATCGCTAAGTTTATAATCGAAACGAGTGCCGAGCAACGAACGCGTTTGAAAAGCAAACGGGTCTTGCTGCTCGTAGGTAATCTCAATGTCCTTTCCTGAACTTAAAATGCCTTCGTTGAGGATGGTAACTTTACCAAACGTATAATCCACTGAAAAATCTACGCCCTCGCGCAAAGGTGTGCCTCCAGCAAAAACTTTTACTGAGCCTTGTGAAATATTAAATCCTTGTATGACAATTTCTTTACCAGACCCAGCTTTGAAAGAACCTACGATCCAGAATTTATTTTTAGTGGCGACTAGTTCTGCTTCTGCTTTTGTAGTGTGATACAACGTATCGTACAAATACTTGTCCTTTAAAAAAGATTCAGTGGCGGCATTACCTTCCTGCTTAAACAAATTGCGTAGAGGTTTATTTAATGGCTCGAGATAAGGAAAGATAATCAAGCCTGTAGCTGTATTCACCGTAAGCCCCTCCACAAAATCAAAATTGCCATCGGGTTGCGGATCGTTGTATGGATTCAATCTATCTAACCCAAACACTTGGATCAACTGTTTGGTACGTGACTTGTCACCATCTTGCAACGTGGGGTTATCAATACCAGTGCGGTCATCGCGGTAGATCATTCGAAGTTGAAAACCATCGCGCGTAAGCGATGAAACATTGAGGCTGTAAATATTTTTCATCATTAGGTCCCATGTAGGCAAAATTTTACCAAAGCCATCTTTCACGGCAATCTTGCGGGGTCTCAGTAACTTCAAATACACTACTTCTTTTGGTGGCTTGTTGGAATAATCCTCGGTAAGTTCTCCCACCTTATAAACTTGTCCATTGTAAGTGTACTCAAAAGCTACGGCAAGAGCTTCATCATTTTGTAGTTTACGCTGAAGCGTGATGTAGCCAAGTTGATTGTTAAAACTAAATTCCGTTGAGGCTAACTTTCTCGCACTTGTTATTTTTTCAAAATCAGTACCATTTGCAAAACCTAAGCTCACAAGTTCAGAGTTAATTGTGTCTGAGTTTGATTCCTTGTTTTTAGGCAAAATGGTAAACAGGTTGTTTGCCTGATTCTGAGAAGGCAGACCATTCACAGAGTTAGATTTGACCACTGTTCTATTATAGATTTTATCCGATTCACCCATGTCCATAAATGCTAGTACATCCCGGTTCGTCTGCGTATCATTTGATCTATTGATGGAATACACTTCAATGCGAGTGATATTCACACCAGAGAAAATTTGCGGAAGCGTACTCAACCACCCCTCATAGTTGTCGCGGAAAAACTGACTCAAGAAGAAGTGGCGATTCTCATCGTAATTGGAGCCGACTATTTCAAATGGTCGGCCTTGTGAAGTACCGCTCGCGTTGCCTGCTACTTTTATGGAAGATTGTTTGCCACGCTGCGTGGTGGCAATGGCAGTCACCGATAGCTTACCAAATTGCAGTTGTGCTTTGATGCCAAATAAATTTTGCGAACCCTTGATCAAACTATTGTTGAGCGGCAAGCTCACGTTACCAATTTCCAATTTTTTCAACAAGTCTTCTTTGAAACCTGTGTACTCCACTTTCATATTATTTTGAAAGTCGAACGAGTTGTTATTGTCAAAGTTGGTGGTGATCTTCAACTTCTCCCCTACTTTGCCCGACACGTTCAAACTGATCTGTTGATCGAACTCAAAACCACCGTTGGTCTGTTGCCGAATGGGGATGGCGGGATTTTTTATGGATTGAAACGAAGCACCGAAATCAAGCGTGACAAACCCACGCGGAATTAATTCCACATAACTGCCACCAAAAATGCGGTCGAGGATGGGGCTCACATAAATTTTAGGCAACAGGTTACGGCCACTCACGGCACTCTCTCCATCCAGTGCTTGACTTTTTTGTTTCCAATAGTGTTTTCTAAACTGCTGGTCTTGGTACCGACTAAATTCATCAAAAGACATAGACGAGTTGGGCCGAAAGTTTACTTTGCCAATGCGCTCGCGAATGTTGTATTGCATGCCAGTATCAATCTGGGCATCCAGGTTCAGGCTTTTAGGGTTTTGTAGGAAAAGGGGCGATAAGGTGGAGTAATTTGAAAAGGGATCACCGTAGCGGTCACTCGGGCGATAGCTGGGGCGATAAGGGTTTGTCGTTTTGTATTTGGTGGTATCCGCTAATTTAGTTTGGGCAGAATCCTTTTGCTGGGCATAACCCAACTGCCAAGAGCCTACTGTTAAAAGGCAAATGGCCAGCCCAAGGCCGAACTGGATCTTCCGAGTAATTAAAATCAAACGTATTTAGGCGTTTTTTAATGCTTGCTTCACAAGGTCTTCCAAACTAACGGTATTTCCTGACTTTTTCAGCACGGCATCGATGCTTTTCTCTGCCACTGGTTTGGCAATACCCAAGGTAACCAACGCACTTAACGCCTCGTGGCGTACCGTATTGCGCACCAAACCCGTATTTCCGGGCATTTCTTCGGTAGCTTCTCGCTTTAATTTATCCTTCAATTCCAATATCAGCCGCTGGGCGGTTTTGCCACCAATGCCCTTCACTGCTTGCAGCGCGGCAGCATCCTCACGCACAATGGCCGACTTCAACTCTTCGGGTGGCAAATAGGACAAAACAACAAGGGCTGTACTTGGCCCCACCCCATTCACGGAAATCAAATATTGAAACATTTGTTTCTCCGCCTCTGTGGCAAAACCAAACAACACTTGCGCATCCTCGCGCACATGAAAATAGGTAGAGAGTTTAATGTCTTCCTTGTCTTTGATCTCGGCAAATGTATTGAGCGAAATATTCACTTGATAGCCCACTCCGTTCACTTCAATAATAGCGTGCGAGGGATCTTTGTGTATGAGTTTTCCTTTTAGGTAGGCGATCATTCTAATTTGAAAATTAACCGATTTGAAAATTTGAAGATTAAACAATTTGAAAATTTGCCGACCTGAAAATCACACCTAACATTTCATTTTTAACATCTTGTTTGAAAAAGATTGGTGGTCTGTACCGAGAAGTTGGAAACCCTAGTCAGGTTTTCAAATTACATCAGGCGACTTCGTATTCCACGTGAGAAGGATTTTTCATTTTCTTAGATGCATCCAAAATTTCAATGCCCACGATTGAACCTTGCTTATCATAATCAAGCACAATACCAGGCTTGTCCTCATCACTTTCCTTTATTTTGTTCTTGCTAAAAGAAATATATAAGACATCCACCTCCTTATCATATTTTACTTTCATAATATTCCTTGATTTTAGATGTTTTATAAACCGTTATTACAATTCTAGGTATCTTCTTGGGGTTAACAAAAATACGAATTAAAGAACTTCCGTTTTCCACCAATGATTGGTACACCTTTTTGCCATCATCTATTTTGATTTGATCGGGGTTCAGCAATATTTTTCTCACAACCTCTTCTGAAATACCCCTTAAACCCATCTGTTCCAAGGCGTGTTTGGATAACTTAAAGGTCAACTCTTTCTTCATTTTCAACTCAATTCTCCCAACAGCTATCGGGATCAAATTTTCAAATTAATCAATTTTCAAATTATTTAAAGATGTTCATTCCTCTCATGAATCTGTGCATCCACTACAGCAATAGCTGCCATGTTTACAATATCGCGGATGGAACTGCCCAACTGCAACACGTGTACAGGCTTTTTCATTCCCAACAAAATTGGGCCGATGGCCTCTGCGCCACCAATTTCCATCAATAGCTTGTAGGCAATATTGCCCGCGGCCAAGTTAGGAAAGATCAGTGTATTCGCTCCTTCTTTCGCCAACGCGCTGAATGGATAAATCTCTTTCTGTAATTCCGTATCAAACGCAACATTCGCTTGAATGTCACCATCTAAAATCAACTCAGGGTATTTTAGTTTGGCTAAGCGCACAGCCTCTTGCGCTTTCTCTGGCACTTCGCCTTTGCTCGATCCGAAATTAGAATACGAAAGCACGGCCACACGCGGTTCAATGTCAAAAAACTTAACACCACGCGCGGCCAAGCCAATGATTCCCACTAGCTCTTCAGCAGTAGGATTAACGTTCACGGTGCAATCAGCAAAAAAGAAAGTGCCTTTTTTATTCATGATAATGTACATGCCCGCCACGCGCTTCACGCCATTGGCCATACCAATGATTTGCAACGAAGGCAGAATGGTTTTTGAATAATCTTTTGTTAGGCCCGAGACAAGCGCATCGGCCTTTCCAAACTCTACCATCATGGCACCAAAGGCATTGCGGTCACGCATTTGACGTTCGGCTTCTTTTACGGTAGCCCCTTTGCGTTTTCTCTTTTCAAAATAGGCTTCCGCATATTTCGCGGTCAACTCTTTTTCCTCACGAGGATCAACGATTTCACATTCACTTAGTTCAAGCTGATGCTCCTTCGCCAATCGCTCAATCTCCACGCGGCTTCCCAATAATACTGGGATCGCTATTTTTTCGTCCTGCAAAATTTGCGCGGCCTTCAATATTTTTGGATGATCCGCTTCCGCAAACAAAATCCGCTTTGGTTTTTTCTTCGCTAGATCAATAATGCGTGAAGTCAATTTTTGATCGATGCCAATACGCTTGAGCAAATCGGTATGGTATTGCCCCCAATCTTTAATGGGGTTGGAAGCAATGCCCGAATCCATCGCAGCCTTTGCCACTGCAGGCGAAACCGTAGTGATCAAGCGAGGATCAAGCGGCTTGGGTATCAAGTACTCACGCCCAAATTGAATCTTATCTATGCCATACGCTTGAAAGACAATATCAGGCACAGGCTCTCTTGCTAAATCGGCCAAGGCGCGAACGGCTGCTAGTTTCATCTCCTCATTGATTTCAGCAGCACGCACATCTAACGCTCCACGAAAAATATATGGGAAGCCCAATACATTGTTCACTTGATTGGGATGATCAGATCGGCCAGTACCCATGATCAAATCTGGTCTGGTTTTTTTTGCCAGATCATAAGCAATCTCTGGATTGGGATTAGCCAGTGCAAATACGATTGGATCCTTCGCCATTGCCAAAATATCTTCGGGTGTTAAAATATCTGCAACGGATAAGCCAAGAAAAACATCAGCACCCTTAATAGCTTCTTGCAGCGTGGTTATTTTGCGCGTAGTGGCAAATTCTAATTTGCTTGCATCAAGCCCTGGGCGTTCTTTGTTGATCACACCCTTGCTATCACACATGATCAGGTTTTCTTTCTTCAAGCCGAGAGCGAGATAAAGTTTGGTGCAAGAGACTGCTGCTGCACCCGCACCATTTACCACTAAAACAATCTCTTCAATTTTCTTCCCCACCACATGAAGTGCATTGATCAAAGCCGCACTTGAAATAATAGCTGTGCCATGTTGATCATCATGCATGATGGGAATATTCATCTTATCACGCAGCTCGGTTTCTATTTTGAAACACTCGGGGGCTTTGATGTCTTCCAGATTAACTGCACCGAAAGTAGGCTCTAGTGCTTTTACGATTTTGATAAACTCATCGGGGTCTTCTTCGGCAATCTCAATGTCAAAGCTATCGATGCCTGCATATTTTTTAAACAATACCGCCTTGCCTTCCATCACAGGTTTGGCTGCCTCTGGCCCAATGTTCCCTAAACCCAACACAGCCGTGCCATTGGTGATCACCGCTACTAAGTTTCCTTTGCTCGTGTATTTATAAACGTCTTCTTTGTTTGCAGCAATTTCTTTGCACGGCTCGGCCACACCAGGAGAATAGGCCAAGGCCAAATCTAGTTGCGTGCTCAGTTGTTTAGTCGGTACTACTTCAATCTTACCGGGTTGCCCTTGCGTGTGATAGTCGAGGGCATCTTGTTTTCTGATTTTTATAGACATGCTGGTTGCGTAAAGATGGAAATTTACGATTTATTGGGAAGAGGGCAAGAAAAAACTAAGCTGGAGGTTAGGGATTAGAAGATAGATGGGTGGGGAGAATCTATGAAGCCAGACCTCAAGTCCTAATGCCTAAGTTCTATTTTCAAGAAACCAACTCCTTATACGACTCACTATAAAAATTCTCTGTCAACATCAGTTCGTTGGGTGTGCCTGACGAATGGATTGTTCCATTTTCCAGAATATAGATCCGATCGCAACGCTGCGCAGTTTTGATTCGATGAGTGACCAGCAAAATGGCCATGTCTTGTTTTGCTTTTTGAAGGAGAGCTAAAATAAAATTCTCCGTATTTCTATCCATTGCTGAGGTGGCCTCATCCAGCAAGAGGGTTTGTGGTTTGATAAAAAGTGCCCTTGCCAACACCACCAATTGCTTTTGCCCACCAGAAAGGTTCACGCCTTCTTCACCAAGCAAAGTCAAATAGCCTTGCGGAAACTCCTGAAAGTATCTACCAAAATCTTTTTCTTCACAAAACGCTACTGCCTTTTGGTAATCTTCTGGCTGATCGCTCAATGTGATATTGTAAAGCAGGTTGCCATTGAAGATTTTTAAATCCTGTGGCACCGAGCCAATTGCTTCCCTCCATTTTTGTGCATCCATTTGCAACGAATTCACTTCGCCTACTTCTATGGTGCCTGCCTCGGGCATATAGAATTTCTGTATGAGTTGCAACAAGGTACTTTTACCTCCGCCACTCTCTCCAAGTAGGGCAACTATTTCACCTCTCTTGAAATTCAAAGAGACATCTTTCAATATTTGCTTACGGCCAGGGAAACGGAAGGAAACATTTTGCACGTTAATAGTGGATAGGGTCGCTGGAAATAATTCTTTTTTGTCAAGAGGTGATGCTTCTTTCTCCATGGAAGTAAACTCGAACATCCGATCAAAAGCCACCAATGCTTCCTGTATTTGAATGTTGGCAACCACCAATCTGTTTGCAGCGGGGATCACACTGCCAGCCATGCTGAGCAACGCCACCATCTCCCCCAACTTCAATTCTTTGGTAAGCACGAGCCAAGAAGAAAAACCAAAAACACCGATCATGAACAGAATGCCCGTCACTTCCGATACCCAACTGAACTTGATATTCAATTGGCCAAGGTCTGCCATCTTTTGTTGAAAAATCCCGTAAACGACAGCATTTATTTTTTCAAAGAACCCTTGCTTGTTCATCAATTTAATATCGGCCACGCCCTGCATGGTATCCACAAAATTGCTCTCGGCCATGGCATAGCCGCCCATTACTTCTTTTTGTGTGCGTATGATTGGTTTGTTGAACCAAAGAAGGATAAGAAAATAAACAGGCAAGCTGCCCAGCATGATAAGCCCAATGATGGGCGAATAGGCAAATACAAAACCGAGCGAAACCACTACCAACAGAAAATCAATGACCATGCTGCCTGAAATTACCGACAAAACAGATTGGATCCTGCGCGTGTCGTTCATGCGGGCAATCAGTTCGCCTGTTTTGCGTGTATCAAAAAAAGGCTTTGGCAACTGCAAGAGGTTATTGTAAAAACGCTGGATGATGCGGTTGTTGAAATCCATGCCTTGCCTGATCATGAAGAGCCCGCGCAAATAAGCAAGGCCACTCCGCGCCAACAGTAGCAACGTTACCAGCACCAAACTCAACAAAAGTTTTTGCATGTTCTCTTTGGGCAGGATATCATCGATCAATTTTTGAGAGAAGATGGCCGTGGAGATGCCAAGGATGGAAATAGCTATGCCCAAGAACAGTGAGATCAATAAAATAGTAAAATCTTCTTTGATCAGGCTGATGATCCATTCTTTCTTTTTGTTGCGAGTTTCCGTTCTTTTTTCAAATTTTTCTGTTGGCACTAATTTTAATAGTGCCTTTGATTGCCAGATTTTATCTAGGTCTTCTCCTGTCATTTGAATGATGCCTTTGGCTGGGTCGCCTAAAATATAATTGTTTGCAGCTCCTGAATAGTAAACTAAATAGTGTTGTAGCCTACTATCCATTACCACGTGCAAGATAGCTGGCTCATTTAGTTCACTAAGGTTGTGTACACCTTCTGCCTCTAGCCCTTCTGCATCAAAGCCCACTTGCTGTGCGGCTTGCATAAGGCCGAGCAACGTAGTGCCTTGTTTGGAAGTGCCGCTTAGTTTGCGCAGGTGTTCTAAACTGCTTTCCCCTTCATGGAATTTAATAATGGAAGCAAGGCACGCCACACCACAATCAGATTGATCTTGTTGAAGAACAAAACTTTTGGCAACGGCCTTCATAGAATGTATTTTAGAATAGCTTCTATCTTGGTCTCGCCCTTAAATTCTTTGATGAGCCTGTGGTCTTTGCCGTAAATGAAAATGTGGGGTATAGAGACTGAGCCGAAGGTTTCAAATACATCATCTCGATTGATCTTGGCAAAGGTAACTGAAGGCTCATTATCCAGACCATATTGAACAGAGAAAGCTTTGATGATTTTTATTGGCTCTGACGAAACCATTAAAATAGAAGCCTTTTGAAAAGAAGAAATAGATTTTTTTATTTCAGTTGCCTCATATTGGCAGTGTTCGCACGAGGTGTTGAATAAAATAATAATGACAGGCTTGGCTTGCTTGGGCAGTTCATAAATCGAGCTATCCATTGATACAATTGGCAGCGATTTTAGTGAGGCTATTTTTCCTTTCGCCCTATCCACCGCTCGTAATTTTGCAACTGTTTTGTTCCCCATCCATGCAACTAGCAAAACAAATGAAATGGATAAACACCAGAGCAGTATGTTTCTCATGTTAGGCACTTAAACTGACAGAAAGGAAAGTGATAAATAGAACCCAAATAAATAGGCCAGTGCCATAAGAAAGTACAACAAGTTTTAAAGATTTCGCAAAACTTGATTCTAAAATTTTGGCTAGAAGATATGACAGTGTAATAATGTAGAAGACTTCAAATAAGTTTATTAAACTTAATGGATAAACAAGCCAGGGCTCCAGACTTGTTCGATCAAAAAAATTTATAACTGAAAGTGGGGTAAAAAATTGAAGATCACTTAATGTATAATTTACATTTATAAAGCTAAACCAAAAGATCTTAATAATGGGAGGAAATAATAAAATGAATTCAGATGTAAGGACGACCCTGAAAATAGTTTTAAATTTTAACTCGAAGCGAAACAAAAAGGCCCCAGCAGAGAGACAAATTGCAACCAGTGAACATTTTGTCAAATACAACAACGGAATCAGAGGATAGACGACCCAGTTCCATTTCTCGCCAACGTCAATGATCTCATTTATCCTCTCATAAGAAAGTTGATCTCCAAAGCTGGCATAGTAGGTATCATTGCCTATTAGAATCCTGCTATGGACTAACATCAACGTCATAGCTAATCCACACAAGCTAAAAAAAACATAAAAAACACTAACCCTAGAAATCATCAGATATTCTAACTTATCGAAATTCAGATATTAACATCGCTTAGAAATATTTTCGAATCTTTATCAACTTCTTAGAGCCATAATTATAAGATTGGTTGCGGGGTAAGTTCAGAACTCGCTTTCAATTTACTGTTCATTAGTGACAGACTAGTGAGAAAAATTATTTAATAACCTTTAGTTGAAAGTGCAACCTCTCTAATTAGCAAAAAAAAGATTGAGGCAGGTGGTCTGAAATTTAGTAAAAGTAAGTTCAGATATCAGAACGTTCATAAGGCCAAGATGCAACTAAGCCACTATCGACTGGAAGTCGATAGGTTTCAAAAAGAATGAAATTCTTAATAGCCATAAGCATAACTTCACTTGTAGTGCCTTCCGTAATAAACGGCAAAAAATTTATAGAAGCCGAAAGTCTTGCGCTGAAAGCGCATAATTTCAACTAACGATTGAGATCAATGAATGATTATTCTCCATTACCAACAAAGTCGTTTTTTTCTTCAGCTGAGTAGCTTCTATTTTTTGAATCTTAGAATAAATGAAAATAAAAATCAACAAAAGGATGACTCCAATACAAACAAGCTCAAGAATCTTGGTCTTTTTCATGCTTTGTTTTAATGACCAAGATAAGATGCCTCCAAATATTTACCAACTTTTCTGGAAACAAATAAAATGCATATGTAATTTAATAGGCGCACGACAGTAGCTTAATCGATGAAGAGTTACCATTCGAAGAATAGAGACTCAAGGCTGCCAACTGTTTACCGATGCTCAAGTTCTTTCCGCGTTGTACAACAAATCATCCCAAAACTGCCTAATAAAAATTTCGTACACCCATTAAAAGATTAACGCGTCTAGATTAAAAGTAAGTTTTTGCAATACACAATGATCGAACTCTACAAACTAAACTGAATACAAATGATGTTAAAAAATAAGAGTTGTCACCACCCTCTACGCAAATCTGTACAAGCTAACCGAATAGAGCTATCAATGTCGCCAAAAGAATAGGTTACAAAATAAAATGTAGCAAGCGCAGCACCCCACCCACTGTGATTACTACAATTAACTCCGCTTAAAGTGAATCCTCCACCTATTGTAACTTCCAATTTTTTTAATTCTAGCTTTTTCATGTCTTTAAAAATTTAAGTTAAACAATTTATTTTTCAGCCCCTGAACAGGAAACCTTATGACAAGGTTAGGAACTGCTAATTGCTTTTCAAACTTTTATGACTAGTGTTACACTAGTTAAACCGTATATCACACTAGTCTTTGCAAGCATAGTATTAATAGATACTTCCCCTCTTTTCCTTCTTAATTTGCAAAAGAGTAAGAAAAAAGAACAACAAAATGAAGATCATTAAACTTTTATTGGTTTCAGTTGGCAAAAACTTTAGCCAAAGATTTAGCAATAGTATCATTAAAAAGAAACCGATAGCAATGATTCCCCATATTGATCTCTTCGAAGCCATTTCCGATAATGTTCTCTTCATAACTTTATATCTTACTTGTTAGTAACAGACACTATTTTTTACTAAGCATACCTATTAGTTTTTCGTTGAGGGTGGTAACACTCTCAATCAATTTTAGCGTAAGTTGCATTTGTTTGTCATTTATAGTTTGGCAATGAGGAGAATTCAACGCAACAATAGCACTGGGTGAATTACTTCCGTTTTTTCCAAAGATTGGTGGAGATGCAATGAGATGCAACGGATCTACTTTTAATACTTCGCCTACCTGCCTCACCATCTCTATGGTAATGGCGCCTTCGCCCCGCTCGTACCTTGTATAGGCCGCTTCTCCGATCCCCAGTTTTTCGGCTACCTCCTTGGCCTTTACCCCGCGCATCTTGCGGTAAAGGGAAATGTTGCGGCCTATGGCACTTTTTTCCAATAATGTAAAACTGTTTTCTTGTTCCATAGCGAGTAGGTTGTTTTTAATTGAGGTAAAGCTACTGAAAATATGATTTGCGAGTCAACAGGGTTTTCTCCGTATTTTGTATCGTATTTTCCCCTTACAAATACGGGGAAAACCCCGTTGGAAAAGTGATAAAATAGTTTTAATGAGCGAAGAATGGACAAACTTGGATTCATGTCGGCCTTATTGCAATTAGTAAACCTATCTGTATCTTTGATTAATAGTTAGCTTTCATTCCTACTAAAAAGAAAGACCGATGCATGATTTTATGGAGGAGATGGAATGCGAGGTCGGTGTTAATAATGCACTTTAAATGTTTGACCAAAACCAATGCATAAAAGCCATATCAACAGGAAACTATGAGTGGAAAAAGCACACCCTCCAAAGAATGGCCGAAAGGGATGTGCTGCAAGCAGAAATAATAGAAGTGGTGTTGCAGGGTGAACTTGTGACTACTTACGATAAAGACAAACCTTTCCCAAGTGCCTTGTTCTTCAAAATTGTGAACCAAAGACCGTTGCACGTTGTTGTCGCGTTTGATGAAGAAAGCTTTTTTGCCTCTATCATTACTGTGTACGAACCATCGAGTGAAATTTTTGAAAAGGATTTTAAAACCAAAAGGAAATTACAATGAACAACGTATGCCCTATCTGTGAAGGAAAAAAGATTGAAAGCACCACCACCTACACCGTTGATCTTAAATTTGGAGTGGTAGTGGTGAGGAATGTGCCTGCCAAAGTCTGCTCGCAATGCGGTGAGGAATGGATAGATGCTTCGGTTGCACGATCATTGGAAAATATAGTCCTTTCTGCTAAATCCAAACACAGCTTGGTTGAGGTAGTAGGATATTATTAGCAGTTTGCTCCATTGCAGCACCTTGGTGATCAATTCACTCTTAAAAAAAATTGTATGCAAGTAGAATATGATATTAAGTACAACATTGGTTATATCAAATTCAAAGAGAAGCCAGAAAAGGTCACTTCTTTGAAAATAAGTGAAGAGCTGGTGGTTGATATGGCTTCTGACGGAACAATTTATGGCATTGAGCTATTAAATCTAAAGGATCAGTTATTTGCAGATAAAGCAACCGAACTCGTACTATATACTACTTCGGTCATTGCTTAGGCGACATTTTTTACCCGATTATCAGAGGGGTACTATTTTATGTCGCCTAACCTACGCAGTACACAGTAATGAGAATACGGTAAATAAGAAAGGCGCAGCGTTACCAACATAATCGGGTGGTGGAGATCAATAGCACTCCGTAAGAGAATGAAACAGATCAACTCCAAAAGATCGCTAAAAAACTAAAACAGTTTAGGATGAACAAAGGCTACAAGAGCTATGAGACTTTTGCGCTCGATCATGAGGTGGACAGAAAACAATACTGGCGCATAGAAAACGGTTCCAATATTACCCTTGCCACCTTGCTCAAGGTTTTGAAAATTCATAAAATTTCTTTGAAGCGGTTCTTTTCGGATTTTAGTTGATATCCTCTTTAAGCATCACTTATTCTCTTTTTCCTTCCACTCCCCACTCGTCTTAAACGTATGCAAAATAGTCTCTAGCTCGCGCATGATCTCACGCTGTGGCTTGCCGGGGGCGTAGGTGAATCCTTCAATATAATAGAGCATCCCTTGCGCTTCGTCTACTAGTGAATAAGAAAGAAAAGGACCCCCCATAGTAATATTGTTAGTGCGCCAAAGTCCGCGCAGTTCTACCGCATACTTATTTTCAAAAGTGACTTGCTTGGCTTGTACGAGTTTGTAAGGAATGGCCATTTCTGTAACTAAAAATGACTGCGGCTTCTCTGGATTGCCGAACAAATATTTTTTACAAACATCGTTGCGGAATTGGATCAAGCTATCCAACTGGAACTGATCTCTGGATCGATATCTTTTTCTGGCAATAAAAATATCTCGGTCATCTTTCGGGTTGATCTGGCGAACCCAAAGAAATGTACTGTCGTGCTGCACCAATTGATAGCCAAACGGAATCTTGATTTCCACTCCAAATTTTTGGCGCATTAAATCGGTTGTGCCTTTTAATTGCCCCGCTTTAAACAGCGATACCGACAACCTCTCGCGCTCAGATTTATCAAAGTACTCAACTATCCTGGTTCTATTTTTATTTATTTTTTTGATCAACGCCTCTTGCGTTTTGCCCACTAAGAACATGACCTCTTGGTTTTTGGCAAATTGATCCTTGGAAGCAATTAGAAAAAAAGTAGTGTCAGACTTAATGCGGTCTATTGATTCTTGGTTGAACATGCCCTTTATTCTATTTGCCCCAACCGAATTTTGGTTCAGCGTAACTGCAAACACCACATTTCTCCGTTGTTTCAAAGCGGTATTAAGTTTCCGGGCATCTATCCATCGTACTTTAAAAATAGGCTCCGTGCGATTGATCACTTCCATGTCTGCACTAAACATGGAATCGATCGCTTGCCCGAGTGGCCCCTTTCGTTGAGCCGAATCCATCACAACGTACACATCGCCAGAAAGTCCCATGGCTGGTGGAAGATTGCTCTCTCCTTTATTGTCAGAGCATGACCACAAAATAGAAGAGAAAATTAAAGGAAGGAAGGTATTTTTCATTTGGCAATGATAAAGATTATCTAGTAGAATACCATTCGGGGCAAATCGTCACAAGGAGAATTTAAGATTTAAGATGTTAGATTTAAAAATTGGGGAGCGAGAAATTCTGACTTCTATATTCTAAATTCTGACTTCTTCATGTACCTTCCAACAACTACCCAATAATCAACTTCTGTCCCGGTTGCAGTTTATTCCCCTTTAGATTGTTGAGGTTTTTGATTTTTTCTACCGATACACCAGGTAGCTTTTTAGAAATATCCCAAAGGGTATCACCTGGCTGCACAATGTAGGTTTTTGAATTCGGTGGAATGATAATAGAGCTAGGTATCTCTGTCGCTGATCTAACAGTAGCCGCATTTCTCACTGGGTACGTCCAAATATTGATGCGTTGGCCTACTCGGATTTTATTATTGAAAAGTCCATTCCATCCTTTCAAATCATTTACGCGCACTCCAAATTTCTCAGCAATGGTACCCAACACATCGCCCGACTGCACGCGATAGATTTGTACTTCGCGGCCATACGTGCTGCTTCCATAATTTATTTGTACCAGCGACTCCAATTCTTTCTTTCCGATTTTGGATGCAGAATCCAAAATAGTTTGCCGGTTTAGATTCAATGCCGTCTTTGACCAAACAGGGATTTTTAAAATATGGTTACGCCCATTGTCAGGTAATGCACTGCGCATCACCGATGGATTCAATCGTTGCATGTCCTCCACGCATGTGCCAGTGAGATTAGCAAATGTGGCGAAATGCAAAAACTGTTTCACTTGAATAGTATCATGCGGTGGCACTTCTTCGCGCGCCAACTCCAACAAATTATGCTCGGGTGCGTAGTTCATTGCATACACGATGGCGATAAACTGCGGAACATAAGATCGCGTCTCGCGCGGCAAGCGAGGAAATACTTCCCAAAAAGTTTTTTTATAACCCGATCTCTTGATAGCATAGCGAACTGTGCCAGGGCCAGAGTTGTAGGCGGCCAACACCAACTGCCAATCGTGAAACATAGCATAAAGTTGTGCTAAATAACGACAAGCTGCATCGGTAGATTTTTCTGGATCCATGCGCTCATCAATGTACCAATCCTTGTGCAGGCCCATCCAATGCCCTGTGCCCGGCATAAACTGCCACAAGCCCACTGCGCGCGCGCGCGAGGTAGCTCGAGGGTTCAACCCTGATTCGATGATGGACAAATATTTTAATTCATCGGGCAGCCCATACTCTTTTAATTTTCTCTCGAAGATCGGGAAATACAAATCTTTTCTGCGCTGCACCATACGGGTGTATTCGCGATCGCGGATGGTGAAGTAATCTATGAACCCATGCACTCTGGTATTGTACGTGAGCTCAATTGTTTTTTGAATGCAACTCAATCGATCTGCCACCAATGCAGGTGTGGCATCTGCTGGAATGTATTCGAGATCGGTGGGTAATGAAAAAGCAAGTGTATCGATAGGCACGATTGGTTCACCAATCAATGTATCTTTTACGATGAGTTCTTGCGCGTGAGTGAAGAGCGGGAGAAGTAAAAAGATAACGAAGCTAATTGGCTTCAAGCCACATGCCACAAGCTTCAGGCTGATTGTCTGTAACTCCAAACTTTCACCACGCACCTCACTGCTTGTGGCTTGTGGCTTGCGGCTTGTAGCTTTTGAGAAAATAGTTAAGAGAGAACCAACAAAGGGCTTCAAGCCACACGCCACAAGCTTCAGGCTGATTGTCTGTAACTCCAAACTTTCACCACGCACCTCACTGCTTGTGGCTTGTGGCTTGCGGCTTGCGGCCTTTGTAAATAGTGAAAACCTTTTCAGCATCGCTTCAAATTCAAAAATAACAATTCAAAAATCAGTCCAAGTTCAGCAATATCTTCGAGAATTGAAAAAGTTTCGATTCCTCAAAGTCATCGGCCATTGCTTGCAACCCTATCGGCAAACCATTTTTATCTTTCCCACAAGGCACTGAAATGCCCGGCACACCCGCCACATTTGCTTGAACGGAAAATAAATCGGCCAAGTACATTTCTGTCGGATTATCTGAATGCTCACCTAATTTAAAAGCCGTAGTTGGCGTAGTCGGCATCACAATGAAATCATATCTTTCAAAAATTTCTTTCATCGCATCGCGAATCAATCGTCTCACTTTTTGCGCTTTGGTATAATACGCATCATAGTAACTCGCACTTAACACAAATGTGCCGAGCAAAATTCTTCGCTGTACTTCCCTGCCAAAACCTTCTGCTCGCGTTTTCTTGTACATCGATTGTAAATCCGTTGTGTTTGCGCTGCGGTAACCATATCGCACACCATCGAAGCGAGAAAGGTTCGAGCTTGCTTCGGCCGTTGCCAAAATATAATAAGTAGGCAACACATATTCATTCAACGGAAAATCAATCGCATTCACCACGTGGCCGTTTGCTTTCAACTGATCTAATTTTTGTTGGATGGCATCTTTGATCTCTGGCTGCAAAGCCGATGACTCCAACGTGTCGCGCATGTACGCAACTTTGTATTTTTTTTCTGGTTCCGATTTTTCTTTCGAGTAACAAGGCACAGCTTTTCGCGATACAGTACTGTCGTATTCATCCGCGCCAGCGATCACTTCCAACACCAATGCAATGTCGTCTATGTGTCTAGAAAAAATCCCGATGCAATCAAAGGAAGAACCATACGCTACCAACCCGTGCCGCGAAATGCGCGAGTAAGTTGGCTTCAAACCGATCACTCCACAAAACGCTGCTGGTTGCCGCACCGAGCCGCCCGTATCAGAACCAATCGAAACTTGACAAAGGTCGGCCATCACCGCCACAGCCGAGCCACCCGAAGATCCACCAGGCACTCTCGCATTATCAATATCATTTAGCACGGGGCCAAAAGCAGAATTTTCATTCGATGAACCCATTGCAAATTCATCACAATTTTGTCTGCCAATGATAATGGCGTCTTCATCGAGCAAACGCTGCACCGCAGTGCCATTGAACTGAGAAATAAATCCGTCTAAGATTTTGCTGCTGGCCTGCAGCGGATGATTTTGATAGCACAGTACATCTTTCAGGCCGACTACTAAGCCAGCCAGTTTACCAGCCCGGCCATTTTTTATTTTCTGGTCAATCTCTGCTGCGCGTGCAATTGCTTCTTCAGCATAGAGACTGAGAAAAGCATTGAGATTTTTTTTCTTCTCAATGTTGGCCAAGTAGTAGTTGACCAAGTCAACGCAGGAAAAAATTCCAGTTTGGATATTGTGCTGAACCTGCGCGAAGTTTACGTTCGCTTTCAACGATTATTTGTCGTCAATCTTGGGCATTTCCTTGCCCGCATCGTCCACTTCTTTCTTCACGTCCTTCACCGCGTCTTTAAATTCGCGGATGCCTTTGCCCAATCCTTTTGCAAACTCAGGTATTTTTTTGGCGCCAAAGAAAATCAACACAAACAAACCGATGATCACCCACTCGCCCATGCCGGGCATTCCAAACAATAAGATAGCGTTCATAGAATTTATATTAAGAGTGTAAAGGTAGTGTTTTTACGTTAAAAATAAAGCGGTTTTAGATGTGCGGAGTCTCAGGAGGGTTTCAGCTTCCCTGCCTATCGAAGCCGCAACACAGACAGGTATCCTAACCAAGGCATCACGATTAATACAACTCATTTCTACTTGATCTATTTCCACTCACTCCTCTTCATACCTAAGTATTGGTTTTTAGATTTATCAAAAATCAATTTATCATAGACCATAGGAATACGATCAAGACCTTCGGTAGTAATGATCCCAAGTTTTCCTGCACGACTAGCTATCATAAATCCGTTTTTCAAATCTTCCAAAGAATCAAACCGCGGTTCAATGTCCACGCTGCCTTTTTCATTGGCGATTCCCTTTAAATTGTTTAGAACCAACAGAAATTTCTGGTTATCCAATAGTTGAATGGCATCATAGCGCAAGGCGAGGCGAGGGTTTCCATTTTTATCAATCAAGCCATACTTTCCATTTCGTTTTACAATCGAGAGGTTGTTTGTAAAGCGCGTAACGGATTCGTAGTTAGGTTGCACCACAATTTTATCTTGCGGACTGACAAAACCCCATTTACCAATAAGCTTGGCGGGGGCAAGCCCTTCACTAAAATTATCAATACTATCATAGCGGTTGGCTACGCGCAACTTTCCTCGGTCGTCTACAAAGCCATACTTGCCATCTTTCTTTATTCCACGCAAACCTTCACTGGTTGCAAATTTCACAGCCCCATTTTCAGCCATTGGGAACTCCGTTCTTTTCAAAATCAAACCATCGTAGCTAATTGTTTTTTCAGAGCCATCGGGTAAAAATTCCATCCAATAATCTTTCTTGAACTGCATTCGATAGGGGGTGAAATAAATAATTTCATTATCAAAATTTTTCAAAAACGCATTGCCAGGTTGCATTAGAACATAGCGATTCTCATTCACCAACTGAATCGGGTAAGGCTGCGGTGCTAACTTCCAGTTTTCGCGCACGTCCACTATTCCATATTGCCCTTTAAATTTTACAGCTACCATTTGTGATTGTCTATCTGTGATAGAGTCAAATACGCAATGGATAATCTCATCTCCCATTAAATTCATCAACCCCCAATACCCTTTGGTTCGCACTTTATAGCTTACCCCATCAAATTCTCCAATAAAATCATAAAATTTTTTCGATTTGACATTGCCAGTTGAGTCAAGTAACTGCCAGCCTTTATACTTAATAAATGTTTGAATCTCGTTTCTTTGAAAGTGTATGGAATCGTATTCAAAAGGAATCAAAATTTCGCTATCGGTTTTTATCATTCCCCATTTTCCATTTCGCTCAGCAATAAATTTTCCTTGCTGCGCTCCTCCAAGTTGATCAAATTCAACTGGGAGAACGATTTTTTGATTGCTATCAATCAATCCACTTTTACCACCAGTTTGAATAATAGTAAGATCACTGCTGGTAGGAAATAGATCATCAGCGACTAGTTTAGTGATCACTTGGTTTTTGTCACTCAAATAAAGCCACTCACTAGGTAGTTGAGTTGATATCATCCCCTCATCAGTAATTTTTATCGCTCGATACTCTGTCTTTAGTTTTACTTCACCTTCGCGATCAATCAACCCTTGCAATCCATTTTCATAAACAATGGAATATCCTTTGTAAAAATTAGAAAGACTGTCGATCTTAAAATCGGTAATAGGTTTTCCGTTTTCGCTGAACAATGCTATTTTTCCTTTTTGATTTTCAACCGCGTAGCGTAATGTGCCAAGGGCATAAATATTTTTATAAATAATGGGAACTAAGATATTGTTTTGCAAATCGGCCAGACCGTAACTGAATTTTGCGCCAAGCAAGTTGAATACAATGGCGCGAAGTCCTTGCACTTGTATACCATCGTAGCTAAAAAGCAGTTTCATCTCTCCTCGCAGGTTTAAGCAGCCCGTCTTAGTCACCGCAGGATTCAATCTTTTTCTGGCTACTACATATTCTCCGCTCGCATAAGTCAAGCTTTCAAAAAGTGCCTTGGTAATAAATTCTTTTTTTAGATTGATCAATCCCCATTGTTGGTTTAATCTGTAGCCCGTCACCTCTCCAATCACAGAAAAATTTCCGTCTGACCAACCCAGCGCTTCAAATGAAGGAGGGATGACAACTACCCCTTGCTCATTCTTCATTCCCACCTTGCCCTTCTCTTCAAAAAGCTGATAAACCTCAGCTTTTAAACCAAGACTGATGAGGGAGAGTATAAAAAAGAGAACTAACTTCATGGCTCAAAGGTAAGAAGTAACAACATATTAGGGAATTTTTTGGAGATTTGCGTAGTTAGGGATTAGGACTTAGGGCTTGGGAATTAGGACTAGGTAGGTAGTACAAGTTTCATTAATACATCAACACGTCAACACACTCATGTATATCGAACAACTTTATACCAATTGCCTCGCAGAAGCGGCATACTATATTGAATCGGAGGGGGAAGCAGCTATCATCGATCCAATCCGCGAGACAGAGCCGTATACCGAATTGGCCAAAAAGAGAAATGCCAAGATCAAATATATTTTTGAAACTCACTTCCATGCCGATTTTGTTTCTGGCCATATTGATTTGGCGAAAAAAGTAAATGCCCCCATCATCTACGGGCCGATGGCCGATACCAACTACAAAGTACACAATGCAAAGGATAACGAAGAATTCAAATTGGGTAAACTGACTTTTAAAGTACTTCATACGCCCGGGCACACGCCAGAGTCTACTTGCTATCTGTTGTTGGATGAGAACAAAAAAGAACATGCTGTTTTTACTGGAGATACATTGTTTGTTGGTGATGTAGGCCGCCCCGATTTATTGGATGGCGTTATGACCAGCGAAGAGTTAGCGAGTATGCTGTATGATTCGCTGAACAAGAAACTCAAAACACTTCCTGATCACGTGATCGTCTATCCAGCGCATGGCCCAGGTTCTGCCTGCGGAAAAAATATTGGCAAGGAAACATTTTCTACTATTGGCGAACAGAAAAAATTCAACTACGCCTTGAAAGATCAAAGTCGTGAAAAATTTATTGCGCAAGTTACGGATGGTATCTTGCCACCGCCCAGTTATTTCTTTGAAGATGCACGCATCAACAAAGAAGGGTATGATCCAATTGAAAATGTGATCAGGGAAAATAGTAAACCGCTCTCGCTTGCCGATTTCAAAAAAGAAATTTCTAAAGGTGCATTGATCTTGGACACGCGCACGGCAGATGATTTTGAAAAGGGTTTTATCTCTGGTTCTATTAATATCGGCCTCAATGGACAATATGCAGTTTGGGTAGGCACATTGATTGACATTAAACAGCCGATGGTTTTAGTTGCGCAAGAGGGAACTGAACATGAATCCATTTTGCGCTTGGCAAGAGTTGGTTACGAAAATGTGCGAGGCTTTTTAAAAGGTGGTGTAAACACGTGGGATGAAAAATTAGAGAAAGTTTCATCTGTCTCAGCAACCAAGATGAAAGCAGAAATGAAAAAAGGCATTGAAGTAATGGACGTGCGCAAACCTGGTGAGTGGAGCATCAGCCACTTGAAGGACGCAACTTTTTTGCCACTAGCTGATTTCCCTAAAAACCTTGAAAGTCTTGATCATGAAAAACCCTACATCGTCCATTGCGGTGGAGGCTACCGTTCAATGATAGCCATTTCAATCATGAAGAAGGAAGGGTTTACCAATTTGATCAACGTGTATGGAGGTTTTGGGGCAATGGTAGAAGCAGGATTGGAAATAGTGACAGAGGAAGTAGCTGTTTGAAATCCAATACTAAAAATTGCCACGGCCTTTAGGCCGTGGATAAAGATAAATTTTAAGTAGCTAAGGGCTTTAGCCCTTACTTCTTGGAGATGTTGAAAGAGGATTCTCAATGAATCTCTTCAAATCCTCTTCCGTATCAATATCAATTTCTCCTTCTGGAAAATCGACTACACTTACTAAGTCTGGATATTGATTGATTATTTTTTTTGCTCCGTGCTCATCGTTGATAGATAGCATCATTTCAAAAAGTGATTTTTCAAAAAGCGCAGGCACGCCAGCCGAGCCAGAATAAAAAGAAGCTACAATAGAACTCTTTGTTTCTTTGAATCTCTCTATCAATTTAATCAAATGAGAAGCTGTGATCATTGGCTGATCACACACCATGGTAATTACTCCTATTAAGTTTGTATCTTTTTTAAGCAAATGAGATAATCCCACCTTCAATGAATTGCCCATTCCCTTTTGCCAAGTTGGATTAAAGATTATTTCTACTGGAAGTTTTTCGATCAGCCTTCTATGCTCATTTTCATTCGCGCCTAATACAACTATTATATTTTTTATGCCAGATGAAATAGCAGCATTGACTGATTTCAATAGAAGTGGTTCGCCATTGATTGAAATAAGTTGTTTGGATCTACCTAGGCGGGAGGAGGAGCCTGCTGCGAGAAGGAGAACGACACACGAATCTAGGTGCTCCTGAAATCTCATTTTTCTATTGTCTAATAATAACTCTTGATGAACTTACCCAATTACTAATTTCTTTAAATGTCGGCAAAATAAATAGCTTTTGGATAAGTCCACTTGTGTAGCGTAATTACATACTGTTATTGACGCTTAAGCCTCTTTTACAAACATGATATCTCAAATCCACAATCTCGGCCTTCTCTTCGAGGAAGTTCAGTTAAAAAATATTTTGGTCGATGGTAAAACGTTTGCCGATTGTGTGCCAAAGAGATCGCTAAAAGAAATCCATGCGGATTATTTAAGTAAGCGAAACTCCACTGATTTCATTCTAAAAAAATTCATTGATGAAAATTTTCTATTGCCCAAGGCTTATTCATCCGATTATAAAAGCGATCCCAACAAATCTGCAGAGCAGCATATAAGCTCTTTGTGGAATGTGCTCACGCGCCAACCAGACGAAGACATGGGTTCATTGATACCTCTCCCCCATCCCTACATTGTGCCCGGTGGCCGCTTTCGTGAAATTTATTATTGGGACAGTTACTTTACCATGTTGGGTTTGCAAGTCTCGGGCAGAGTTGATTTGATCGAACACATGATCAATAACTTCTCTCACTTGATTAATACTGTTGGGTACATTCCTAACGGCAACAGAACCTATTATTTAGGTCGCTCCCAGCCGCCCTTCTTTTCGTTGATGGTGAAATTATTAAGTGAAGAAAAGCAAAAGACAAACGATGAAGAAGAAATTGATCCACTTGCCAAGTATCTGCCGCAACTAGAAAAAGAATATCAATTCTGGATGGAAGGCAGTGATATACTCAACTCTTCAGAACCTGCGCAACATAGAGTGGTGCGTATGGAAGATGGTTCTATTCTCAATCGCTACTGGGATGAAAATGACTCCCCTAGGCCTGAAGCTTATAAAGAAGACGTAGAGCTTTCACACCAATCCAACCAAAAGCCTGAAATACTTTTTCGGCATTTAAGAGCTGCGGCCGAATCGGGATGGGATTTTAGTAGTCGTTGGTTTAAAGATGCAAACTCATTTGGCAGCATTCACACTACAGAGATTATTCCAATCGATTTAAACTGCCTTCTTTTTCATCTAGAAAAAACACTGGCGGAGGCCTATCAACTTTCTGGCAGTAGGGCTAAAGCAAATGATTATTTAAAATTAACGCACCAACGCAAAGCAGCCATTAAAAAATATTGTTGGAGCGAAGAAAAAAAATTCTTTTTTGATTACGATTTTGTTGAGCAGAAACAAAAGGAGTGTATGACATTAGCAGCAGCCTCTACCCTATTTTTTGAAATCGCTTCACCAGACCAAGCATTGGCAGTAGAAAGAGAATTAAAAGAAAAATTTTTAAAGACTGGCGGCATGAGCACCACCCTTGAGAACAGCGGCCAGCAGTGGGACGCCCCCAATGGCTGGGCACCACTTCAATGGATTACTTACAGAGGATTACTCAACTATGGCTTTGATGAATTGGCCAATCAACTGAAATCGAATTGGCTAAGCGCGAACAAAAAAGTCTACGCTAAAACCGGAAAGATGACAGAGAAATATGATGTGTGGAATGAGAACGGAGAAGCGAGTGGCGGTGAGTACCCTAATCAGGATGGCTTCGGCTGGACAAACGGAGTTTTTTTAGCAATGGCTTCTGCTATTTAACTTTAAAGGGCAAAGAAATTTCCAGTTTCTCCCAGTAAACTACAATCTCACCTTCCTTCTCAGAATCAACTTCAACTACATAGCGAAGGCGTTCCTGCATTTTCTCTTCCGTTTCGGGCGTGATTTTTATTCTTAAAACATCTTCCTTCTCATCATAGCGATCGGTAAGATGTTGTCTCCAATTTTTATTGATGATTAACGTCCAATCTTTTTTGCTGGGAATAGAAAAGAAAGCATACTTCCCTGCTGGAATGGTTTTACTTTCCACAATCAATTCCGTATTGAACTCAATACTGGTAGCAGAATGCGCTCCCGTTACCCAAACCTTATCAAAAGGAACAAGGCCGCCCCAAATAATTCTTCCGCGAACGGCAGGAGAATAATAAGAAATTTTTATTTCTGTATCATCCAGTTTTCCAACAGCCTCTGCCTGCACACTTCCTTTTATAGAATCGGGTTGTGATTGTTCTTGTATTATTGCAGCTTGGTCTTCGATCGGTTCGGTCACCGCCAGCGAATCTTTAATCTGATTATTTTTAGCTGGTTTCTTTGAATGACACGCTAGTAAGGTAACTATTACAAAGACCGAAAGAATTGTTTGATTTTTCATTTTGAGAGAGAAGTCTACTTTGCAAAAAATATATTATCAAAGATAGATTATTCCAGCACAAACACCCTTACATCTGGCAAGTGTAGATTAAAATATCCCAATCCATCCTTTACATTACTATTGAAATTGAGCGGCTCTGAGGCAAACGCGCTAAAATTATATCGCCTATCGTTTCTTAGTTTTAAAAATCCGTAATACTCTTGACTAATGTTAGAAAGAAATACAGCAACCGTATCTCCTTCAGAAAATTTTCTAAATAATACTCTGAACTCTTCTTTAATTATTTTTCCATCGTTAACACTATCGCGCAACAGGCGCGTATATACACGTGGATTCAAATAAGAATTAATATCATTTTTTTGAGAATACTTTTGCACATTGACCATGTACCAATTGGGGCCGATAGGATCTTGAAGACTGTAATCTACCAATGCTGCTGAATCATAAATAGAAGTATACAGTTTCGCATCAACAGTTTGGAAAGGCACTTGTGCTTTTAGTTGAGCTACTGCCGAAACTTCTCCCAACTCTTTAGTCCTGATGTGAAGTGTATAATCTCGATTGGCTTGAAGATCTAAGTTGATATTTCCATACAACCCATTACCCAAATCTGGAAGGGAGTCAATCCTTCCTTCACGTGTTAACCAAACTTTTGCGCTGTCTAAGGCAATTTGAGCGATCAAGGCTTGTGGATCACTTCCTCTGCCTGCATCTAGCGCTCCAATACTCTTTGTGATCAAAACCACTAATGCCCCGCCAGGTACAATTTGAGTAGATACTACAATCTTTGGTTTTAGTTGAGCGATATCATCTACTGCCAAGGGATCAGGAATACAACTACTCGCTAATCCTACAAGTATGCCAAAGGCAACAAAACGAAACAATTTTTCCATGGTTCTAAAATTTAAACCCATAACTTACAAATGGCAACAAACCAAAAAGCCCTGGCTGTTCATAGCGGAATGAACCATCCCCATTAGACATAATAAAAACTCCTATCGGTGCTGCTCTGTTGTACACATTATAAACTCCGGCAAACCATTCACCTTGGAATTTTTTATCTGGCTTGGGGCGAAATTTGATCCCAATATCCAACCGATGAGTATCCGCTAACTTCACAGAGTTCAACGGTGCATACACAGGAATCAAATCAACGCCAACCAACGTAGGTGACGGTACTGCATATTGACCGATGATTGGAGTAAACCGTGAGCCTGAAATAAATTCAAACACGGAAGATACTGACCATCGCTTAGACAATTGATAATTTACCACCAACGCAGCATTATGTCTTCGATCATAGCGGGCTAAAAACCATTCGCCACCATTCACTTCGTCATATTGACGCTCCGCTTTAGACCACGTGTAACTGATCCAGCCTGTGAGTTTGCCTTGTTCTTTTTTTATCAACACTTCCAATCCATATGCGCGGCCTTGACCTTGAACCAATTGCTTTTCAAAATCAACATTCAATAAAAGGCTCGCTCCCTCTCGATAGCCAATCAATTGATGCATCCATTTGTAATAGCCTTCTACACTAACAAATAAATTTTGGTTGGGTAATGTGTGTTGAATGCCCAATGCAATTTGATCAGCCGTTTGTGGCTTTACGTTTCGGGTAACGGGATACCAAATGTCTGTTGGGAAAGCTACAGCCGCACTTGATACCCGATGCAAATACTGGGACATGCGGGAATAACTAAGTTTGATGGCAGTCATTGAATCGAGCGAATATCTAAATGCAATTCTTGGCTCTCGATTAAAGTAGAAAGTCTGATCTACGTAGGCAGAAGAAACGCGAATGCCGGCACTATAACGTAAGTTGGAAGTCAGTTTTCCATCAGCCTGCAAAAAGGCGCTTGTCTCATAAGAAGTCTGTGGAATGGTGGAACTTGTCTTCAACAACTCTGAGATTTCTCCAGTAGTATTGATGCGATTCGGTGCCACTTGGTGTCGGATTAACTCTAAACCTGTTTTAAAAGAAACATTTTTTCGCAGTGAATCTGTTGACAGAATCCATTTGCCTCCAATATCTTCAATACTCGAGTTTACGGACAACCGATTTTCTTGAAAGGTGTTTTTGATTGAATATTGAAAAGCCGTTCGATAGATTGAAAGTGTAGAATTGAAATTTCTATAATTACGATCCCAGCGAAGTGTTTGTGAAGAATTTCCCAATACAAATTCATTCGTAATATTACGATTGCGCAACGAAGCGCGCGATAGACTGGCAAAACTCAACACATCATTTCCTTCATAAAAAGTAATTTCTAATCGGCTGTTGGCTCGAGGCCTGTATAAAATCTTACCATTGAAATCGTAGAAATAATAAGGCAGCTCCTGCCCCACTGCTTTCACCACCTGATCAACATAGGTCCTTCTCCCTGCGACCCAAATTGAAAGTTTATCTTTTACTAAGGGTTGTTCAATCATTAATCGCGTGGCAAGCAACCCAATGTTTCCTTTTACTTTGGTCTTGGTGGGGAAACCATTTTTTGAACTAACATCCAATATCGAAGACAGCCTTCCCCCATACTCTGAGGGAAAAGCACCATTAATTGATTCTACCTTATTTAAAATATCTGGATTGAATACTGAAAGAAACCCAAATAAATGCCCTGTGTTATAGACAGGTGCGCCATCTAACAAAACCAAATTTTGATCGGCTGCACCACCTCGCACAAACAAGTCGGTAGTCCCATCTGCGCCTTTCGTGACTCCAGGCATCAACTGAAGTGTCTTGATCAAATCTGCCTCACCACCCAGCACAGGAATGCTGCTGATTTCTTTTCCGCTCAATGTATTTGTACTCATTCGAGTAGTTTCAAATTGATCGGATTGAAATGTACGATCAGCGGAGATAATTACTTCGTTGAGTTCTTCTGCCTTGCTTTCTATTTGAAAAACAAATGTTGTATCCGATTTAATAAAAATAGAACGTGATAATTTTTTGAATCCTGTATAAGAGATTTCAATGCGAATTTCCCCTTTAGGCACAACTAAGGAAAAATCACCATGCTCTCCAGAAGTGATTGTTTTCTTTTTGGGAGCCCAAACCTGAATATGAGCGGAAGACAAAGCGACTCCTGTTGAGTCATTTACAAATCCCTTCAATTGATAAGTTTGAGCGGTGCACAACAAACCGGAAAAAGTAAATAGCGTCAACAGCACCAATCTCATAATTGAAAATTTGCTCCAAAATTAAAATTACTACTTTAACGCAAGAACCCCGTTACTTGTATTTGAAGATTGGGTGAAAAGTTGATTTAATTAACTCAAATCAATTCCACACTAATAAAGAAGTGGGCTGTACTGGGTTCGAACCAGTGACCCCTACCTTGTCGAGGTAGTGCTCTAAACCAGCTGAGCTAACAGCCCTTTTTGAATGCGCAAAGTAACAATCAAAATGATAGAATACTATTTGAATTCCGTCTTAAATAAAAGGAAAGTCATGCACCAGACTTGGAGCATGACTTTCTACATCATTTTTCGACAATCCAAGGTATGTTTATTTCTGTTCCGCTAATTCTTTTAATTTTTTATTCATTTCTTCAAATCCTCTTTTCGTGTTGTAGTCTAGTTGCTTTTTGAAAAGCGGCACGAGTATTCCTCTAAATTTCTCACTTTGCCTAAAAGTTGTTGTTCCATTGCCGTTGTCAATAAGTTCAAACGTATGCTCTCCGTCAAAAAGTCCTGCAAACAATAAATGTCCAAGCCACCTTAATTCCTTGTTCGTTTCATAGATCAGAATTCTTGGTTTAAAAGTCATACCTTTTGCTTCCGGTGGTTCTATTCTTGCTGTGATTTTGTTTCCTACTTTCACCTCTCCCTTTACTGATTTAATAAATGGATTCCAATTCGGATAGTTGGAAAAGTTTGTGAGGATTGCCCAAACCTTTTCTGGTGTAGCATTAATTAAAATCTCTGTTTTGATTTCTTTTGCCATTGCTGCTGAGTTTATAATTGTGATTAAAATAATTGTTTTTAAAGTTTTCATTTGTTTCGCTGTTGAGTTTCAAAATAGTTTTGCAAACCTCATATTCCTTTAGAAAGTATACCCAACGCTAATATTAACAACCCAAGGCGTATTGGCCACTCCAATGTTTGGGGCTTTCAGCACTTCATTTTGATTGGTGCGTGTGTTGAAGTAAGCATGCTGATCATTCGGTAAGGAGCTATGTACATTATACCAATAGCGGATGCTAGGGGCAATGGTGATGCCTTTTGCAAATCCTTTGTTCTTTTCAAAAGGCAACCAACGATAATAGGCGCCAAATCCCAGTGTAACTGTATTAAAGTTGACCATACTGTTTGTATTGGATTGCTCTTGTCCATGATAGTATGTTTCATAGATGTGGAGTTTCGGCTCAAAGCGAAGATTAAATCCTTTGGTAAATCGATATCCTACGCCAAGGCCAAGTGAATTTGTAATTTTGAAATCTATTTGTTGCCTTTCATATTCGTTTGATAATGATTCTCCGTCTACATGTAAGTTAAAACCATGCGAATAATCGATCACCCATTTTTTCATCCAATAATTGCCCTCTATATTAAAACCCTTTGCCACAATAGGTTGGTTCAAACCAAACATTAAACTAAATCGATTCTTTTCAGGCACGTTTTGCGCCTGCGCGATCAAGGAGAAAAGTAGAAATGCAATGATACTCGTGATGATTGTTGTACTGTTAGTTTTCATAAAATTGATTGTTTAGAGTTTTAAATAATTTTCTTTCAGGGTCGTCTTCTGCCCTGATTATGGCACAAACATCATGGAATGGGCCATGCAAATCGCCTTAAACGATCGAATGAGACTTGTTTTTGGAAGATGAGACCTGATTCGCTCAGGATGACTAGGCCAGAAATAGCCTACTTATTATTGCAAAAGGTTTCGCAATTGGTATTCTTTTGGCGAAAGACCAGTTTCTGCTTTGAATATGCGGTTTAGCGTTGCTTTTGAATTAAAGCCACTATCCATCCCTAAGGCCAAAATGGTAAATTTTTTCTTTGTAGGGTCAGCAAGAAGTTTTTGCAGGTGTTTGACCCGATAGTCATTAACAAAATCGTAAAAAGGCTTACCAGTAATAGAGTTAATTGTTTGGGAAAGGTTGTGTGTGCTTACGTTTAGCGAATCGGCTACTTCTTGCAATTGAAGTTTTGTTTCAAGGAATATTTTTTTGGTCTCAAACAAGTGAAGCAGATTTTGGTGGATCTTTTCCTGTTCAACAGGCGAGAGTGATGACGTTCTATATTTTTCAGGCGCTTCTGCCTGGGTTTGCACAGGATCTTCAATGGGAATCTCTTCGGATGCATTTTTGCCGTAGTATTCCGCTACTGTATATTGACGAATACCGTGATAACTGATGTAAAATACGGCAAAGACTACACCTAAGCTGACAATCGAATAGGCCGAATTGGTATCGATGGGGAGCAATTTAAAATTTGAAATAATGAAAATGAGTATAGATAAACTGGTGGTTGAAATATAAACCCATGACGTTTGAGTGAGCCAGTTGAGTTGTATCGGATCGATAAGGGAAAATCGCTCTTTGATTTGGCTGGCGTATAGCCGTAATTTTTTGATCACCCACATCAAGGCAATTAAAAATAAAAGCTGATTGCCTTTGTACATGATGTGGTAGCTGATCGGTGGTGCATCATACAGTTTTTGAAGTGCTTCGGTATCGTAAGCATGAATGATAAACAGGTCACCAATCAAAAAAAAGGCGCTCAAAAGTGCCGGAATAAACAGGAGAATCCAGCTGTTACCCTGATTTTCTTGAACCGTATCAATAGCAAAAAAGATGTATGTCGGGAAGAGCAGGTAGGGAACAATGGTTTGAAGAAAAAAGAGCAGAGGAGACAAATGCGTCCGTACCGCGATGTCCAATGCCAAAAAACTAATCAGTAGTAAATTGATCACTATCAACAAATAATCTGCCCGATTGCGGCTCTTTTTGCTAAGAACAAAAAGAATAAAGAAAAGAGAAACTGCTATTCCGGTGCTATTCAGCCATTGCATACAAAGACTTTGTATTACAAGATTAACACTTTTTGGCTTGTGCTAATTCGACTTACCCCTCAAATCTTATTTTCTTATGACTGCCATCGCAAAAAGGTTTGTTCGATGAGGCTCCACATCGGCAGAATGCCGTGACATTATTCTTTTTGGTAAGATTGCCCTTCGAATCTTTAATGGTCACATTTCCATATACCATTAAGGGGCCATTGGGTGTTGTTTCCACAATCGTCTCAGCCTCCACTTTTACTTCTTCATTGCTTGCTTCTCTATTGAGGTAATAACTCAGCGCACCCGAAGGACATTTTTTTATCTGTTCAATGATTTTCTCGGTCGTAGATTTCTCTGGAGTGATCCATGGCAATTCTTTGGGATGGAACACTTCGCCCAATCCATTAAAACAAATAGCGGAATGAATACAGATGGAAGGTTTCCAAACGATGGTTACGTCTCCGTTGGTGTATTTTTTGGTGATGTCTTTCATAGAAAAGAAGTTAGAAGTCAGAAGATAGAAATCAGAATAGTTTTACGCTAAAGATGTTTGTATCTCAATCGGGCTGGTCAATGTCTTATGAACGGGGCAAGCATTGGCAATTTGTAGTAACCGCTTTCTTTGCTCATCATCCAATGCGCCCTCCAATGAAATTTCTCTGTTGAAAATTGTTTTGTTATCCACTTTCTCAAAGTTCACTTCCACAGAAATTTTGTCCACAGGCCATTGCTTTCTATCCGCATACATGCGCAATGTAATGGCCGTGCAAGAGGCAAGCGACACCATTAAAAATTCTCCTGGCGCTGGCCCCACATCGGTACCGCCCAATTCTTCAGGTTCATCAGCGATCACGGTTTTGCCCCCTGTGGTTATCTCCGTGCGAAAGCGATCTTTGCCAATCGTAGCCGTTACCATTTTAAAAAGATTTGTTCATCACAAAAGAATCTTGTGTGTACCGTGCACGCGGGGCAACCTCACGTTCTTGCAGAAATGCTGGTAACAATTCAGTATTCCCTAGATAGCCGATGGCAAGCATCACAGCGGGGTCATGTGTATCAGGAATATTCAAATTCAACTTTGCTTTTTCGCGATCAAAGCCACCCATTTGATGCACATTTAATCCAAGATGAGTCGCCTGTAAAGAGAGAAAGGCATTAGCAGCACCAAGGTCATATTTAGCTGAGGGGTTTGGTTTTCCGCTACCAACAAAATTCTTTCGAATCATTGATAAGATCAGCAAGGGTGCACGCTCCGCCCAAATTTTATTTCCGTCCATGAGTGAATCAAACAATTTGCCCCACAATTCCGGTTGGTCCTTGGTAGCATAAATATAAGCCCATGGTTGCTCGTTGTTGCTAGAGGGAGCCCATCGGGCTGCTTCAAAAAGAGTTTGAATTTTTTCTTGCCCTATCGATGTTTCTGCATACGCCCTACTACTTCTTCGTTGTTGAATGACATCCACCAAAGGCTGTTCGATTGACGTGGATTGCTGCATAGTTTGAGTTTCCATAAAGTTAAATGAGTTCAGTCAATGTTAACAAGTTTTTAGCCGAACAGTTCAACGGCTCCACTTAGGAATTCCCCAAGCTGCTAAAAATCCAGAAATAGCATGCATCGGCCCCACCAAAAGAGGAAAAGTGCTGTCCAGCAAAGTTCCATCAGGTAACTGAGGAGTGTTGAACACAGGGAAGAAGCTCAACAGTGTAAACCCAATGGAGAGAACGAGCCAAATTATTTTTCCCTTTGGTGCATACTTCACCAAAAGGAAAAAAATTATTGCTCCTATCAGCAATGGAAAGATAGAGGATACTGTTACTGGTATAAAAAAGCCTGCTGGTATCGTAGCCCCAATTGCTCCAGCAATCAAACTCCAAATGTTGTTGAGGCCCGCGGCAATCAGTCCCGCAATGGCACCGCCCTTCAAGGCTTGAGCGAACGTTACGTTTTGAGTACTCATTTAGGTTAAGTTTAAAGTCATCTGCTTTATTTTAAAAGTTAAAAATTCTTGGCGGCCTCCCGATGCACACATTTCACCGCACAATGCCATCTGGTCGGGCTGTCCGCTACAAGTCCGTCAAACGCACATCCCCATCTCACTTCGGGCTTTTCGCTACCATCCCTGGCCGAAGCTCCTACAAAATTTGTATCCAAACTTCGTTCATCGCTCTTAACTAATGGCTTCCTCAATTTCATTGAACAACAACCCACTTCCTCCACCATAGTGGCGAATGATCTTTACAGAAGGCTTTTTCTCTTTAAATACAACTGACAATTCTTTCTCTGACTTTTCCTCTACCCCACCACCAATCAGCACCAGATCAAAATCAGTACTATTAAATTTAATTTTAGCATCGGTATCTGTCAGTGATCCTTCTGCCTTCCATTCTGGTTGACTGTTGATCAACCGCAAAACGGTTTCCATAATTTGTACATGCCTACCAAGGACGAGAATGTTTAATTGTTTCATGTAAAAAAGATTTGAGCACTGAGATTTGAGAAATTCTCATGTCTCACATCTCAAGACTAGTTCATAGGTACCTCCATCAACAAAATTTCCGCATCAGTGTCCGCAACAACATCAAGCTTATCTATATCCCAAATTCCAAATCCATCGCGTTTGTTCAACTTTTGGCCGTTGATCGTGATGTCACCTTCCAATACAAAAGCATAAACGCCATTTCCTTTTTGCTTGATCGAGTATTCCGTTTTAAAATCCTTTTTCAAATTGCCAAGGTGAAACCAAGCGTCTTGATTAATCCAAACACCTTCGTCTGTCTTAGATGGACTTACCACTTGCTGCAATTTATTCACTCGATCTTCAGGCTTAAAGGTAATTTGATCATAGCGAGGTGTGATGTCACGTTCTTTGGGGAAAACCCAGATCTGTAAAAAGTTTACTTTCTTGTCCTTGTTCTTGTTATACTCACTGTGGTAGATGCCTGTGCCCGCACTCATGATCTGCACATCGTTTTGTTTGATCACCGCTACATTACCCATGCTATCTTTATGTTCCAAATCTCCTGAGAGCGGAATAGAAATAATTTCCATGTTATCATGTGGATGTGTGCCGAAGCCCATGCCGCCATCTACGAAGTCGTCATTCAGTACGCGTAACATACCGAAGTGCGTGCGAGTAGGATCGTAATAGTGGGCAAAACTAAAAGTGTGATTGGTATCCAACCAGCCGTGGTTGGCGTGGCCGCGAGAGGAGGCTTTGTGAAGTACAGTTGTCATAATTTTTTTTAGACCTTACAATTATTTTTGACATAAAGTTCATCCTGACCCTAACTGCTCGGTGGATCGAAGAGGCAGATCTATAGAAGTTATTACTAACGGTTATAAGGGTATTCACTAATCCAATGAAAGCCCCTACTAGTAAGTTGAAAATCATCGACCTGCGCATTGCTCTTTTTGAAATATATCTTTACTGAATCACCTTTAAACATACCCTTTAGGTTAAGATGAACACTATCACTTATTTCGTAAACAAAATCAAAACGCTGTTCTGAATCATTAAAAAGAGCGAATTGCATAGAGTGATAATCGCTTTGTGTTTTTAGAAAGTATCGCTTGGTATTTCCATTTGTCATCCGTATTTGAGCAAATGTATTAAATTCAAGTGCCATCTGCTTCCAACAAATGGTATCACTAGCCAAAGGTTGTAAAGTGTCGCGTTTGTATATGAATCTCTCTACATTGTAGACACCATCATATTTTCCTTTTTGTGCTTTATCGCCATATTGCTTCATAGCCTCCGAAGCTTGGATGGAGCCATAGCCTAAAGAAAAACCGAGTAGCAATACTTTGAAGACAATCCCTGATATTCTTATCCATCGATTTGAAAATTTTGGAGCCTCAATCAAGCTAAGTTGTATTTGTTGACTAGTGAAGAAAAAGCTCAAAAGTTCTTTGGCGTTGTGTAGAAGTAGGAATAGTGTCATTAGCACCAGATGAGTAGAAAGTATCTTCACTGGTACATCATAAAAATAATTTACCGCCATCACATTAGAGGCGGCCATCAATGTGATGATCGCTCCAACGATCATCGTACGTCTGAAAAGCAGCAAAACGGCTAGCACTTCAGCAATGCCCATGAATAAATTATAACCCTTAGAAAATCCCAGAAATGTCCAAGCCAAACCCATTGGAGAAGAATCACCGTAAGCTTCGGTAAGTCGAAAAAGGCCAGGGGAGGGAAATTGCAATTTGAAGACTTTTACGAGTCCATAACTAATCAGCATCAAACCCAAATAAAATCGAATGGCGACTGTAAGCCAATAATACAAATTTTGATAGTTGGCTCTGTTTCTATCTAATACAGACCAAATAAGTGTGCTGATTACCGCTACCAAAAAAATTGAAAACACAATTACATAATCGTATGTAGTGTCACCGCTGCCGTTGGTGAACACTGTAATATTATACGATATATGAAGAATATTTTTGCCCACCCATGGGATAAGGGTATGAAGCCATTCTGTCGGGTACTCCATTACGTATCCCCAAAACGGATAGGCTCCGTTATTTTGGATGATGATGAACAAAGCAAAGTAAACGAAGAAAAAACGAAAGAGGATTTTTTCAAGTGAGGACCATTTGGGAGCTGTAAGGGACATTTGCATACGTAAAATCAGAACTGGGCAATAAACCTGCCATAGTTTATAAAAATAACTATTAGAGGTAGCGGAGGCAAACTTTAGCTTGTACCCACGTAGCTATCTTACGCTTACTATCTATCTTTTTAAAACTTTAAATGCCATGTTTCTTCCATAGCCCTGCATCATCGCTAAATTGATCCAGCTTAATGCAAACTGCTCAAGTAAATTAAATTTATCGCTACCCCCAAAGTTGTAAACATTTTCGAAGCCAATTTCTTTGGCCAATTGTTCAGCAACTTTCCTTGCTTTGGCACTATCTCCCGCGTAAAACATATCGATGCCTCTACCATTGTAGATTGGGTTAGCCATATTTTCCGCTCCTGTGATGTTAAAGCATTTTACGATGTCCTGACAATTGGTAAGCTTGAGTAATGCTTCTGTAGTGTTGCTGAACGGTTCGGGCTTTACGCGAACGGAATTCATGGCGTCAATGATCACTTTGTTACTCACATCACCCAACTGAGCGGCAATCTCTTTCACGGCTTGTGGCACAGCGGCAATCAGAATTACTTCGGAAGAAGAGGCCGCCTCAGAAATTGTTTGAACGCTTATATTTTTCTCGCTCACTAATTCACTTCCTTTAAATTCAATTTTATTTCGCACACCCAACAAAACTTGATGACCCGCTTTGGCAAAACCTTTTGCTAACGCACTTCCTACATTTCCCGTCCCGATGATCGCGATTTTCATTTGATGCAAATTAAAGCTAAAAGTTAGTAATCGTTAACCCATACGTCCAAAATAAATCAAATGGTTTTAATCCAATCAGTTCAATGTTCTCATAAGAATAACGCACGGCTGTGCGAAATGCAATGTGCTTTGTTACGGGTAATTCAATAGCTTCTTCCGTATGGAAGCGATAATTGACTTGCTCGCTCAGAGACTGTTGCCACCAAAATTCATAACTAATGCGGACTTTACTTGTCAGTGTGTGTTTGCCAAAAAACCTTCCTGTCAAACGCCACGTTTCGATGGTGTTCGAACCGTTGTATTTTTCATCATCAAAAATCGTTCCTCCATACCGCGTATTCTCATAGGTTGCGGTAGCAGAAAGTTTTACGAGTGATGGCTTCTTATTGACGATGTTCCAACTAACACCTGGCCCTACTTGATAACGAAAATCAATTTTTCTTCTCAAATTCGTTTCAACCAATCCCATGAGATAAGGATACACCTTGCTTAAAGGTTTTAAATAAATGAAGTTGTACGATATCACATCGTTCTCTGTCAGCTTGTAAAAAGTCCTTCCGTACTGGTAATCGTTGCGTGTACTGATTCCCCATTGCTTGTTTGCATGCGCCACTTCTATTCTATTCAATAGAAGAGTGCGCGCTACGTTTCCATCTAGCACCGAGGCGGTAGCATTAAATTTTATTTGCCAACGGATGCTATCGCTTTCGTTGAGTTGGGCAAGGCATTCCCGCTGATTGCCGCTGATCAAATACACGCAGATTGTAGCAGATACTAATCTGATGAATCTATGAAAAAAAATCCATCGAAGTTTGCAAAGAAATGATTTCATTTGTTTATGACAGGTTTTAATTTTGTTTAATGATTGAAAACGAGATTTCATACGCAATTCGAGGTTGTATCTTTAAAGTGTTTAATAACCTTGGCCCGGGTTTGCTTGAATCGGCATACGAAGCCGCATTGGCTTTTGAGATTAACAAAACGGGACTCAAGGTAAAATCGCAAGTGGCTTTACCTATGCTATACGAATCCATCATAGTTGATGTTGGGTATAGGCTTGATCTATTGGTGGAGGATAAAGTCATCATCGAATTGAAATCTGTTGAAACATTATTGGATGTACATCACAAACAACTTATCACGTACCTTAAACTTTCTGGTATAAAGCTTGGACTGTTAGTGAATTTTAATACGGACGATATTTCTAAAAGTATTTTTCGTAAAGTGAATGGACTATAATGATTCCCACAGATGTCCGCTGATTAAAATGCACGCTGATTTTCGCTGAACAGAAACGTAATATCAGCGTGGATCTGCGGTGTTCAATCTGCGCACATCTGCGGGAACAAACTTTACTTTAGACTTTCAAGAATTTTCACAAACTCCGCGGGCATCGCCACAAAAGGTAAGTGCGAAGTAGGCAGTTCATACACTTTTTTCACAGCGCCATTGTCTTTGATCATGAGCTGCTGAAGTGTGTACGGCACTACTTCATCTTTCGTAGTAGCGATATAGTACTTGGGCACGCTGGCAAATTTTGCTGTGAGCACTGCTTTGTCGTTTAAGGCTTTGACAGGTTCAGCACGATGGTACTTGACCAAAATGTCTTTCATGTAATCCGGACAGTCCCCGCAGATGTTGTCATGCACCACTTCTTTTTTAATGGTGGCCAGCGAATAATCTTGATTGAACTCCAACGCGGGGCCAGTCTTGCTTGTGTTGTCCTTTTTGGAAAGGTCGATTACACTTTCGCCATTCTTGGGCAAATACGCTGACACGTAAATCAATTTTTCAATCCTAGCAGGAATGTTTTCCGCCACTTGCGAAATCACTTCACCCGCCATTGAGTGCCCCACTAAAATTACTTTTCCAGGTTGCTGGTTGATGGCCTCGGTTACGGTTTTCACATAATCGTTCAAGCCAATGCCTGCGCCATACGTATTGTCTGCACCGTGAGCGGGAAGGTTCACCACTACCACATTTGCATTCTTCGCCAAATTGTTTCTAACAAAACCCCAGGCACTTTCATCAGCCCAAGCCCCATGAACAAGCACATATGTGGGGTAACGTTTTTTATCTTTCGCCAATTGACCGATAATTAGTTTAGCTGCTTCGGCTCCGGAATTTTGTTGTTGGCCCGTAATCAGGTTGCTATCTTGTACAGCAAACGCTTCAAACATCGGAGCAACAGTAAATTTGCTGTTCGGCATTTTACGCGCCATGTCTTCGATGCGGAACGGCTGGATTTGTTTCCCTACATACGCATCGGCATAGTTTTCTTCACTGCTCGCAAAGCCCGTCCATTTTTTTCCTTCCACTAAAAATTTACCATTGGGGAGTTTGGTCTTCAATAAAATGCAAGTGCCATGACAAATGGCTGCTGTTGGTTTGCCGGTTTGATAAAAGTCAACAAAGAATTTATGCAGTTCGGTATTGTCGATGAACGTGTACATCGGGCCTTGGCCTCCACAAACCAGAACGGCTTTGTAGTCGTTAGGATTTACAGATGATAACTTAATTGTGTTTTTAAGCAAGGCGGATTTTTCAGGGTCTTTCAAAAATCCGAGCGAAAGAAAATCCCAGGCTGCATACTTGCTGGCATCTTCAGGGTCGCTAAAGCCATCGATCTTTACCTCTCCACCATCAGGGCTTGCGATGTCCACTGAGTATCCAGCCAAAGCAAACTCCCAATAAGGGTGAATCACCTCGGCTGCCCATACACCTATCGGCCATCCCGTCTGCTTGCTCATTGCCGGGTTGGATGCTATCAATAAAATTTTTCCATTGTTGCCCGCATTGTGCTGAGCTTGCATCGTTGCCGAAACTAACAGCACGATTGCTACTAAAATTAATTTCTTCATTAAAATTTGTTTGTTTGGTTTGCTTAACCCAAAATTGCATCCAATATGTTCCCTCAAACAACATATTAACTATTAAGTGAGTCACTCTCTTTTTGGAAAGTATTGAGGGAAGGACGATTTTAGAGTTACGAGGTACGATTTAAAGAACTCTACAATTGTACCTCGTAAATCTCAAATCTTAAATTTTAAGATATGCCTGATTTCATTTACGACAAAAAAGTTTACTACAACCCAGTTGAGTTTGCTATGGATCGGATCGGTGGCACTTGGAAGATGCCCATTCTTTGGCGCTTGCGCGATAAGACTTTACGTTATGGTGAACTGAAAAAAGATTTGCCTCACATTACACATAAAATGCTGTCGAGTGTGCTGCGAAGTCTAGAATCAGAGGGTTTCATTACACGGCTTGTTCATCCTGTGGTTCCACCGAAAGTAGAGTACACGATTACTAAACGAGGTTCGAAAGCAATCCCTATTATTGAAATCATTCGCAAGTACGGAACAGATTTGATGAAGGAGTTTGGAGTGAAAGCAAAAGAGACGGAGAAGAAGTGAGTCACTTTTTGCGTTCAGAAGTTAGAAAATATTTGAGCGGATAATAAACCCTAGCGGATAACTTTTTCCACATTCCAAAATTTTTCTCCGTATTGCTTTGTCTCCATCCGAAGTGGAGACGAGTCACACAATTCAATGTTTACGCGATTATTCTCCTTCATAAACTGTGAGGGACTTACACCAAACATCTGCACCATCATTTTATGAAAATGGCTAGTATCGTTAAAACCGCATTCTTCTGCTGCATCGATAATGGTAGAGCCATTCATGATTTTAGCGCTTGCCACCCTAATTTTATGCCAAATTATATACCGATGCAACGACACTCCCATAGATTTTTTGAACAAACTTCTCAGTCTACTCTCTGACAGAAAAATTTTATCTGCCAAATAAGCAATGCTTAATTTATTAGTTGGGTCTGCTGCTATTAGCTGTAGAACTGTTGATACTCTTTCATCTGTTTTAATGGGGCTAAGATCGCCTGTTAGCACCTTCAGCAGACGGTGCACTACCTTTAACAACAATTCTTTGTTTGGGTCTAACAGACATTGCTCCAATTCCCCAGCAAGCGAAAATTGTTCTACGCTTAAATCTGGAGAACAAATTTCATCGTCTCTCAAATATTTTTGTTTGATGGCAATAGCTGCATCACACGAAGCATCCAAATAAATAATGAGCTGCACACTGCCATTGGTATCTAATTGATGGATGGTGTTCTCTTTAATGATAAGGCTTTTGTAGCTCCCCCATTCTTTGCTTTGAATCCTAAATTTGAACCGATCACGAAGATCAAACATCAATTGTATGGTATCGTGGCTGTGGAAAGGTGTGACGCAACTGGAAAAAAATACTGCTGAAACACCATTCCATATATATAATGTGGTTGTGTAAGGTCTTCTTTCGGATCTCATTGGAGACATTTTATAAAAACAGTCATATTATACAATTTTTAATTTAAGTAACCTCCTATCTTTCGGAAACTAAAATTAAACAAAATGAAAACACTTGGTGTCATGTACGTGCTATTTGTTCAAGATATGGACAGGGCAATTGGCTTCTACGAAAAAGCTTTTGATTTTAAGTTGAACACGAAGTCCGCATTCTGGTCGAACATGGATAGTGGGCATGGGCGACTAGGATTAACTTCCTTCGGCAACAAAATTGAAAAGAAAGAAACGATGCTTATCATTGAAGTGGATGATCACTTACAAGCAGTAGAGCGAATCAAACAATATGGAGGCCAAGTACTCAACATCGCCAAGCCTTACGAAGGAGCGCCTGTTTACAATGTGATTGCTGTTGATACTGAAAATAATCAATTCACAGTTTCGGAAACAGTAGATAATTAAGTTATCTTCGCTGTGTGGCAAAGAAACCTCTCAACGAGCTTCGCGAATTTCTAAAACCATTTCCAGAAGATGTGTGTGAGGTTACGCTTTGGTTGCGCGATTTTGTGTGGGCGCAATATCCTGACAGCAATGAATTGATTTACGATAATTACAATGCGTTGGTGATTGCCTTTGGGCTCTCGGATAAAGCACCCGATGTGTTTTGTGGCATTGCCGTTTATGCCAACTATGTAAATTTTGGCTTTTTGCGCGGATCTGAAATTCCTGATCCTGACAAAATTTTAAATGGAACTGGAAGTTTGTATCGCAAGCTTTCTGTCAAAGACAAAAAAGAATTTCCCCGGACTGCAATCAAAAAACTAATGAAGGCTGCGTATGCCAATGCGCAATCTCGGCTAAAAGAAAAGCAAACACTGAAGGGTAAAATGATGGTGAAGTCTGTTTCTATAAAAAAGAAAAGGCCAAAGTAAGAAAAAGTCAGACTTTCGGCATAGCTTGATAT
>JBJXEB010000107.1:0-3191 GCA_046155095.1 Cyclobacteriaceae bacterium
CTTCATCAGCTTCAAGATCTACATTCCAGCCGTGTTCATACTCTTTGGATGTAAACTCTTCCAGTACTTGATTGTCCTTGCTCATTCCACCCTATTTAGACTAATTTTAAATAGAAACTCAAAAATACTAACAAAAAGCGGCTTTTAAGGTTCTTGCCTCTCTAATTTTATTTTATTGGCAAAGGAAATTCATGAAGGGAGTAGCTCCATGACTTAGGCTATCGATAAGTCCAAACTGGCTTAATGGGCAGGTATGGCATCGGCAAGCCCACAGTGGTGTTCTTTGCGATACGAGAACTTGTAGCAAATAGCCTGGCCACGAATATCAGGGTGTCGACTAATTTTAAAATTTTAGCTTGATAACTTTAAGTTGCGGTCAAGGCTTTCTTCCAATGAGATCATTGTCTCAGTTCGTTCAATGCCTTCCACCTGCTGCATCTTGTCGTGCAATACTTCCTTCAAGTGATTGGTATCCCGACAATGGATCTTCACAAACATAGAGTAATTGCCCGTGGTGTAATGGATGTTAACGATCTCAGGTATGTCTTTGAGTTTCGCTAAAACCTTTTCGTATAAGGCACTCTTCTCCAAATAGATACCGATGAATGCGGTGATGTCAAACCCAAGGTTGGCGTAGTTGATTCGCAGCGTTGTCTTATCTAAAATGCCCGCCTCTTCCATTTTAGTCATGCGCACGTGAACCGTGCCTTGTGAAACGTTTACCTTTTTGGCGACTTCTGTATAAGGCCGCTTGGCATCCTGCATCAAGATCTCAAGGATTTTCAGATCAGTATTGTCAAGTTCGTATTTCTTGGGCATTGTGAATATCGTTTACTGATCAAATATTCAATAAAATTACATTTAAATATAAATAATACAATATTTTGATTGAATCATTGACACGAGTACTAGTTATACCCTTTATTTGCATCATAATTCACAATGTAAGGTGTTGAAATTGGCAGACAAGCCCTCCTGTCTCGGGGGTGGAGAGAAAAGGACAAACGCAAGGTAATGGGTTGACCACTAAAATGTTTTTCTTATGCCTTGCAGCTAACTTCTCCGTGGAGGTTCGAAGCCTTCCCTTACAGCAAGAGCCTTCTCAGAAATGAGAGGGCTTTTTTATTTTGGTGCGGCCTGGTCCGCCTAGGCAGACCACCGGGCTATTCGCTATACTCCTCGCCCAACCCGCAAAAAGCCAACGCTGCTGCGGGGTGCCGCTTCTATCCCTGGCCGAATAGCACTTCGCAATAAACTATACAGAACCAACAAGAAGGCGAACAAACGATTGCTTTGCGAGACTTTTTTGACCTAATTGGGTTTTCGTTTTAAAAGTAAAAGTATATGAACGATTTTCCGTGGTTCAAAAATTATCCTGCTGGCATTCCGCATGAGATTGGCGCACTTGAATTTTCTTCGCTGATAGAATTATTTGAAACCGCTTGCAAAAAACACAAGGATCAAATTGCTTTTGAAAACTTGGGCGGCAAGCTCACCTACAGCGAAGTAGACAGGCTCTCAACAAATTTTGCAGCATACCTTCAAAGCGAATTGAAGCTAAAGAAGGGAGATCGGATTGCCATTCAGATGCCGAACCTTCTGCAATTTCCCATTGCAATGATCGGTTCATTGAAAGCTGGGTTGATTGTAGTGAACACCAATCCACTTTATACGCCACGTGAGATGGAACACCAATTCAAAGACGCTGGTATTTCTGCCATTGTGATTGTTGCCAACTTTGCACACAACTTAGAACAGATTAAAGACAAGATTCCCGCAGCGCACATCATTGTTACCAACATGGGCGACCTGCTTGGCACGTTGAAAGGCGCGATTGTGAATTTTGTAGTAAAGAGAATAAAGAAATTAGTGCCTGATTATTCTATTCCAAATGCCACCTCTTTTAAATCAGCTTTGAGTAAAGGCGCAACTCTTACTTTGCAGAAGCCATCTATCGATGTGGAAGATGTGGCGGTGCTTCAATACACAGGTGGCACAACAGGTATATCGAAGGGCGCGCAACTTTCGCACCGAAACATTATTGCGCACAATATGATGATCGCTCATTGGTTTAGCCCGTTGATGACAAAGGGAGAGCAGCAAATAGTTATTACTGCCTTGCCGCTCTATCATATTTTTGCCTTCACCGTCAATGGCGTGTTGATGTTCCATCAAGGCTTGCGGAATGTGCTCATCACCAATCCGCGTGATATGCCTGGTTTTATCAAGGAGATAAAGAAATACAAGTTCTCCATCATCACTGGGGTGAATACACTTTTCAATGGCCTGATCCACCAACCTGATTTTGCTATGTGCGATTTTTCTAATTTGAAAGGCGCAGTAGGCGGTGGTATGGCTGTGCAAGATGCAGTAGCAATCAAATGGGAAGAGATTACAAAGAGCCCATTAGTGGAGGGATATGGATTGAGCGAAACTTCACCCGTGCTTTGTTGCAATCCGTTGACAGGTGAGCACAAGCGAGGAACGATTGGCATACCAATGCCAAGCACAGAAGTAGCGATTTTTGATGATGACGGAAAACAACTCGCGCAAGGAGAAACTGGAGAGATTTGTGCACGAGGCCTACAAGTAATGCGTGGCTATTGGCAGAAAGAGAATGACGGTGTATTCTTTCCTGGAGGTTGGTTTCGCACGGGTGATATTGGCATCATGGATGAGGCTGGGTATTTCAAGATTGTGGATCGCAAAAAAGACATGATTAAAGTTTCGGGTTTCAATGTATTCCCCAATGAAATTGAAAACGTGCTGGCAGGTCATCCGAAAGTTTTGGAAGTAGCGGCCATTGGAGTGCCTGATGCCAAGTCTGGTGAAGTGATTAAAGCTTTCATTGTAAAAAAAGATCAAAGCCTGACCGAAGAAGAACTAAAAAAATTCTGTCACGAAAATCTCACCAACTACAAAGTGCCCAAATATTTTGAGTTCAGATTGGAATTACCCAAGACCAATGTTGGAAAAATATTGAGGAGGACGTTGAAAGAGGAAGAAGCGAAGAAGGCGGCCTAAGGGATTTAAGATTTGAGATGTTAGATTTAAGATTTCTGCTACACCTATGTGAGCATTCCTATGTCTCTATGTTTCTATGTGGTTCAAAATATTGTTCTCTAGATTTGCATAAATAAAACCATTGTCATGTTTAAAAAATTAGTCTTTGCCCTAATCATTGTCCCATT
>JBJXEB010000108.1:0-94385 GCA_046155095.1 Cyclobacteriaceae bacterium
ATGATCACATGCTTCAGCTCGAAGCGTGTGAATAGATCCACCCAGCCCACGGTGGCCATGGTTACAAAATACATCCCCCGCGGGTCATGGAACTTGTACTTCTCAGACATGGCATAAAGTTAAAGAATACAGAACGGGTTGCAAGTAAAATTAGGAGCGGCACGCGTTGCAAACGCGCGCCAGCGGGTGGTTTGCATACCCTGTCTGTACAGGCTATGCGATAGGCCTACTACCATCTTTTGTACAGCATAGAAATAAAACCGTCTGTCTTATCTCTTTCGTGACACACCCAACAACAACTAAGGTTATGTTCTAGTATTTTTCTTATTACCCTGTTCCAAACTTATTTACCGCTTGGCACTAATGGATTTTTTGGTATTTCAAAATCCCTTTTGAGCTGTTTGTTGTAAGAAGTCCATGAACCTTTCATCTTTAACGAAAAGCGATCAATAATCACATCAAACTCTCCATTAAACGGCTTATCAGTTTCTGGTTCTTTTAGAATCAATTTAAATCTTTTATCTACTTCAGAATAGCTTCCCTCGAAGGAAACCAATTGCTTATCATTCTGACTAGACAATTTAGATTGGCCGAAAACTTTATTTCCTTCTATCTTTAATATCATAAATATTATTTTTTTATTCTCAGAATATGGTCCATACCAAGTACCCAAAAGCAAGTCTTTGTCAGTAGGATTATCTGGATAGCCCAGAGGGTATCCATTTTTATTCGGGTGAATCCGTACAATAACAATTCCATCAATGGCAGTTGCCGATTTTTGAAACAATAAGGATTTATTCTCTCTAAGCCTTTTAATAACAAATCCAGACTCCCGCACAAACATTTCACTGGGACGGTCATCCGAGAACCAAAATCCATGTGCATCACTGCCTAAATTACTTAGCCAAGCTTCATATCTGGGCTTCAGCTTTTGATTGGACGTAATTACCCTTAATGTTGATGCCTGATCTATAACTAATAAATCAAATATCTTTCCCTCCCCAACCGTTTCACTAAAACCGCGATGGGAAAGCAAGGAATCCAATCTATCATCTGATAAATCATACGTAGAAAAAACATCAAGGCTTTTTTCAACAAAACCATATTGATCAAGATTATCTTTTTTTAGATGGCTATTAATTTTGATGCTGGATTTCAGAAACTGCGCACTCAATAGTGTCATTGGGTCGTTCTTATTCAGGTTATTAACGTAGCTAGTCCATCTTGATTTTATTGTGTCGCTCTTAAGCGTTACGAGTAATTGATCCAACACAAAAGAATATTCTAATAAGGATAAATTAGAAATGTTTCTGCTTATAGCCAATCGAATCTTTGACAGTCTTTGGGATTTGATTTCTTCTGTATAATTTCTCCAATATGGATTTGCTGTACGAATGTCAACCCCAATAATTTTAGCTTCATTTTGGCTAGTCGCTTTGAAACCAAGAACTAGGATGATTAATACTACTATTATTTTTTTCATCGTGAAATCTTTATTGTAATCGTTATCTTACTCCAATCGCTTTCTAAAAGTCCCATTTCAGATTGCACTTTTTTGTAATAATTGGCTATTTCTTCCGTTTTATTCCCCTCACAGGTATCTGTCCATCCATTGATATAAATAGTTTTAGATCCCTTAGTGAAAGTCGTACCGTAGTCTTTAGACTCATAATCTTTAGTCAAAACATATTCGGTATTGTAGGTCGATCCTGCCAAGAGGCATCCCGTAGAATTCCATGGTAAACCACCCCTATGTATTAATATCCCCCCTCTTCCATTCCCCGAAATTAGATCGGTTCTAACCCATGATTCAATGTCTTTGCAATCTCTTGTAGATTCTGGATGAGGAAATGTTATTGTATAATCTCCTGCTGGTATCCTTTTTTGGCTCCCAGCTGTCTTCTCCTGATCAGCAGTTCCGCTAGGTCTTTCTAGAAAGTAACCTGTGACCATCCCATCATCAATAGAAAAACTACTTACAGTACCTTCAGTTGATTCATAAACCTTTGTAGAAACAATAACTATTTTCCCTTTTACTTTTTCAGCTTTTTGTTCTTGTTGCTTTTGCTTTACCGCTAAGATGTCTCCAAATATATACTTTCTAAGTTTTTCAACTTTACTAATTGTTGTAGAAGAGTCTTTCTCCTCAGCAACAATTATTTTAAAAGTCGAACTATCACTTAGTTTGAACATAAAACCAGCACTAAACTTCTCTTTCTTTCCTTCAACATAGTCGAAGTAAATTTTAGGATTAATAGACTCATCTTTTTTCGTTTCGTTTTTAATAATGATTTTATTGAAATCTGTTCCCCCCACGGTTAAATAGTTTCCCGTATAAAGCTCTTTCCTGTTTCTTTCTTTATTAGGCATGAGAACTGGTAATAATTTATCGGAATCTATCCGAGACTTGATTGCTTTAATGATCGCTAATACATCACCACAATCATCAAAAATCCCCAAGCACGGCAAACTCAACGCCCCCGCATCATCATCCTCAAACAATCCCATCACAATCTCAGGATACCGCATCCGATCCCACTGATATTTAAAGAGCTTGTTGCCGTTGGCATAGTCCATCAGGTTGTCGGTGCTCTTTTCAGGCAGCGTGTTCTTCTCTTCGGTGAATGTGTGGCGCAAGCTAAACGCCCCGTGGCCCAGTTCATGTGCCATGGTATGGATGATGGCCGCCTCACCCCCCTGCCCCTCTCCAGAAGAGAGGGGGGAATTAATGAAAATAAACCCACACTCTTTGCTGCGCGGCATGAAGCCAGCCAATGTGCCAGTCTTCGGGTTCTTTACCAAAAACAAATAGTAGGTGTGTGGTTGTATATTGGCCTTGTACGCACTCACCACCTTGCGCATATCGGGGCTATAGTTGCTCAATAGGCCGCTGCCGCCATCGTCAAATGGGTCGATGCTGGGCACATCAAAGTTGTTAGCAAAGGTGATGTTCCATTTCACCACGGCTTGGCCATAGATTTTATTTAGTTGGGTGCGCAGTGCGTCTTCACTGTACGGGTATTTGTTGCCGTTTATGGGAACGATCACTAGGTTCTTTACAATTTCATCGTAGGTGACTACGCTCAATTTTCCTAAAACCTGATCTTTCTTGTCGCCTGGGTACAATGCTATCAGCTCTTCTTCTATCCCATCACCAGTTCCGCGAATGTCAATGGTGGATTGGTCATTAGTCATTGGGGGGGAGCTACCATTGACCGATGACCACTGACTATTGACCACTGACCCATTGAGTTCAAAGCGCACCTTCGACTTGTCTATCCCCGTTCCTTCAAGGATAGCAAGTGCTTTATCCGTTTGCCCCGTGGCTAACGATTTCCAAGAGAGGTATTGGTTTTCGATTTTGGTGTAGGTGGAGGCGATGGGGTCGTACTGTTTTTCATCAAAGCCAAATTTTTGTTCTGCGGAGGCGGCAAATTTCAGTTTCAAATTGTACTCGCGATTGGCTGCTTGTGTAGCAATGGCTGCGGTGGTGGTGTGCACTTTACCTTTGCTATCGATGATGTAGCCTTTGCCTGTGCCATCTACCACCGAAGCAGTGGTGCCTGCGGGCAACTCTGTGCGCTTGCCACTGCCATCTACAATCACCACGCTTCCATTACTGCCTTGAGAAATAGTGGCTGTGCCTGGCACAGTAATGAGTGTACTGGTGACGGCTGCATTTACATCAAATTGCTCAGGAAGGTTGGCCTCGTACTCGTTCAAGAATTTATCTGCCTGAGCCAATACTTCATCTAGGTCATCCATCAGGTTGAGCAAACCGGCTGGCACAATTTCTACACCCGCACCGGTCACGTTCATGTAGCCGTTTACCATGCGCAGTTCTTTGCTGATGCTGATATTGGTAAACTCGGCTTTTACTTTCGCGCGGTTGAAATACGAAACTTCAACAACTCCTTCGCCCGAGAATACTCCATTGCTGCCTGTGACTTTACTCAGCACTACATCAAAGTCGCCTGCTTTGATGATGTCGCCTACTTTCAATACATCAATCAATTGTGAGGGATCGAGATTGAAGGGATTCAGTGGAATTCCGCACGAGTAGGTTATGCCAGGGTTGTCTTTGGTGGTAATATTGGTCAATGGGGAATAGTCACTGGTGAATGTGCCGCAGCCGGAGTTTACTTGATACTCGTAGCGGGTGTTGGGCTGCAACGAGTTAACTGTAATTGTTGGAGTTAGGGATGTGTTGGTATACCAAACCTCACCCCCCGTCCCCCTCTCCGGAAGAGAGGGGGAGGAGCTTCGTATGGGGCGGTAGCGTAAACTATAGCCGGTTTGATTGGGTGCGCCATCGAAGTTTACGGTGAAGCGAGTGGTACCAACGTCACTGGTGATTATGTTTTGTGGGGCAAGGCATGCATCGCCATACACAAATGTATATACTTGGCTGAAGCCGTTGTTTTTGAAAAGGCTGAGTTCATCTGCGCCTGCGTAGGCGCGTGCGCGCAACTGAAACGCATAACGTCTACCGGGCTCTAGTGGTGTTTCGGCTGGGCCATAGACTAAAGTTGTTTCGCTGGTAGTAGTTTGAAAGATAGGTGGTGATGTAAGAATGGCATCGTTGGGATTGCGTATAGATGGCCACACTTCTACCAACTTGAAATCATACTCGGCATTGAAAGCACTGTTGGGCGAACCGCGGTGACGGGGTGTCCACTGAAAAATTACTTGCTGTGGATCTTGAATACGGATTTTTTCGTTGTCGCGCGGTAAGTTTACAATGGGCGGATCGTTGAGTATCAGCCATGCGGTGGCACAGCCGGTATTGGAAATCTTTGCGCCCCGATTGTATTCGATCACTTCAAAGCAAAATTGATAGAGGCCTTCGGGCAATGCGCCACGTTGCTCTACCTCGCGCTGTGTGATGCCCGTAAAATTCAAATTACGCGGGTCGAAGTAAGCGGCTAAATCTGAACTGATCAATTGCAATGGTACACCTCCTAACAAAGTGACTGGTGGTGGCAAAAACTCTGGCTTGGTTTCAATTTTTATTCCATTGCCTTCAATTCGCAATCTAAAACGCACATTTAATTCTGGCCGCGTGGCATCTATTAAAAAAGCCGTTACCCTCAACCGCTCTGATCCTGGTGCCGCATAGTCTGACAAGTACAATGAATAGGGTGGAGTGAGTTGTACGGTGGATTGGACGGGGAAGACTTGACCGACACTCATTAATGAGATCACCGTCAATAAAAAAAGTAATATGGTTTTAATTCGTGTCAATGGTTAATGGTCAATAGTCACTAGTCAATGGTCAGTAGTCAGTAGTCAATGGTCAATTAGTCAGTGGTCAATAGGTTGGTCTCCCAATGACCATTGACTACCGAAAGTTATTTCAAAACCCCAAGTTAAAGTCATCAGTAAACAGTCAATAGTGGAACCCACCAATGACCATTGACTAGTGACTATTCGACTATAATAAGCTGTACGGTTCTAATGGTTCGTTCACTTCGTTTGAATCGGGTTTCGAACCGATTGTTCTAATGTAATTGTTAAGCATTTTTACTAAAATAGTTAATGAACTGGAATATTCTAAAAATTTTTCTTCTGTGATTAGCTTTCGATTTTTAGCTTTTGTAAGCCATGTTTTAGTTTCGTACAAGGACCCTCTTGAATAGTAAGCAAAATTTTTCTCCTCTTTATAATGATAGCGTCCGTAGCCTTCACTTAGATTTGCTGCAATAGAATCTACTGCTCGTATCAATTGTTTTCCTATTGTGTCTTTTTCTAAATAGTTCCAATTAGCAACATCAAGCCACACCTTCTCACCAATTTCCATCGCCCTGTTGTAAATTTTTAAATCATCTAAATTTTTGCTCATACCTTCACCATTTATCTGTACCAAAAAAAGTCATTAGTAAGTTCCCACTAGTGACTAATGACTAGTGACTAGTGACCATTGACTAGTGACCATTGACCAATGACCAATGACTAATGACCAATGACCATTAAACCAGTGACTAAAAAGAGTAAACATACCCCAGTGTAGTTGTAAATTCTGTAAATGATTTCGCTGCTCCTTCTTGCACGCTGCTTCTATTAACTACTACGGCACTCAAGTTAATATTATGCTTTTTCTTAATGGCTACATTGCCCGATAGTCGACCGTTTAAGATGCTGCCTGTGCGCAGGCCATTGGCATAGGATTCATTTTGCGATATAGATGCTGTTGTTCGTAATTTCTTTTCAAAAAATTGTTTTGTCACCGCTACCGTTGGGCCAAAGGTGCGAGATTGTGACGCTGCTCCATCGCTCATACTTACGTTGAACGATGTTGATAGTGTTAAGCTTTGCGGAGTAAGTGATAAACTGTAGGAGGAGTTGAAATTATAAAATCGCAATCCGGAATTTTGGGTCACCTGCCCTTGCTTATCGGCAGCGTCTTGTGCAGTCAAGTTTAAACTAATGGTCTGTCGCTTGTTCTTGTTGCTGCCCAATTGATACAAGGAATTCACGGTGGCGTTCTGGCTGATTTGCGTGAAGTTGAGCGTATCTAAAAAATCAAATTGGGTAAGGCGATTGATGTTCACAAACTGCGAGCGCACGTTGGTGAATGATTGGAAACTTGAATAGGAAAGAGACAGGTTGAATTTGGGCGAGGGTGCAAAGGCCACATTCATAGCAGTTACCACGCGCCTCATGGTAGTGGCTTTGCTCCCATCTAAATTATCTCGCTGTGTACCCACGTTGGCCGACACATTTACTTTGCCTTGCAGTAAGGCGGTGGCAGCATTGATGGTAATGTTTTCTAAATCGTTGTTGAAAAAATAAGATCCAAGCGTTCTGTATTGTGGATCGATTCGCTCATACCCAGCACCGATAGAATAGCCATTGCCCTGGTAGGTGACGTTTGTCTTCAATGCATTGTAGTACGAGGAGGAGGTGCGTGGCGAAAAAAGTCCACCTACATTGCCGAGTACGTTATCAGTAGCTGTTCCATTCGCACGGGTATCTCGCGTGATGGCACTGGTAGCCCATTCTGCCCGCAACAAAATCTTTTGAAACAACGACTTGCCAGCGGTAAAGCCCATCACCAAATTTTCTTGCGGCAAAACCCCTAGTGCTTCGGGAATATAACGAATGGATTGTTGTTCGTCTTGCGCGCGAAATACAATGGCCTCGACAAAATCTTTTCCATCGCCATAGCCAATTTTCATTCCATATCCATAGCGATCATACGCAGGTTGTACTTTCGACCCCGCAGTAGTATCGGGCTGCACGGCTTTTAGAAATCGCCCGTATAGCGCACTGATTCTTAATTTTGGGATAGGTGTGGCATCCACTCCCACTCCGTTGAACAAATGGCCGCCCACGGTGTAGGGCGAAAAATTCATACTCGTAAAACCTGCATGCAGCGTTACCCATTTGTAAGTTGGGTGCATGGAGAATTGATTAAACGGTTGTTGGAAAGTAACGCTTTGATTGGAGTAACTGAAACTTAGCGGAACACTCCAACCGTAAAGACTAACATTTAAATTGCCGGTAGCATAATACGAATAAGGGGTGCGCCTGCTATCGATACCGCTTGCCGCATAGGCGATTTGATTGAGCGACACACCTCCTGAAATTTTAATTGGTTTTTCTTTGCCGATGGTCTCGAGGTTCTGACAAAAAGTAGTTTGGTTTATTGAAAGAAAAAGCAATGATAAAAATAATAGGGTATTAGGACTTAGGCATTGGGGCTTAGGCCGAGCTTCGTTTTTAAATTTCGTGTTTATATACAATTTTCTCATTCTTCTAACTCGATTTCACTTGTCGTCCCTCCAATCCCCAAGTCCCAAGTCCTAACCCCCAAGTCCTAAACAATAACAATCCTCACCACTCTTTTTTCGTTTCTAACATCCACCAATAAAAAGTAAACACCTTTCGCCACACCTTCCAATCGTATTTCATATTCATAGAGGTCTTTGTCTTCTCCATTAAAATCAGTTACTATGTTGTTTCCTTCTAGGCTCACTAATCGAATGCGCACGGGCGCTATTTCATTTAATTCAATTTTTAAATTGATGCGGTCTTCACTTGTTGGATTGGGGAAGGCGGTGAGTGACTTAATCAATGGGTTGCCCGTACTTCCTCCGTTTGTGGTTTCACCTTTTTTCAAAATTTCAATTGGAGTGGTAAACTCGCTTTGGCATTCTGCTAAGTTAGCGGTGAGCTTTACAGGAAATTTTCCTTCACTTTTAAAGACTATGGAAGCATAATCTTGTGATTGCACCAGAACGGTTGCTTCTTGTGGAAACGTCCAACCAATTCGGTCTGGCAATGGCCAACTAATATCAATCGCAATGATTGTATCTCCTACGTGTGCCACAGGCGCTATCAAAAAATCCGCTTTTAGCAAATCGCTGGATGTGGTCAGTACAAACGTATCTTCTGCTGTGCAGCCATTGTTATTGGTTACGCGAAGCTTGTAGCTACCCGCTTGCGTTAAAATGACTTGCTTGCCTGTATTACTAAATCCGTTAGCCGAAGTCCATAAGTAAGAAGATGCATCCACTGGTGAAGTTATTGCCAATACTCCTCCCGTACATATTTTTTTATCTGGCCCTAAATCAATTGTATAAGGGGTAGGATCAGCTACAGTAAACGACTTATTAAAAGTACATCCGTTCGCATCCTTGACGAGCAGTTGATAATTTCCTGCTTTTATGTTTTGATTAAACCCAGTTCCTGATTGACCATTCCATTGAAATGAGTAGGGTGAAGTTCCGCCTGCAACTGTAACTTGTATGGAGCCATTGCCACCTGCACAAAGGGGAGCAAAAATCGTTTCAGAAATTAATGAAATGGCGGGAGGAGAAGCCACTGAAAATGTTTGCTGCAAGGAACAGCCATCCGCATCTTTAACCGTAACAGTATTCGGCCCCACATTTAGTTTAGTTGCAGTGTTAGATGTTTCTCCACTAGACCATTGTACCGTATGAGGCGACTTGCCCGAAGTAATGGAAACCTGGGCGGAGCCATCGGCCGATGTGGAGCATTTGGTTGCTACCACATTGGTGACATTGAAACTCACGTTTGTAGATGAAGCGATGATCACTGAATTACTAGTTGTACACAATTTTGAATCGGTAGTGATCACTTGGTACGTGCCCGCGCTCGCGCTTTGCAATGTATTGCTGGATGATACTACTTGATTAGCCGAATTGAACCATTGATAAGAATAAGGGCTTGTGCCCTCAGAGCCAGAAATGGTTGCCGAACCATTCGCTTGAGCGCAGGTAGTATTGGCTACTGATCCAATAGAGCTGGATAAAATAGTTGGTTGCGTAATTGAAAAACTAGCATTGCCAAGGCAACCATTCGTATCTCTGGTGCGAATGTCCAATGCGCCAGCTGCAAGCCCGCTAAATGTTGCTGACGTTTGCCATGTACTACCTCCGTTGACGGAATATTCGTAAATGCCCGTTCCTCCTAATGATGATAAGGTGACGCTGCCATTGAATCCGCCAAAGCAACTGACCGTGGAAGATGCAGTGACCGATACATTTAAAGGAGTTGCAGCAACTAATGAAATGGATTTGATTTGGGTACAGTTTTTAGAATCTTTAACTGTCACGGTGTAAGTACCGGCCGCTAAACTGTTAATGGACGATGCTGCTGTTCCAGTGTTCCATGAATAACTAAAACCTCCACTTCCGCCCAAGGCCAACACTTGAATGCTGCCATCTGTTGCTGAAGAACAAGACGGTGAAACTTGATTGACAATAGCTATGTCGATGGTTGGCGGATCGTTCAATGTAATGGATTGACTAAACGGACAGTTTTGTGAGTCTTTGATTTGAAGTGAATAGGTGCCGCTCGCAATGCCAGAAAGAATATTCGTGCCGCTTGTTCCATTCCATTGATAGGTATAACCCCCACTGCCGCCTGTAGCCGCTACTTGTATGCTTCCGTTATTCCCGCCCACGCAATCGGGAGATATTTTAACAATAGAACTTAATGAAATAGCTATTGGAGATGGCACTGTAAAAACCGATGATACTGGGCAGTTGTTGGCATCTTTAACGGATACTGTATTGCTTCCACCTACTAATTGTGTAGCTGATAACCCTGTTTCTCCATTTCCCCAAGTCACTGTAAATGGCCCTTGGCCACTGGAAATTGTTACTTGGGCTTTTCCATCGGTGGACGTTGAGCAAGTTACACCAACAATAGAACCAACAGTAAACACAGCCCCTCCATTTGAACCGACTGAAGTGAGGGCTGATTTTGAACACGAAGACTGATCGGTAACAGTAACCGTGTAGCTTCCGCTGATGACGCTTGAGAGAAGAGCTGTATTCCCGACAACGGTATTCGATTGATCTTTCCATTGATAGGAAAGTACGCCCGTTCCGCCTGAGGCTACCGCCTGTACAGCGCCATCGGCTGCACCACAGTTTGCATTAACAAATCCTGTAAAGCTGATTGAAATAATGGAGGGCTGAGTAATCGATACAGCTAATGGGGTTGGGCTCACACAATTGTTTTGATCACGCGCGCGCAATGTGTAAGAACCTTGTGTGAGAGAATTAAAAGAATTGGGCGATTGCCAAGTGACACCATCTATAGAATAATTGAACGTACCCGTGCCACCCGAAGCATTGACAACAATAGAACCATCGCTGCCACCATTACAAGTAACATTCGTTTTAGAATTGAGTGAAATGCCCACCACCGTTGGAGCAATCAATGTTGCCGATGCGTTGGCGGTGCAGCCTTTTGAATCGGTCACAGTTACCGTATAAGTTCCGGCAGCCAAACTGGCAATGTCTTTAATGGTTGCACCGTTCGACCATGCATACGTAAAAGGCGATGTACCACCCGCTACCGTTAAATTAATAAATCCTGTGGAGGAGCCATTGCACGTAACTCCAAAGCCATTGTAGTTTGATGGTGTGGTAGATGCCGTAAGTAAAATTGGTTGCGTAACTGTAAAATTGGTCGAGCCTGTACATCCTTTTGAATCCGTTATTGTCACAGAATAACTTCCTACTGCAAGCGAACTGATGTTTTGCGTAGTGGCAGAGTTACTCCACGCATACGTAAAGGGCGCGGTGCCACCAGTTACAGAAAGATTTAACGCAGCAGTACTTTGGCCGAAGCAGTTGATAAAACTTGTTTGAGTAATCGTGCCTGCAATGGCTGCCACGGTGGCGATGGTAGCTAGCCGAGTAATGGAGCAATTGTTCGCATCTTTGATCGTAACGGTATAACTGCCAGCTAATTTTCCATTAAAAACAGAACTAGTTTGAAAATTTGTTCCATCAATGGAATACTGCAAAGTACCTGTTCCTCCCGAGGCAGAAACAGTAAGCCTTCCATCTACCACGACTGCGCAACTTTGTGGCGATGCCGTTACTGTGGCAGCAAGCAGTGCGGGGTTTACGAGTGATTGAGAAGTTGAAATGACTGTACAGCTATTGGCGTCTTTTACCGTCACTAAATAATTGCCACTTAGTAAACCGCTAATGGTACTGGATGAAGAAAAAGTAGTGCCATCAATGGAATACTGATAAGGTGATGTGCCGCCCGTGGCCGACACTACTAAGCTACCGTTGGCATTTCCATTGCAGAGTGGATTGTTTTTTACAATGCCCGAAATAGTAAGCGCGGCTGATGGCTGCGCAATGCTGATGGCTGAAGTTGTTTGTGTACAGTTGTTGGCATCTTTGGCAGTGATGGTATAATTACCTGGGGCAAGGCCTGTAAAATTTGCACTCGCTTGAAAGTTTGTTCCGTCTTTGCTGTAAGTGAGCGTGCCTGTGCCACCAGAAGCCGCTACCAAAATAACTCCGTTGGAAGTGCCAAAACAAGTTACATCACTTTTAGATTGAAGCGATACGGATACGTTTGTGGAAGGCTCGGTAATGATGACACTTGTAGAATTGTTGATGCATCCATTGGCATCTTTAACGGTTACTGAATATGTGCCTGTTGCCAAGCCCGATAGATTTTGTGTGGTGGCACTATTTGACCACGCAAATGTTTTTATTCCCGTGCCACCTGTAACCACCAAATTGATTGCACCATTGCTACCACCCTTGCAACTGATATTAGATGAACTAGGAGTTACCACTAATGCAGCCGGTTGAGTTATTATGATACTGGCCGTACCTGTACATGTTTTGCTATCGGTAATAGTGACGGTGTAAGAGCCAGCCGGAATGTTGGGGTTGCTTTGAGTTCCGATTCCATTGGACCAACTATACGATGTATAAGGAGCGGTGCCACCAGAAGGTGCTACTGTTATTGAAGCAGTCGATTGGCCATTGCAGTTGATGAAAGCCGTTTGCGAAGTTATGCCTGTGATAGCCGACTGCAGGCCAACGACTGCATTGTTGATAGTGAAAATACACCCATTGCCATCTTTTACTTTTAAAGTGTAGGTAGAACCTGTTGCTAAACCAGTAAAAAAATTACTTGTGCCGAACGAGCCATTGTTAATTGAATACGTGTAAGTATTTGTTCCGCCAGTGGGTGCAGTAATCGTAAGCGATCCATCGCTCACCGTTGCACAACTTGCATTTACCGAAGAGTAACTGGCTGAGATAGGAGCATTGACTGTGAACTGGGCAGAATTTACAGGGCATCCGTTGGCATCAGTTACTTTGGCGTAGTAGGTGCCTGCAGCCATGTTAGTTGGGGTGGCAACAGAAACCAATGAAGATGCTGGAGCGTTTGAAAGGTCAAAGATTTGCCAATTATAGCCCGGGGTGCCACCACTAACGCTGCTGATGGTTAACAAGCCCATGGTGGCGGACGCGCCTACGCATTGTGGATGGGTGACAGAGACAGAGTTTGATAAAACAGAAACAGGTGTGGGAATGTTAACAGACCCGTAGTTAACAGTGCAATTGTTTAAATCTTTTACTTTTACTTTATAAGTGCCTGGAGTTAGCCCAGTAAAAATAGACTGACCTGAGAAATAATTTAATCCATCATTAATGCTGTAAGAAAGCGTGCCTGTACCACCACCGGCTACTATCGAAATTTGTCCGTTACTAGGTCCATTGCAAAGTGATGGTGTTGCTGAAGATACGACTACCGGATTTGGTGGAGTAATAGTAACCGTAGTCGAAGCAGTTGCAGGAGTTGTGCAAGCGTCTTTAATATTGATGGAATGTGAGCCTGATCCTAAGTTGTTTGTAAATACATTCGAGGAAACAAAAGCTGACCCATCCACACTATAAAGGTATGGCGCGCTACCTCCAGATGCGTTAATAGTTATCTGTCCATCAGTAGCACCAGCACAACTAATTTGAGACCCATTGAAATTGGAAGTTACATTTGCAGTAGTAATAGATAATGCCGTGCGAGGGCCAGATGGTACAATAACTTGCACAAATTTTGGCAATCCACAATTTCCGTAATTACTTTCAATCAAAGCATGATAAGTACCTGATTCCATATTAGGAACAATGAGACCATTTGCTTGGCCTTTTACATTGCCAGCAGGAATCATCTCGGCCGGTTTAACAGGATTGGACATTAAAGCATCAGTGTCATACAAAGTTGTGATTAAGGTTTCACTTGCTAGCAATGTTCTGTTAAGTGAAGTTATTGTAACCGTGGCATCATTTCCTCCAGCACATGTTGGTTTAGTTGCTGATATTGCAGTTGCAAAAATTTGATTGGCAGAGAAAGAGTATGCGCCAATTGGCGCACTGGCCGTTTGATTTGGATCACAATTATCAACGGAATATCTAAAAAAAATATTTTGCCTTAAATAGGATGCATAACCCGCTCCAAAAATGTCTTGTATTCCAAAAGTATGGCTAGGGATTAAGCTTGTGGAAAAAGTATTCCATACCCCTGTTTGAATGCTATATTGCCATTTATACGAGCTAAACCCATTTACCCCTGTAAGGTTAATATTCGAATTGCTACAATAAGTCGTGGAATTTGAAGATCCCGAAATACTTAATGTTACAAGTGTAGGGTAAGTAGTCTCAATATGATCAAATGTTGAACCCGCATCTACACATTGTATAGGGCCAGGAAGAACTGGAATGTAATAATTTGTTGTAAGTGTAATGGATTTGAACCCATTATTACTATCCCAAACAACTGTAATAAAAGAGTTGTTATTGCTAACGATTGTTCCGCCAACCACGCTCCAATCAAAGTTATCCAAAATTGAGCATTCGTTATAAGCGTTTACTATTATTCCTCCTGGAACTGCATCATATTGATACTCCGCATTGGGACAAATAATTGACGATTGCGTTGGAACATAGTAATAGACATTTTGGCAATAAGATTTAAAGCTTAGGGCAATAAAAAAATTAACAATGATTAATATCTTCCTTTGGAAAGCCATTAAAATGATAATTTAACTTCTCTTGAAAACTCTGCTGATACTCCATCCTTAAAAACCGCTTTGACTCTATAATTATAATTACTATTCATCCTCAAATTTACATCTTTCATACTGAAGCTATTCCCAGGCACTGACTTGTACAAACTCAGTGGCTCATCATTAACGGCACGATAAATCAAAAACTTAATCACATTTTTCTCATTATACTTCCAGCGTAGGGTTATACTCTTTTCGGTTCTGTCCACCTCCGCTTTGAATTCGGTGATGGCTGATTTGATAAGGTTATTAATTAGTCTGCCTATTACGGGTGAACAAAGAGGTGATTTTAGTTTTGCTTTGTCAATGGCCATCGTGCTGTATTGGTATTCTCGCCCTACTTCCAAATTACGGTCAGTAAACAAAAGCGAGTCTTGGGCCTTTACTACTTTAATCGTATCCCAACTAATTGAATTCAATGGTCGTCTTACTAATCGATAAGAAACAACGTCATCGCTGGCACTTGGTGTCCAAGTAATTTTAACACCTGTAGACGTAGATCGAATGGATTCGATGACGGGTGGTAATGGTGGAATGACATCGGGTAGTTCTACAATTACCGGAGTTGAATAATCTGAGGGATTAAATCGCTTGTCCACCGCTACCAATTTATAATATATTTTAGAATTCAATCTTCGGATGTTTACGGAATCTTTATAGGTAATACTTGGAAGTGGATCTCTATTTATTTGTGAATACTCTGCGTTCGCAAAATTGGAGCGGTAGATTCTGTAACCGAGCAAGTCGTTTTCTTTATTGGCAGTCCAGGTTAGTTTGGCTATTCCCATGGTGTCAATTAAAACTTTTAGTCCTTGCGGGGGCGCAGGCGGAACACTATCTGTTAATTGAGCCAAGTACGGAAAAGAAAAATTCTCTTGACTATTTTCACCCACAATCTTAATTCGATAGTAATTGGTACTAAGCGGCTTGTCGTCACTATATTTTAAAACTGTCTTGCCCAGTGCATTCTTATGAAGTGTTTCAAATGTTCCGCTTACTGTTCTGGATCGTTCCACATAAAACCCAGTGATGCTATTTTGATCGCCCGATACCGCCCAGCGAATAGCAATCTTTTCTTTATCCTCTTTGGCACTTTTGATAGCAGCGGTAGCATTGAGCAATTTGAATCCCTTACCACTTACCCGCTCAGACTCAGGACCAACCTCTCCAAAAGGTGTCAAACCTCTTACCCGATATTGATAGTCAATTCCATTCTGTGATAGTGAGTCCATTGCCTGAAAGTGAGTCTCCTCTTTACTGAGCGTGTTGATAAAAGGAAGAGTATTGATTCTTTTGAATTCTGATTTTCCTTCAGCCCGCTCAATGATGAAACTCGTATATTCTTTTTCTACTGCGAATCGCGGCCAACGCAAATGGACAGACCTGTCGCCAAATTTTGCTTGCAGGTTAATGGGTGGAGTAAGTCCAACGCTATCTTTTAATCCGATATAAAATAAAGCCGTATCAATTTTAATTTTTGTATCATTCGCTAATACAATCACGCGGTACAGATAACGCTCATCTTTTTTTACGGTGCTGTCCTTTAAGCCTAGCCCAGAAAGTTTTGCTGTGGTAAAAGATTGATCTGCCGCAAATAAGGCAAACGAAAATCGCTGCTCTTGCTCACGTGATTGATTCACAATTTGAGCAATATCGGTAGGGTTTGAGGCCGCAACTTGAAATGACTTACCGTAAATAGCTTGCGCGGCAATGGCTGAGTACTTATTTATCATCGCATCATTTTTCCATTGCTCCAATGGCTTTGGTTTAAATGGCCCTTTGGTTAGAATAAGTTTCTCTGGCTTACTCAAAATGGTTGTTCCCTTCGCAATGGTGTACCGTTCGATTTGATACCCATTAGTGTTTCCAGAATTCCATGTGGTCGGGTCGGTAGGTGCCCATCTTAATAAAATCGAGTTTGATTTTACTTTTGCCAATAGCTTAACAGAACCTCTTTCTTGGGCAAAGCCAATCGAAGTGAAAAAGCTTATCACAGCTATTATGAAAATCAATTTTTTCATTTCTCTAGTCTCCAATAGGGTTGTCCAAAATCACTTGTTTAGAGGAATTAATACTTTGTTTTGCCGGCAGTGTATACTGTACATTGACTTTATAAGTTCCTTTTAGCATAATGGGAAACTGACTCCAAAGGATTTTTTCCATTCTAGGATATTTTGTCGTTTGAGATAAATAACGATTGGCCACTTTATTCTGGATTTCAGCAAAGTCATAGCTCATGTAGTAAGGCAAATCATACCAGTAGTATTGATCCGCTTGCGAAAATGAGTTTTGTGGGTCAGCTTGATTCATTTCAAAATTATCGGGAGATTGAATTATTCGTAACCCACGAATAGGAGGCACACCTAGTTCGCTTGGTGTTCTATTCGCGATGGTAATATTCCCATCCAATGGGTATCCTTCGTAAATCAGTGGATACAATTCTTGATTATAATAGCGGTTATCAGATAAATCAGCTTCAAATGAAACCAGAGGCTTATTCTGTGTAAAATTATTTCCGTACAATTCAATTTTATCAAACGGTTCATCTGAATTGAATGATGTTTTTAAACTATGAACCCTCCATAATATTCGAAGAACCCTGAATGTGGTTGATAAGTTGTGGGCTGAAATTTTTTGAGCGAGCGTAGGGTACTTACTGGATCGAATGCTAGCCGTAAAAATCGCCTTCTCTTCCAACTCTGTCAGGCTCCCTTCCGCTTTCTTTGTTTTGATCTCTGTATCCGTGCTTTCATTTCCAACGGTTAATTTATTTTTTTCTTCAGTCACATTTCTATCAATGGCGCCAGCCGTTTGCTTCGGCACGTTTAGCAACTCAAAGGCATAGAGTTGATTGGTTTGAAAATCGCTAGGGGTTGAGAATGTCACTAGGCCTGCGTTGTAAGCAAATCCAAACTCGGATTTTTTGCCCGATGTAGATGTAAACCTACCCACCTGATTCCACTCAGCACCTGGCTCAAATAAGTAAGGCTGCCCTTGCTTTAATTTAATGTAGCCTTCGCGGGTCTCGTCTTTGTAGTAATTGAATTGGCCTATAACGGGATAGGTATACTGAATGTTAGTGTGAGGTATGTAGTCGGGTGCTGTGCCAGTCGTGAAAGTAATTTCCAGTTTTTCAGTAACCCGTTTGCCTTGAAACAAGGCTGGAGTCCACGTACCGTTGATGCTCTCTTCAAAACTTACTTCCACCACGCCTTTGATTTCTTTTTTTGGAGGCAGCACATCCACCGAGTTAAAGGCTACTACATCCTGGGCATCGTTCCATTGCATAGCGCCTACTATCTCTTTTCCATCGCTAGTGAATTTGAATTGCTCTAGTTTGATTCGGAATGAGCGCTGAATAGTTTTTCCAACTTGTTTGTCGCTCACATTAAATGTTTTGTTTACAGGCATGTTAAACACTGTCTGTGGTGCATTGAAAACATTCACTTCTTTTTCACCTGAGGTTGGAGTCATTTGGGAAATGACACGAATGCCGCTGAGCACATTCTGCTGTTGTTGGACTAGCTTGCACTTGTTGCCGAGCGTGACTTGAAAACTACAATTTCCCGAAACCAACCCACCTAAAATACTAAACCTTCCGCCCACGGTGCCTTGCATCCAAAAGGGATTGGGGAACTGTGCTTGCAAAATGGCCGCTGCACCAATACTCAAGATTTCAAAATCTCCACTTACCAAAAATAAATCTACGTGAACACCAATGGATCCTTCAAAATAGGCATAGACTTGACCATTCGCATACCAGCCATTTACGCCAATACGATCGCTGCTCCCCTCGCATCGCACATCACCATAGTTTTTCAACATGATGTCAAATCCGGCACCTGCCTCAAACCTGGCGTAGAAAATCAAAAAATTAAGATTGCCCGTGCCAAAACTAAAGGAAGAACCAAATGCAAAGCCACCGCCTGTGCCTATCTCATTGAGGTCTTTCATGTAGTTGAAATCGCGGCCACCCAAAATGCGAGACACCGCTTCAGGTGGAGGTGGACTGCCCAGTATTTTCGTGCCCACCATAAAATAAGCATCGGCTCGCGCTTTAATAGAGCCTACGCCAAATCCTAAATTAAATCGATTGTCGGGCGTGCCGATATACACATACCATTCGCTAGGTGCAAAATGAAGAACGGCTTCACCACCACCTGTGATGATGCTCGCGACATCGATGCCCACATTAAAGTTTCCGTGGAGTACACTATTTTCAAAATCATAACTTATAAAAACACGAGCTGATATGGCGCCACGCTTGCCAGCCGCTGACCCAACTGGGCCATGTATCTCTTCAACAGTAGAATTGTCTACTTGACCAAGTTTCAATAAGCCATTATTACCTAAGTCGGCAGTCGTTTGTGTTTTCTTGAATGCAGTCAGCATTTTTCCTGTGGAAGCTTGAATTTTACCGAGCACATTATCCAGTGTGCCTGTGGCAATGAAGGCGTTGCCCATGAAGGCCATATAACGTACGCCTCCAGCAGGAAAAAAAGAAATCTCAAAGGTGGCATCTGCATTGAAAGCCTCTTCTTTTGGAAAAGAACTGATACTCACCGATGCTTTTAACTCAAGTCCAGAATTTGCAGAAGGAACATATACAATACCTGATGCAGTCCTGCCCAATGCACTTCCTCCAACATTATCCATTTTCATTTTAAAACAAGCGCCTCCACCAAAGCCAGTGATGGCTACGCCTGGAAAAATGAGAATGCCCGGTTTGAAATCGGCCATGGCATCGGCATACCAATAGCGCATGCCTTTTAGGTTTCCAAAAATAGCAGAGGTTTTTACTTTCACCATCGAAGCGAAATCGGCATCTATTATTCCGTTGAAACCATCGCCATACGCAATATCGTTTCTGTAAAAAATAAGCCGGCCTTTGAACTTGAATGCACCGCCATCAATGTCCACCGAAATATCGCGTACATCAATATTTTTGAACCGCCAGCTTTGTGAGCCCGTCTCGGTGCCCATGTAGCCTACAACGGTCAAGCCCGCATCGGCTGCAAACGCTCCGTTGCTTTCGCCAACCAAGTTCAACTTTAGCCTAAAGTCGAGACCAACTTCTTTTGCATTGATATTACGCAGACCAATTTCTGAAATATTGACAGGGAAGCCCGCCATCACTTGTTGCAATGCTTCGGAGCCGAAGGAGAAAGTGCCTACTTGAATATATGGGCTTACCGATTGTATGCGTAGATTTTCAAAACGGATGTGTGCAAGTTCTATACCTTGGCCACCTTCGCTCAGTTTGGCCTGCACATTCATGCGCCCGTGCAAATTTGCTTTCGGCAGAAAAGCCCCATTCAACACACGCACTTCCAAGGATGAACCTCTATAAATATCCACTTTAGCTGCCTGAAACACTGGGAAACTCATATCACTTTTGGCAACTACATTAAAAACATAGTTGTCACCGCTGCCGATGATGGCTTTGTAGTCAAATGATTTTTGCTCACTCGATATGGGGATGACGATGCGCCCGCTAAAGCCCGCTTGTACTAGTTGATTGGCTTGTAATTCTATACCCAATGAGTCGAGCGAAAATGCCCACCCGCTCATATCGCCTTTGCTGATGGGGATCAAATTTTTGCCTTCAAATAACCCTGACACTCCTTGGTTATCGATGAGCATATTGAACGCTGTGAGTGAAGTGCGGGCGTTGTCTTTGTTCTTGAATTGCTGTGGCAGCCGTATGGAAAGTTGGCGCACATAAAACCCGCGCCATAGATTTTGATTTTCGGGCAGCATTTGACTGCTGGTATACCCTTTCGGGAAAATAACAGAGGGAGAATTGCGCAAGTCACTGAAATCAAACACGGCCTGGTCAACCGTAAACCCAAAACCCGTTAGCCCTTTTACCTGAAAATTAGGCAAGCTCACTTGCACCAATAAATCATTCCAGTTGCTAATGATTGACTTGAATGAAGTAGTTACTCTTCCGTCTGGTTGAATGGTGCCGTTGAGATTTTCGGGTAATAATAAATCGCGCGAGAAAACAACGTCTGCATCTAGCGAAATTTCTTTAAAGCCATCGCAATCTATTGTGGCATACGTGCCACCAGGGTAATACTTGTTGTCGGACAGTTTTTTTCCTTCTTCTATTCTCCCGCCTTTTAAAATCAATTGAATTTTATCACCACTAAAATTGATGCTATTGTCGCCCAACAAATACAGTGTCGCATCGCCCACGATACCGCCTTGATTGGACAGCTTAATTCCTTTTGCCATAAATGTGAGTTGCTTTCCATTTTGCGGAATTTCTATCTGCATCACCACATCCAACTCAGCATAAAGTGGCCTCAGCCGCATAGCATATATGACAACATCATAATTGATTCCGGCAATTGATTTAGAAATACCTACGGGCAACTTAAAGTGAGAGTTAGCATCAATGGACTTAATAAAATTTTCAGTCTTTCTTACTTGAGCAATAACGGAACGAGCAAATTCAATCTTCTGTAGGATAGAATCGTTTTGATCCATCTCCATCAACAAACCTTCTTCTAAAAAATCTGAGCTGGTTTCAACAATCACCTCGTGTGGACCTAAAGCTGAATCAAGAGCGGTTTTTACTGATAGGCTATCGCGCAGTTCATTTGCATGCGCTGATACAAAGCATAAGGTTAGAATAAAAAGTAGTGCTCGCTTTAACATTGGATCAGGACTTGGGCATTAGGGGCTAGGACTTGGGCAATAGGACTTAGGTCGTTCTTCGCTTTTAAAATTTGTATTAATATAACTTGCTATTTGGTTCAAATTCAAAATGATTATCGAGTCTATTCCTAATCACCAACCCCAACACCTAAGTCCCAATCCCTAAGCCCCAATCCCCAAGTCTCCTACTCCCTCATGCCTAATACCTAAGTCCTAATACCTAAGTCCTAATACCCAAGTCCTAATACCTAAGTCCCAATCCCTAAGTCCTAATACCTGTCCTTTAATATCTTAAATCCCTTATTCACCTTAAACCACTCCCTTACCTTTTGCAAAGCAGCGGGGTAATCTGTTGTTTCAATATCGCCACTAGCATTTTGCTTTAAGGGATAGTTTTCGATGATGGGTGCGAGCATTTCCATGACACGGTAAGCACATGGTATACGCTCGGTATTGTCAGAGTTGGCCGATTCGCAATTTTTAGCATCGTTGTTAAGAGCCTCCACTAAGTAATTAATTGCTTCTTGCCTTCGGGTATAGATTAAGTCTGGAAATACTTCATACACCACTGCATCGGTTACAGGCATTCGCTGCACACGCCTCATCACGTCTGTTGCCGCTTGTTCATCGTCCATGCGGGCAAGGGAGAGCATGGCCGCCCATCTCTCTTTGCGACCAATAGAAGTGTTTTGCGATAGAATGAACAAATCGTTTTTGGCTGATTGGATTTCTAAATAACCCATTAATCGGATAAGCGCATTTAGGTGTGATGACTTGCGTTTAAAAATGGCGTAAAGCGTATCTTGATCTACTCTACTGAAATCACTTTTATTAAATTCAGTAAGGAATATAAGTGCAGAACCAGCGTTGCCGGTATCTTTGTCCTTAGAGGCTATGATCAATTGTTGAACGGCTTTATTGCGAATCGTGCTTACCTTAGATTGGGTACCAATTAACTTGGACAATGATGATGCGTGACCACGTACAGCCGAGATTGAGTCATGTAAATAGGCAGGCAATGCGTTCAAAATTATTGCGGCATTCTCTTTCTTGGTAGCTTCAAGAGGAATGCTGGGGTATTTGCCATTGCGTATTTGCAAAAAATAAGCCTCTATTATCTTTTGCTGAGCGCAAAGGGTGGGTGAAAATGCTAGACAATATAAAAGAAAAAGCAACCGAGTCATAGATGATTGAAGCGAGACTTTCAAATATATTGAATATTGTCATAATTTTTTAAAAAGAATCACGGTAGATTAATAACACCATGTCAAGTTTTCTTGGTCATTATTCGCCAGCCAATTCGGTTAAATACCACACACAAACTAAGTAATTGAAATTGACATAAAACTTTTACTTTGTGAAACTTTATACTTCAATTTCTCCGCCATGAAAAAAATCGCAACTTTAGTTTCAATGATATGCTTGGCAGTGTGCCTCTTTGCCCAAGTAGATTTACCATATTACCTTCCACCAAATGTCCAGTTCAATCCTTCTATTCCAACCCCAGCATCAATAATCGGCCACCAAGTAGGCGAATGGCACATCACGCATGACCGTCTCGTCAGTTATATGATGGCTTTGGATAAAGCCTCTGATCGTATTTCGCTTGAGGTAACAGGCCAAACGCACGAAGCTAGGCCAATCATCTTGATGACCATCACTTCGTCCAAGAATCACCAAAATATAGAATCCATTCGCGCTCAACATCTTCAACTTTCTGATCCAGCAAAATCTGGAAGCTTAAACACGAAAGATATGCCCGCGGTATTTTTTATTGGCCACAGTATCCACGGTAATGAAGCCAGCGGAGCCAATGCCGCTTTGTTAACCGCTTACTATTTAGCAGCCGCACAAGGAACAGAAATTGAAAATTATTTATCTAACACCGTTATTCTTTTCGATCCTAGTTTTAATCCAGATGGGCTGCAGCGATTTTCCAGTTGGGTTAACTCACGAAAGAGTAAGTTGGCCAATGCAGACCCGAATGACACCGAACACAACGAAACGTGGCCAGGCGGACGATTCAATCACTACTGGTTTGATTTGAATCGCGATTGGTTAGTAGCTCAACATCCCGAGTCGCAAGCGAGAGTGAAAAAATTCCATCAATGGAAACCGAACGTACTTACCGATCATCATGAGATGGGGACGAACGCCACGTTTTTCTTTCAGCCCGGTGTGCCTTCGCGCATGCACCCGCTCACGCCTGAGAAAAATTTAGAGCTTACAAAAAAAATCGGGACGTATCATGCGAAAGCGTTGGATGAAATAGGATCACTTTACTATACCCAAGAAGGCTACGATGATTTTTATTATGGCAAGGGTTCTACTTTTCCTGATGTGCAAGGTGCCATCGGAATTTTGTTTGAGCAGGCGAGTTCACGCGGCCACTCACAAGAAAGTGTGAACGGTGTTCTGCGTTTCCCATTCACCATCCGAAATCAATTTACCACAGCCCTTAGCACACTGAAAGCGGTAAATGAAATGCGTGTAGAGTTACTAGATTATCAACGGGATTTTTATAAGACCGCCTCCGCGGAAGCGGCCAGAGATTTGACCAAAGCTATTGTTGTTGGCTCATCCAAAGATAAAGCAAAAGCATTTCATTTTGCGGAGATGATGGCGAGGCAAAATATCGATTTCTATAAGCCAACCAGCAATCAAACCATCAACGGAAAAAGTTTTGAAACGGAATCTAGTTATGTAGTGCCTCTCAACCAACCGCAGTACCGATTGATCAAGTCCATGTTTGAAAAACGTACCCAATTCAAAGACAGTTTGTTTTATGATATCTCCAGCTGGACATTGCCACTCGCATTCGGCATCGACTATGAAGAATTGAAAGTATTACCAACATTGGGAGAAAAAATGGTAGAATTGAAAATGCCAGAAGGCAAGATGGTAGGCAAGGGAGATTATGCTTACATCATCGAGCCGTTTGGGTATTATGTGCCACGCGCCACTTACCGTTTGCTCAATAAAAATATTCGAGTAAAAGTAGCTAGCGAACCTTTCTATTCTGATGGAAAGAAATTTGAGCGAGGTAGTTTATTGATCCCCATCGACAATCAGGAAAAATCGATTGATCAATTGCAGGTTTATATGAAAGAGATAATGGAGAAAGATGGGCTGGATGTATTTGCGTTGAGCACAGGCTTGGATTTTCAAGGCGTAAGTTTAGGCAGCCCCACTTTTCTTTCATTAAAGAAACCAGAGATAGCCATGCTCGTGGATGTGGGCATCTCCCCCACCGATGCAGGAGAAATTTGGCATTTGTTGGATACGCGTTTTCAAATTCCTGTTACGTTGATGCCTATCTCCGTTTTCAATTCAACCAACATCAATCGCTACAATACATTGATTATCCCTGAAGGAACATACAGCACGATCACCGATGCCACCAAAGAAAAATTAAAAACATGGGTGCAAGCAGGTGGCTTGGTAATTGGTTTTGAAAGCGCGGTGAGTTGGTTGAATACGGCTGGGCTGGGGAAATTTGAAATCAAAAAAGAAGATGACTTGCCTTCCGTACAGGCAGGAAAGGCAACAAAGGAACCATCGAAAACAAAACCATATTCGGACATAGAGGAAAACAAAGGAGCGCAGGAAACGAGCGGAGCCATCTTTGAAGCGGATGCTGATTTGACCAATCCTCTTTTGTTCGGTTACAGCAATTCAAAAATCCCTCTCTTCAAACCCAACAATATCTTCTTGCAAAAAGGAGCAGGTGCATACAGCAATCCGCTCTCGTATGGCAATGCGCCATTGCTAAGCGGCTATATCTCAAAACCAAATTATTCAAAACTAAAAAATTCTTCCTGCCTTGGAATTTCTGTTTTAGGAAGAGGCAGGGTGATAGGGTTCACCGAGAATCTTTCCTTTCGTGCGTTTTGGTATGGTACCAACAAGATAATGATGAACGCTATATTCTATGGGCCGTTATTGAGTGGTGAGGCTGGGAGGTGATGGGGGGTAACGGTAAATTGTAATCGGTATTCGGTAAGGGGGTATTTGATAAGCGCGTTAACTTATTGTGAAAAAACTTGAACATTATGGACTATGTTGAAAAATTTCAGGACTTAGAAGTGTACAAATTTTCAAGGCAACTATCGAAAGATATTTTCGGGATAACTAAAACATTTCCAAAAGAAGAGACCTATTCGCTTACGGATCAGGTTAGGAGGTCTTCTCGTTCTGTGGGCGCACAAATAGCAGAAGCTTGGGGCAAAAGAAGATTATTAAAAGCATTTTGTAAGTAAGCTTACAGATGCAGATGGGGAACAACTGGAAACACAACATTGGCTTGAAGTCTCGTTCGACTGCGGCTATATTACCAAGGAACAAGCAGATGATTTGTTGAATCGAAGACTCTCCGTAGGCAAAATGATTGGCTCAATGATTGGCAAATCTTCTAGTTTTTGTAAACCTAATAACGGATAACCAATTACTGAATACTGAACACCGATTACCGACTACCACTTACCTTCTACCCCATCCCGCAATGCCTTAAAAAATTCGTTACTTTTGTAAAACCTCAATTAAGTGCTGCGAAAATTTTTTCCGCTGGACAAAAATTATCTCTTGGAAGAAGTTCAGTTACAACTTCAAGAGGAGCTGCTGTCTCAACTTTTTGAAAAGGTAAAGTCAGCATATCAAAGGCTTCATAATCCATTGGGGCTGCAAGATTCTTTTAGTCTACAAATTCAACAATACCAACCTACCAATCTTCAATCGCTGCAAGCCTTCTACCTAAACCTAGCTGGCGTTTACCGCTACAAGTGGGGTGATAGCCAATTGGAATTCGTTTGGGATGGGCGCGACAATGCAGAAAAATACAAGGAAGATTGGAATCGGTTTTTCAATGATTGTATTAACCGATTCTGCCAACAAGAACTTTTCGTTCAGGCTGTTTTAGATGTAACCGTATTTCTACCCAAGGAAAATCCTGATGAGAAAATAGAAAGGCATTTGACCATGGCAGAAAACCGCATGAACCACTTTATGCTCCAGCACTTTGAGGTAAAGCTTCATAAAAGCAAGGGGATTGTTAATTTGAAGGTTGCTTGAGGGGGGACTTGGGCATTAGGACTTTGGACTTCGTCCCCCAAGCGGGAGACGATGCTCCACAAGGGATGTGGCTATGAAGGTTCATGTCAAGTCTCCGCTTCGGGACGATACTCAACCAGATCAGTAGTTCATACATTGAGTGCATTTCAAATATATTTCGTTACTTTTATCATCACGTTAAAAATATTCTAATAAACATAAGCAGCATAAATATGAATGTAGCCGAAGCTTTTGGTGATGTGGCAGAACTACTGGCGCAAATGGCACCTGAAAAAATCATTCACATGAAGGCTTCTCATAAAATGTCAAAAGAAGTGGAGAGATTAGTTTCATTGAAGAAAGAGGGGACAATTGATAGTGAGCAAAGGGCTGAACTGGAACGCTACTTGGCATTGGATTTATTCATTAGCCTAACAAAAGCACGCGCGCGCGCACATCTTTCAAAATGAGATTTTCCATATCAGGAAAAACAAGGGAGTCCGTTGCTCAACGAGCTAATTACAAGTGTGAATATTGCCAAGTAGACAGCGATGATATGTTCTTGTCCTTTGAACTTGACCACATAATACCATTAAAACACGGAGGCACTGATAGTTTTGAGAACCTTGCTTATGCTTGCCCTCATTGCAATCAGCACAAAGGTTCTGATTTTGCAACTATACTAGATCAAGAAATTGTACCCCTCTTTAATCCACGGATTGATAATTGGTCAGACCATTTTATAGTTAGGGGTGGAGAAATCATTTCTAAAAGTAGGATAGGTGAAGCTAGTGTTAAAATATTTCGTTTTAATGAGCCTGACCTTATTATACTCCGTCAAATCTTAATGAAGATAGGACGCTATTCTGGACTTTAACAATAAAACATCAAGATTTTGAAGCTAAATCAAATTCAACTTTAGGAAAAAAATACTCTATGAGAAAAATATTCATCATCTGTAGCATTGTAGTTTCAGCACTGATTATCGCCTGGTCGCTTTATTGGATCGAGGCCTTGTTTGCGTTCATCTTTGTTGTCCCTTTGATTTACATGGGCATCGTGGATATGGTGCAAACCCATCAATCCATCAGGCGCAATTTTCCTGTACTGGGCAGACTGCGCTATGTTTTCGAAGACCTGCGTCCTAAAATCCAGCAATACTTTGTGGAATCAGACACAGATGGCTCACCCATCAATCGCAATGAGCGATCCGTGATTTACCAACGTGCCAAAAAGCAAATCGACACCATCCCGTTCGGTACGCAACTAGATGTATATGCAGAAGGCTACGAATGGATGACGCACTCCATTGCGCCCAAAGATTTTCACAAGATGGATCACAACCCACGCGTAAAGTTTGGAGGAAAAGATTGCAAACAACCGTACGACATGAGTGTGTTGAATGTATCTGCCATGAGTTTTGGTTCGCTTAGTCAGAATGCAATTTTGGCATTGAACGCTGGGGCTAAAATTGGCGGGTTTGCACACAACACAGGCGAAGGCGGTTTAAGTCCGTATCATTTAGAACCAGGCGGTGATATTATTTGGCAAGTAGGCACGGGCTACTTTGGCGCGCGTACAGAAGACGGAAATTTCTCTGCCGATGCATTCCAAAAAAATGCCACTAAGCCGAGCGTAAAAATGATCGAGATAAAATTATCGCAAGGAGCCAAACCAGGACATGGCGGAATTTTACCTGCCGCTAAAAACACTCCTGAGATTGCCGCCATCCGATTAGTGAAAGCGGGGACAACTGTTTTCTCTCCTCCTTTTCACAGCGCATTCAGTACGCCCACAGAACTAGTTCTATTCATAAAAGAACTCCGCGAGCTATCGGGCGGCAAGCCAGTAGGCTTTAAGTTGTGTATAGGGCGGAAGACGGAGTTCTTATCTATTTGCAAGGCGATGGTGCAACTCAATACATACCCTGATTTTATTACTATTGACGGTGGAGAAGGTGGCACAGGAGCGGCTCCCCCGGAGTTTACCAACTTTGTGGGCATGCCTTTGCTTGATGCACTCGCCTTTGTAGACAATGCCTTGATTGGATTTGGCATCCGCCAGGAAATGAAATTGATCGCATCGGGCAAAATCCTTACTGGCTTTCATCTTGTGCGAGCCATGGCGCTTGGTGCCGACACTTGCAACTCTGCCCGCGCAATGATGATGGCACTCGGCTGCATACAAGCTCTTGAGTGCAACAAGAATACTTGCCCTACTGGCGTGGCTACGCAAGACCCTTACTTTATGAAAGGCCTTGTAGTAGAAGATAAAAAAGTACGTGTGGCCAACTTTCATAAAAACACAGTGGAAAGTTTTGTCGAGCTCATTGGCGCGGCAGGCCTTGATCATCCTGAGAATATCAATCGCAGCCACGTGTATAGACGAATATTCATGAACACCGTAAAAACATACGATGAAATCTATCCGCTCATCCCCGTTGGCTGTCTCCTAAACGGTGGCGATGTTCCTTTTGATTATGAAGAGCATTTGAAGAAGGCGAGTGTGGAGAGGTTTGAGATAGCAGGGTAAATTCTCAGTTAGTAAAGCTAGTTTTGTTAAATCATTCTTAGATTGGTATAGGGTGATTTTTTGTATTTTTGGAGAATGAGATGAATTACAACTAAATGATCTTTTTTTGTATCTAATACATTATGTATTCGTTCCCATATAAATAATTAAGTCACTAAACTTAAAAGATATTGAAAACACTTTTACTCACTCTTTTTCTATTTTTCTCTATTTGCTCTTTGGGGCAGGATATTCTCAATCTTAAACTTGATGGATCTGAAAAAGGGAAAAATCTACAGACCTTTTTGGAAGAGTTGGAAAAGAAACATCCTATTAAGTTCTACTTTTTGCCAGACTGGTTTAACAAAATTTCGATTGAAAAAGACTTTAAGAATCAAACTTTACAATTTGCGTTAAGTGATCTTTTCTTAGGCACCGACTTAAACTATCTAGAATTTAACAAGCATACAATTGTTTTTGTAAAAGACCCTAAGCAAGCTATTCAACACAATACTTTACTGAATAATGCCATTCGAGAAAGAAAGAAAATTGAGCAAGTCCAATTTGGAAATCAAGTAAATATCCAATCCAATCAAAAAATATGGGTAAGAGGAATAGTCAAAGGCAAAAATGGTGAACCTCTTCCAGGAGCAAGCGTATATTTCAACAATCTGTTACAAGGTGTTTCTACAGATCTGCAAGGACAATTTCGATTACAAGTACCTGCGGGCGATCATATCATTAACTTTTCATACGTTAATTATGAAGAGAAAGTAATTAACCTAAAGGGGTTTCAAGATGGAGACTTATCCATCGAGTTGGAAGAGATTCCTACTGTTCTAGAGGAAGTGGTTGTACAAGATCGGGTCAATAGAGAAGCAGTTACAAGCAATATTGGCCAAGTTCAAATCAGCATGAAAGACCTAAAAAGGGCTCCCAGTTTTTTGGGTGAGGTGGACTTGATCAAACAAATTCAAATATTGCCGGGAGTAACTACGGCAGGTGAGGCGGCTTCTGGGTTTAATGTACGGGGTGGTAGTGCTGATCAAAATTTAATTCTATACGATGGTATGCCCATTTTTAATAGCTCGCACGTATTTGGGTTTTTCTCTGCCTTCAATTCTGAAGCCATCCGCGATGTAACTTTCTATAGAGGTGGAATTCCATCAGAGTTTGGCGGAAGAATATCTTCAGTGCTTGATATTCGTTCAAAGGAAGGAGATTATGAGAAATGGAAGGGTGGCGGTGGAATAGGCCTCATCACTAGTAACCTTCATATTGGAGGACCTATTGTTAAAGACAAAACTTCGATATCCGCTTCTTTTCGCACTACTTATTCTGATTGGCTCATTAATTCAATCAGAACTAATTACATAGATCTTAGAAATAGTAGCGTAACATTTTACGATGGTTCTTTAAAATTATCTCACAAGTTTAGTAAAAGCACTAAGATTACATTTTCCGGATATATTAGCCGAGATCAGTTTAGATTACAAGGTGACTCTACTTACAGATGGAACAATTTGTTGGGATCCATGCAGCTGGATCATATCTTTTCGCCAAAGTTAAACGCTTCTTTACATGTGGGCTACGGAACCTATGGATACGAAGTGATTGATGATAATCCGGCTACAGGTTTCAATTTGTCTTACAAAATAACTTATCCTTCTATTAAAACCGATATTCACTATCAACTTGGCAAACATAAAATAACAGTTGGGGCACAAGCACAATTCTATGGATTCAGTCCTGGAACATTAAAACCAAGCTCTGACCTATCGAACATTAAGTTAATCCAAATTGAAGATCAGCAATCTATTGAATCGGCTGGCTATGTAAGTGATAACTATTCCATCAGCGAAAAAATAAATATTGAGGCGGGTGTTCGATTCTCTATGTTTAGTTCTATAGGTCCTGGAACAGTCAACAATTATAAATCAGGGTTACCTCTAGAATTGCCGAACTTAATCAACACAACTTCTTACACCTCTGGCGAAACTATTAAATCTTATAATGGCTTAGAACCTCGCGTCTCATTTAGGTATAGCCTTTCACCCACCTCCTCCATTAAGTTTGGATATAATCGAATCTATCAATACTTACATTTGGTCACCAATACAACTGCCATTACCCCTATCGATATCTGGCAGCCAAGCGGTACTTATTTTAAACCACAGCTAGCAGATCAGTTTTCTATTGGCTATTTCCATACCTCTAAAAAGAAAATGTATGATATGTTCATTGAGTTCTATCAGAAAAAAATAGATAACATAATAGACTTTAAAGACGGTGCAAGGCTTATATTAAATCAGCAAATAGAGACCGATCTATTACAGGGCACGGGAAATGCCTATGGAGTGGAGACTCAAATCACCAAATCACTTGGCAGATTAACAGGTTCGATTAGCTACACCTATTCCAGGTCTCTGCGCACGATAGTAGGGCCCACTGCTTCAGAATCCATTAACAACGGAAAAGAATACGCTTCCAATTTTGATCAACCCAACATCATTAATATTTCATGGAAGTATAATATTTCCAGAAGATATTTCTTTACCGGTAACTTTACCTATCGAACAGGTAGACCTGTAACAACCCCTCTTTCTGGATTTACCATTGACAACATATCCGTTTCAAATTTTTCCGAGCGCAACCAATATAGAATTCCTGACTATCATAGGTTAGACATGGCTATTGTATTGGAGGGGAGCCACAAAAGGAAAAAAATATTTGATGGCACTTGGACTCTTTCATTTTTCAATGTGTATGGCCGAAAAAATCCGTTTACCATTTTCTTTAAAGAGGCAAGCAATGGCACTTTAGTTCCTTATCAACTTTCTATCATAGGGACGATTCTGCCTTCTCTTACCTATAGTGTTAAATTCTGATTGATGAAAAAGAGCGCGTTATTCATTATTATTTTACTCATTTCAGATTCCTGTGTTGATCGGATTGATTTTATATCTTCAAATGCAGCTTCGCAATTAGTTGTAGAAGGCCAGATAACCGATGAACCCGGGCCCTACACAGTAAAATTGAGCCGGACAAGAAAAATTTTAGATTTTAGTGAAGGCAAACCCGTTTCAGCGTCCAAGGTTGTTATTTCTGATAACGTTGGCAACTCAGAAATATTGACAGAAATATATCCAGGTGCTTTTCAAACTAAATCAAATGGTATACAGGGTACTATTGGTAGAGAGTATACCTTGCGAGTAGAGACGAGAGATGGTAAGATATTTGAATCTTCTCCTGAAAAAATAAATCCCTCAGGAACTATTGATAGCATCTACTATACCTTTGAAAAAGTTCTCCCGCCCACTGGTCCTCCCAAATATCAATTTCGTATATATATCGATTCCAAAGGTGTGGCTCAAAGTGAAAATCTTTTCCGTTGGAAGTTTACTGGCACATTCAAAGTGCAAACTAGCCCTGAATTGCGTACTGTTCCTGCTGGTGAAGGCCGAATTCCAGACCCGCCTCCTTGCAGCGGCTATAATAAAAACCTTGTAGAGGTTGGCCTATGCCAGTGCTGTACTTGTTGGGTCAATTTTGTTGATACAAAACCCACTGTAAGTGATAATACTATTTCATCAGGTAACTCATACAAAAATGTAGAGGTGGGAATAGTACCTGTAGAGTATTGGACCTTCTTTGATAAAGTTCAAGTAGAAGTTAAGCAATTGAGCCTTTCAGGAGCTGCCTTTAATTATTGGAAAACGGTTGCTGATCAAAAGGAAGGTAGCTCTAGCCTATTTCAGCCATCGATAGGAAAGGCGGTTTCTAATATCTTTATAAAAAACGGAAATGAAGAGGTACAAGGTTTATTTTATGCATCTGCCATTACCAAGAAGGTTATTTTCTTAAGTGCTGCCAATATTCCGCTTGGTTCAGGCGTGATTCCATCAGCTCCTCCACCAATTCCAGAATCTTGTTTGGCTGCATTTCAATTTTCAACGACACAAAAACCAATAACATGGTAATGTTAGTTAGTGATGAAAAAGCAACTGATCTTTTTTTTCACTTTTGTTTTGTTAGATTCTTGCATTGATGAATTTACCATTGCTGCGCCCGATGCATTGTCACAATTAGTTGTAGATGGACGTATAACAGATGCACCCGGGCCTTATACTGTAAACCTTTCAAGAACGAAGAAGCTTGATGATTTTATCTCACCTCGATTCACCGTATCTGCTAAATCGGTAGCTATTTTTGATAAAAATGGGAATTCAGAAGTGCTGTCTGAAACTAGTTCGGGCACCTATCAAACTAGCCCAACTGGCATCAGGGGAATAGTTGGAAGAGAGTACTTTTTGAGGATTGAAACGCGTGATGGCAAAATATATGAATCGATTCCTGAAAAAATTAATCCGTCTGGTACTATTGATAGCGTCTATTACGAATTCAAAAAAGATGTTCAACTCAGTGGAATAGCAAAGTATTATTTCCGCATTTTTATAGATTCTAAAGTAGAGCCAGATGGTGAAAACTATTTCCTTTGGAAGTTGACCGGCACCTATCGAGTAACTACTTCACCTGAGTTGCATATTCTCTTACAACCAGAATTACTAGAACCACCACCACCGCCAAAAAAAACTCCCAGGCCCTGCAGTGGTTTTATTATTGATAAGAGGACTGGAGATTTGTTGAAGGTAGGTCCGTGTGAATGCTGCCAATGCTGGGCTAATCTAGTTGACCCAAATCCAAATGTTAGTGACAATCAGATTGTAGCAAATGGGCAGTTCAAAAAAATTGAAGTGGGTGTTATTCCTGTTGAATTTTGGCCCTTCTGGGATAAAACAATGGTAACTGTTGAGCAAATGAGTCTTTCCAAATCAACTTATTCTTATTGGAAAACTATCCGTAATCAAAAGGTCGGGGCCACTAGCCTTTTCCAGCCAGCTATTGGCAAAGCTACATCCAATATATTTTTGAAAAATGGAAGTGAAGAAGTACAAGGTCTTTTTCAGGCTTCTAGTATCTCAAAAAAAATTATTTTCCTTACTTCAAGAGACATACCACTTGGTGCAGGTGTTATTCCTCCACCACCTGTAATCCCTCCACGCTATGTTCCAACAGGAGCACCACCAATCTACGAGGAGTTTCTTTCTGAACCATTTGTAATAAGAGAGTCTTGCCTAAACGCATTTAAACATTCCACAACCCAACAACCCCCTGATTGGAAATGAAAAAGTCATGGATACTCTTTTGCATTTTTATTATACACGATTCTTGCATCGACAAGTTGAGCATTACTGCGCCCAACACATCTTTGCAGTTGGTAGTAGATGGTGCCATTACAGATGCCCCAGGCCCCTACACAGTAAGACTTTCGTGGACAAGAAAACTCGAAGACTATCTCTCACCAAAATTAAGCGTAGCCGCCAAGGCGGTAACAATCTTTGACAACGAAGGGAACTTTGAAACCCTGACTGAGGTCAGCGATGGAACCTTTGAAACAAGTAAAACTGGAATACGAGGGGTGATAGGAAAAGAGTATTTTGTACGAATCGAGTTAAACAATGGAAAGGTCTATGAATCTACACCAGAAAGGATTAATCCCGCAGGGACTGTTGATAGTATCTATCATGAGTTTCAAACAAAAGTATCCGATAAGGGCATTCCTAGTTATCAATTTAAGTTTTTTATGAACTCCCAAGGAGAAAAAGAAGGTGAAAATTATTTTCTTTGGAAGATGACCGGAACTTATAGGGTAATAACTTCACCACAACTTTATATTGTCCGTGTCGGTTTAGGTTACCTGAAGAAACCCAGGGCATGCAGTGGGTTCGTTCTTGATACTAAGACAGATGAATTAGTCTATGTAAGCCCTTGTGAATGCTGCCAGTGCTGGGTAGATCTGGTTGGTAACAAACCAAACGTAAGCGACAACTACATTGTGGCCGACCGAAAATTCAACCAAGTGGAAGTGGGTGTTATCCCTGTTGAGTTTTGGCCTTTCTGGGATAAAACGCTTGTGAAAATTGAACAATTGAGCCTTTCCCAGGCAGCCTTCAACTATTGGAAAACAATCCAAGACCAGAAAGAAGGAGCAACAAGCCTATTTCAACCATCCATTGGCAAAGCGCTCTCTAATATTTCTTTAAAAAATGGAGATGAAGAGGTACAAGGGATTTTTTATGCCGCTGGCGTGGCCAAAAGAACTCTTTTCCTTAGCGCAAAAGATATACCGCTAGGCGCAGGGGTCATCCCTCCCCCGCCTGGCCTCGGGCCCGGAAGACAGGATACCATTAACACGCTTATTATTAGGGAATCTTGCCTAAACGCATTCAAGCATTCCACAACCCAGCAACCCACTGATTGGAAATGAAAAAGTCATGGGTACTCTTTTGCGTTTTTATTATTCACGATTCTTGCATTGACAAGTTGAGCATTACCACGCCTAACACATCTTTGCAGTTGGTAGTAGATGGTGCCATTACAGATGCCCCTGGCCCCTACACAGTAAGACTTTCGTGGACAAGAAAACTCGAAGACTATCTCTCACCAAAATTAAGCGTAGCCGCCAAGGCCGTAACAATCTTTGACAACGAAGGAAACTTTGAAACCCTGACGGAAGTCAGCGATGGAACTTTTAAAACCAGTAAAACTGGAATGCGAGGGGTGATCGGAAAAGAGTATTTTGTACGGATTGAATTAAACAACGGAAAGGTCTATGAATCTATACCAGAAAGGATTAATCCCGCGGGAGCCGTTGATAGTATCTATTACGAATTTCAAACAAAAGTATCTGAGCTTGACATTTCCAATTACCAATTTAGGTTTTTCATGAATTCACAGGGAGAAAAAGAAGGTGAAAATTATTTTCTTTGGAAGATGACCGGAACTTATAGGGTAATAACTTCACCAGAACTTTATTTTGTTCGTGGCTTGGGCCCAGCTCCAAGGGCATGCAGTGGTTTCGTTTTCGATGTTAAGGCTAATAAATTAGTTTCTGTACGCCCTTGTGAATGCTGCCAGTGTTGGGTAGATCTGGTTGGTAACAAACCAAACGTGAGCGACAACTACATTGTGGCCAATCGAAAATTTAACCAAGTGGAAGTGGGTGTCATCCCTGTTGAGTTTTGGCCTTTCTGGGATAAGACACTTGTGAAAATTGAACAATTGAGTCTTTCTCAGGCAGCCTTCAACTATTGGAAGACAATTCAAGACCAAAAAGAAGGAGCAACAAGCCTATTTCAACCATCCATCGGCAAAGCGCTCTCTAATATTTCTTTAAAAAATGGTAATGAAGAGGTGCAAGGTTTTTTTTACGCAGCTGGCGTAGTCAAAAAAACTCTTTTCCTTAGCACAAAAGATATACCGCTCGGGGCAGGGGTTATTCCTCCTCCCCCTGGCCTAGGACCTGGAAGACAGGATACTATCAACACGTTTATTATTAGGGAATCTTGTTTAAATGCGTTCAAGCATTCTACAACTCAACAACCCCCTGATTGGAAATGAAAAAGCCGTGGGTACTCTTTTGCGTTTTTATTATTCACGATTCCTGCATCGACAGACTTGGTATTACAGTGCCCAACGCATCGTTACAGCTAGTAGTGGATGGGGCTATCACAGATGCTCCTGGGCCTTATACTGTAAAACTTTCTAGAACGAGAAGACTTGCCGACTTCGCTGCTCCTCCTACCGTACTGGCAAAGTCCGTAACGATTTTCGACAATGAGGGGAACTCCGAAATCTTAACCGAAACCACTACGGATGTTTTTCAAACCAGCCCAACTGGAATGAGAGGTGCAATTGGAAAAGAATATTTTGTTCGAATTGAAATGCACGATGGCAAAGTATATGAATCAATCCCGGAAAAAATAAGACCGCCAGGAACTGTCGATAGCATTTATTACGAATTTCAAACAAAAGTCAGTGAGAAAGGCATAGCCAATTATTATTTCAGAATTTTCATGAACTCTCATGGCGAGCCAGAGGGTGAAAATTATTTTCTTTGGAAGCTGACAGGTACATATAGGGTACTCACTTCTCCCGATCTTCACATTATTTTTGAATCTAGTCCCGGAGGTCTTGTCATAATTCCTGATCCGCGACCTTGCAGTGGTGCGGTTTTTATTAAGAAGACAGGTGAGATATTATACCCAAACCCTTGTGAGTGCTGCCAATGTTGGGCTGATCTAGTTGGAGAAAAACCAAATGTGAGTGACAACTATATTGTGGACAACGGAAAATTTAACAAAGTTGACATGGGAATTATTCCTGTAGAGTTCTGGCCGTTTTGGGATAAAACTTTGGTAAAAGCTGAGCAATTAAGCCTTTCCAAATCTGCTTTTGACTATTGGAGAACCGTTCAAGATCAAAAAGAAGGAGCAACCAGTTTATTTCAGCCAGCTATTGGAAAAGCAATCTCTAATATCTTTTCAAAAGACGGGAACGAGGAGGTTCAAGGTTTTTTTTACGCTTCGGCTATCTCGAAGAAAACGCTGTTTCTTACATCTAAGGATATTCCAAAAGGAGCTGCTGTTATACCTCCCCCACCAGGTCTCCCGCCTCGTTATACGCCCAGAGCAGGCGAAGATCCAAGCCTCTTAAAATTCTACTCCGAGCCTTTCGTTGTCAGGGAATCTTGCTTACTTGCATTCAAACACTCTACTACTCAAAAGCCAATTGATTGGAAATGAAAAAGATAATCTTGCCTCTGCTACTACTCGTCTGCCTTTCGGCAATGATGCCTATTGATAATTTTATTGCGGTTCTATCACAAAAGATGGAAGCCTATTACCAAAGCCATCCGCAAGAACAAGTACAACTCATTTTTAATCAAGAAAAGTATGCCCCGTCAGACACGGCATTTTTTCAAACCTATCTGTTGAATGAGGATTTCATTGCCGCAAAAGGGAAAAGGATTTTAACTCTAGGAATTTTCGATGCCGATGGTAAAATGGCTCAAAAGATAAATTTCAGCGTATTTGATGGACTAGCTAGCAATCAAATTATCATTTCTCCTGAAACGTTACCAGGTGTCTATCTTTTTGCGATCTACAATCCGGAAATCAAAGATTTGACTTCTTCCCTTCTCTATTCAAAAGAAATTTCTGTAGTCGGAAAAAATAAGCTGTCCGTCAAAAGGTCAAAGGCAAGCCCAAATCTGACCATCGCTTTTGAGGGTGGTAATTTTGTCAATGGTGTAGAGAATAGAATTATCATTAAATCAGATTGGGCAGGACCAGGCAAAATTAAAAACAATAAAAGTGAAGAAGTTGCTCAGTTCGTTATTGGCAAAGATGGTGTTGCAAATACACTCATTACACCTCAAACGGGAGAGTCTTATTATGTGGAAATAAATGGCGCATCTATCAATCAACCATTGACCATCGCGAAAGAGGATGGTTGTACCCTGCGAGTCACCCAATCTGGTTCAGATCAATCAAAAAATATTTTAATTTCAGTTCCATTAAAATCTGCTTTAAGAAAAAAGGAGTTGTACCTAGTTGTAACTAATCGAAAAAGAATAGTTTACTCTGCCCCTGTGGCTTTCGATAACAATGCTAAATTTCAGGCAACGATGCCACGTAAATATTTAAAAAACGGATTGAGCCAAGCAACCGTTTTTGATAACGATGGAGCAGTCTTGACAAAAAGAATTTTCTTTACCAACCAGCCAAATGCCGTAGCAGCATTAGAATTCATTACCAAAACAGTTCACCCTCGTGATAAAGTAGATGTAGAATTCTCCTTGCGAGATAAGGTGGGCAATCCTCTTCAAGGGGACTTCACTATTTCTGTCTATCAAAAAGATTTTTTCACAGATACAGATTCGCTATCCTTTAAAAAGGATGTGTTACTCAAAAATCCTATGTTCCCGCAAACAAAAAAAGAATTTTCTACTCTAAACTCAAATGATTTAAGTGATACTAATCTGCTTGATGATTTACTGGCTATGAAAAGCGATGGGCTAATTCCTTGGTCTGACATCTTAAACCCTAATCAAAAACCTGGTCAGCGCCTTACCAACAACTTGAAAATAAAAGGGAGAGCTATTTTTAAAAACTCAGGCAGACCTGTTCCTGACTCCACTTTACTAATGGGCTACCTTCAAAATGCAATGGTTGGATACGAAGCACGAACGGGCAAAGATGGTCTTTTCGAAATGCCTTTTCTATACGATTTTTGGGATAAGGATGAACTTTTCTATATGATGGAGTACAAAGGGAAAGAAATGGGAGAAGAGTACCAAATCATACCAGAAGCAGTTGAGTTTAAAACAGAAGCTAGTATTGCTTCAACCCTATCAGATTATCTTGATGCCTATGGCGATTATGTTCAGAAGAAAAAAATAGTCGAACAATCCTATAATTTCTTCTCTTCTACAAAAGAAAAGACAATTGCTCCGCTAAATTTAAACAAAGAATTTGAAGAGGAAGCGATGGGTACTGACTTCACAGTGAATGTTCAAGACTATATTGCATTTCCTACCATGGAAGACCTCATTAGGGAAGTCATCCCTTATCTACAGCATCGCAAAAGAGGCAATGAAACGGTTGTGAAGTTATTATTGAATCAAAAAAACAATTCAATAGTGCCAAAAGGCGAACCCTTATTTTTAATTGATGGCGTACTCACTAAAAATAAAGAATTCTTCTTGAGTTTAAAACCAGTGGACGTATTAACCATCAAACTGATTAATAACTTGAATAAATTAAGTCACCTAGGTGTTCTGGGAAAAAATGGAGTGGTACTAGTTGAAACTAAAAAATCAGTTGCCGCTAGTGTTTTAGAAAACAGCACAGCCCTTAAGGTACAGGGATTGAGTAAGCCCCTAAATTCTCAACCCGTTATTGTAAAAGGAGATTTTCAACGAATTCCAGACCTGCGCTCAATATTGTACTGGAATCCACTACAACGGGTTGATAATTATGGTAAAACAAAACTCACTTTTTACGCTTCTGATAACATTGGCAGCTTTGGCGTACTCATAAAAGGTATAACCAAGCAAGGGGAGCCGTTTGAGGCACAAAGTTCATTTGAAGTTGCTTTCAATAAACAGCCATAAAATTTATTTGCTCATATCTACTGTGTCGGTACGGATAGATTGTCTAATTTTTTATCAGGTGTTTTGAGATGGGATTTTGACTTTCTCTTTTCCATCCTAACAAGCTGCGCTTCCTCAAATTTTGTTGGGTCAGCTTCAAAAATAATACGCCATATCTTACCTTTTTTTGATTCCGATATGTACAAAGAACCATCTGGCCCTTCTGATAGGCCCATGGGTCTGTATTTCGCATCATTCACACTGACGATGGTATCAACTCCCACAAATCCATCTGCAAATACTTCCCATTTATCTATTGGCTTTCCATTTTCAAAAGGGATGAATGCAACAATGTACCCTGCTTGGGGATAAGGTGTACGATTGGTTGATCCGTGAAATGCTATAAACGCACCCTTTTTATATCGTGCAGGAAATTGATTGCCTTTGTAAAATAACAAATCATTAGGTGCCCAATGTGCAGGCAGCCCCATGATTGGATCAACAAAATCATTTATTTCCTTGACACCATCTCCACCATACTCGGGCGATAATATTCTCTTATGTTTAAAAGGATCGTAATAAGTATATGGCCAGCCGAAATCATCTCCTTCTTTAATTTTCACAAACTCCTCTGCTGGTAAAACTGCGTTTTGCCAAGGACTATAATAGTGCATAGTTTGATTATTCAACCAATCTCTTCCATGCTGCAACGCGTATAAACTGTTATCCTCCTCATTCCAAGATATGGCTACCACACTTCTTAATCCTGTGGCAAATCTTTTACCCTCTGATTGGGATTGTTCCAATTTATTTTCATCAAATCTCCAAATACCACCGTGGTCATTTAATTGTGGGCATGGGTAAGGGGTAGAAACTATTGGTGTTGGGTTCCCCGGCACTATCATTTTTGCTTCGCAAATATTTGTTGGCGCACTGAAAGTAACATACATGCCACCTTGATTGTCGAAAGCCAACGACTTGGCATTATGCCATTGAATGGGATGATGGTCTATTACTATTCTTTCTGGTTTGCCATCTGGGATCAATTTAGATGGTGTTAATCTTTGTCTATAAACTACCTGTTCTGAACTAAAATATAAATAGCCATTGTGTATACGCATTTCAGTTGCAAAACTTCCATCGTTTGGATAATCACCAAAGCGCTGAATAATGTCTGCCTTACCATCGTTGTTGGTATCGCGTAACGCAACGTTGCCTGAATCTCCTTCTATGATACGGAGCTTCACATAAATATCACCATTGTCATTGATAGCCAAATGCCTAGTGGGGCCAACACTATCAACTACCACCAACGCACCAAATCCATCTGGCAAGAACAGGCCACCATTATCTGCATTTGCTTTAGGAATCACAACCTTGTCATGACAGCTTATAAAAAGAATAAATAAGCTAATGATCAAAATATTTTTAAAGCTCATGATTTCACTTTTGCGCCAAAGAAACACATCTAACAAATAAATTCATTTCCATAAATTAAATACTCCGTTTTTATTTTGTGTGATGCAAATTAGTCATATCCATAACATCACTAGAGCGAAAAAATTAATAAAAAAAAGAGGCTGCTCTCTCGAGACAGCCTCTTTAATTAAGCTCTCAATATTTCTATCTTACAAGGGAGTTAGCTTATATGTAAATTCATAAGTAGCTCCACCAAGAACATATTTGCAAGTTAGTGAGATCGTTCCTACGCACTGGCTATAAGTTCCAGTTCCACTGGCTTCACCTCCTTCACTAGTAGTCTGTTTGGGGATAACAATTGTCTGGGTAGCTGGATTAGAGGAAACCTTAAAGTCCATATAAACGTCTACCCCATCTCCCCACCAATTATCAATAATAAACCTATTAGCTACGGTTGGATCTTTTCTCATTTTATTATCTTCAGTAGATCCTGGAGACTCCACAGATTTATATGTTTTGCCTGCCCAACTATCAGGGTCATAAGAACAATAATCTGTCATAGCATAATTTAATATCTGAGCTGGATAAAATTGGTTGCTTTGGAATAAACCAGCAGCCACCACATTTTCAGCAGGTGCTTTTGAGCCATCCGTCAAATTAAGGTCACTTTCAATACCAATGCCATTCTTATAGCTTGTTAAGAGTTTATTAACGGTAGCTGGACTCAATTTACCATTTGTGAAAGTATTATCTATGCCCAATTTGGTTAAAATATCAGTAAACTTCATTGTTACACTGACCCACGGGCGAGGGTACTTTCCGTCATTCTTAAATTCAGAAAACGGTACAGTTTTCATAAGAAGGCGTACAGGCGTGGCTGTAGGGCTTGTCTTTTGGAGAACAAAAATATCCACGGATTGCAATGAAGAAGGGTCTTCTGATAAGTACTCCGCCTCAAATGCAAAATTCTCTGTACCTGTTGCAATTTTCGGGAATACTTCTGCTCCAGGTTTACCGTCAAAATATACTTTTTGTAATTGATCTCCCCTAAGCACTAGGAGTTTCCCTTTCAAAATCTTGTCTTGCTGAAGGGGGTCCAATGCCTCATCCTTACAAGATGAGTAGACAAAAGAAAGCACAACAAAAAGGAGTAGACTATAAGTTATTTTTTTCATATTCATTTTTAGTTAAGTGTTTCTGGATTACCATCCCAAAATACCTTGTTCACTGACTCATTAGGTTTAGCAGTACCCCCAGCGAGTGTAATATAGGTAGCAGGATAAGGGAAAGCGCGAGTCCAAGGTCCAGCACCTGTCTGCAAGGTGGGCTGAAGGTTGCGTGGAGCGCCAGTTCTCCTATAGCTATTATAAGCCTCTACTCCATTACCAAAAAGTGATACATAGAATTCACGGCCAATTACATCTAGCTTATTGGGCGCGGCATCATAAGCCGAACTTACGGCTGTCAAGTATGCTGAAATAGATGGTATTCGTGAGGGCGTAACTGTTTGCTTCTTAGCTAGTGCAAAATTTTGTACTTGAGAAATCGAGTTAGTGACAGCAGATGTTAATGCGGTTTTTGCCCCTGCTACATTGCCTCTTCTTGCCAAAATTTCAGCCTTCATGTAATCAGTAAAGAAAGACATAAAGATTGGTTCAATACCAGCACCAAAGGCTCCATCACCCCTAATAGTTGGTTTATTGTAGCCATTTGGACTAGTTGCATCTGCCCCGTTATTATCTGGTCTACCACCTGCGGGGTATACGCCTGCACAAGTAATTACTGGACCAACAGGGGGAGTGCCTGACGCATCTCCATGATCTCGACCATAAAAACCTGGCTCAAAGACACAGAATACAGTTCCAGCAGCTACATAGTTTGCTGGAGGGGCTGCAGGAGAGCAACCGAGTGCCTTCACATCAAATCCTGCCGTAGCTGGATCTACACTTCCTACTTGACGGTAGAAATAATATCTCCATCTTGGATCTTGAATCGGATCACCTGCTCCATCAACATATCCGGTATAAAGCTCGCGCATAAAATAATTAGCAATGTAACCTCCAGCAGTACCAAGAGCTAATCCATAATACTGCTCATAAAGTGGATGACGTGAATTAGGAACCGTTGCTGTTCCATATTTAAATGTAAAATTCTCAGCCTCCGAATCAATTAAATTAGAAGTTAACAAAGCCGTAATTCTGCCATCCGCCTCTGCCGCACGTGTTGGGAGAGTTCTAATATTCAACCAAGCTTTCAACTCAAGTGAATTTACAAGAGCTGTCCAATTGGCTCTATCACCAGCATAGTATAGATCGCCTCCAGCAGAAATGTTGGTACCTGCATCCGCACCTGTCTTCGCTAGTTGTGTTCGTGCTTCACTCAAAAGGCCAATAGCATAAGCATACACCTCTGAGGCATTATCCAACTTAGGAGCAAAATTAACACCCAACAAAGCTTCTGATTGGGGCACATCATTAAAGATGTCCACCAATGTCAAATAAACATATGCCTCCAATGCTTTAGCAATGGCTACGTGTGTAGTAAGGTTCTTTGCTTGAGCTATCGGAATAAGTGCTTTAGTATTGATTAGAATACTTTGATATGCCGAACTCCACAAAAAATTTACAGAAGAAGCAGTAATAGCAGTTGGGTATCTATACCCACCAACCATTGCATTAATCCTCACCAATTGATCGGTATTACCACTTGCTGTGTTAAAAAAAGTGGCAAAACTAAGTTGAGCTCCATTTAATAGCAAGTCTGGATCCGCAGAGGCAGGGGTAAGCGTACTAGGATTTACTGTATCGTTGTCCAACTGGCAAGCTGAGGCCACTAAAAACAGTAGCACCCCCAGCTTTCGTGTTATATTTTTCATATTCATTGTCATTTTTAGAATGATACTTTAAGATTGACACCAAAATCAGTAGCAGTAGGGCCACTGATGTAATCGAAACCAGCACCGTTGGTAGCACCAAATGCTGTGCGATCGAAATCAGCATGGGTGTATTGAGGCGCATTGATAGCTCTCCACCAAACGTTATTAGCAATGGCAGAAATAGTAACCGCTTTCAATTTAAGTTTAGAAATCATAGCGGTTGGCAAGGTATAGCCTAAAGAAATCTCACGGATACGTATGCGGGTTGCATCAAAGATAGCTCTATCTGAAGGTGCCCCACCGATGATGGTGTTTCCAAAGAATACACCAGCCGTAGTCAAGGGATAGTCATTAGGTGCATACCCTGTTACATTGCCACTGCCATCTGTAATTTCCTTTACACCTGGTAACACCAATGGCAAAGTGGGATCAAAGTTTTCCAAATCTTTGCCTACACCGCGACCAATCAGTGATGAAACTGTGTAAGACAATACTTGGCCACCAGCTACATAGTCCACTTGTGCACCCAATGTGAGTGACTTCCAGCGTAAGCTAAGAATACCAGAACCAAACCATTGTGGATTAGGATCTCCAATAATACCAATGTTTGAGCTGGTCTGATAGTAACCTGCAGAGTTCACAATTAATTGTCCGTCAGGAGATTTAGGGACAAACGTACCCTTGATTACGTTGAATGGCTGGCCAATTTCAGCATAATTACCTTCTGTGGCTTGCCCTGCAATAAATACCGAAGTTGTATTCCCAACTAATTTATCTACGCGGCTTATGTTCTTGGTGTAATTAAATGTCAGATCCAACTGCCAGTCATCAGTACGCAAAGGTGTACCTGTGAAACTAACCTCAAAACCTTTGTTAGTTATACCACCTGCATTAACAGTTGTGTTGGTGTAACCCGTAGAAGGATCCAAGGCAATTTGTAATTGCAAATCCTCTGAACTTCTTAGGTAAACAGAAGCATTTAGTTTGATCCTATTTTCAAACATAGTGGATTCAATACCACCTTCATATTCTATCAACCTTTCTGCTTTAAGGTTTGGATTAGCAAGTCGACTTGAAACATTAGAACTTACGACATTAGCACCTGTAGAGGTAGAAAAGGCCTGCCCGTTTGTGTCAAATTGTTGAGAAACGTCATAGGGGCGACCAAAATTAGCTGAAGTACCATAAGCTGCGCGAATCTTTAAGAAATCCAATACACCTGAACCAAAATTAGGGAAGGCAGCGGTAGGAATGAAGGCAACACTAGCACCAGGATAAAACAGTTGACCATTGCTTCCAATAAGGGTAGAAACCTGATCGTAACGACCACTCAAATTCAAATATAAATACCCTTTATATTCTAAGTTGGCATCAATATAAGTACCAGCTATATTTTGTGATTTCTTATAGTTGAGTTGAGTATTAAAAGTTGTAGAATTTCTATAATCAAACGGACGGGTAGAAGTAAAATTTCTATGTTCAAAGAACCCATACACTATTTGTCCTAGACTTTCTGCACCAGTTTGCTCATAGGTATCCTTACGATTATTATACCCTAAAATACCAGACAACTTAAGATTTTGGCTAAGTGATTTATTAAATGAAAGGATCAAGCTTTGGTCAAGCACCGTATTTGTACCTGAAATAGTGCGATAGGCACCTGGTAACAGAGCAGCAGAAATACCGCCTCCTAAACCTTTATTGATTGTATACTTTCCTTGCTCGTTATAGGTATCATACCCTAAACGATAAGATACATTCAACCAATCTGTAACTTTATAGTTCAAGCTCATATTAGAGAAGAAACGGTTGGTAACACTTGATTGTCTTGTATTTTTAGTGAGCCAATTAGGATTAGGAATAGCACCATCATTTCTATAGTACACATTACCACCTGTAACCGGGTTTTCAAATGGCCAGTTGGTTAAATCAATATTACGTGGTGTATAGAAAAGATTTGCCCAAATAGAAGGGCCACCTATTGAGTTAGAGCCTGTACCAGAACCTGCTGGTGGAGTTTGGGTGCTGGTCTTTGCGAAGTTAAAAGAAGAAGTCAACGTCAATTTACTGGTCAATTTTGCCGTACCGCCCAAAGAAAAATTGTCGCGTGTCAAATCATTATTTTTAATAAAGCCATCCTTTTGTAAGTGGCTATAACTAAAAGACACGGTTCCAAATTCAGTTTTACCTGCTAATGCCAAAGAAGTATTGGATGAAGTACCTGTCTTAAAGAAATTAGAAACATTATTAGGATAGGCCTCAGGTACATACCCAGGAATTGTTTGACCAGGCAGAACAGTACCCGCTGCTGTTGCAAACTCTGGACGATCTGGGAATAAACCTGACCACTCAAAATAGGGATGTCTGGTTCTAGTTGGTGTGCCATTGATCAATGAGCCCCAGTTACTAAAGAATTCACCATAAGCACCATCAAAACCATTGGCCCACTTATTTTGATACTCTGGGACAACCGCCTGAGAAATAGAATAGTTCTGGCTTAGGGAGCCTTCAAACTTAGCCTGATTTTTGCCATTAGATCCTGTCTTTGTAGTAATCAAGATCACGCCATTTCTGCCTTGCGAGCCATAGGTAGTGGTTGCTTGAAGACCCCTAAGGATAGAAATTGATTCTATGTTATTCTGATCAATATCCAAAAATCTAGAAGGTGCAATTTGACCATCACGGAAATCGGAGTTAATATCATTAGTACTTGTGTTAATAGGCACACCGTTCACCACCCAAAGTGGCTGAGTATCGCCACCTAATGAGCTTAATCCACGGATATTAATCTTTGAACCTGTTCCAGCCAAGCCAGAAGAGCTCAATACTTGCAAGCCAGGAGTTTTGCCTTGTAGCATGCGGCTCACATCAGCCTCTGGTTTATTTGCTATTAGAGAAGAAGAAATAGTAGTTTGGGCAAAACCCAAAGACTTTTGCTCTTTCTCAATACCTTGAGCCGTTACAACTATCTCATTTAATTGTGTAACGTCCAACCCAAGTTGCACATCCACAATTGTTCTTTCCCCTATTGGAATCTCTGAGGTTTTCAATCCAATAAAAGAGAAGACAAGACTACCTCCACTAGATGGAATAGAAAGTGAGTACTTTCCATCTGCATCGGTAACACTACCATTGGTGGTTCCTTTAAGAACCACGTTCACACCAGGTAAAGCCGATCCATCTTCAACAGATGAGACCTTACCTGTAATCACCCGTTCTTGCGCCCAGGCACTGAGCACGAAGACGAATGAGAAGCATAACAGTAAAAACTTCTTCATAGGTTTTGGTTTAGGTTAATAAATTAAGTCCACCAAATTAAGGTATTATTAACACATAGTATATACTGCCGTTGAAATTTTTATAAAAATTTAATGCTTCCGTTTGCAGAACAGTCCAAATTATATGCTGAAAGGCGGTTTTTATGAAAAAATCGCAAAAAAAATGCTTTAAACAAAAAAGGCCGCCTTTGTCATAAAAGCGGCCTTTTTTTGATTTTAAATTTTGATTGTTAAGCTTCCGCTGTAGCAGAAACAAAAGATTTATCAGCTTTTCCCTTCTTTGAATACCCTATTTCTGGGATCATCGCTTTGAGGAAAATGCAAAACGAGAATTTTGAGCACTCTCGGTCAAATTCTTTTAAATTTGTATTATGAAATTTGTAGATATCACGAATGACATTGCGTTCAGAAAAATTTTCGGAAATGAAGGCAAGAAAAAGTCCTTGATCTCATTCTTAAATGCCGTCATTGATTTACCCAAAAATGAGCAAGTAATTGATGTGGAGATTACTAATCCTTATCAATTGGGCAAATTGAGCGGGGGGAAATCTACCATTGTAGATGTGAAAGTAAAAGACGAGAAAGGGAATGTTTTTATTGTGGAGATGCAAGTTGCAGAGTTGTATCTCAATTGGACGAAGGTGTTGAGTACAAAAAGTTAAAACCCGTTTATTTTATTGGCATACTTGAATTTGAAATCGGGAAAAACCCAAATTATTTTAGCAGGCATAAAGTTCTAGACATTGAGACCAAAGAACAAATTATACAAGACGTTGAGTTTAACTTTATCGAATTGCCAAAATTCAACAAGACTATTGAGCAATTGGAGACCAGTATTGACCAATGGACTTATTTCATCAAGAATGCTGAAAATTTGACAATCATTCCAGAGAGCGTAAAGGATGAAGGCTTAAAAGAAGCCTACTTTGAAGCAGATAAACAGAACTGGACAAAACTCGAACTGGAAGATTACCTAAGGGCATCCATGAGGGAGCAAGATGATTTGGGCAGAATTGATTTTGCAGAGAAAAGAGCGGAGAAAAGAGGTGTTTTGATGGTTGCAAAGAACCTCAAAAAAAATGGCGTACCCATTGAAGCAATCATTGAAAGTACTGGCTTAACTAAAGACGAAATTGAAAGACTCTAAACAAGCGCATCCATTAACATTCACGTAGATATACGACAAACAGGGATGGAAAATTTGCTGAGAATCTAAAGGATAATTCAAAGTAAGAGTGCAAGAATTGCATTTTTCCGTGCCTCCGTGGCAATATTCTTCAATTTTTCGTGCACCCCATTCACGATCTAAATCATAAAAAAGGCCATCTCCTCTGAGACAGCCTATTTTTTTATCTGTACATTGAAATCTACGCCTCTGCCACTACAGAAACAAAAGATTTGTCTGCTTTCCCCTTCTTAAACACAACTGTGCCAGGAATCATCGCAAAAAGCGTGTGGTCTTTGCCCATGCCCACGTTTCTGCCGGGGTGGTGCTTGGTACCGCGCTGGCGCACAATGATATTACCGCCAATTACTTTTTGGCCACCAAATTTCTTAATGCCCAACCGTTTGCTTTCCGATTCGCGGCCGTTCTTTACTTTACCTTCACCTTTTTTATGTGCCATAACTCAATTCAATTTGAAAATTTGATGATTCGTTAATTTGAAAATGATGCTTGATCTATAGTTCTACTGATTTTCTCAATCGAAGACCGAAGTAATTTTCAAATCTTCAAATTGTCAAATCAGTTAATTAACCAATACTTTCTATTTGCACCTTCGTAAACTGCTGGCGGTGGCCGTTGCGCTTGGCATAGCCCTTTCTGCGTTTCTTCTTAAAGATGATCACCTTATCGCCTTTTACGTGCTCCAATATCTTTCCAGATACCTTCACTCCTTTAACAGTAGGGGCGCCAACTTCTACGCTACCGTCTGTATCGGTAAGAAGGACGTTGTCAAAAGAAACAGATGCGCCTGCCTCTCCGTCCATCTTGGGAGCGTAGATATATTGATCTTTAGCCACTTTGAACTGCTTTCCTGCGATGTCTACAATTGCGTACATGCTTGTTGTTTTTAAAAATGGAGTGCAAAGATAGGGCTAGAGTGTAGAAAAACAAGGGGTTGGATGGGAAAAGTTGACAATTGGCAAAGCGGGGGGTAAAAGTAGGCAGTAGGCAGTTAGCAGTCCTCCTTCGCTATAGCTACGGAGGATAAATAGGCAAAGTGTGGAGCAATAGGCAAGATTAGGTTGTTTTTGGTTACAGGTCCGTTTCATTTTCCTGTTACAAGCTTTAGTAGGCAGTGATCAGTGACCAGTAGCAGTTGGCATTGCTAGGCTCTTACTGCCACACTACATCCTGCCAACTGCCGACTTTTCCTTAATTCATAGTTCTTTTCAAACGATTGTCCAACAAATCCGTCACTAATAAATTTTCAAAATATTTTTATTTAAGTATTCACTTTGCTGCAAGTCTTTAAGTGAGTGATAATGAATTCCTTTATCGCAAGCATTCGTTTTGCTTTCAAGATTAGCATTCAACTTCGCCCATTTTGGACTTTTGAATTCTCTTCTCCATTTAGGTTATTTGTTGATGTAGATTTAGCAAAGAAATTATTTTAAATTTTTGAAAAAAAAAGAGGCTCAAAAGCCTCAATTTTTAGTTGTCGAAGAGTCCTAAGGAAACGCGTCAATTTATGCGCAGCTTGTTTGAACAGATCTCATTAGTCTGTTATTCAAATGATCTTACTTAGGATAGATACTAATTGGTTCATTAACCAATTTATTCTGAAGGGGGTGTCGTAAGCACCTCCTTTTCTTTTTTCTTTTCAGAACCCAATTTTATAACATTTCTTTGGTTAAAGCCAATAGATTTTTTGCAGAAACAAAACTTTAACAAATACTAGATAATAATTTTATTTATTTGATCTAATCTAACAATTGACACCTAAAATTTGAAAGAGCTATATACCAAACACTTATAAGAAATCGATGTGTCTTATGACTCTCTTCAGACAAAATTGGCTCTTTGATTTCTCTTTAGCATTTAGGTTATTTGTCGATGCGGCTCTAAAAAGTTTTGTGAACGAATAAAACTTTGGTTGCTCGATAAAAATAAATTTGAAAAATTAGAAGACACTGGAGATTTTTAGTTATCCCACTGTCATTTTTATACTACCACTAACCACCTTACCTACAATGACCCAACCTCTTCGCGAAGAACCCATCTTAAAAGAGAACAAAGATCGTTTCGTTCTCTTCCCTATCCGCCAACATGATATTTGGAAGTACTATAAACAGGCCGAGGCCAGTTTTTGGACTGCCGAAGAGATCGATCTAGGGCAGGATATGAAAGATTGGCTCAACTTAAATGATGGTGAACGTCATTTCATCACGCATGTGCTTGCCTTCTTCGCGGCAAGCGATGGCATTGTAAACGAAAATTTAGCCGAACACTTTGTGGGCGAGGTGCAGTACACCGAAGCGAAGTTCTTTTACGGCTTTCAGATAGCCATTGAGAACATCCACTCCGAAACTTACTCTTTATTAATAGACACGTACGTCAAAGACCCCAAAGAGAAAGACAAACTTTTCCATGCCGTTGAGACGATGGACTGCGTGAAGAAAAAGGCGGATTGGGCGCTGCGCTGGATTGACAAAGGCACTTTCCAAGAACGATTGATTGCTTTCGCAGCGGTGGAAGGAATTTTCTTCTCTGGCTCGTTCTGTTCCATTTTCTGGTTGAAGAAGCGTGGCTTAATGCCTGGCCTCACATTCTCTAACGAATTGATCTCACGTGATGAAGGTTTGCACTGCGACTTTGCTTGTCACTTATATACAAAGCATGTGGTGAACCAATTGCCCATAGAAAGTGTCATTGAAATCATTAAAGATGCCGTGGAGATTGAAAAAGAATTTGTGACTGATGCCCTTCCTGTGAATTTAATTGGTATGAACGCAGCTCAAATGCGTCAGTACATCGAATTTGTCGCTGACCGGTTGTTGCACGAGTTAGTTGGCAAGAAAATATACAACGCCACCAATCCGTTTGACTTCATGGAGATGATCAGCTTGCGTGGAAAAACCAATTTCTTCGAAAAAAGAGTGGCCGAGTATCAGAAAGCTGGCGTGATGAACAGCACTGAAAAAGAAAATTCGCCAAAGTTTTCGTTGAATGAAGATTTTTGATACATTCGTTCACTATTTTTTAAACTTTTTTTAACAACCCTTTACACCCTTTTCAAAAATGTTAGTACTAAAACGTGACGGACACCGGGAGTCCGTAAAGTTTGACAAAATCACTGCCCGCGTTGAAAAACTCTGCTACGGTTTAGATCCCAAATTTGTCAACCCGGTAGAAGTGGCAATGAAAGTGATTAATGGTCTGTATGATGGTGTATCTACCATCGAACTGGATAACCTTGCAGCGGAAATTGCCGCTTCAATGACTACCAGGCACCCTGACTTCGCCAAGCTGGCGGCCCGCATTGCGGTTTCCAACTTGCACAAAGTAACAAGTAAGTCCTTCACCAACACCATGAAGCGACTTTACACCTACGTGGATCCGAAGACTGGTCAAAACGCTCCCTTGATTTCAAAGGAGACGTGGAAAGTAATCCATGAAAACGCAGCCGAATTAGATGAAGCCATTCTCTATGATCGTGATTTCAGCTACGACTACTTTGGATTCAAAACCTTAGAGCGGTCTTACCTGATGAGAATTGATGGTAAAGTGGTAGAACGTCCGCAACATTTATTAATGCGTGTAGCCGTGGGCATTCATGGAGAAAATATTCCAGCCGCTATCGAAACCTATCATTTATTGTCAGAGAAGTGGTTCACCCACGCTACTCCTACTCTGTTTAATGCTGGAACACCTAAGCCACAGCTTTCGTCTTGCTTCTTGTTGACGATGAAGGATGACAGCATCGATGGCATTTATGATACATTGAAACAAACCGCCAAGATTTCCCAATCAGCTGGTGGTATTGGCTTGAGTATCCACAACGTGCGTGCGAAAGGTTCTTATATTAAAGGAACAGGCGGAACTTCAAATGGCATTGTGCCCATGTTGAGAAATTTTGACATGACCGCTCGCTATGTAGATCAAGGTGGTGGCAAGCGCAAAGGAAGTTTTGCAATTTACCTAGAGCCTTGGCATGCCGATGTTTTTGATTTTCTTGAACTGAAGAAAAACCATGGCAAGGAAGAGATGCGCGCACGCGATCTTTTCTATGCGATGTGGATCCCTGATTTGTTCATGAAGCGCATTGAGGACAACGAAATGTGGTCACTCTTCTGCCCGAACGAAGCTTCAGGCTTGGCTGATTGTTGGGGAGAAGATTTCGAACGTCTCTATGAGAAATACGAGAAAGAAGGAAAATACCGCAAGCAGATAAAAGCGCAAGATTTGTGGTTTGAAATATTAGAGGCACAGATTGAAACAGGAACTCCTTATATGCTTTATAAGGATGCGGCCAATCGCAAATCCAATCAAAAGCATTTAGGTACGATCAAGTCAAGCAACTTGTGTACTGAAATCATTGAGTACACATCGCCTGATGAAGTGGCTGTTTGTAACTTAGCTTCCATTGCGTTGCCTAAGTTTGTAACAGAGGACGGTAAGTTCGATCACCAAAAATTGCATGAGATCACGAAAGTGGTAACACGCAACCTGAATAAGGTGATTGATGTGAACTATTATCCAGTAATTGAAGCGAAGAACTCTAATATGCGCCACCGCCCCATTGGTATTGGTGTGCAAGGGTTAGCAGACGTATTCATTTTATTGCGCATGCCTTTCGATTCACCAGAGGCGCGCGGTTTGAATACAGACATTCATGAGACCATCTACTTTGCAGCGATGGAGTCATCCATGGAATTGGCAACAGCGCATGGTACTTATGAATCGTACAAAGGCTCACCTGTATCAAAAGGGATTTTCCAATTTGATATGTGGGGCGTAACACCTACTTCGGGAAGATGGGATTGGACAAAATTGAAACAAGAAGTAAAGAAAAATGGCGTGCGCAATTCATTGTTGCTGGCACCCATGCCTACGGCTTCTACTTCACAAATCCTCGGCAACAACGAGTGCTTTGAACCATACACTTCCAACATCTACACGCGCAGAACGTTGTCAGGTGAATTTATCATTGCCAACAAGCATTTGATGAAAGATTTGATCAGCGCTGGGCTGTGGAGCGAATCAATGCGCCAGAAATTAGTCGCTGCCAATGGTTCGGTTCAAAACATTGCTGAAATCCCTCAGAACATCAAAGACATTTACAAAACTGTTTGGGAGATTTCGCAAAAAGCAATCATTGATATGAGTGCCGACCGCGGTGCTTACATCTGCCAAAGCCAGAGCTTGAACATTCATTTGACTGATCCTAATTTCGGTAAGTTGACTTCCATGCATTTCTACGCTTGGAAGAAAGGCTTGAAGACAGGTATGTACTACTTGCGCTCAACAGCCGCTGCCGATGCCATCAAATTCACGATTGACAAAGCTGCAACGCAACAACCAACCATGGTGGAAACCACAACCACTATGACGGTAACAGAAACAGTAACTGCGATGCAGCCAGCCATGGCAGAATCTCAAGTGGCTATTCCTTATGAGCAAAATACGTTAGCTAGCTACGAACAGAACCGTGCTGACATGGCTTGTTCACTGGATAACCCGGATGCGTGTGAGGCATGTGGGAGTTGAGAAGAAGTTAGAAGTTAGAAATTAGAAGATAGAATAAAACCCGGTGATGAGCCGGGTTTTTTGTTTTTCTTGTTCAGAGGTAAGTGCTCCTAATATTCCTTCATTTTCTAAAACGGCAAATCATCGCTCGCGCTCGCATCTGGCACGAATGGCTCTTCGCCTACGGGCGGTGCCTCAGAGCGACTGTTGCCACCTCCATTTGTGCCGCCAGTTCCCTTCGCCACTTTCCATGCGCGCACATCGGTGTACCACTTGCCATTGTACTCGCGGCTTTCTATGTTGATAGAGGCAGTGATGGTCTCGCCCGGTACGAGTTTGATCTCATCTGCTTTTTCGCCCCAAAGTGACATACATACCTTTTTCGGGTATTGCCCGGGTGTCTCTAAAATAAATTCTTGTTTTTTCCATACTCCGCTTTTTCCCTGACCTGACTGCAGGGGTAGAAGGTTGATTACTTTGCCTGTTATTTCCATTTCTCAGTTATTTTAGATGTAAGATTTGTGATTTTAGATTTGAATGGGTTTATCATTCATGTTAGTGCCAAAATTACATTTGTAAAGATAGCAAAAATCATTTTTTATAAAATATAGTATTGTTGCCTTTGTGGAAGGGCTAAAGCCCTGACTCTTCTATTTTTCTTACCATCCACGGCCTTCAGGCCGTGGCAACTCTAGCCCTACAGCTCACGGCTGTCCAGCCTAGTTATCAAGTACAGTAAACTCTACCCTTCTATTTTTAGCTTTTCCTTCTTTGGTTTTATTATCAGCCACGGGCTTGGTGAGTCCATATCCTTTTGCCACTACGCGGTCTTTGGCAATACCTTTCTTGATCACGTAGTCAGTTACGGCTTGGGCGCGATTGAGTGAGAGTTTTTGATTGGTGGCTGCGTTGCCCACATTATCAGTATGCCCAGCTATTTCAATTTTTAGTTGTGGGGTATTGGTCAAAAATTCAGCCACGCGGTCTAGTTCTGGAAATGATTCCTTCTTTAAAATGGACTTGCCTGGATCGAAGAAAATATTGTTCAAGCGGATGGACTGCCCTACTTCAATGGGGATGATCACCAAATCTTTGTAAATCTTTACATCGGTTTTTTCCGTACCCGTGCTTATCATCTCATACATGGGATAATAATTGGGTGCTGCGGCATTGATGGTGTATGAGGATGCAAGTGGTAATTTCAATTCGTAATCCCCTGTGAGGGTATCAATTTTTGCTAATACGGAAGTCATGCCTTCTACATTTATTTTGGCAGCAGAAAGTTTAGCTAATGGTTTATTGGTTTTTTTGTCTAGGATTTTTCCCGTCACAATGGCCATCTTCTGTTCTGATAAAAATAAATCCTGTGTAATCTCATCGTACTCGTCTATTTTGCTCAGGTCTAGTTTTTGTGGAACTGATTCATGCTTGGTCGCCTCTGCGTGCATTTGATAAATAGCTCCATGATTCAAATGCACTTCATAGATTGCATTGTTCAAATCGAGTTTTATGGAATCTGTTGGAATTGTCTCGATCAGCACTTTTGGGTTGAAGGTAGAAGCTATAGGAAGGTTTGTGCCTTGAATCAATAATTTTCCTTTCACCAAAACATACGGAAGGGGTGCGGCTTGCAAGTCTACCTTTGATCTAGTGAATTCTTTTATGTTGGATACATCCAACGAATTGGTGGTAGAAACAAAGTTGGTAACAAATGGAGACAGCGAATACGATTTGCCCAACGGTAGCTTGAGTGTGTAGGTGGCGGAGTCTTTATTTATTTTTAATGAATCGGTAGGTTTGCCATCTACCAAAACGGTAAAGCTCCTTCCCTTCAATGGAAGTTGAGTTTTCGCATTCACAACAGTGCCTGAAACAATTACAAATGGATTTTCTTCAAATAATTTTACTTTATAAATGTCGGCTCTGCCCATTGATTTATTAGTGGAGGAGAAATAAGCCCAACTTCCTTTCGCGTTGGTCTTAAAATAAGATTCCCAACCTGAGCTATTGATGGTATCATTAAGTTTGACTGGTGCAGACCAATCTTTCCAATCTCCTCCCGTTCTTGTTGCTTTGTAGATATCGAATTGACCTTTGACAGATCTATCACTGGAAAAGAAAATGGTTTTGCCATCTGCTGATAAGAAGGGTGCTTCTTCGTTGGCCGATGTATGGAGGTCTTTAATTTTTATTGGTCGCTTCCATTTTCCATTTGATTTCTTCTCGCACACATACAAATTGTTTCTTTCTCCGTTAAATGTTTTAGAGAAACTGAGTACAATAGATTTACCATCGGATGACATGAAGCCGCTGCTTCTCATGCCACGGTTCTTTTTAGAGAGCTTCTTTATCTTTAATGGTTCTGGGGCGGTCCAATTGTCTAAATTTTTGTAAGACACAGAAAGGCCGCGTTCTTTCCAGATGTTTCCCTTTTTATTGTAAACTCCGTTGAGTAAAATAGATTGGCCATCGGCTGCCACGGACATAACTGCATTGTATCTGCTGATGTTTAAATTGGGAAGACGCACGGCACGAGACCATGTACTATCGGTGACTCGCTTGCTATACCAGATGTCTTCGCTATCACGTACACCAAATGTATTTTCTGGATGGTTGACGCGAACGAAGAAAAGAATTTTTCCATCAGGAGAGATGACTGGATTGATGTCATCGTACGTAGAGTTAACTAAAGAGCCTACGTTCTTTGGCAAGAAGGAAGATTGGGCATAGGTAGCACCTGAAAAAAATAAGGTGAATAAGAAAATAATCGAAGCCCAATTGGCCAGGGATAGTAGCGGAAAGCCTCCCGAGACTCCGCTCGGGATAAACTCCGCGAGGAACGAGCGAGGACTTGCAGCGAATAGCCCGGCCCGAGGAACGAGGGGGCCGCCATGTTTATAAATAAATAGCATCAGCAAACTCCTCATTTTGATTTTTTGGTTTTAGGATGAGGATGTTTTTCTTGTTCCATGATTCTGCCAAAAATAAAGTTGATGCCTGTGCGGAAATTAAAATACTGTGTGCTGTTGACAAACGAGTTGTAATTTCCATTTGCTAAATAAGAAAGTGGCGCTCTTATAATATTATCTCCCACAAAATAAATTTGAATGGGTGAAAAATTGAATGACAGCCCTGCCCCGATATTGCTATACGAATTATTAGAAAGTGTATAACTCAGCGAAGCCCCTACCCTTCTTCCAAATTCTTTGTTGAGCGATGTGGTGAAGCTTAGCATAAATCTTCCCCTAAAAATTTCTGCAGAGAATAATGCCCCCACGGTCAGATTTTTTTTCAACTCGTATGTACCACTTGCATAAATTTTTGTTGGCAGCGCGGTGTAGTAGGAAGCAATCCTCCCCTCGGTAAATTTGAATTTAACTTCTAGGGAATCGGTCAGAGAGCCTGAGTAGTCGCTGTCTCCATTCAACAATTTTTTGGCATCAATTCCAGCAAAAGTATAATTTGCCTTAGTTGGGTCTAGCTGATATCCATACAAATCGTTTTGCCAACTGATGCCACCAATGTCGATCAGGCTCAAGCCAACGGTAAGCCGATCCATCATGCGGTACGTGGCACCTAGATCAAACGCGAAGCCATTGTTGCTTGTAAAGTCTCTCCAATTTTTTCCAGCATCATACCCAGTTTGATCTAAGTTATGGATGCCCGAAGTGCGGATATCCGCATCTCCTTTGGCGGTGATGGCATAGGTATCGGACAAAGAAAGATCGAACAAGGCTTTTTGAGTGGTGACGTTCATTGCGCCTTTCAATATTTTTAGTTTTGCACCCACCGTTAATTTTTTGTTTACGGTATAAGCCGCTCCCAAACCGATTTCCCCATAGCTCAATGCTTCTGCCTTGGGAGAAAGTTTTGCCGTGCTGTTCACATACGCATCTGTGCCATTAGCGAAAATACCTACCAATTCTTTCGGCAGCATGATGCGCGTATATGCTTTGGCCGTAACATTGAAAGTGAGGTACAAGCGCGCATTGGCCTTCATGCTAACACGGAGTAAATCTGCTTGGAAATTATTGTTGAGGTAGTTCTCGTCCTTCATCTTCCCATACAATTTACTCAGGTCGGCAGTCAGCTCTCCATTCTGTTTTGAAATAAAATCGTTGTAATTAAATCCATTATTGGAATATTGATAAAATACGGAAGAACCCGGAAGGCCAAACGAGAATTTATATTCGGGCTTAAAGGCAGGATTATAATAAGTGACTTGCGGCAGGCTTTTCATAAAGGGCATCGTACCTTCTACTTGCGCCCATGCAGAGTTTGCGGTAAGGATTAAAGAAAAAACTAAAACAGGAAACCGTGACTTTAAAAATATCCTCATAAGTCAATCGCGAGTTTTAGTTTCGCCTTCAAGCCAAAAATCACATTCATTTTGTAACTGGATTTGAATTTCACATCTATGGAAGCCCCAGAGGCATCTTTGGCTGTGTTCATCTTTACTTTTACTATCATTTTCTTGGCATCGAATAGTTTGTTTAATTTTTCTATTGGAATAATTGCTTCGGAATCAGTAGTCCCAGCAGTCACTAACTCTCCTTGCGTATTTACGGAACTGGCTTTTACGATGGCCGTCTGTGCAGTAGTAAATAAAGAATCGATGATAATAGAGTTTGCATCTGCTATATACAATTGAAGAAAGGCATCCAGTGGAAGCTGATTGTTTATTTTAGATCGAATTGCACCGCTCTCTACATTTGTGTCTTTTGCTTTTGACAGATCAATGGCAAATGTATCGGCCAGTACAATACCAGATGCTTTGCCATATAGAGGAATTTCTGCCTTGAAGGTTACCCTTATTTTACTGGTATCGGCACAAAAGTTTGTTCCGCTAGTCAGATTTTGATTGATGCGTGCAGATAGTTTATAATAAAACTGATCAGGAACAAAATCGATCAACTGCTTCGCATTGGTAACGCTTACATCTGTAATGGCCGATTGCCCCAAAGCTGGAGCGGAAACAATATCCAACGGGCTAAGTGGGCTTAATGTAACTGGAAGTTTTGTTCCGTTATTCTTTCTTGCCTCTAAAGAGCCAAACGTGATTTTTGTAGGAATGCCAAAATCGTTGGAAACCCTAAACGATAACTTGGGCTGTGCAAAAGACACATTGGCCTTGGTTAGTGAAGTACCAAAGGCATCTAGATTAATTGTTTCAGCAGGGATATTAATGGCCGTCTGATCACCAAAGAACCCTTTCAAATATTGAAAATCAATAGTAGTGAAGTCAATTTTTATAGAAGCGGATGTTGGATTGGCAATGGCAACAGATGATGCGTGAGGTTTTTCAAAGATTGCAATCTCCATAGGGAAAGTATTATTGGCGAGCGTTGCGATGTAATCCTGCAAAGGGAAAACAGCCGTTGCGACACCTAGTGTGATCCTCTTCTGAAAAGGAACACCATTTAATTGAAAATTGGGAAGCTTTAATTGCACCTCAAAAACACTTGATGCAGGAGCCGCAGGGGAAAAAGTAACAGTCACACGCACAGAAGTGGTTTTGAATTTTATCTCACTTAATTTTTCCGGGTTGAAAGCAAAATCTTCGGTGGTATTTAAAGTAGCATATTGAATTTCTGTATTTCTTGAAGGAAGAGTAGCGGGTGGAACTGGGACTGTTTTAGTAAAACTCTTGCTGGGGAAGTCAAACAAATCGCGGATGCCTTGCGATTTAAGTGTTTGTTCATAAAGAAGGTAGACCAATCCATCGCTATACACTTTGATATTGGCCTGGTCTACTTTGCTAAGGAAATCGTTTATAACCAAGTCGCCTGATGCAATGGGAAGATCAAGTGTTGGGTTGGCCGTGGCTTTCTTCAGCTTATAATCATCTGCATTCAATGCATCCTTGCATGACCACGCTGACAACGCGAAGATCATTAACGACAGGAAATACCAAACTTTCCATTTTCTTGTAAGGACTCTCATAGGTAACGCGAAGATAAAGATTAGTTTCAATTTTGGTTAATCTTTTGAAACGATAAACGGTAACTCACTAAGTAGAAATAGCTACGTTCTTATTGGGGTCTAGTTTAATACTGGTATTGTTCATTTTGTTCTATTTCGGAATCTTGTCAAAATAGTGCTTCCTTGCGCTTTGAACCACATAGGAACATAGAAATACACACATAGAAAACCACAAAAATATTTTGAAAACGGTACAACGTCAGTACGATTTAGAAGAAAATTTGCTGGTAGTGCTTGTGGTTTACGAGATGAAGATCCATGAATCGCCTTCATTCAATTCTTTAATCAAGGCGTCATCTCGAAAGCCTACCACTTTTTTTATCTACGACAATTCAAAAATTTTCCAACCAATCCCGTCCACCCATTGCGCGATCATTTGCCATCATGACCCCACCAACCCTGGTGTAAGCAAAGCGTACAACGAAGGGTACAAAATCGCAAAGAGCTCAAATAAAAAGTGGTTGTTGCTGGCCGATCAAGATACGGAGTTTCCAGTAAACATCTTTTCAGATTATTCGAATGCAATTAAAAATTATCCAGATACAAAGGTGTTCGCACCCGTTTTATCCGATTCAATGGGGCTCGTTTCTCCTTTTCAATTATTGTGGGGGAAGGGAAGGCGAATCAAGGAAATAAAATCGGGCAGACATCATTTTGAAAAACATAAAATCATAAATAGCGGAACACTAATCTCCACGGAAGCCTTTGAAAACGCTGGCGGCTATGATGAACGATTCTCGCTTGATTTTAGTGATGTTTCCTTTTCGGATCGACTTATTGTGAACTATCCTAGCTTTGTATTAATTAGATCTCAGTGCAAGCACAATCTATCTGCTACTAAAGAAGAAAAGGATTTGTCTAAAGAGCTTGCTCGTTTCACGCTTTTTTGCGATGCGGTTCGCCTTTATAAAAAAACAAGTGTTCGGTTTATAAGTATTCCTTGGATCGTTCTGCCACGCGCATTAAAATTGTGCGTGAGAATGAAGAGTATTGATTTTTTAAAAATAGCATTCAAAATTCGCTAAGCTAAATGAATAAGTTTGTTTCAATATTACTAACAGCTATTCTTTTTGAACTAATGTTTGGTGGCGGTGGAAGATTAACGGCTTGGGGATCTTTGAGTTTACGTATGGTATTATTTGTGTTTTCATTAGCCACCGTTGTAATATTAGTTTGGAAAAAAAAACGGATTCCATTCGATTATTGGTTTCTCTGCATTCTATTCGTAGTTACTTTAATCATTGGACTTTGTCGAGGTATTGTACTTGGAGCAAACCGAGCATATTGGTGGGAAGACATCAAACCGTTGATGTATTTTTTCATCCTACCTTTCTTTGGCTTTGCTATCGGTAATCGAAACACAGTAGGATACATTAGTAACATCATTAAAATTTCAGGAATTATTCTTTCCTGCTTATTCATTATTACTTTGATACTCATTCATACTTCAATTCCTTTTTCGGTGTTTTATAGTGCGGCAATTGGAACAGAAGAATTTTTCTTTAGGGGAGAGTTGACCTTTTTCTACAAGGGATTCGTTTACATCTGCATTGCTTTTCTATTCTTTTTTTTTATTGGTGACAGACACAAATATGCAATAATGATCTTACTGGGTGCGGCCATTCTTCTTTCTGTGACTCGCGGTTTCTTATTTGCAATCACCCTTGTATTCACTTGTTACTATTTTTTAAATGCAAGCTTTACTAAGTCTCTACTATTTGGGGTAATTTCTTTGCTCATTGCTTTTTTTGGGCAAAGCGCCATTAACTTAAGTAGTCAGGGCATTGATCATTTAAGCATACGGAAAGAGAGTTCTCATAATGAGAAAAAAATAGCAAACTCCAATTTATTCGGAGACAAAAACTATTCTGACAAAGGCAGGCTTGGTCAATTACAGGAAGTAACAAATCAAATTAGCTTTTCTTCTATTTTTATTGGTCATGGCTTTGGCAATGGTGTACCATCGCGTCCCATCCACATGGAGATATCTTACCTTGAAATCTTTCATAAGCAAGGCTTACTGGGGCTTTCTTTTTGGGCTTTCTTGCTGTGGCAATTATACCAAAAATACAAGTTGACCTGCCAAGATGGGCTTAGTAATGCTTTCTTTTACAGTTCAGTGTTTATCTATTTTCAATCTCTCACCAACCAGTACATTAATAATCCAATTGGGCTCTCGATGGTTTTACTTTCACTAGTTTGCTTGGATCAATTAAAAAAAACTCATTAGTCACTTTAAAAACGCATGTACCACTTTTATTCACTCCTCTTAAATCTTGCGTTAAGCAAGCAAAACCAAGTGAAAACAAAGATTACTAGTTCATTTTTAAGAGGGATTTAAAGTAATCCTTTCTTTTCTATCTCCTGTTCACCATAAGTCAACCTTCATTCAAGGCATTTTAAGTTAATCCAACACTATTTTTACCATAACTAAAATTGGATGTTGTAACTTACAATTTCTTTAAAGCCTAAAAAGTCTTATGATTTCTGTGTGTATGGCCGTAAAAAATGGGGGGTGTTTTTTAGCCCCTCAATTGGATTCGATCCTTCCGCAATTAAATGCAAACGATGAAATCATTATCTCTGATGATCATTCGCAAGACAATACCAAAGATGTCGCAAGTTCTTTCAATGATCTTCGCATTCGATTTATTAAAAATCCTAAAAAAGGACTTGTCCATAATTTTGAGAGCTCCTTAACAGAAAGCCGAGGGGAAATCATCTTCCTGGCAGATCAGGATGACGTATGGATGCCCAATAAAATAAAAGCCACCCTTCCGCTTTTTGATGAAAATGATTTAGTGATGAGTGACTGTAGGATTGTTGATGACAACTTAGCTACTATTCACGATTCTTTTTACACACTTAACTCATCCAGAAAAGGAGTAGTCAGAAATCTCTATCGCAACTCATATATGGGGTGCTGCATGGCTTTTAAAAGATCGGTTCTTACAAAGGCTCTTCCCTTCCCGAAAGATTTAATTATCCATGACCAATGGCTTGGGTTGATAGCAGAACTAAACGGAAATGTTGCTTTTATTCAAGATAAGCTAGTACTACACCGCAGGCATCAGCAAAACGCTTCTTCTACCTCTACAGTAAGTAATTTAGATCTGTCTCAGAAAATAGCTGCTCGTTATTCCACTATCAAAAATTTGATTTATGCCAGATAGTATCACCGCTTCTATTGTAGTGTATAAAAATAACCCAGTTATTTTATCCAAAGCTATCAGCAGTTTTTTGATGGGCTCTTCTGAAGGGAAATTATTTATCGTGGATAACTCCCCAGAAGATTCGCTGCGCCCAATTTGTGAAGGAGATCGCATATGGTATTTTTTTGTAGGCAAAAATATTGGCTTTGGCGCAGCCCACAACATTGCCATTCGCAAAGCAATGGAAAAAAATCATTGCTATCATTTAGTACTCAACCCAGATGTTTTCTTTGATGAAAAAGTGCTTGATAGCCTTTTCAAATTTATGAATGAGCATCCGGGCATAGGGCTGGCTATGCCTAAAGTTTTGTATCCAGATGGGAGGCTTCAGTACCTTTGTCGGTTGCTGCCCTCTCCGCTTACTTTAGTCGCAAGGCGCTTGGGCACAAAATCAAAAAGGCTTAGTGCTCAAAACGATATTTCCGAATTGCGGTTTTCAGGGTATGATCAAATTATGGATGTCCCTTTTCTATCCGGATGCTTTATGTTTTTAAGAGTGGATGCCTTAAAAAAAGTTGGGCTTTTTGATGAACGCATTTTTCTTTATACCGAAGACATGGATTTAACCCGTAGGATCCACCGCCATTTCAGAACTGTGTTTTATCCACACGTTACTGTTTACCATTATCACGAGCGAGCCTCTTACAAAAAACTTCAAACTCTTTTTCATCATGCCTTTAGTGCCGTAACTTATTTTAACAAGTGGGGCTGGTTCAATGACAGCGAGCGAGAGATCATTAACAAAAATATATTATTAAAATTATCTCGGTGAAAGAGTGGGTTCAACGTATGCGGTTTACTGGGCCTTTGGCATTATCGATAATGGCCATGCCTTTTTCAATTGCATTATGTCATTTTGCATTAGGGTTATTTATGGTAAGCTGGCTCACATCTGGGCACTGGAAAGAAAAATGGAAGCTGATGCACACCAACTATATTGTTGCAATCTTTTTACTTTTCTTTTTTCTTCACCTCGCTGGGGTCATCTATTCACAGGATAAACATACGGCTTGGTTTGCCCTTGAAAAAAAAGCATCTCTTTTTCTATTACCGATGATGATAGCCTCTATAAAACTAGAGAAAGAGCATTTTAATAAGCTGCTTCATGTTTTCATTATCACTTGCTTGATCGCTACATTCATTTGCCTAGGGGCAGCCCTACACAAAGCTTACCTCACATCGGCTACGTTCAATTTTGATTCTTACACTAACACATCCTTCTATTCATTTAATCCAACTGCGTCATCCATTTGGATGTTTCTATCATACATTGAGTTAGCATCGGGCATTGGTATTCACCCCGTTTATCTTTCATTATATCTTTCCTTTTGTATAGTGCTGATTATTAATTTCTACGACTCCTCATTTGCGGAATTTACCATCACTAAAAGAATCATTCTTGCAATCATCATATTGTATTTAGTGCTATTCCTTCTTTTTCTTTCTTCCCGAATTATGATTCTTGCTTTGCTACTAATTATGATCTATGGTCTCAATCAATTTTTAAAAAAAGAGCCACGTTTAATTGTTTGGGGCAGTTCGTTTGTTTTAACCCTTTTCTTAATTGGAATTATTTATTTAAACCCAGTCAGTAGATACAGAAGCTACCAGGAAATAGTTAGCACTTGGCCTTATCAAAAAACAGGGCTTCAAGTTGAATCAACTACTATCAGGGCTTCCCTTTGGTCTCTCAGTGTTCAATCACTATCAAAAATAAATTTACTAATTGGAACAGGGACTGGAGACGTGGAGCACGTTATTTCTGAAAGTGCTAAAGATGCGAACATTACTAATGTGCTAGGGACGAACGATCCACACAATCAATATTTACAAACACTTTTAGGATTGGGGATTTTAGGATTGACCTGCTTATTGATTTGTTTTGCTTGGCCAGCGTGGTCATCTTACCTTAATGGAAATTTTTTGTACCTTGGATTTATCTTCCTTTTCTCCATTCTATGCCTAACCGAAACGGCCATGGAACTGCAAAAAGGAATTGTTTTTTATAGTCTGCTTGGCCCTTTGATCTTGTTCCATAATAAGCCTGTAAATTTCAGTCAAGAAACAGCATGACAAAATCAAGTGGCCATACTCCGCTATCAAAAAGCATTTTCAAAACATTGCTCTACTTTGATATCTTTCAGTATCCGCTTACCGCTGCTGAAATCTTTAAGCATCTGCCCACCAATCATGTTTCACCCGATCAAGTATCAATCGAATTGACCAGGCTCAGTAATCAATCGATCCTCTATTCTATCTCCGATTTTTTTAGCGTACAAAATAATCAGGCATTGGGGAGCCGCAGAATAAAAGGCAATCAACTAGCATTGCAACATTTGACATTGGTCAAGAAAAAATCGCTCTTTATTTCAAAATTCCCATTCGTACGGGCGGTGATGGCTTCGGGTTCTCTATCCAAAGACTACATGGACGAACATTCAGATCTGGATTTTTTTGTGATCACGCAGCCCAATCGGTTGTGGATTGCCCGAATGATTTTGGTATTGTATAAAAAAATATTCCTGTTCAATTCACATAAATATTTTTGCATCAATTATTATTTGGATGAGAATCATCTGGAGATTGAAGAAAAAAACATTTTCACGGCCACCGAGCTGGCTACGTTGATCCCGCTTTATGGAAAGGAATATTACCATCAGTTAATGATAGCCAATGAGTGGTTGAAAAATTATCTGCCCAATCATGCACCGCGCTCAACTCATAGCGTAGCTACTCATCATTCAAGTTGGATAAAAAGACGAATAGAAGGTATGTTTAATCTGGTAGGTGTAACTAAATTGGAGCAGCCATTAATGAATCTCATTTCATTGCGATGGAAAAGGCAATACCAATCGTTGCTTTCTAAAAACGATTTTGAAGTAGCTTTTAAAACAAAGGAATACGTTTCCAAAGGGCACCCGAACAATCACCAACGGAAAGTGTTGAACCTGTATCAACAAAAATTAGAGGATTTTGGAAAGAAGTTGAACATCAACTGGGATGAATAAAGTTCTATTCACACATAGTTATTTTTATAAGCTCGACCGCAAGCAGTGGAGGTTTAAGCAACCGTATCCGCCACTCGGCACGCTGCAAGCAGCTTCGGTGGTGCGCGCTGCTGGTTTTGATGTTTCTGTTTTTGATGTGGGGCTGAAAGATAATCCCGCAGAAATAAAACCGATCCTAGAAAAAGAAAAGCCCACCTACCTTGTCATTTACGATGACGGCTTCAACTACCTCACCAAAATGTGCCTCACCGTGATGCGCGAGGCTGCCTTTGAGATGGCTGAGTTGGCGAAGCAACAAGGCTGCGTAGTAATCATCAACAGTTCCGATTCCACGGATCAGTATGAAAAATATTTTTTGCATGGTGTGGACTATGTAATTCGTGGCGAAGGTGAACAGACGATAAGTGAATTGTTGGAAGGATTGGGAAAGAATCTCGCTCTCGAAACAATTGCCGGACTTGCTTATAGAAAGAATGATCAAACTGTAGTAACCAAACCACGGGCAGTGATGCGCGAGTTGGATGCGTTGCCCATGCCCGCGTGGGAGTTGATTGACCTTGAGCCCTATCGGCAGCTTTGGAAAAAACACTACGGTTATTTTTCGCTGAACATTGCCACTACGCGTGGCTGCCCTTACAAATGCAATTGGTGCGCGAAGCCGATTTACGGAAACCGCTACAACTCACGTTCATCGCAGCACGTGGTAAATGAAATTGAGTTTTTGTTAAAAAAATATCAACCCGATCATTTTTGGATGAGCGATGATATTTTTGGGTTGAAGCCCGGATGGGTGAGTGCCTTTCGCGATGAAGTGAAGAAGCGAAAACTTATTTTTAAATATAAAATACAATCGCGTGTCGATTTATTGTTAGAAGAAAATAATATTGAAGCCCTTGCCGAATCAGGCGCTGATACCATTTGGGTAGGGGCTGAGTCTGGTTCGCAAAAAATATTGGATGCGATGGACAAGGGCAGCACGATTGAACAAATTCGCGAAGCGCGTTTGCTTTTAAAACAAAAAGGGATAAAAGCTGCGTTCTTCTTGCAGTTTGGATATTCGGGCGAAACGAAAGAAGACATTGATGCCACACTTCAAATGGTGCTTGACCTGATGCCCGATGAAATTGGTATCTCTGTTTCATACCCTTTGCCTGGAACAAAGTTTTATGAAAATGTAAAAGCTGGTTTGTTAGAAAAACAAAACTGGAGCGACTCAGATGATTTGGCGATGATGTTCGCAGGAACATATAGTTCCGCTTACTATAAAGTATTGCATCGCTACATTCATAATCGCTATCGCATTCAGCGAGGCATCAATCAAATGAAAAGCTGGTTGAAGAGACCTGGTATACCCGATATGCTTCACATTAGAAGGATTGTCTCCATGCTCTTTCATTTTCCTCTTTCTCTGATCAATTTCTTTCAATTGGAAAAATTAAGCAAGGCAAATGCTGGACGTTGAAACACTTACCAAGGATGCTTCCGTCAATCGAGCTTTCAGTAAGCAATCGATCAACTACGATGCCGATGATAAAGAAAACCGTGTGCTACAAGATATGCGGCAACAAGTATATGATCATGTATCCGTATTTATAAAAAAGGAAAGCAAGATATTGGAATTGAATGCCGGAACAGGCATTGATGCGCTATATTTTGTTCAAAAAGGCCATACTGTGCATGCCACAGACCTTTCTGATGGGATGATCGCCCAGATTAAAAATAAAATAGCAAGCCATTCGCTTGAAAATAAATTTACTTGCCAGCAACTTAGTTATGATCAATTGAACCAACTAAAAGGAAATAAATTCGATTATGTGTTTTCAAACTTCGGGGGACTTAACTGCATTGATGATCTTTCTAAGATAACAACTCATTTGCCTGACATCATGAATCAAGGTGGATACGTAACATGGGTGATTATGCCGCCAATATGCCTATGGGAATTTCTCTGGATTTTTAAAGGCCATGGTAAGCAAGCATTTAGGCGCTTCCTTAAAAATGGCGTGATGGCACATTTGGAAGGTGAATATTTTAAAACGTATTATTTTTCTTTGTCGCAAATCAAAGAAGCTTTTGGGGCAAAATTCAAATTCATAAAATCAGAAGGATTGTGTGCGTTGTCTCCTCCACCTTCAAAAAGCGATTTCCCCTTAAAGCACCCTATTCTTTATCGATCACTTAGAAAGTTAGACTCAGTCGTGAAAAAAAGTTTCCCATTCAATCGGTGGGGAGATCATATTATTGTTACGTTTCAGTTTAAGCCGTGAATCCTTCGCCCACCACATTGTTAAAAATTGATAAATGGCTTGGGGGGCTAAATCATCTTATAAGTTATTTCCAACCTACGCCCCCCAATGGGTCTAATAAAAACACAATTGTGGTGATTAAACTCATGGGCATGGGAAGCATTGTTCGTCTATTTTCTATCTGCGAAAAGGAAGGCGTTGATTTATCTAAGATTACACTAATCACTTTTATCTCTCATAAAGAGATTTGTGATGTCATGGGGCTACAGTATTGTTTGTATATCCGTACTGATACGTTTTATCACTTCTTCCAAGATTGCCTAAGAACCAAGAAAGAAGTAAAGAAAGCACGACCAGAATGGATCATTGATTTTGAACGATGTTCCAACGCTGTCTCCATTTTTAGGCAGTGGCTTGCTCATGCCAGTTTATCAAAGACCCTATCATTTGATACCAAAGTGGCAAAAGATAATTCAACAATACATCTACGATTTGATGTTAAAAGCCTTTCCTTTTTTGGAATGCTTAAGAAAGGGATTGAGTACATGCCTATCTCAATACCCATTGAAAGAAAAATTCAACAAACTAGAAATACAAAAAAAGTGTTGGTCAATATCAATGCAAGTGAGCTGCTGATGGCAAGGCGATATCCAATAAATTTATTTCGTAAAGTGATCATACAACTCCATGAGCATGACCGATCCCTTGAATTTCATTTTACTGGGTCACAGAATGAACGTGAATATGTTGAAAAATTAATGAAAGACCTCAATGGCTTAGGCTTCCAATTGTATAATCAAGCTGGTTCATGGTCAATTTCTCAATTGGCAGAAGAATTATCTAACACAGCTCTATTTGTTACAGGAGATTCAGGCCCACTTCATCTTGCAGTTCATCTTGGCACTCCAACGGTTGCGATTTGGGGACCCACACAACCTTCCCACTTTGGTTATGCTAACAACGATCAACTGGTCAATACGACTCAATCTCTTTCTTGCTCTCCTTGTTTCCTTCACCCTAAATCAAAACCTACCGTAGCTTGTGGTGGAAAAATTTTATGTCTACAACAATTACAACCTTCGCTAATAGTTTTGAATGCGATCAGTTTATTAAAAAAAATGGAGCAGCCACACGATACAATTAGTACACACTGATGAAGCTTGCAACTTACATGGGCATAGTTTTTTTATCAGCGTTCGTCTTCTGGAAAGGAGTATTGCCTGCTTTTAAAGAAGTGAATAGCGATTTTGCCAATTACTATGTCTCAGCTAGGATGATTGTGGAACACAAACCACTTGATAGCCTTTACAACAATGCTTGGTTTGAAAAACAAATTCATAATAGAGGAATTAATACGCTAGGAAAGTTCTCACCATTCCCACCTATTACAGCATTTGTGATGACACCTCTCGCATGGATGTCACCCATTCGCGCTCAACAATCTTTTACAGTTATCAATCTATTGTTGCTCTTTGGCTGTATCTGGCTCATTCGCAACATAACTGGATGGGATTGGCGTTTTTCATCTTTATTGATTCTTGTTTGCGGAGTTGGGCTGGTTAACAATATTAGGTTTGGCCAACTCTATATTCTTGTTTTGTTTCTTACTCTCTTAGGCCATTGGCAATTGACCCGCAACCAAATTGTAAGTCCCAGTATAAGTACTTCTCTTCTTTCGGCTATAAAATATTTTGCGATTATTTACGCTCCCGCATATTGGCTTGTAGGTAAAAGGAAATACGTGTTTGCTACTCTGCTATCTCTAATGGCTCTCGTAATACTACAGTTTGTGTTTTTCGGCTCTACAGTGATGAAGGATTTTTTAACAACAGCATTTTTCCCTCACTTAGACGGAAGACTGAATGGCCAAGGCAACTTTCATTATCAGTTTCAATCATGGGATAGCTTTTTGCAATTCTTATTTATTTATGATCCTCAATATAACGTTCATCCTGTTTTTTCTTTCCCTGAAGGAAAATCTCTTATTAAATACCTGATTACTTTAATTGTCATCGTTGGAGTTTTTATTGGGGTAAAAAAAATAGCGCGATCTTCATCTGATCAAAAGCTAAATTGGTATATAGGATTGATGGGTACTGGCGCATTTGTGCTACTGCCAGCTACAGCCACGTATCATTTTGTTATGCTCGTATTTCCAATGGCCATGCTTCTATCCATCTCGCGTTTAGATTATCGATTTAGAAATGGATTGATTATTTTGTTTTGCGTAATAGGACTTATCCCTTATGGATTTTCCTATGAGCTCGCAAAAGAATGGGGGGTGTTTTTTGCCTTCCCTCGTCTTTGGGTAATTACGTTGCTGTTCTTTACTGTTATCCTTGCTATTATGAAGGAGGAACTATCTCCAAAAAATTCTTAACTTTCTGCTATGGCAAAACTTCTTTTCTTACAAAATATCGAATATGAGTTCTTAGGACCCATGTATGTCTCTTCAATGATAAAGTCGCATGGCCATGAATGTGAACTTGCGATTGGGGAATCACTGGATGATTTTGAAATGAAAATCTTGAGTTTTCAACCCGACCTTGTAGCGTTTTCAGTCATGAGCGGGAGTCATCATTGGGGGAAGGAAATTGCAATTCAGGTAAAGAATAAATTTCGAATCAAGAATATATTCGGAGGGGCTCATCCTACTTTCTTCCCTGAGTTTGTTATGGAGCAGGGTATTGACTACCTCGTGCGTGGTGAAGGTGAAGAGGCGATGCTGGCCATCTTAGATTGTATTTCACGAGGAGAAAATTTTGAGAGTACTCCTAATCTCTCGTATAAAAAAGAAAACAAGGCAGTTCATAATCCACTCCGTAATTTATTGGCAGATGTGGATGATTACCCGTTACCTGACAGGGATCTATATAATTCTCTAAATGGCCACCTAGACCGTCACGTACGTAACATCATCACTTCACGTGGTTGTCCTTTCCATTGTAGTTTCTGCTTTGAAGATGCCATGCGCGAATTATATAAAGGAAAAGGAAAATACGTGCGTATCCGAAATATTGATAAGGTCATTGAAGAATGTAAGAGATTGAAAGAACATACTGATGTACGTGTGATTTATTTTGCCGATGATGTCTTTGGGATGAAGAAGGAGTGGCTATATGATTTCTTGAAGGCATACAAGCAAGAAATTGATTTGCCTTTCATTTGCTTAGTGAGGGCTGATATAGTTGCATCCGATGAACAATATGCACAACAACTAGCTGACGCAGGATGTAAATCTGTTTTCTTTGGTGTAGAGTCTGGCAATGAGAAACTCCGCAATGATGTGCTGGTAAAACAGTTGACCAATGACCAAATTCTGCGCGCAGCAAAACTGCTTCATGATGCAGGAATCAAATTCAGAACGTACAATATTGTAGGGCTTCCCGATGAAACTTTAGAGGATGCCTTTTCTACTGTAGAGATGAACATTAAAATAAAAGCAGACTACCCCTGGTGTTCTATTTTTTCGCCTTTCCCTGGCACTGCCCTTACTGATTATGCTTTCGCCAAAGGCTACTTGAGCCCTACTTTTGAGTATGAGAAACTTTCTAAATCGTTTTTCTTAGAATCGCAGCTTGCCATGCCACATATACGGCAACTGCAAAATCTCCAAAAGCTTTTTCAAACGGCCGTTCTTTGGCCTTGGACGTTTGGCGTGATTAAACAACTGATCAAACTCCCGCCCAATATTCTGTTCAAAGCCTGGTTTGGCTTAATCTATTTTTATGTGTACGTAAAAAGTGAGCAACGATCTATTTTTTCTACGTTGCGCTTTGCGCTAAAGAATTATCGTCATGTTCTGGCAAAGGAATAAATTTTTATTAAATCACCTACCTAGATTCCTAGAGAGAAACGCACTGACAGTCATTAAATCGGTATGACTAAAATCTCCACGCTTATCACGCGCACAAAATTAATAGCTACTGGTGGTGTTTCCCGAATAATCATTTCCCTTAATTCCGTTATTGTTTCTTTTGTTGTAATCCGTTGGCAGTCTACTGAATTATGGGGAGGAGTAGTGCCTTATCTTTTGTTCTTGGATATTGGGTTCTCTGTTATTGCTTGGGGGGCAACACCATTTTTGATCCGCGAGTTTAGCTTCCATCCTAAGGACATAAAATCAATTTGGGTTCGATCATTCTGTTCACGAAGTCCCCTGCTGATACTATTCTTGTCAATTATTCTCTTCTCATCATTCACTTCAGATATTAAAATAATATTGGCCGTCTGGGCAGTTGCACGGTATATCTATCATTCTTTTGAGCCTTTGATTCAATTTGAAAGAAAATTTAATTTTTCTTTGATGATCGAGTTACTCGGGCTAGTCGCATTTTTGATTTCAATTTTTTTATTTTCAGTGAAAATTGAACATAACACAATAATTTTATTTCTCACAGGAAGCATGCTCTTAAAGGCAATCTTGAGTATTATTTTATTCCGATCATCCTTGAAAATTGAATGGCCTCAAAAAGCATATTTTCTTGCCGCCTTCCCATTTCTTTTGTTAACATTCAGTGCTATGCTGCAACAACGTGCGGACTTATATTGTGTGGCTTATTTTCTTCCAAAAGCCGATACGGCCAAGTATCAAGTATTTATTAACCTATTGATTTTCGCTCAATTTTTAGCCAGCCTTTTACTCAGCCCATTTGCCAAAAACATCTTTCGCCTTTCCAAACACTCACTCTTAAAACTAGAGCGAAGGTTTATTATTCAGGGAATCCCACTTTCAGGGATATCTATATTGGGAGTATTCATTTTAATGAAGTTTCTCTACCACTTAGAATTATCGTCCACTATGTATCTGTTAGGTTTTTTCTATATTCTGGTGTTTTATACTTACTTGTTAAAGAATTACGAACTCGGTAAATCCAAACAACAAATAAAAGTTTCTGTTTTCTCCTTTGCTTCGAGCATGGTCAATATCATTTTAAGTATCTGGTTGACACCACTGCTTCATTTGGAGGGCGCGTTGATTGCGGGATTAGCTGGTCAACTATTCATAACTCTACTTTACAATTACAAATCAATCCAAGTTTATGCCTCTCGTTAGTGTAGTTACTTGTACATATAATCGAGCTCATTTAATTAAGGAAACGATCCAAAGCGTACTGAATCAAACCTTTCAAGACTTTGAATACATTATTGTAGATGATGGTTCCGATGATAACACTGAAGAAGTTATTCAATCTTATGCAGACTCTAGGTTAAAATATTTTAAGCTTGAAAGAACAGGTGGCCATTTAAGTAGGTTAAGGAATTTTTCACACACACATTGTACAGGTGAATTTATTGCCTACGTAGATTCAGATGATATATGGGGTAAAGATAAACTGGAGAAGCAACTAGCTAAATTACAAAGAGACCTCAAGATCGGCTTTTCCTTTACGGATATATCAATCTTCAACGAAGATGGGATTATCCGATCAAGCATTTACAATAAATCAGGGGATTTTATTGGGTCTGTGTTTCCATCTATGCTACGAAACGAATTGATCATTTGCCACACTACTCTAGTACTGAGAAAATCATGTTTAGAGAAAACAGGGCAGATGGACGAACAAATGCATTCTGGTGATCACGATCTGGCGTTTATGCTAAGCCATTTTTTTGAAGCTTATGTAATCTACGAGCCACTTGTGCTTGTACGAAAGCATAACCAAAATAGCACTGCCAGTCATTCGTTATCACTTCGTTTACTGAAAGAGCATCATCACACCCTGGAAAAACTTTTTGACAAAAACCTGATATCAAGGATTGAGTACCTTAAAGCCGTTGCTAGCACTAGCTACTCTTTTGGCGTACAAATCCTCCCCGCTAAAGACTATGATTCGGCAGCTCGCTACTTCTTCAAATGCGTTACAATTACTCCTTGGAATATAAAAGCATGGGTTCGCTTATTGTTTGCATTATCTAAACAGGTAATTCGTTTTTAACTTCCTGTCTATTCTCCATTGCGCATAGTGCTGATGGATGTGCGCAAGAGTAGATTTTCCTTCTTCAACAGCCTGTTGATAGATTATTTCGTATAAATGGATTCGGTGAATACCATGGTCAAACGAATCAATCCATTTTAGTTCTCTGTAATATCTAGCTAAGATTGGTAAAGGGAAGTTAAAATTCTTTGATCTGGATGGATGAATTGAAAATATACTCTCATTTTGCAATTGCTTCATGTGATTTTTACCTAAGGCATATGCCTGCCTATAAAAAGAAGCTCCCACTTCTGAAATTACAATTCGCTTACATTTTTCAATTTGCTCATTTGCCAATCCGCCTTTTCGCAAAGAGCCAGCATAATACTTTTCACCAATTTGTCCGTGCAAATCAGTTGGGAACATATTTATTAAACTACCATCGCTCGCTGAAATGACTGAAATAATACGAGGGATACTGTACGCTATCCGAACCTGCTCTATAAGATTGCCTTGTAGGCTTACATTATTAGCAGGATGCGTTCGCAACTTTTCAAACAGACGACTTATCCATTGATGAAAATGTTTCAAGAATGAATGAGAACCATGTTCGCCTTCGTAAAACAACACTACTTGATTGCCTATAACTCTCTCTCCTATCCTTCTAAGAATTAATTTGGCTATTTCCGTTTGCGGTTCGCTTACAAAATGAAACGCTATATTCCTTTGATCTCGAATAGAAGTATAGTTCTCGTCACTTATGTTAAATGACAGGCCAATGTTTAAAGGCTTATACCCCAAAAATAAATGAGAGGATGTTACATTCAATAAAAAATCTTGGTTTCCGATAGCAAGAAACACTGACAATGGGTTTTGAAAGTCCCTCAAGTCAATGCAAATATACTCTTGAGGAATTGATAGTCCTGTTAGAATTCTTTTTAAATGGTTTTTAAAATCCAAGGTGTTTCAGTAAAATAAGGTCTGACCATCAAATCTACGAATATATACCCTTAGACTATTTTGAATTACTTTTAATTGATCTATTTAGTACCTTTAAAAGCCATGAACAAAGTCCTCCTCTTCAACCCGCGTAGCGCACGAGCCAAGCACCGCATCCCCAATTCTATTTTACAAGTGGGGGCATCCATTCACGGCAAATTTCAGTATGTGCTGGTGGATGGAAATTTAGAGAAAGACCCATGGCTCACGATTCAAAATTATTTCAAGACAGGTGAGTTTGGTTATTTCGGTTGCACGGTGATGCCCGGCCCACAACTCAAGCAAGCGATCCCGATTACTAAAAAAATAAAAGAAGAATATCCAAATGTGATCACGATCTGGGGAGGTTATTTTGCCTCCAACCAATACAAGTCGGTTATTAATTCTCCTTCTGTTGATTACATCGTCAATGGCCCAGGCGATGAAACCTTTCCGCAGCTTTTAAATGCGCTGGAAACACATTCGTCTGTTGATGCAATTCAAAACTTGATCTTCAAACGAGGTGAAGAAATTGTAAAGACTCCTATGGCTGTACTGATGGATCAGGATACACTGCCTCAACTTCCATACGAATACCTTAATAAACTTTATCCGCTGTCTCGCTATTTAGGGAAAACCTTTTTGGGCAAACGAACTGCCTCCTACCATTCCAGCATGGGCTGCCCGTTTACATGTTCGTTCTGCGCGGTGGTGCCTATCTACAACGCACGATGGAAAGGCAAGTCGGCAAACTTAGTTTATAAAGACGTTAAGTACCTGATTGACGAACATGGTGCCGATGCTGTTGAGTTTCACGACAATAATTTTTTCGTTAGCGAAAAACGAACAGTGGAATTTTCAAAGCTTGTCAAAGGCGAAAAAATAATCTGGTGGGGCGAAGGGCGTATTGATACGATTGATAAATACAAAGATGAATCGCTTACTGCCATGCGGGAAGCAGGTTGCCGAATGATTTTTTTTGGAGCAGAGACGAGTAACGATGAACTTCTAAAAAAAATGGACAAGGGCGGCACACAAACCACCGCGCAGATGAAGCAGTTTGCAGCTCGCATGAAAAAATTTGATATCATTCCCGAGTATTCTTTCGTACTTGGGTTTCCCGCAGAAACGCCTGAGAAAGTGATGCAGCAAATCGATCAAGACATTGCGTACATCAAACAAATAAAGGAAATCAATCCTGATACGGAGATCATCATTTATGTTTATAGCCCGGTAGCGACCGAAGGGTCTGAGTTATACAAGCAAGTGACCGCTTCAGGTTTTAAATTTCCAGAGCAATTAGAAGATTGGCTCGCTCCGGCTTGGCAAAATTTTGACCTGCGAAAAAACCCGCTCACACCTTGGCTCACTGCCGAAATGATTGACAAGATTTTAGGATTTGAAACGGTACTTAACGCACAGTATCCTACCGTATCAGATTTTCGACTTACACCCATCAAACGAAAAGCGTTGCATCTGTTGTCGAGCATACGTTATAAAAAGAATATTTTTAAGTTCCCTTATGAATTAAAAGTATTGCAACGTTTGTGGAAATATCGCCAACCAGAAATCGAAGGCTTTGTGATGGAGTGATGAGAAAGCTCTTTAAACAATTGATCTCTTTTTTTTTGATCCCCCTCACTCGCTGGTACCTGCGAAAGGAAAGAAACTATACCTATCATCACACAACGGTAACGATTTTACCAGGCGTATTTCATCCAGGTTTGTTTTACAGCACTAAGTTTCTCATCGATTTTCTCCTCACACAACCCATTCGCAACAAATCACTACTTGAATTGGGCTGTGGCACTGGTTTGATTTCAATTATCAGTGCCAAAGAGGGAGCAATCGTTACGGCCTCAGACATCAGTGAGCAAGCAATTGAAAATGTGACTGCTAATGCAAAGCTGAATCAGTTGTCCATTACGATTACACTTTCTGATGTGTTTGACCTAATCGAACAAAAACAATTCGATTGGATTATCATTAACCCACCTTACTATGCTAGAACTCCAAAAAACGAAGCGGAGCACGCATGGCATTGTGGCGAAAATTTTGAATATTTTCATAAGCTGTTTAGATCACTTACTAATTACATACACCCCACTTCACAAGTGATTATGGTGCTGACCCAAGGCTGCGAACTGGAAAAGATTTTTGAAGTAGCCGTTCAATATGGATTTCAATTTGAACTGCTAATGGAAAGAAATGTTCTTTTCGATGGTAAGGACTTTCTTTATCGGATAAAGCATGCTGACTATAGTTTTGTAGGAATTACAATTGCATTACGCTAGCAGCAGATTTTTTTCTAATCAGTAACAAAAAAACCAATTCAGATCATCAAAATCTGTAAAGTTTACTTTAAATTTGCACGACATATTTAAAGCATGGTTAACAGAATTGTTCAATTTAGCGGTAAAAACAGCTTTTTCCTGTTTGGTGCAAGGGGTACGGGTAAAACCCATTTGCTTAAAGAACGGTACGCTAGCGAGGGCAATTGGTATATCGATTTATTAAACCCAGAGCTTGCTAGAAAGTATCTTTTACAGCCCTCGGTCTTTGTGCAGGAATTGGCTGCAAGAAAACCAGTACCCGAGTGGGTGATCATAGATGAAGTGCAAAAAGCACCTGCACTTTTGGATCTTATCCATCAACGGATTGAATCCGACAGACAAAAATTTATACTCAGTGGCTCCAGTGCAAGAAAATTGAAACGAGGCGCAGCCAATTTACTAGCGGGAAGGGCTTTCGTATATAACCTCTATCCGCTAACGGCCAAAGAAATAGGAGATCAATTTGATTTAGGGGAAGCTTTGAGCTGGGGAACACTACCAAAGCTCTTAGAATTAACCGACACGCAGGACAAAAAAGAATATTTAAGAGCCTATGCAAATACTTATTTGCGCGAAGAAATCTTGCAGGAACAAATTATTCGAAACCTAGAGCCTTTTCAACGATTTTTGCCAGTAGTTTCGCAAATGGCTGGCAAGGTTATTAACTACTCTAAAATCGCATCTGACACAGGCACCAGTGTGCCAACTATTCAATCTTATTTTCAAATATTGGAAGATACACTGTTGGGCTTTACGTTACCACAGTTCCATGAGTCCATCCGAAAAAGGCAACGGTCAAATCCAAAGTTTTATTTTTTTGATAGTGGAATTCAACGCGCACTTTCAGATGAATTGAACACAAGTGTAAACCCACGCACTTTTTATTATGGCCATGCCTTTGAGCAATTTGTCATTAATGAAATCAACCGACTTCAATCTTATTATCGAAAGGATTATCGGTTATCTTGCATACTCACAGGCGCAGGTGTGGAGATTGATCTCATCTTAGAAAGACCAGGAATGAAGCGGGCAGCCATTGAAATCAAATCTACTTCAAGTATTACAAAAAGTGATCTTCGCGGTTTACTTTCACTGGGCAAGGATATAACCAACTGTGATCTATTTTGCTTTTCAATGGATCAGGTACCTAAAATAATCGAGGGTGTTCATTGTTTGCCTTGGCAAGCTGGGTTGATAGAGGTCGGGCTATGATAAGCCAAACCTAAACTTGCTGCCTTAATCCTACACTCAAAGAACAAACACATTTTTTGCAAGTAGGGTCTTTTGCCACATCTAATTTTTTCCTAAAGTCAATTGCCTTTTTTGAGTTGATGATTTCTAAAAAGTTTCCCTCGTTTATATTTCCGTAGGGCTTGTGAAAAAAGCACGGCAATACATTCCCATTCGATTCTATCACAGATGAAACCCACGGGGCATTACAATGCTTTTGTGGAAAATCTCCCATACCAATGGTTGCTTTGTAGTGTTGCGAAATAGCCATCATCTTAGCAGGGCTTTCGGCTATAAATTTACTATTGTACTCCTCTTTAAAATCGACAAAGGATTTATTCAATATCGAATCCAGTTCATCAATATCGTTTTTATTTAACGCCACGCCCGAAACCCTTTCCTCTGTCCATTGGTCGGGTCTATTAAATGCCTCTGAAGAAATGTCTGCTCCCAAAAAAGAAATCTGATCGAAGCCAATGGCCTTGGCCGTATTGATGATAGTATAAAAATCTCTAAAATTTTGTTTTTGCAAAACAGTGCGGGCTGTTACTTTGAATGATCGATCAATGGCTTTCAAACTCTTCACTCCCTCCTCCAATTTTTCAAAAGCCGCAGGAATATTTCTAATCTGGTTGTGGGTGTCTTTGCCTCCATCCAACGAAACAATCACATCATCGCAGTGTTGGATTACATTTTTTGCGTGATGCCCAAGCGTTACACCCGTGGAAAGCAAACTGATCTTTACACCTATGGAGTGGAGCCGTTCGCAGAACTTCCAGAGATTGGAGTGCATCAAAGCCTCCCCACCTGAAAGAGCTACTCTTTTTACTTTCAGTTTTTTAAATGCTTGAAAATGCTGCTCCACTTGTTCGATCGATAGTTCGGTTTTATTTTGGTTCGCCTTCCAAATATCACACATCACACAACGGCAATTGCATCGACTATGCGGCATCAGCACCAACACAGGCATTTCGTATATCCTGTCGGTTAGTCTAGTAAGGATGCGATTGATCATAGTAATTAATTAAAACACCAACTCTGCCGCCACCGCCAATGCGGCAGCCACTACGGCCACCCCCATCTTCCTCGCATTAAATTTATGATCCAAGCTACTCTCAAAAACAATGGTAGTAGAGATGTGCAAAAAATTTCCGCTTACCACAGCAAACAAAAAAGTAAACGCCTGTGACGACATCCAATCGTTCACCAGCAAGTAGTTAGAAAAGTAAAGCCCCAGTGGAGAGGCCAATGCGAAAATAGTGAGCAACATCAACGCCTTCCACTTTGCTTTCACTTCGCACAACAAAACCGACATCAATGCAAATGCTTCTGGTGCTTTGTGCAATGCAATTCCCCACAACAAAGTATTGGAGTCATGGTGATGCTCAATCGTGCGCGGATGCGCCAGCAAGCCTCCCTCCAAAAAAGAATGTGCAAACAACGCCACCAAAACAATCCAAGCCGATGACTCCGCATGTGAGTGACCTTTATCGTGAGTATGGATATGCCCATGCTCTACCCCACTGGAAAAAAATTCCAAGCTCTGTTGTAAGAAGAAGCCGACCAAAACGAAAATACCAATGTATCCGGGGCTGCTTGATGCATGAAACAACTCTGGTAAAATATGAATGATTGTAATGGAGAACAAATACGAGCCAGCAAACACCAACAGCAATTTATAACTATCCTCGTTTATCTTCGGAACATAAAACGCCACCAACCCACCTGCCAATGCGATGCTAAATAAAATCAAAACATCTGCAATCATCTATGGATTAGTTTTAAGTTCAATGAATGATTGAATGCCTTGCGTCATAAATGTTTCTGTTTTTCCATCGGCAGAAGTATAAATAAAAAACGCATCCAACTCAGGATGTGATTTCAATGTCTCTATCGCCTTCTCATGCCCCATCACCATGAATGCCGTTGCCCACGCATCGGCAGTACTTGCATCATCGGCAAAAACAGAAGAACTAAGAATCGCGCGCGCTGCTTGATAGCCTGTTTGCGGATCGATGGTGTGAGAATATTTTTTGCCGTCCACAATCCGATAGTTAAAATAATTTCCAGAAGTGGTAAATGACTTATCTGTCAATTTGATGTATGCTTTAAAGAATTGATTTTCGTGTGTTGAGTTTGGATCTAAGATACCCAGCTCCCATGGCTTCCCAGATTTTAGGTTAGCTCCGCACGCCATACCTTCTCCACCTAACTCCACCAGCATGTTTTTAATTCCCTTCGCTTTCAAAAAATCGGTAATCACATCCGCACCGTAGCCTTGGCCAATGCCACCAAAATCCAATTGCGCACGTGCATCTGTTTTCCAAATACTATCATCGTTTAATTGAATTTTTTCAAAACCAATAAAAGACTTGATCGAGTCGATTTGAAATTTTGTCGGTAGCGGTTTATCTTTTTTAGAACCAAAGCCCCACGCATACACCAGCGGCATCACCGTTGGGTCAAATGCCCCGCTAGAACCGCGCACTACCTCTTGCGCTTTTTTAAGAGGCGCCAAAAGATAAGGTAACGAAAATCTAAAACCAGATTTCCCTTTGTTGAATCGCGAAACTTCAGAGTCAGGATCGTAGTTATTGATGGACTTATTCACCAGCACCAACAAAGAGTCAACAGCCGATTTAAAATCCCTCCGCTCCTTATCAAAATACGTGATGTGATAAGTCGTGCCCATGGTCCTTCCCTCCATCATCAGGGGCTCCACGCTGATTGAGTTGCTCGCGCGCCACTTCCACACTCCCATAATGGCCACAATCAGCAGCAGCGAGTAAAGCGCATTTTTCCAGCGGTTGTTCATAAAAGGTGCAATTTAATTTTTTAACTTCAACAAACGCTCACTCATTCATTCATATAATTGGGTTCACCGACTTTGTTCCACCGAAACGAAGCTCTTTTGATTTTATAGGGTGGCCCCCCGATGCGCACCTGCCAACGCTAATGCCATCGGGGTCGGGCTATCCGTTCCTACTCCTCACTCCATCACACCTGCCATCTCTTCGTTGCGGGGTATCCACTTCTATCCCTGGCCGAGTGCTTTCTATAAAGTTCACCTCGGAATCAAACATTGTAGGTATTTAAAATGTTAAAACAGAATTAAGTACCTTTACATTCTGTTTTGAAACTACATTTTAGATTTTTATGACCACTTCCGATTTCCATTTCTCCAACAGCCCCGAGCCGCACCGCATCCGCACTAAAGAAATACTTTCTCAGCATCCTGAAGTAAAACAACTCTTTGGCAAAAACCCGTTGACTCTCTTGGCTATTTTCGGTCTTGTAGGGGGCATGATTGCGATCTCTTACTTTTTAAAAGATAGTTCATGGTGGATGGTCGTGTTGGTAGCTTACGTAGTTGGTGCTTTTTTCAATCACTCATTATTTGTAATGATTCACGAGTGCTCACATCATCTTTTGTTTAAAAGCAAAGCGGCCAATTACATCGCGGGCATCATTGCCAACTTGCCACACACCATGCCCAGCGCGATTTCTTTTTTCCGTTATCACATCAAGCACCATTCCTTTCAAGGTGTGCACGAGCTAGATGCCGACTTGCCTGATTTTTGGGAAGCTCGGTTGATTAACAATTCTACACTCGGCAAAGCATTTTGGTTGTTAGTGTTCCCATTGTTTCAAGTAGCCAGAACATTCCGCCTAAAAGAAATAAAACCAGTGGATGGATGGATCATCACCAACTGGGTAGTTCAAATTGCATTCAACGTTGCTATCTGGATATTCTTCGGCCCCAAGGCTCTTATTTTCATGCTCATTAGTTTTTTCTTTTCTGTCGGCCTGCACCCGCTAGGTGCGCGCTGGATACAAGAACATTATTTAACGCTTGATGAGAACCAAGAAACCTACAGCTACTACGGCCCTTTGAATACGTTAGCCTTCAACGTAGGCTATCACAATGAGCATCATGATTTTCCTTCTGTGCCATGGAATAAATTACCACTACTAAAAAAGCAAGCTCCTGATTATTACGATACGCTCAAGTCGCACCAATCGTGGACAAAACTTTTTTTTCGCTTCTTGTTCGACAAAAACATCTCCCTCTACTCGCGCACCACGCGCAATGAGCGTGGCAAAGTAAAACTCACCGATGAGAGTAAGCCGGATTTGGATTTGGTTAGGGAGAAGGCGGTGGCTTAGGCTGCTTCTTATTGTAGGATTAGACAAGCCTTGCGGCTTTAGAGGAATGTATCAGCCCTGAAAGGGCGGCATCTTCAAGATGGGGTGAAGCCCCATCATACTTAGCAGTAGCAACTAAAGCCCTGAAAGGGCGCAATCTATATGGGACAGTCACTAGTAAAAAACTATCTCCACATCGTGTTCAGCACCAAGCACCGCCAGCCGCTCATACACAAACCTTATAATGAAGAACTCTATAACTATCTCGGAGGTATTTACAGAGATTTAGAATGTTATCCAGTAATAGTAGGCGGACATATTGATCATGTGCACATACTCTGCATGTTATCAAAAAAAATAGCTTTGATGAAACTTCTTGAAGAAGTAAAATCACATTCGTCTAAGTGGATGAAAACGAAAGCCGAATCATTAGCTAATTTCTATTGGCAAGATGGCTATGGAGCTTTTTCAGTTAACCCCTCACAAGTTGAAATTGTGAAAGCTTATATCCAAAACCAAGAGGAGCATCATCGCAAAAAAACTTTTCAAAGTGAGTATAGGGCATTCTTGAAAAAGTATAACGTTGAGTATGATGAGCGTTATGTTTGGGATTGATAGATTATATGCGAGTGAGAGATTACGCCCTTTCAGGGCTTACATAGATTCTTAGCGATATTAGAAGACAGGGCTTCGCCCTATCTTTGTGATCCCGCCCTTTCAGGGCTCGCACCAATTCCGAACACATTTAGCGCTGAAGGGGCGGGATCATTAATACAGGGTTATGCCCTGTGTACTAAGCATCCTATATAGTCTTAAGCCCAGAAAGGGTGGAATTAAAATACGACATCATCTTCTCGTTACATAGATTAAGCCAAGAGCAAAACTCCATTAACTTTGCAGTAATTCAATGACAATGAAATTCCTCCGCAAAAAACATTCTGACCAAACCCTTCAAAATCTCTACGAGCGACTTTTAAAACCTCGTATGATCGAAGAGAAGATGCTGATTCTCTTGAGACAAAGCAAAATCAGCAAGTGGTTCAGTGGCATTGGGCAAGAGGCCATTTCAGTTGGCATCACAGCCGCATTGGATAAAGACGAATACATTCTTCCCATGCATCGCAACCTCGGAGTATTCACAGGGCGCGACATGCCTTTTGAAAAATTATTTGCACAGTGGCAAGGCACCATGAGCGGTTATACCAAAGGCCGTGATCGTTCTTTTCACTTTGGCACGAATGAACATGCGATCGTAGGAATGATCTCTCACCTTGGGCCTCAAAACGGAGTGGCCGATGGTATTGCACTCGCAACAAAGCTTAAGAATGAAGGGAAAGTAACAGTAGTGTTTAACGGAGATGGCGGCACCAGCCAAGGCGATTTTCATGAAGCGGTAAACGTAGCTGCCGTGTGGGATTTGCCTGTGATTTTTGTTGTGGAGAATAACGGCTATGGATTAAGTACGCCAAGTAGCGAACAGTTTCGTTGCAAACAATTTATCGACAAAGCCATTGGTTATGGAATTGAAGGCGTGCAAGTGGATGGCAATAATGTGTTGGAGGTGTATGACAAAGTAAAATCATTGGCAGAGAATTTAAGAAAAACACCAAGGCCAATTTTATTAGAGTGCATGACCTTCCGCATGCGCGGCCACGAAGAAGCCAGCGGCACCAAGTACGTTCCTAAAAAATTGATGGACGAATGGGCGAAGAAGGACCCGCTCGATAACTACGAGAAATATTTATTGGGCGAAAAAGTAATTGATCAAAAATTCATCGACTCTATTAGAAAGAAAATAAAAAAAGAAATTGAAGAGGGACTGGCGATTGCATTCGAAGAAACGCAACCAACAGCAAACACAGAAACAGAATTGAATGATGTTTATGCGCCATTCACTCAACAAATAACAGAAGCCTCTTCTGAAAAAAAATCGGAGAAACGTTTCATTGATGCGATTAGTGATGGCCTTCGCCAAAGCATGGAGAAGCACTCTAACTTAGTGTTAATGGGACAAGATATTGCCGAATATGGAGGTGTATTTAAAATTACCGAAGGCTTTGTAGAAAAATTTGGAAAAGATCGCGTGCGCAATACTCCGTTGTGTGAAGCCGCCATTGTTGGTTCTGCTCTTGGCCTCTCTATCAAAGGTATGAAAGCAATGGTAGAGATGCAGTTTGCTGATTTTGTTACGGAAGGTTTTAACCAAATCATTAATAATTTAGCTAAAATTCATTGGCGCTGGGGGCAAGTTGCAGATGTGGTGGTGCGTATGCCGACAGGAGCAGGCACTGCTGCGGGGCCGTTCCATTCACAAAGCAATGAAGCGTGGTTCTTTCACACGCCAGGATTGAAAATAGTTTATCCTTCTAATCCGTATGATGCGAAGGGTTTGTTGTGTGCCGCGTTAGAAGACCCGAATCCTTATTTATATTTTGAGCATAAAGTTTTATATCGATCAGTAAAAGATGAAATACCTGACGATTATTACACAGTAGAAATCGGCAAAGCAAAACTAGTGAGCGAAGGAAGTGATCTTTCTATCATTACCTATGGCATGGGTGTGCATTGGGCAAAAGAAATCTTACAAACAATGCCCGAAGTGAGTGCCGATATTTTGGATCTGCGCACCTTGCTTCCGTGGGACAAAGATTCCGTTGAGCAAACTGTAAAGAAAACAAATCGTGTTTTGATTTTACATGAAGATACATTGACAGGAGGCATTGGTGCAGAAATTTCCGCGTGGATCAATGAACATTTATTCAATCACCTCGATGCGCCCGTGATGCGCGTGGCCAGTTTAGATACGGCTATACCATTTGCACCCACGTTAGAAAATAATTTTTTACCGAAGGAGAGGTTGAAGGGGAAAATAGAGGAACTGATGAGATATTAAATTGTATCCAAAGGCTAACCTTAGTAGAAAAGAATTGGAAGACTTTGCCAACCTAATTACTTTATTCTTAATGAGCAGAATAAAGTAATAAAGTTGATGGGTTTTTGTAAATGTCTACTACGAAGGTTAAAGGCAGTCTCATGAACTAATCAGGATTCAGCATCACTACTTCGTCTTCAATCTTCCTTGCTCCTTCAATGCCTTACTAATAATCCACTCCAACTGACCATTGGTGCTACGAAATTCATCTGCCGCCCATTTTTCTACAGCCTTCAATAATTCAGGATCTAAGCGGAGCACAAATGGTTTTTTTTGAGCCATAAGTCACCATCACTGATTAAGTGTTCCCGTATTGATCACAGGGTTTACATCTTTGTCGGCACAAAGCACCACCATTAAGTTGCTGACCATCGCTGCCTTTTTCTCTTCGTCCAACTCAATGATATTTTGTTTCTTCAAATGTTCCAATGCCATTTGTACCATACTTACAGCACCTTCCACTATTTTAAATCGCGCGGCTACTACGGCTGTTGCTTGTTGCCTTCTTAACATCGCACCAGCAATTTCAGGAGCGTAAGCCAAATAACCAATGCGCGCTTCTATTACATAAATACCCGCAATGTCCAATCTGTTTCGAAGCGTTTCTTCTAGTGCAGCATTGACTTCACCATGACCGGAACGCAGCGTCATCTCTGCTTCATTATCAAAATTATCATACGGATACATTCCCGCTAATGTGCGCACGGCAGCATCGCTTTGAATGCGCACGAAGTTTTCGTAGTTATCTACTTCAAAAGCAGATTTGTAAGTGTCCTTCACCTGCCACACTAAGATAACTCCAATCTGAATCGGGTTGCCCACTTTGTCATTCACTTTTATTTTCTCGCTATCGAAGTTGCGCGCCCTGAGCGAAATCTTTTTCTTGCTAAAAAGAGGATTAGTCCAAAAAAAGCCACTTGACTTCACCGTACCACGATAGTCACCAAATAGTACAAGTACCATTGAACTGTTTGGATTCAAAAAGAAAAAACCTGGCAGGAGCAAAATCGCAAATACGAATAGCCAAATAAAAACAGGGCTTCTTAGCGCGGCCACTCCAATCACACTAATTGCCAACAAAGCGATGACGATAAAAATGATTAGATAACCAGAAACGGGTGAATAACTTTTTTCATTGCTCATAATTGTATGATATTAAAATGATATTATATCAATATTACGTATGACTGACTAAAAAGTTCAAGAATCAATTAGAATTTTCTTTTAAATGATTACCCATCACAGCAAAAACCCTGAATCCATTACGAATTCAGGGTTTTGTTTCAGTTTTTAAATTGTGAAGGCAGAGGAAGAGGGATTCGAACCCCCGGACCCCGTGAAGGGTCTCCGGTTTTCAAGACCGGTGCAATAAACCGCTCTACCATTCCTCTAGATGCGATCTTCCCTTTTTGGGGACTACAAAAGTAATGGATAATTCCTTTTCCGCAAAAGAAAGATAACCTATTGGCAAAACGCCTTAAACATTTTCCTTGGATATGGCTGAAGTGGTTTTTCGAGATTCTCCAACAATTTTAATTTAGAATTACCTTCGCACTTAGAAATCATGATAGCCGAACTACTATCCATCCATCCCATCAACCCCGAGCCTCGGAAAATAAACCGTGCGGTAGAGATTTTGCAAAAAGGTGGCGTGATCGTTTACCCTACTGATACCATTTACGGCATCGGCTGTGACTTGATGAACAAGCGAGCCATTGAGCGGCTCTGTCAAATTGAAAACATCAAACCACAGAAAATGAACTTGTCATTTATATGCAATGACCTCAGTCACATTTCTGAATATGTAAAGCGATTAGATACGCCTGCTTTCAAAGTGTTGAAAAAACTACTGCCAGGGCCATTCACTTTCATTTTTGAATCGAACACCAACGTTCCAAAAATATTGGGCGTGAACAAAAAGACAGTGGGCATCCGCATACCCGATCATCGCATTCCATTGGAGATTGTAAGATTATTGGGCAATCCATTGATCACTTCCTCTATCAAAGACGATGACCAGATCAAAGAATACACCACCGACCCTGAAGAAATCTATGAAGATTTTAAACATAAAGTGGACTTGGTTATCAGTGGTGGGCAAGGTGGTAATGTGCCATCTACCATTGTTGACTTTACTGATGCTGACCCTGTCGTTACCCGACAAGGACTTGGAAAATTTATGAGTTAGTTCTTTTCAAAAGCGAGTACACATTTCTCAATAATATCACAGCACTCATGCACCTGCTCTTCTGTAATCACCAGTGGAGGAGCAAGGCGAATAATATTTCCATGAGTAGGTTTTGCAAGCAATCCATGCTCGGCAAATTTTACACAAATATTCCAAGCGGTTTCACTATCAGGAGTATCGTTGATCACAATCGCGTTGAGCAAGCCCTTGCCACGAACTAATTTGATCATCGTAGTCTTTTTCATGAAAGCCGTCATCCGATCACGAAAAACTTTCCCCAACCGTTCAGAATTTTCTGCGAGCTTCTCGTCTTTGATCACCTGTAGCGCTTCCATCACCACCACAGCAGCCAACGGATTTCCACCAAACGTAGAGCCATGTTCTCCTGGCTTTATCACCAACATAATTTCATCATCAGCCAACACGAGCGATATCGGCAACACCCCGCCCGACAAAGCTTTTCCTAAAACTAATAAATCAGGACGAACATTTTCATGATCACTCGCCAACATCTTGCCCGTGCGCGCAATGCCCGTTTGTATTTCGTCCATCATCAACAGCACATTGTGTTGCTTGCACAATTTCTCAGCGGCTTTCAAATAGCCCTCTTGCGGCACATACACACCTGCTTCACCTTGTATCGGCTCTATCCACAATGCACATACATTCGGGTTGGCCAATGCTTTTTCCAAGGCGGGTATACTATCGTAGTCAACAATTTCAAATCCAGGCATGAAGGGCCCAAAACCTTTTTGTGCAGAAGGATCAGTAGACGCTGATATAATGGTAGTGGTGCGCCCATGAAAATTTTTCTTTACCCCAACAATCACAGCGTGGTTGTCAGGTATTCCTTTTTTAGTGTATCCCCATTTGCGCGCAAGTTTGATAGCCGTTTCGTTCGCTTCCGCTCCGCTGTTCATGAACAACGCCTTCTCATATCCAAACGTCTCGCACACATATTTTTCTGCAATGCCCAACTTGTCATTATAAAAAGCGCGCGAAGTCAACGTCAATTCTTTTGCTTGCTCAATCAATGCATTGATAATTCGCGGATGACAATGTCCTTGATTCACCGCACTATAGGCCGAAAGGAAATCGTAATAGCGTTTGCCTTCCACATCCCACAAAAAAACACCTTCACCCTTGCTCAGCACTACAGGCAGCGGATGATAATTATGCGCACCATACTTTTCTTCTAACTCAATCGCCACTTGGCTAGATGTAATTGTTTCGACCATAAAATTTAAAATTCAAAGAGCCTAAAGGTACTGAAATGCCGTTACATTTTAAACTAAATACTCGTGGGCTAGCCCACCAGAACTTTAATGAAGGTGGGGCATGGCCAAGCGAGGCGCAAGGCCACCGGGCTGTCACTACTCGCCACCGACCGCACATTCCACTTCGGGCTCAAACATGCCGTTCCATCCCTTGCCCACGCCAGCACGCAGCTTGAGTGTTTACTTATAAAATTGTGCGCTAAGAAAAGTGCATAAACTCCCCCGAAATTCACTGAATATATGCACCTTTAAAGTTGAGATAAGAGAAATATATTCACCTAAGGTGTACATAGCCACTAGTTGGCAGTAATTTGCTTTGGACATATTGACCTTCGAAATATATGACTGACGTTGATGATTTTTACAGGGACGCTTTGGAAGCACTTGTTGACAGCGCGGACTTTTATCCATACCAACACGACATAGTAATTTATTCAATCAATTTGTATAAGGACAAGATTCCGCTTGAATTTATCAGGGACAGAAAAGTAATTTTTCTTCACAACGACAACGAAGCTGAGCTCAAAGGCGCCAACGAAGGCATTGTGGAAATTCTGGAATTGGAACCACCACAGATTAGCTTAGATGAATTAATGATTAAAATTAACCACACATTGTGTTTTACTTTTGATTTGCCGCCTAAGAAATCCAATTGGAATAAACGCTTGACTGAAAATGACATAAAGCATATTGACTTTTCATTGAAAAGGGCTGAAGGACATGAATTTAAAAATTTAAAGACCTTTACCATATCACAAATGTGTAAGTGGACATATGTGACTTTTAGATTTGACTGTGTGAATAGACGATTTAAATATTTCAGCATTGAAACAAAAGAACGTTAAGCAAACTACTGCCAATCGAGTAGCCCGCCCTACTAGCAAATGCTAGCAGGGAGAGGCTCTCACACCACTGTACGTACGGGTCTCGTATACAGCGGTTCATTAAATTGTGGAGATACTTTTTCATAGTAAGAGAGCATAGATTCATAGCCTCTTTGCACCAACCGTTTCAAAGTGATCGTTGTTACCAAGATGGGACTCTGTGCAACTGCCCAGCCTCCCATTCGTGTCCTGCTCCACGCATAGGCTTGACCTTTGGAGATGCCTAGGCGAATCAGGTTCTTCCTTTTCCGATCGAGCTTCTTCCAGTCATGCCAGATGCAATACCTCAATCTGTTGCGCAGCCAACTGTCGATCTCTTTGAGTTTGCCTTGTATACTTCCCATGCGGAAGTAGTTCAACCATCCTCTCTGGATTTCTTTCAGCTTGGTCATGCGCGAATCGAACGTACTGCCTGTAGTTTTCTTGGTAACAAATTTCAGCTTTGCTTTGAGTGCTTTCCATCCTTTGTCGCTCACCACCAGTTGGTATTTTCCCTTGTCGCCTTTCGCATACGTGGGCACAAACGTGTAGCCCAGTATTTTGAATTGTACGGGTTTGCGAATGCCGCTCTTCTCGCGGTTGATGGGTAGTTTTAATTTGTTCTTCAAGAACAGGTAAATCCAATTGCCCACCTTCTTTGCGGTGTGTTTACTTTTGGTGTACACACTAAAGTCATCGGCATAGCGTACGTAGCGATGTCCTTGTTTCTCCAGTTCTTTGTCCAACTCATGGAGCAGGATGTTGGATAACAACGGACTTAATGGGCTGCCCTGAGGAACGCCTTTCCTGCGTTTGACCAGTTTCCCTTTTATTACTATCGGGGCTCTTAGCCATTTACGAATCAGACGTAACGTGAGCGGACATTTTACCTTGCTGTACAACAGTTGCAACAGGATACAATGATCCACTTCATCGAAGAAGTTCTTCAAGTCAATGTCAACAATGTGATCATATCCTTCATGGATATTCTTCTGTGCTTGTTGTACGGCCTGATGGGCATTGCGATCAGGTCGGAAACCATAGCTGTGTTCGGTAAACTCCAACTCAAATTTTGGTTCGATTACCTGACTGACCGCTTGTTGTAACAAACGATCCGTTACGGTGGGAATACCTAACACGCGCGTCTTCCCGTTGCTCTTGGGTATCTCTACCCCTAAGATGGCTTGTGGTAAATAGCTTCCTTTACATACCGCTGCTACTATCTTATCCCTGTTTATTTTCAGGTGACTGGATAGTTCCTTTACAGACATACCGTCAACTCCGGCAGATCCCTGATTGGATACTACCTGTCGATATGCTTTCAGCATGTTCTTTCGGCTAATTACTTTTTCAATCATCTTTTACTTACTACTACTTGTTCTCTCCGTTCCGCTTATTGTAAGGCTACCTCCCGCTTTCGCGGGACGATCCTTACGGCATTTGGAACAACTCAATGTTCGGCCCTTCATTGGATGGTGAGACTTCCGTAGTGCTTACGGCTCGTTGCTTCCAACTACTATGGCCTCTGCTGACTTCTGCATGTCTAGTAAAACAAGACTAGATGCAGATCTCCCCAGGTAAGGCACTTATCCTTCGATCTATCGCTGCCACATCTACATGTTGACGCTGATTGCACCTGAAGGGCTTTGTGAAGATGTGCTCACTCACCCGTATCAACATGCCTCTGTATGTGGTTTCTGTTCGTCAGTACAGATCTTTGCAGTCCTGCTTTCTTCAGTGCTTGCTTCACAACAAACCACCTTGCAGCTTACTAATGCGCATCGATGCTTGCACACAAGGGACTTGCACCCTTTGGATAATCAATCTATATTCCCGTCTGGAATATAAACGCGCCATACTGGGCGCACACAAAATGCTTCTGCAATAGCGCGGTGAGGTGTTAATTCAAAGTGTTATCTTCGTTCTACGTTTAGTGCCGGGGACAGGACGCGGCTTCGAGAGAGCGCTACTGCAGAAGCACAAACGTTGGCAGTAATAGGCTCCTGACAAATTTGTAAACCAAAACAAGTAAGGCTCTACTTTGTATAAGTATTTATGGAAAAGCTAGCGAACTATTTTGGGCAAATGGGTTTTGAAGGAGACAACCTAAAGAGAATTATAGATTCATTTTCTTTGCAGGCATTTGAAAAGAATGATTTTGTGGTGGAGTATGGCAAGACCAGTAAGCACATTGGTTTTGTCAATAGCGGTCTGTTTCAATATTATATTTTGAAGGACGGGGAAGAAAGAACTCATTATATAAACATTGAGAATACGTGGTTTGCATCCCTTCTTAGTTTCATAAGCGAAACGCCCGCACTGGAAAATTTCAGAGCACTTACCAACGGTAGTATTTATTTGATAAGTAAACCTAGTCTTAAGAAGTTAGTAAGCGAGGTGCCCGGTTTTAATGCCTTTTATATCGGCCTTTTAGAGCAATCGATTTGTGGCATAGACGCAAGTCGTATTGACCTCATTCTTCTTACCGCTGAGGAGCGCTATTTAAAGATGCTAACGTCAGATCCCGAACTCCTACAGCAGATCCCCCTACAGTACCTTGCATCCATGCTTGGGGTAACACCCCGTCATCTAAGCCGAATAAGGAATTCTATCCGCTAATTTCATTTCTGGACATTTGTCCAGTAGAAGCCTTTCCGAGCTCCCCACATTTGTATCGTCATTAAACAAAAGACGATATGAAAAACAACAAAAAAACATCCACAATTCTATTTGCTGCACTAGTGGTGCTGGCATCAACAAGCGCTTTCTCGCAAAGCCGGTTTTCAAAAAACGAACTAAGCATCAATGGCTTCAGGAATCCATCCGTGGGTCTTGAGTATCGCCACAAACAGTTATCCTACCATGCTGGGTATTATCCAACCGCTTTTGCGTCTGGCGAAACTACAAGCTTTCTGAAAGTTGGTGCCACTGCATGGTTTTTGCCTGTAGGGAAAAAAGAAAACCCATCTTCCTTCTATGCCGGGGCATCCTACCTAAGGGGTTTCGATCGCGACTATGTGGATAAAAATGCGTTGGGTATTGAGGCAGGTTTTCGCTGGATGGTATGGAAAGGGCTCAATGTACGAATTGGTGTAATTGGAGTAGCCGCAGAGGGCGAAACTTTTAAAATCAACCCTACTCCCGGAATCAGTTATTCATTTTTCTTTAAATAGAAAAACCAACTAAATGATATGAAAACAAATAGAACACGGGTCTTAATAATTTTATTCTTAACACTATTATCTGGAAAAATTATGGCACAGCATTCAATTGCATTTTCTTCGGCATCAGAATTGGCCGAGAAAATAAGGACTGGCGAGCTAAGCTCGTTTGATGTAGTATCAGCTTTTCTTAAACAAATTGAAGATCAGAATGGAACCTACAATGCTATCGTTTTAATTGATAATGAAAAAGCCCTTGATCGGGCGCGGCAAGCTGACCTGGCATTATCAAAAGGTGAACTATGGGGGAAACTGCATGGAGTGCCGATAACCATAAAAGACAACTACCGAACAAAAGGATTAGCGACAACTGCTGGATATAAACCATTGAAGAATAATGTGCCTGATAATGATGCGGAAATTGTCAAATTGCTGAAAGCAGAAGGTGCAATAATTATCGGAAAAACTAACCTGTCTGTTCTTGCAATGGATATGCAATCTGACAATCCCATTTTCGGAAAAACAAATAACCCATGGGATACTACTAAAACCAGCGGAGGAAGTAGCGGAGGTTGCGCAGCAGCTTTAGCCAGCGGAATGACTCCATTAAGCTTTGGCAACGATTTGGCTGGATCCATAAGGCTGCCAGCCGCGTACTGTGGCGTATATGGTTTCAAACCATCGTTTGGAGTGGTCTCTCTTCATGGTATACAAACTGATCCAGCAGAAAAAGTAAATGGACTAAAATCATTGGCAGTTGCAGGACCGTTGGCAAGGAATATTCGCGACTTGGAATTGGCAATGAGTATTGTTGCCCAAACAACAAGCGAGGATAGAAGACTTGTTCCATTGAACAATAACACCGATACAATTGATATTAAAACCTTAAAAATTGCATGGACAGATGAATTTGGCGGAGTGCCTGTTGATGTAGAAATCAAGCAACAACTGCGGCAGTATATTTCCCGATTAGAAAAAGCTGGTGCCACTGTTGTAAAAGTAACACCTGAAATAAATTTTAATTTGGCATGGAAAACATGGGGCAGTTTTGTTGGTATGCAAGGTGG
>JBJXEB010000109.1:0-3476 GCA_046155095.1 Cyclobacteriaceae bacterium
TCTCGCACCAAAATTCTTGAATGAGCCTTTTGCAGAGTTTGACAAACTATTCAAACAACGACTGGCAGAGGCAGATGAGTTTTTTGGTGACTTACAGAAGGAAATTAAAAGCAAAGACGATAAAAACATCCAACGTCAAGCAATTGCCGGAATGATGTGGAGCAAGCAATTTTTCTATTACGATATAGCCAAGTGGCTAAAAGGTGATCCTGCTCAACCTGCTCCCCCTCCTGAAAGAAAGAATGGACGCAACAAAGAATGGACGCACCTAAATAATGCGGATATTATTTCTATGCCTGACGCGTGGGAGTACCCTTGGTATGCCGCATGGGATTTAGCTTTTCATACTATTCCCTTCGCAATGGTAGATCCGGAATTTGCCAAGCACCAACTATTGTTGCTAACAAAAGAATGGTACATGCACCCGAATGGCCAGTTGCCAGCGTATGAGTGGGCATTTGGTGATGTGAATCCCCCAGTGCATGGTTGGGCTACTTGGCGTGTTTACAAAATTGATCAGAAGATACAGGGCGGTAAAGGTGACCGAAAATTTCTAGAAGAAGTATTCCACAAATTGCTACTCAACTTTACTTGGTGGGTAAATAAGAAGGACACCGATGGCAAAAATATTTTCCAGGGAGGATTTTTGGGAATGGATAACATTGGGGTATTTGATAGAAGCGCACAATTGCCCACAGGCGGTTACATCGAGCAATCCGATGGAACAAGCTGGATGGCGATGTTCACGTTGAACATGATGCGCATGTCGTTGGAGTTGGCGAAGGAAAATCCTACCTACCAAAGTTTAGCAACCAAGTTCTTTGAACATTTCTTATACATTGCAGGAGCCATTAGCAATGAAGGCATCGACTTGTGGGATGAGGAAGATGAATTTTTCTATGATGTGCTGCACACACCAGACAACCGCAGAACACCCATGAAAATTCGTTCCATGGTTGGTCTTATTCCATTGTTTGCCGTGGAAGTATTAGACGCAGAAGTTTTTGAAAGTAACCCAGAGTTTACGCAACGGCTCGAGTGGTTTTTGAAAAACCGCCCAGACCTGGCAGGTTTGATATCTCGCTGGGGCGAGAAGGGAAAAAACCAACGACACTTGCTTTCTCTTTTGCGTGGGCATCGTATGAAAAAAATTCTTAAGCGCATGCTGGATGAAACAGAATTTCTTTCACCTTATGGAATTCGGGCTTTATCTAAAGTATATGATGAGAATCCGTTTAAATTCTATGCCAATGGGAACGAGTTTAGCCTGAAGTACACACCAGGCGAAGGAGACACTGCTTTGTTTGGGGGCAACTCAAATTGGCGCGGCCCCATTTGGTTCCCTGTTAATTTTTTGTTGATTGAATCCTTGCAACGTTTTCATCACTACTATGGCGATGATTTTAAAGTGGAATACCCAACTGGTTCAGGGGTAAAGAAAACGCTTAAGGAAATCGCCAACGATTTGTCAGATAGAATGGTCGATATTTTTAGAAAAGACAAAGACGGCAATCGGCCTGTGTACGCGCATTACACCAAGTTGCAAAACGATCCACAATTCAATAACTATTTATTGTTCTACGAATACTTCCACGGTGACAACGGTAGAGGTGTGGGAGCAACACATCAAACAGGCTGGACTGGATTGGTGGCCAAGTTGATACAACCTAGAAGCTAAAAATGCAATTGACAAATGGGCAATTGACAACACTTTGCCAACTGTCTATTGTCAGTTGTCAACCTTTCAAACTGCCTACTTTAAAAAACAAGTATGAAAACTCAATTCGATCAATCAACATTAAATAATTTTGAAACAGCCCGCAGCCTAGAGTGGCTTGAAACCAACGGCATCGGTGGGTATGCAAGTGGCACCGTGGCGGGCGCTCATACAAGACGATATCATGGATTGCTGGTAGCTGCCATGCATCCACCAGTCGGAAGGACAGTTGTGGTTTCAAAATTGGATGAAACGATTATGATAGGAGAGGAGCGATTTGAATTGAGTTCCAATCAATATTCGGGCGCAGTGCATCCAGAAGGATTTAAGCACCTCACAAAATTTGAGCGTAATTTATTTCCTGAATTTTATTACAAAGCAGGTACTATAGAATTAAAGAAAACAATAGCAGCCATTCACGGAGAAAACACAATAGTAATTGTATATGAAGTGTTGAATGCCAAACAAAAATTTACATTTGAGCTATTGCCGTTGTACGCTTGCCGCGATTTTCATAGTACGTCTCACGCCAACGATTCCATCAACCAGTCTTACTTATTTCAAGATGGTTTGTTTCGCACGGTAAATTATCAAGGTTGCCCTGAAGTAGTTATTTCCGTTCCCGGTTCTGAGTTTAGAGAAAGCAAAGGGTGGTATTACAATTTTGAATATGCCATAGAACAATATCGTGGGCTGGATTTCAAAGAAGATTTGTACACGCACGGAAAATTTGTAGTTGAACTAAAGAAGGGAAGTAAACTAGAAATCATTATCTCCACAGAGGATACAGCAGGAAAAGATGCCCTTCAACTTCTTGAGAAAGAAAGGAAAAGAAGGGAAGTAGTGGTGAAAGCGTTTTCTGGGAGTGATGAGTTGAAGCAATTGGCCTTTGCGGCTGACCAGTTTATTGTAAAGCGTGGAGAATTAAAAACCGTCATTGCAGGCTATCATTGGTTTTCTGATTGGGGGCGAGATACCATGATTTCTCTCCCGGGTTTGTGTTTGACGACAGGTCGATTTGAAGACGCTAAGAATATTTTAAAAGCATTTGCAAACAGCGTGAGCGAGGGCATGTTGCCCAATCGTTTTCCTGACCAAGGTGAAGCACCTGAGTACAATACTTTTGATGCCACGTTATGGTTCTTTCACGCGATCTACAAATACCATCAGTACACGAAAGACAGTGACTTTGTAAAATCAATTTTGCCGATTCTTCAAGATATCATCGATTGGCACTACAAAGGCACGCGTTACAATATTCATGTTGATCCTTCTGATGAATTACTTTATGGCGGACAAGATGGGGTGCAACTTACTTGGATGGATGCAAAAGTGGGCGATTGGGTTGTCACACCACGCAAAGGAAAACCCGTGGAAATCAATGCACTTTGGTACAATGCACTTTGCATTATGGAATTTTTGTTGTCAGATCAAGGTAGTAAAACAGAAGCAGATAATTATAAAATGAAAGCGAGGGTAGTCGCAAACAGTTTCAATACCAAATTCTGGAACGAAAAGAGCGGCTACTTATACGATTGCATCGATGGAGATTTAAAAGACGCATCCATAAGACCCAACCAGATTTATGCGATCAGCCTTCCATTCTCATTGCTTACAAAGGAAAAGGCAGAAAAGGTTTTTAAAGTAGTGAAAGATAATTTATTCACACCAAAAGGGCTACGGAGCCTCAATTCTTCACATCCAGATTATAAACCCGTTTATGGAGGTGACCCTTGGCATCGTGATGGTGCGTATCACC
>JBJXEB010000110.1:0-22171 GCA_046155095.1 Cyclobacteriaceae bacterium
TAATGTAGGCACCAATGCTGAGTTGCTTTGTCAATTTGGTGATGCCGCCAAAATCTACACTCACTGCTGAGTGTGTGCCGAATCCCTCCGCACGATATTGGATATAGTTGACTTTTGCGCCAAGCGAAGTAATGCCGAACTGATTGCCGATGCCTGCCGATAAAACTTGCTCACTGTAAATGGCATCGCCAAAACGAAAAGCACCTAAACTTGTGTTGAACCACTTGGTGGGAGCATTCCACACAGCCGCCATGCGATTTGCACCAATGAGCGAAGGCACAGCTTCATACGCGAAGCCAACGCTTTGTTGTTTGATTTTCCCTATGCCTCCTACATTGTTGAACAAACTCCACTCATCTGCTGATGTAGAAGAAGCATACCCCATGCCTGCTTGGCGCGCCCCGATCAAAGTAGAAACACTTTGCGCATAAGAGGTAGCGCAAAGACCAAGCATCAAAGCCAAGGCAGGTGTTTTCAAATGAGTTTAATTGGTAAGCCAAGATAGTTGAAAGTTTATTTTCGCGAGTCAATAATTCTATTTATTTTTTTGACTCTATGTCGGTATGGAGCGGGTAACCGCGATCTGGTTCTCTCTTGCCTATTGCGGTTTATGAGAAAGCGAACCTTAGTAGAAGATTATTCGTAGTGGTGCTTTAAACCTTATTACCTTATTTTGATTTCACAATTGAATGATTAATAAGGTAATAAGGTTGGTGTAGAATGAATTTATTTCTCTACTAAGGTTTGACATCGCGCAAAATAAACTCTCCTGCTGAGGGAGTGATTAAAGGGCATCTCTAAAAACTCTGTCAGGTTGAGCCTGTCGAAACCTACTTGTTGATTTTCATGCTATGTAAAACGACTTCGACAAGCTCAGTCTGACAGTGCGATTAGAGTTTTTAGAGATGCCCTAAATTTTTACACATTCGAAACGTCATAGAGCCATTTTTTAAATCGTTTTCTACCATCTTTGCCTTTAAATATTGCATACGCCATTAAACTGATAATACGTGCTCCTCACACACCCGCAGCTCACCAACTTACTCCAAGCAGCCTATTCTGCCGAAAAAGCAGCAGCCTTTGCCTACCAAGGTCACGCAGGCTCTGTTAAAGACAAAGAAGAAAGACTTGCCATCAAACAGATAGAAATGGATGAGTGGAATCATCGAAAAGAAGTTTTAGAGATCATGAAGCAATACGATATTCCAGTTTCCACTTACTATGAGATTCGTTTTTACATAATCGGGAAAGTAATTTCTGCTAGCTGTTACATGATTGGTTGGTTTATGCCTTTTTATTTTGCGGGAAGCTTAGAGAGTGGAAATGTGTGTGAATATTTTCGTATGAAACAATATTTTAATGAGTTAGGAATTAAAGAACATGACCTCATCTTGTATGAGATGGGAATGAAAGAGAAAGAGCATGAAGTTTATTTCTTGTCCAAAATACAAAACAGTAGGCTCTTGCCTTTTTTTGAAAAACTATTTTCGTGGGGCGCAAAGAAAAGTTTTAACAATGTAAATCTCGATGAGAAATACCCAGTCGAAGCTTCGGATGTTTATTGCAAAAAGTAAGATTGGGCAATCAGCTCTAAAATTCCTTTTTCAGATTAAAGAAAAAGCCCTGCGTGCCATCTTTGGTAAAAGTGTATTCCAATCGAAATACGGCATCATACGGCATCACAATGTCGATACCTGTGCCGTACCCTGCGATAAGTTTATCGGTAAGGCGCGTATTGATATTTTTTTCAGTGTAGTAAGGGTAGTTTTCAACATAGCCTAAGTCTACAAAGCTTTTCAGGTAGATGGCAAACGGTAAATACCGAAATTGCTCCATAGGCATGCTTTCCCAACGCAGCGCGCGCGCAAAAATTTTCTTCTTAAAAGTGGTTTTGTTGACGAAGAACTTGGGTCCTTCGATGACATAAATCTCATACCCCCGCACCACTTGTTTTTGATACCCCAATGCGCCATAAAGTGCATAGGGTTGGTTGGTTGGGCTGCTCAAGTAAGCCGAGGAGAAATTGGATAGGTAGTTTCCCTTCTTTAGATCTCTATGATAAGCGAACGTAAGATTAGCTACCCACAGATTGACAGCGCCATCAAATCCAAACCCATTTTTTTCAACGAAGCCAGTGAATTGATAGCCCTTCAATGGATACATGACCACATCGCGGTGTTCTGATCGAAACGAATAGGATAGGCTACCATACTGCTGTTGATTGAATGGAGCGAAATAATAATTTGGATTCAATTTTACTAGCGTGTCGCTCGCCTCTGCGCTTTCATAACCCAGCGAAACGGAATGGGTTTCAAAAAAAGATTTTCGATAGGTATAGGTTACTGCTCCCGTCTTATACGTTCGAATCGGCTCTTTGGTATTTGCATATAAGAGTTTGTGATCTTCCGTGAAATAGTCGACATTTTTTGGATTGCCATAGCTGAAATTAAAAATCAATCCTTGCTTTTGTTTCTTGTCGATATAGGGAATGGTGTAACTCAAATCGAATTTTTGGGTGAAGCCAAACTGTGCTGTCAAACGAAGTGTTTCATTTCTGCCTCGCACGTTGTATTGGTCTAATTTTAACCCAAAATTGATTCTGCCAAAATCATGATTGTAGTTTTGCCACCATTCATTGAAATTGCGATCGGATAATTCAAAAATAGGAGCGGGCCAAGTATACCATCGTTCTTCTACGTCTACCAACAGATCTATGGTGCTGGGTGACATCTCTAAACTACGAATTGTCACCACATTGAAAAGGCGCAGATTATAAATTTTGCGTTTGTCCCAAAGCAATGTTTCGTTCAGCTTGTCAGTACGGATGGTATCGCCTGGCTTAAGAGAAAGTTCTCTTGATATAATCTGATCGCGGGTCCTTTTGTTGCCAATGATCAATACGCGATTGACGGTGAGTAGCCGAGTAGTGTCTTTGACTTGGCTAGCAGTATCGGTAGATTGGATGATTACCTGGTTGTTTGCTACTGCTAAGCTCGAAGCACATAAAAAACCCAAGAGTAAAAGTAAGATTGCTTCGTATTTCGCCACGGTTCTTCAATCAACAAATAAGATATACGAATAACTTTTAGCTAGTGGACTTGGTACGAAAGGATCTCACTAAAACAAAAACACCAACAAGTATCAAAGGGATACTCAAATTCTGCCCCATGTTCAGCGAAAGCTTGTCTTCAAACGATACCTGGTTTTCTTTTAGAAATTCATAAGCAAACCGAAGCCCCCACAAAGTGATAAGAAAGATTCCGAATATTCGTCCTTCGGGCAAATTCAATTTATGTTTTGACCAATACCAAAGTAGAAGAGCAAATAGAATAAAGCAGGAGATTGATTCGTATAATTGTGCTGGGTGACGCGCAATAGCAGTCGTGCTTACCCGTGCCGCATAGGTTCCTGACGGCTCTAGGGTGATTTTGTAACTAAGCTGTGAGGCTGATTCGTCTATAAATTCTTTTTGGGTAGCTAATACATTTCTTACTTGCCACTCAACAAAGCCAGTTGCTTCTGACTCGCTAGTGCCTGGCTTGAAGAATAAATATAGATTAATGGGAACATGGCCATTTTTACTTTCTGCTCTGTCTTTGTCTCTTTTAACTTCTAAAGAAGCTATCGGGCCCTTGCCGCCATCGCTACGAGTGATTCTTTCGGTAACGGGATTGATAAATACAACACTAAACGGATTATTGCTTGGCTTGCCAATGATTTCTGAATTAAAATAATTGCCCAAACGAATCAATCCTCCCGTAAGGCAAACAAGAATGACAATACGGTCTAGTACTTGCAAATAATTCTGTCCTGGTTTTTTTTTTCTGCTATAAAGCCATAACGCGAATAGAATTCCGATTGCACCTCCGTGGCTGGCCAACCCAGTGAAACCTGTAAAACGGAAAGGAGAGAACTGAACTGGAAGGAATACACTCAACGGATTTTCCCATAGAGTAGAAGGTTCATAGAATAATACGTGACCGAGTCGAGCCCCAATGATGGTGGCCATGATCATGTAAACTGTAAGGGTATCTACGTCCTTTTCGGGCTTGCCTTCCTGTTTATGGATGTAATAGAGTATTTGTTGGCTAATTAAAAAACCCAATGCGAAGAGAAGCCCATAATAGCGAAGAGAGAAGAAACCAATGGAAAATATTTCAGGGCTGCCATTCCAAATAATATAGCTGATCATACAGAGAGATTAGACGGTTTGAGTGATAAACTGATTGTGCCTAAAAAAATAAAGCCAAAGATAGCGACTAAAGGTCAAATAAAGTATGATTTTACGAGGTGCGTGCGCGAGTTTTTAAGCCAATCAAGCCTAAACTCCGAAATCTTAGTGGCTAAATTTTATCAAGTTCATCAAACTCTTCCTTAAAACTCTCTGAAAGAATAGGTGACCTACACCAACTGAGAGGATCTACATTGATATCATCTAAGTGAAAGGAAGTGGCGAGACGCTCACGCTTCCATTGATCGGCCGACAAAGCCAGAAGAATTTTTTGATGTGTTCTTTCAGTTGATCAGCGATCTTTCTAGTGGTCTCAACTCGGAAGTAGGCTGTAAAGTATTTACAGAAGACAGACCTTTGTAGCCCATTATTCGGAGAGATTACTCAAAATTGGTTATTGAAATGTTAACCACTCCAAATATAAATAGAGTAAAAAATAGAAAAGGCCGGGTAACCATCCCGGCCTTTAAGAAACCCCCAACCTAACTACTAAAACAATCTTTGTAAAGACGCAAGATTTTGCGTCTCCACCCACTCCACTTTGCATCTCTAAAAGAAAAACTGATACTGTACTGTCACTTGCCCTTTCATACCACTATCTCGAATAAGGTCACTGCCTAGTGGGGTATAAGTTGGCCTCAATTGGTAATCCATTGTGAGCTTGCTGGTATGACCTTTTATAAACCAATTGACACCTAAATCATAAACAGCCATTGGCTTATCCAAGCGATCATAATTAGCACCCTGATAAGTAACGTAGGGCATCAGCGTTCCGTGTCCTTCGCCCAACAAATCTTTTTTCATTAAGTATCCAAATTGTGCGTAGATCACGCTGCCTGTTCCGAACATGGGGAAGGCATTTCCGTATGCTGCGCCAGCCGGTGTGACTCCCGCAGTTCCTCCATTCGCGGGATTCATAATGCCATTGTATCGCAAATACCTTGTTCCATAATCAGTATTGAAGTATCCGAGGTAAGCGTTGATGGCACTACCTTTTTCAGTATTGACAGGTGCATCATAAAACATAGCTACTGACCACAAATTCATACTGTAATATTTTCTGGTTGGGTCAGGCAAAATAACTCCTATGGGTGTAACAGCAGCAGGATCACCAGTCCAAGTCGCATTATTCTGTGTAATAAAACCAGCTTCTAAATTCAATACTTTCTTTTTGCCTAAGTACGTGCCAGTCATGTAAGGAGTAACATGTGATTCTTTGTCGAAGAAATTCCAAATCAACATAGCTTGGTATTGTTTGTTATGATTGTTATAAGCAAAATTTGCATTGGTTGCGCTGGTACCCGCTTGCGGCAATCCATTGGAAGTAATAGGAAATGGATCGCTTAACACAACGCGATAATCTAACTTGCCTATTTGCCCACGTGCGTAGATGCTAAGTTTACGAGAGAACTCATCAGTTTGATCAACCGTGGCTTGCGCAAACACAGGCACATCCATACTCATGATCGTTCCTACACTTGGCTGACTGAAACGCGATAATCCATTTGTAATAGTAAGCCCTCCACCTAAGTGCAATTTATCTGAACCTTTGAACACGCGGTATTCACCCAAGGCATCGTGAAAGAAAACTTGGTTCTTACGATTACCACTGTTGGTGGAATTTTGCCCAGCCAGATAATTGAAATTGTTTTGCCCGAACTGCAAATAGAAAAATACACGGTCGGTGATCTGTCCATACATTTGCAAGCGCGTTCTGCGCAAGCCAATGTCAAATGTTTCTGAGGTAGGATCGGTTAAGACAGTGGTACCTGGATTGCTCTCATTGTAACGAAGCCATACTTGGTTCAAGAGGGTGGCCTTGATGTAATGGCTGCCATCTTCATTTAGTTTCAATCGCAACTCTTCCAATTCTTTCTTTAGAGGAGGAACGGGTGCTTCTTCTTTTTGCTTCTCTTGTTGTTGCCCAAAGGCTGCGCCTGATAAAAAGAAAAGGATTGTCAATAAAAAATTATAATGCTTCATTTCTATTTTTAAGTAATGATTTTAAAACGTAAGATTTTTAATGCCGACTCATTTCAAATTACAGTTTGGAGCTATTTCTTAGCTACGTGTTGCACAAACTCTTCCGCGAATTTCTCTACTGATTCAACCTCGGCAGTTGACAATAAGTCTTTCTTTTTGTAAAAGATCAATCTGTTTTTGTGGCACTCCACATGCATTTCTTCCTGTTTTTCTAAAAAACGTACTAATGGGTCAATAAAGAACGAAACGATCACATTTTCATTTTCTCCACGCAAGTAGTATTTTTTTGAAAAGTCGGGATAGGCAGCAAAGTCAATGTCTTTTCCAGCCATCCCTTCAAATACTTTTGACCACAATCCTTCTGGCTCTAAAGCAAAATCGGGGATGGATAAATTGGTTTCTGAAATTTGGACAATGGTGATGTGTGTATCTGTTTTTTCTTGACGTGCGCCTTCGGTAAGTGTAATATCAGAAATTTCAATTTTACCCAACTCCAAATAACGGGTCAATAAGTTCTCTTCATACAAGATTTTATTTCCTTTTTCAATGGGGAAGTCTTTGTACTTCACTGCGCTTCTTATTTTTTGTGGGAAGAAATCATAATCGGTTTTAGCGGCAAACTCCCGCAGGTCAACTTGGCGCGATGTAAGCTTGATTTCAAATTTATTGGTGGCTACAGTAGAAATCTTTCTGGCTGCCAACGGATGAGATGAAAACGGATTGAATTTTTCTAAACCTACCAATGAAACGCTACCACCCGTTGCGTGATAATCATCTTCAAAGTGATGTAGTTGCTCCATGAAAGAGTGATCTACTAATTTAGATTCGGTAAAATCAAAATTTACTTTTTTGCCTGGTTTTAATGAAGCCCATAATTTTTTGTAACCCAAGAAATTTGAAAAGATAGCAGAGCCTTTTACCTTTATATCATAGCCCTCAGGTTTCTCGGCTACTTCATATTTAGCTTTGAATAATGAGCCGATAGGTGCTCCGTTGATCACGTGAAAAATAAGTTTGGTAAGAATACCTGCGCCTACTCCCATCAATAAATCTTCGCCCACCGTAACAAGAATGGTAACAATGAAGATGACCAACTGCTCTGGCCCCACTTTATACGTTCCGATAAATTCTTTTGGAGAAGCAAGGCGATATGCCACTGCAATCAACATCGCGGCCAACGCGGCACTCGGTATCATTTCTATAACAGGGATCAACAAAAGCATCGCGATAAGCAAAAACATACCATGAAAGAAATTTGACCAACGTGTTCTGCCACCATTATTCACATTGGCAGAGCTACGTGCTACTTCAGAGATCATCGGTAATCCACCTAGCAAACCAGAAACTCCGTTACCCAAGGCGAGTGCGCTCAAATCTTTGTTGTAGTCTGATTTTCTTTTGTAAGGATCAAGTCCGTCAATGGCTTTTACAGTAAGCAGTGACTCTAAGCTATTCACGAACAAAAACATCAACACATATTTCCAAAATACACCTGTACCAATGGCGGCAAAGCTTGCGTTGAATTTTACGTTTTTCCAAAAATCGCCAATCACTACTAATGAATTGGTATGCTCTGTTTTGAAATTTAAAAAGATGGCTAGCGGTATCATCACCAACAGAACCACCATTGGTGCAGGAATCTTTTTAAATATGCCACCCAACATAGGTAACCCAAAAATGATTGCTAAACTCAGTAAGCCAACCAATGCTATAGAAGGAGTGGCATGAGTAATAAATTGTGGAATATGCAAGTACAATTGAACAGGGCTCAAACCTTTTGTCATAGCAGGATCAACACCAATCAATACTGGAAACTGTTTGGCAAAGATCAGTACACCAATCGCGGCCAGCATACCATGCACAGCCGAGAGCGGAAAGAAATCACTGTATGATCCAAATTTTAAAAACCCGAAAGCAACTTGAATAACGGCCATTACTACAATGGCACCACAAGCTAGCTCTACACCAGATACACCCTCTATACCTAAGCTACCTAAGTCAGTTACGGCTGCTGCGCAAACGGTGATAAGCCCTGCGGCTGGCCCTTTAATGGTGAGGCGAGAGCCTGCAAAAAAACTAACAATGATACCGCCAATCATGGCAGTAAGCACACCCATGGCTGCAGGGAAGCCACTTGCCTTGGCAATGCCAAGACTGAGTGGAAGTGCCAATAAGAATACTAAGAAACCAGAGAGTGCATCGGCCGACCAGTTTTGTTTGAGACCTTCGAGGCCGTCTTTAGGGATTTCTAGTGCTTTCATTTTTTTTGGTTGATTATTAAATATGCTTAGTAGTTTTCGGCTAGCCGAAATTTAAAATAGAAGTATGCTCAAATCAATCTATGCGTAAGATAGGTTTGAGTCGATGCGAAGGATGCACCTAATTGTAAGATGAAATGCTAAATAAGAAAAACCCCGTGCAGTTTGAAGAGGGGAGGGTGCGTATCGAAACGTTCTTTATTAGAAGAGAAATGAAGTGTTAAGCTAGATAATAGTGAAGAAGGGGTAGATGAAAAAATTTGGAACAGATCATTAGAAGCCGTAAATATATCTTTGCCCTCACGCTCTTCTTCACTCCGTTCTTCTAAAAATAATAGAAATGAAATGTTTTGGTTTTGTGATTGGCTAAGTGCTGTTTTTGCTTCACTTTCTATTATAGGTTCTTTTACAAAAGCCGAGATGGCAGAAGATGCCAAGAGTTCAAAGCTAAAGAGCAGGATGACGAAAAGTTTCAAAATTTTGTTATTTCTCAAATTCATCCAACGAATAATTTTTGCTAAAGTTCAATATTATAATTTTAAAATTCTAATATCTATAAATATCCTTTCGGGTGAAATCAAGCACAAACGATTGAGGTCAAAGCGTGAAAGTAATACTTACCATCCTTTTTGGCTAAGGACCCCCGAACTATCATTAGGTTTAATTTGCACTCAGGCTCTTTGCGTATTTATTATTAATCAAGTCTTCTTGCTCAAGCGGTTTGAATTTTCATAAATTTGAAATTGAATATGGCAAAGCGAATAGGTATTCGATCATTGGCGAGTTGTTTAATAGCGGCCTTATTGGTTTCTGCGTTTGCATCTACCTTCCTTATTGGCAGCCCAAGCAATGAACTAGGAAAGCAATCTGTAGTCGTTAAGAGCAGCAATTCTCAAAGCGTGATCAATGCCTCTGAGCCGTGCGAAGAGAAGGAGGCCAAAGACAGTTTTGAAGAGTGTTCTCAATTAGCGGAATTACCTTTCTCAAATGAAACCGTATTTGCACAGTTGATTGCCAACTCTCTCCGACTAGAAAATCATTCCGTATCTTCCTTTGCCAATACAACCAATCTTCCGTTGTACTTGGCCAAATGCTCGTTCCTCATCTGATTCTTTTCTTTTGACGAAAGATCGTAATCTGATCTGTCAAGTGTAGTCATAAGATCATTCTTCTTTTTTAATTCTTCCATTACTCTATTTTTAAATGAAAACTAATTCATCTTCTTTTAATGAGCATGAGGTCATTCATGAGTTGAAGCATTACCTGCCAGCTCAAGCCCCGCTCAAAGATTTTATCCACCACAACACACTACATGCTTTTCAAAAGTTGAGTTTTAAGGATGGTGTGCGCAGTGCTTCTGAGATATTGGGCTATCGCTCTTCATTGTCGCTCAGTGATTTCCGGCTGCAGTATGAAGATGGCGCTATTAAGCCTGAAGTTCTTGATCGGGTTATCTTCGAGAAGAAGGGCGAAGCAAACTTGGCCGAGTGGAGAAAAAAGGCACTCACACATCAATACGAAAACAATACGCTGCCTCGAATTGGTGCACTGCGTGCCAATTGGAAAAAGCAATATCGCATCGACTTGGATTCACTCGTGCAGCCAATTCTATTTAGGATTTTGTGCAGTTATTTGGATCAAGGCATTTCTATTTGGAATTTTCCTATCCGTGAAAAAACTTTTTTGGCTTCTCTGCGAGAAATGGAAGGCAACACTTTCACCAGTTTTTTTCGAAGACCACGCGCGAAGAAACTTTTGTTGGAAAGCACCTGTGAGATTGCTGACTTACTGAAAATACTTGTTGGAGATGAATTGTTATATGAGCGTTATTTATTCGATCAGCAATTTTCGCATTCAGGCTGGTCGGGTATGGTTTCTACTATTGAAGATCAGCCCTACACCATTTTAGATCCGCGCAAACTTTCTATGCACGATTTGATCGTGTTTGAGTTGTTGTTGGAAATTGATGCGCTAGATTTCAGCTTGGCCGAAAAATGGAAGCCATTAAGCGAGCGATTGCTGAATAGGCCAACAGAGTTGTTTGCAGATGTACCTGAGACCGAAATGCACGAAGTACTATTTATATGGCAGCGCTCATTTGAAAAGAGTTACCACGATCAAGTGCTAGCGGGGCTGATTATGCAAAAGAATGCGAAGGAAACAATCGAGAAGAAAAGTTTCCAAGCTATGTTCTGTATTGATGATCGTGAGTGTTCGCTCAGGCGTTACTTGGAAGAGTTTGATCCAAATTGCGAGACGTTTGGTACGCCCGGTTTCTTTGGCGTGGAGTTTTATTATCAGCCAGAAGGCGGAAAGTTTTATACCAAGGTTTGCCCTGCACCAGTGAATCCTAAATTTTTGATCAAAGGGATTGGTGCAGACAAGCGCGAGAAAGATTTGTATTTCGCCAAGCAATCACATTCATTTTATAGCGGTTGGTTGATTTCGCAGACGCTTGGTTTTTGGTCGGCTTTTCTTTTGTTCTTGAATATCTTCAAACCATCGATGGGGCCTGCTACGGCTTCTTCGTTCAAGCACATGAGCAAAAACTCTCAGCTTACTATTGAAAACAATAATCCAGAAGATAGAGAGAACGATCTTCAAATTGGATTTGCCGTAGAGGAGATGACCAATAGGGTGGAGGGATTGTTGAAGAGTATTGGTTTGGTAAAAGACTTTGCCTCTATTGTATATGTAGTAGGTCATGGATCGAGCAGTGTGAACAATCCTCACTATGCAGCATATGATTGTGGTGCCTGTTCAGGTAGAGCGGGATCGGTAAATGCGCGTGTGATTTCTTCTATGGCCAATCACAAAGTGGTGCGCGAAAAATTGAAAGAGCGTGGAATCGATATTCCGGAAGCCACTCAATTCATTGGCGGATTGCACGACACCACGCGTGATGAGATTGTTTTCTTCGATGAAAATTCATTATCGAAACTGAATTTAGAAAACCACAATAAGAACGAAGTGATTTTTGCAAAGTCGCTTGATTACAATGCAAAAGAAAGATCGCGCAGGTTTGTTTCCGTCCAATCACACTTGTCGCCTTCCACTATTCATGAGCAAATCAGGATTCGTTCTGTCTCTTTGTTTGAGCCTCGGCCTGAACTGAATCACGCAACCAACGCGCTTTGTGTAGTGGGCAGAAGGGAGTTGACTAAGCATTTGTTTTTAGATCGCAGAGCTTTCATGAATTCGTATGATTACCATATTGACCCTGAAGGTAAATTCTTGCACAATATCTTAAATGCAGTTGCGCCTGTATGTGGCGGCATTAACTTAGAATATTTTTTCTCTCGTGTGGACAATCAAAAGCTAGGAGCTGGCACAAAGCTGCCGCATAATGTAATGGGCTTGTTTGGTGTGGCAAACGGTATTGATGGCGACTTGCGCCCCGGTCTTCCCAGCCAGATGATTGAAGTGCATGATCCTGTGCGGTTGATGGTAATCGTTGAGCATTATCCAGATGTTGTTTTGCAAACCATTCAAAAGAAACCTGAAACGTATGAGTGGTTCATTAACGATTGGGTTATTTTAGTAGCGATCCATCCTGATACGCACAAGCTGCATTATTTCAGTGATGGAAAATTCACCGACTATGACCCGATCATCAAAAAGATTGATGTGGCACTTGATATTAAATCAATTGTGGAGTCGCACTTAGAAAATCTTCCTGTTTACGCCCTATCTTAATTTTATATGATATCCTTTTTTGAATTTTTTGTTCTGCTCCCTTTTTTGGGATTTATAGTAAGTATTTTGCTTCCAAGTAAAAATGAAAACCTTCTTTCACGATGGTCTTTTTTTACAATAGGTGTTCACCTATTCAGCTTTCAAGCTTTTTTGATTTACTGGTTGGTGCAAGGTCATCCTACGTTAGATTTGAAAGACTTGGTGCTTTATAAAACGGATGGCTATGAGTTCTTCATCGACTTTTATTTTGATGCCATCACAGCCGTTTACATTTTTGTAGGATCGGTGCTTACGTTTTTGGTTACGGTTTATAGCCGTTATTATTTGCATAGAGAAGTCGGGTACAAACGTTTCTTTAACACGATTCTCTTTTTTTATATCGGTTACAACCTGGTGGTATTGTCGGGAAATCTAGAAACACTTTTTATTGGCTGGGAGATTTTAGGGATTTCTTCATTCCTACTGATTGCGTTTTATCGCGATCGTTATTTACCTGTTAAGAATGCGGTGAAGGTTTTCTCTATCTACCGCATTGCTGATGTGGGCTTGATACTGGCCATGTGGGCTATCCATCATTTGTTCCATCAAAATATTACGTTCGCTAACATGCACGATGTGCAGTTGGTAGAAGAACATTTAAGAACGCATAGCTGGGTTGGCGTTTTTATTTCGTTGATGTTTTTGGTTTCTGCCGCAGCTAAATCCGCGCAACTTCCGTTCTCCTCATGGTTGCCACGAGCTATGGAAGGGCCTACGCCTTCAAGCGCTATTTTCTACGGATCATTGTCTGTTCATTTGGGTGTTTTTATTTTGTTGCGCACCTATGCGTTTTGGGAGCATCAGTTTTCCGTTCGTATTTTAATTGGATTGGTAGGATTAACCACAACCATTATTGCAACAGGCATTGCGCGCGTACAATCTTCTGTGAAAAGCCAGATCGCTTATGCCTCTGTGGCGCAAATTGGATTGATTTTTATTGAAGTAGCGGCAGGCTGGTGGATATTGGCGTTGATCCACTTCGCAGGAAATGCTTTTTTAAGAACGTATCAATTGCTAGTTTCACCTTCAGTAGTGAGTTACCTGATCCGCGAGCAGTTTTATAATTTTGTCCCTCGCCTTCGCTCCATTGAAGATTCATTTCCTAAAAAATTGAAATACACATTGTATATTCTTTGCGTGAAGGAGTGGAACTTGGATTCGATGATGTACCGCCTCTTATGGAACCCTGTGAAGTGGGCAGGCCAGAAAGTTGACTTCCTAACCTTTAAACGAGTATTGTTCTTTTTTATTCCTATTTATCTGGTCAGTTTGTTTTTAATCTACAATCGAGATAGTGAATGGATACCAGAAAGTATTGAACACTATTTGCCCATCTTGTTCTCAACGATTGGATTGGTTTGCGTACTCAAGGCATTTACCGAACGCAAGCATGCCCGCTTGAGTTGGCTGCTTGTAATCATGAATCACTTTTGGGTGGCGTTGGCTATCTCGTTCAATGAGAATTTTACTTTTAATCAGATCCATTTATACCTGAGCGGTATTGCTGTGGCGGGTGTGCTAGGTTTTCTTTGTTTGCGCAGATTGGTTTCTATTGAGGGTAATATTGACTTAGATCAGTTTCATGGTCATTCATATAAACATCCTAAAATTGCATTGGTGTTTCTCTTGGCCTGCTTGGGCGCGATGGGTTTCCCGATCACGCCCACATTCGTTGGTGAAGACTTGATCTTTAGCCACATCCATGAAGATCAAATTTTCTTGGCGCTATTCACCGCGCTTAGTTTTATCATTGATGGATTGGCCATCATCCGCATTTATGCAAGGGTGTTCTTAGGGCCGCATTCTAAGTCTGTGTATGAGATGGCGTATCGGTCTTCGTGATTAGTTGGGACTTGGGACTTGGGGATTAGGACTTTGAGATTTGAGATTTGAGATTTGAGATTTGAGATTTGAGATTTGAGATTTGAGATAAGAAACTCAGATATCAAATCTCCTGTCTACTACTTCTTATTCATCAAATAAAGCAATGCCAGCGCATAACCTTCTAATCCAAAGCCAGTAATTAATCCAGCACATTTGGAGGTGATCAAACTCTTGTGGCGAAATTCTTCACGCGCATAGATGTTAGAGATGTGTACCTCTACCACTGGCGTTTTGATGGCACCGATGGCATCATGGATGGCAACGGAGGTGTGAGTGTAAGCTCCAGCATTTAAAATGATGCCATTATATTCAAAGCCTACCTCGTGTAATTTATTGATGAGCTCACCTTCTACGTTGGATTGATAATAATGGATTTCCATAGTGGAAAAACTCGCTTTCAAATTTTGAAAGAAAGTCTCGAAGTCGGTGTTGCCATATACTTCTGGCTCGCGTTTGCCGAGCAAGTTGAGGTTGGGGCCGTTGATGATTTGTATTTTCATTGGGGTAAGATGATAAAAGAAAATATCATTTCTTTAAAGACCTTCAATTTGTTCTTTTGTTAAACCAGTATATCGGATGATTTTATCAACGGCTTCTCCGTCTTTTTTCATTTGCTTAGCAATTTCAGTCTTGCCTTCAATCTTGCCGTCATCAAAAGCAGTCACAATCACACCTTTTAAATCACGGTACGTTTTTAAGCTGTTTTCGTAACTATCCAATTCCAATTGTCCAAATTTTGCCAATTCAGCTTTCTCAAAGGCTTGCGTGAAAATACTATCTTTAAATAAGGAAGGGATAGTCGGAAAATCCTCTAAGTGTTTGATGAAATACATCCATTTATCAAGCCTAGAATTTAGTTCGCTCTCGACTTTGTTAAAATTTGGCATCTCCATATAAATATATGTGAGTTTGTCATAAAAGGTCTTTCCGTTTTGGCTTTTTAGTTTTATGATGTGGACTACTTCACTTCGTTCAGGTTCGCTTTCGTAATCTTCAAACACGAAATCTAAAATACCCACACAATAAACCGCTTTTAAGTTATAATTCCATTCGCCTTTTTCGGCTTGCTCGCGGATGGGGAAAGTAGAATAGTAAATCGTTCTTTCTTTAAAATAATTTTGTTTTGCTTTTTGTAGCTCCACTATAAATTTTTCACCCTGATCGGTCTCGCAATAAATATCGTAAATGGCTTTTCTATCCGAATCTGTTTGTCCTAACTGTTCTGTATTTTTGAAAGTTAAATCTATTATTTTATTTATGTTGGGTAGTACAGCGTTCAAAAAGTCGATCAAGAGAGGTTTACTTGCCTCTTCTCCAAAGATTTTCTTAAATCCGAAATCAGTAAATGGGTTTATATATTTTGCCTTCATATCGGGCTGACTAAAAACAACCTGGTGAAACAGTTTACTTGCAAATTTACGAATAAAATCAAGTGAACAATATGTTTTCTCACCCTGTTTCTTGGTTGTGTCAGTATCACTGACTAATACTGATAACATGGCAGAATATTTAAGCCTTACTTTGTTGCTGCCAGCATCGCAGATTCATTTATTTCTATTGCCTAATGCTCAATGCCTCTAATAAAAATTGCACTTTTACAAAAAACCGAGAAACTTGAACTGGCAATCGTATATCAAACAATTTGGAGATTACCTCAAGCTGGAGCGATCCCTTTCGGATAACTCTATCCAAGCGTATGTGCGCGATGTGGAGAAGCTGGATCAGTTCATTACCATCAACTACCCGAAGTTGAGCCCGCTGGCAATTTCATCAAAACATTTACAGCTTTTTTTGCAATTCATTAGTGAGTTGGGGATGAGTGCGTACAGTCAGGCGCGCATCCTTTCTGGCATCAAAGCATTTTATAAGTATTTGATGTTTGAAGAGATGATCGAGCAAGATCCGACTACTTTATTGGAGGGGCCAAAGATTGGCCGCAAGTTGCCCGATACGCTGGAGTACATGGAGATTGAAAAATTACTGGCAGCCATTGACCTCTCCACACCTGATGGTGGGCGCAACCGCGCTATGATTGAAGTGCTTTATAGTTCGGGCTTGCGCGTGTCGGAGTTGGTAGAGTTAAAAATTGCCAACGTATACTATGACATTGGTTTTTTGCGGGTGATAGGGAAGGGCAACAAAGAGCGGCTTGTGCCGATAGGCAAGGAAGCGTTGAAGTATTTGAAAATTTATATTGATGAGATACGTGTGCACATTCCTGTGAAGAAAGATTTTGAAAGCCATGTGTTTCTTAATAGCAGAGGCGGTAGGATTTCGCGCGTGTCGGTATTTTTGATTATCAAGCGATTGGCAGCTTCTATTGGATTAAAAAAGTCCATCAGTCCGCATACATTCAGGCATTCGTTTGCCACACATTTGATTGAGGGAGGTGCGGACTTACGCGCAGTACAAGAGATGCTCGGCCACGAATCGATTACTACCACGGAAATTTACACCCACTTGGATCGCGATTATTTGAGGCAGGTGATACAGGAGTTTCATCCTAGAAGCTAACTCAAGGCATTGGGCATTAGGACTTGGGACTTAAGCATTTGGATTTTGGGCTTGGGATGTGTCGGTAATTTTTATCTGCCAATGGCTGATGCCTAATGCCTAATTTGTATCTTTGCTATATGAAGTCGTTAGCGTTTTTATTCCTGTTGTTTCTTTCGGCCTTGCCATCCTTTGCGCAGAGTGTGGATGCAGAGTATGACAAGAAAAGAGATTTCACCCATTACAAAACATTTTCTTTTGGCGAAAGCCAGATCACCACACCATCGGATCAAAAACTGATTGATGATAACACCATGGATGCGTGGATTGTTCGTGCTATCACGCGCGAGTTGGAGTTGAAGGGTTTGAAACGAAGGGACTCCGTGCCAGATTTGATTGCCACCTATGCCGAGGGCACACTTGCCAGAAGCGACACGGAACGATTGGGGCCACTTGCACTTACTCCTGGTGCCAACCCAGATAGAAGCTTTACTTACGAATACAAGCAAAGCAGTTTAGTGATTGACCTGAATGACCGAAGCGGAAATTTGATTTGGCGTGTTAACTCTACAACGAACATGACATCTTCAGAGATTGAGAGGACGGTAGATGCCATTGTAGAAAAAGGTTTTAAGAAATTTGCCAAGCCTCATAAAAAGAAGAAAAAATAGAAAAACAGAACCTGTGTACCACTTCCTGATCCGCCCCTTCCTTTTTCTTTTTGATCCAGAAAAAATCCATCACTTCACTTTTAGTTTTTTAAAAGCAGTGGGCTACGTGCCTGGCATGAAGGATTTGCTGCGCAGTTATTATTCTGTGAACGATAAAAAGTTAGAGCGCACATTGTTTGGCATCCACTTCAAAAACCCAGTGGGGCTGGCGGCTGGGTTTGATAAAGATGCCAAGTTGATAGATGAACTGGCTTGCTTTGGTTTTGGATTTATTGAGATAGGCACACTCACCCCAAAAGCACAATCGGGTAACGATAAGCCACGCTTGTTTCGCTTGCCGCAAGATCAAGCACTGATCAACCGAATGGGTTTTAATAATGGAGGTGTACTGGCTGCGGTGGAGCAATTGAAGAAAAGAGAATCCTCAGTGATCATTGGCGGTAATATTGGTAAGAATAAACTCACACCCAACGAAAATGCTTTTGAAGATTATGCTTATTGTTTTGAAGCCTTATATCCTTATGTAGATTATTTTGTGGTGAACGTAAGCTCGCCCAACACACCAGGCCTGCGCGAGTTGCAAGAGAAAGAGCCGTTGAAGCAATTGCTATTGGGTGTAAAGGCATTGAGCTTGGCAAAAGAAAAGCCGAAACCGATTTTGTTAAAGATCGCTCCCGACTTGAATGAATCTCAACTCAATGATGTTGTTTCTGTTTTGGAAGAGACCCAAACAGATGGTGTAATCGCGACCAACACTACTATATCTAGAGAAAATTTATTAACAGACAATTCTCAACTAACAGAAATAGGAGCAGGTGGCTTGAGTGGTAAGCCACTAGCCAATCTATCCAGTGAAGTGATTTCTTTTTTGCGCTTGAAGCTGGGCAAAGATTTTCCGATCATTGGAGTAGGTGGGATCATGACCCCTAAGGATGCTACTGAAAAAATGAAAGCAGGGGCAGACCTCATTCAAATTTATACAGGCTTTGTATACGAAGGACCAGGGTTTGTGAAGCGTATTAATAGGTCACTTCTTAAAAAAGAAGATTAATAGGTAGGCATGCTCGTATCAATCTCCTTTGCCCACGCCAAAATTCCCCCTTTTAAATTGTATAGATTTGTGAAGCCGCTATTTTTCTCCAACCACTGCACCATGTTGCCGCTGCGCGCACCGCTGCGGCAGTGGATAATCACTTGCTTGTCTTTGGCAATCTTGTCCACATTATGAGGGATTTCTGCTTGGGGAATGAGCTCTCCATCCAAATTGCAAATTTCGTATTCGTGCGGCTCGCGCACATCGATCAATTGAAAATCAGCGCCAGAGTCTTTGAGTGCTTTTAGTTCTTGTACGGTTGCTTCTTTCATGGTTTTAAAATTTTGGCGTAAGGTTTGATTTTTTACCACGAAGGCACAAAGATGCTAATTCTAAAAATACTTTGTGTGTTAGTGTCTTTGTGGTGGTAATGGATAATCAGTTTTTGTGCTGATCGCAATAAAAGATTTTGTATTCGCCATAATGGATGCATAGAGTAAGCAAGCTTTTAGGTCTGCTTCTTCTAGGTAAGGATAGTCTGCAAGCACTTCTTCGTGAGTCATTCCTAATGCGAGAAGTTCTAGAAGTTGAGCAACCGTAAAACGCATATTTCGTATGGTTGGTTTTCCACTACAAACAGCGGGATTAGTTGTAATCCGAGAGACGAGAGTTTCCATTGCTTTATCTTTTATTCAAAGTTAAGAATTTTTCGATAGTGCGAATGGTTGACTACAAACTTACCTAAGTCCTAATGCCCAAGCCCCAATGCCTGAATCAATCCCCTCAAACTCTCCTCCAGCGACTTAATCTTCGCCTCTGCGTCTGCTTTTTTCTTGCGTTCCAATGCAACTACTTCAGGCTTTGCACTGGCAATAAACTTTTCGTTCAATAGTTTTTTGTCAAGCACAACAATAAATCCTTTTTGATATTCGATTTCTTTTAAAATTGATTCCCGCTCTTTCTCGGCATCTATTTTTCCTTCCATTGGAATATAAAACTCAAGTGTACCAACTAAAAAATTGGTAGCATTCGTGATTTTATCATTAGTAAAACTCAGCTCGCTTAGGTTTGATAATTTTTTAATTACAGATGAAAAAAAATCAATCTGTACCTTACTTTCTACGTTGCCAATCAGTTTCAATGCTTCTTTTGGAGAAATACCTTTTGCATTGCGCGTGTTGCGCACTTGTGTGATTACTTCAAAAGCTAATGAGGCATCTTTTATGATCGCATCATCGAACACAACTGCTTTTGGCCACGCTTCAATGATAATGCACTCTTTTTCTTTCCGCTCCTTCAACTCATGCCAAAGCTCTTCGGTAATGAAAGGCATGAACGGATGAAGTATTTTTAACAAGCTTTCGAAAAACTGAACCGTCTTATCATACGTCACCGAATCAATCGGCTGACCACCTGCCTGCCGATCAGGCAGGAACTCAGGCTTGATAATTTCCAAATACCAGGCGCAGAAATCATCCCACACCAATTTGTAAGTCGTGTGCAGCGCATCCGATATTCTGAATTTCGAAAAATGATCTTCCAACTCTACCAGCGACTGGTTCATCTTCGCCTCAAACCACTCGATGGCGATTTTATTCTCCGCAGGCTGATTGCCGTTCACCACTTCCCATCCTTTTACCAACCGGAATGCATTCCATATCTTATTAGAAAAATTTCTACCTTGCTCACACAGTTTTTCATCAAACAACAAATCATTTCCCGCAGGCGAACTGAAAAGCATACCCGTCCGCACCCCATCCGCTCCATGATTTTTTATCAACTCCAATGGGTCAGGCGAGTTACCCAAACTCTTCGACATTTTCCTTCCTTGCTTGTCACGCACTATTCCCGTGAGATACACATTTTTAAAAGGCATCTCACCACGATACTCGTAGCCCATCAATATCATTCTTGCTACCCAGAAGAAAAGAATCTCGGGTGCAGTGATCAAATCATTGGTAGGGTAGTAGTAATTCAAATCAGCATTGCCTTTATTTTTATTATCGCCAAAAATAGTTGGATCAAAAACAGAGATTGGCCACAAGCAACTAGAGAACCAGGTGTCGAGGACGTCTTCGTCTTGTTTAATGTCTTCAATGGAGAAGTCAGAAGTCAGAAGTCGGAATTCAGAATGAGCCTCGGCCTTTGTTTTGGCAACAACATAACTTCCATCAGGAGCGTACCACGCAGGGATTCGCTGCCCCCACCACAATTGCCGCGAGATGCACCAGTCGCGCACGTTCTCCATCCAATGTTTGTACGTGTTTTTAAACTTAGCCGGAATCAGTTGAATGTTATCGTTCATCACATTCTCCAGCGCAGGCTTGGTGATGTCCTTCATCTTCACAAACCACTGCAACGACAAACGCGGTTCAATCACCGCATCTGTTCTTTCCGAGTGACCCACATTACTTTTGTAGTCTTCTACCTTGCTTAACAGACCTTTCTCTTCCAGCTCCTTGCCAATCTTCTTGCGCGCAATAAAGCGATCTTCACCAATATAAATTTTTGCCAATGCGTTCAGCGTTCCGTCTTCATTCAAAATATCAATGACCTCTAACTTGTGTTTCAATCCCAACTCATAGTCGTTCACATCATGTGCGGGCGTTACCTTCAAGCAGCCCGTACCGAAATCCATCGCCACATATTCATCTTCAATAATCGGTATCGCGCGGTCGATCAACGGAATCAACACCTTCTTTCCCTTCAAGTGTTTGTAGCGTTCATCATTCGGGTTGATGCACACTGCGCTGTCGGCCATGATTGTCTCAGGCCGCGTGGTGGCAATCGTAACAAACTCGCTACTGCCTTCAATTGCATACTTGATGAAGTACAACTTTGAGTTCACATCTTTGTAGTTCACTTCATCATCCGACAGCGCAGTCTTGCCCACAGGATCCCAATTCACCATCCGCTTGCCGCGATAGATGTACCCTTTTTTATGCAGGTCAATAAACACATCTGTTACCGCCTCCGTCATGGGCGGATCCATCGTAAACTTCGTCCGTTCCCAATCGCACGAGGCACCTAGTTTTTTTAGCTGCTCTAAAATGATGCCGCCATATTTTTCTTTCCACTCCCAGGCATATTTCAAAAATTCTTCACGCCCGATGTCTGATTTTTTGATTCCTTTTTCTTTGAGCATCGCCACCACGCGCGCCTCCGTAGCAATGGAAGCGTGGTCAGTGCCCGGCACCCAGCAGGCCTCTTTGCCTTCCATGCGCGCCTTGCGAATGAGCACATCCTGAATAGTGTTGTTGAGCATGTGGCCCATGTGCAGCACACCCGTTACGTTGGGGGGCGGAATCACAATCGAGTACGGTTCTTTGTTGGGGTTGGGTTCCGAATGAAAGAAACCCTTATCCATCCAGTACTGATACCATTTGTCTTCTACTTCTGCGGGGCTGTATTTCGTTGCAAGTGCCATTGACCATTAAAATAAGAGGGTAAAAATAAGAAATAACAACGGACGAGCGATGGGTATTTTGAATTGTTGGTGGCCTGCCCACCGTAGCTTTTTTAGCCATCGTAGCTTTAGCGAAGATGGCAGCGAAGGTGGGCGGCACCCCGATGCGCGATCCCTCGCACATGCCATCCGGGCCGGGCTATACACTGCAAGCTCCCTCGTTTAAGTTCGGGCAGTTTATCCCGAGCGAAGCCTCGGGAGGCTTTCCGTTTCTATCCCTTGCCGATGCCAGGACGAAGTTCAGCTTTCAACAAATAAATTGAGCCATTAAACTGTTGCGCAAAGCCAGTTATTTTGGAATGATTGGCGCAAGTTTGTGTACTTGGAGTTGCGTATATTTGGGGGGTATGCATCACCCGACCGACACCACTATATTATGCCAGCAACCTAACTATGACATTTGAACATCTAAATAAA
>JBJXEB010000111.1:0-20022 GCA_046155095.1 Cyclobacteriaceae bacterium
CCACCGGAATTGATAATACCGCAGTAGGTAACGGTGCACTCTTCTTCAATTCAATAGGTAACTCCAATGCTGCCTTCGGCAACGCGGCACTTTCCAATAGCAGCAACGCATCAGGGAACACTGCTATGGGTAACGCATCGCTCCAGTTTACTACTACAGGGCAAAGTAACACCGCGCTTGGCCAATCTACTGGCATAACAAACACAACGGGAAGTAACAATATTTTTTTAGGATCTGGTGCAGATGTTACTTCCAACAGCCTTTCTAAGGCAACCGCAATTGGTTACAACGCCAAAGTAGGCGCCAGCAACTCTTTGGTGCTTGGCGGAACTGGTGTTGATGCGGTGAATGTGGGTATTGGCGTCACATCACCCGTGTCCAAACTTGATGTTTCTGGCGATTTGCACTTAGCTCAGGTCACAGCTCCTGCTCCTGTTGCTGATAAACTTTATAATGTAGGCGGCAGCTTGTTTTGGAACGGAACAAATATTTCTGCTGGAGGCAGCGGACTTATCAACAATACAGGCACTAATAATTTATTCGCTGGCGCCTCAGTTTCAACAGGTGGTACTGACAATGCTATCTATGGTGCTAATGCAGGCTCAGCTAATACAGGAAACTTTAACGTGATTCTTGGAGCCAATGCCGCTACTTCAAAAACATCTGGTGATTTGAATACTATTGTGGGTTGGTTTGCTGGTAAGGTTGCTTCGAATGCAGGTAATACATTGGTTGGTGCACAGGCAGGAGAAAATTTAACGGGTGGCCCCAATACATTCATAGGAGAAAAATCGGGGAGAAACACTACAACAGGAACACTCAATGTTTACATAGGAAATAGTGCAGCTTTAACAAACACAACGGGAGATAAAAGTACCATCATTGGCTATGGTGCCGATGTTGGCTCTGCAGCGCTAGGCAATGCAAATGCCATTGGTTACAAGGCCTATGTGACAGCTAGCAATAGTATGGTTTTAGGTGGTATTAATGGAGTGAATGGAGCTACAGCAAATACCAATGTGGGCATTGGTACAACTGCACCCACTGCAACGCTTGATGTAAACGGCACTGTTGCTTTGACCTCCTCAACGGCTAAGTTAACTACTGCAAACACTGGAACAGGAAACAACATGCTGCCCATTGCTTATTTTACTTGCACTGGGTCTACCTCTACAATTAACACTAAAACATCTAATGTGACAGCTATTATTAGGAATGCTGCTGGCAATTACGAGTTTACTATAACTGGTGAGAACTTTTCTACGATTACAAATTATATTGTTGTAGTTACCTTATTGGGCTCTGGAGGTGGGCAAGCACGGGCGACTTTTGGCACTACGACCTCTAGTAATCTTGGGATACTCACCTACAACGCATCAGGCGCTACGCTTACGGATAATAGTTATTCAGTTGTAGTTTATAAGCCTTAAAACAAAACCTAAACCTAACCACCTTATGAAAAATTTTCGTCCTGTTCTATGGCTCGTGACTATTTTTCTTTCTGTCGCAAGCCATGCTCAAATCATGTGCTCAAATGAGCTAGGAACGTTTGACTATGCCTCCATTGCTGATCACACTATTCCTTTTACTTTTTATTATGATGTTTCGGCTGGGACACCTGTTACTTCTGTGGATTATTTTACCCTCATCAACGCTCCCAGTGGCTGCGGTTTGGGTACTGCAACGGCCACATGGGTTTTGACAGAACTAAATGTTGTTACAGGTTCAGTAGTCGCCCTCGGAAATGTAAACTTAAGCAGTGCCTCTGGCACAACTACAAAGGTTCGTGGAATACCCAATACCACCTCTTCACCCTACCGTTTTGAAATAAAAATGACTGTTGGCGCAACTGACTACAAACAACAATTCATCATTTATGTAACCAAGCCCATGAGTGTTTCACTAGTACTTGATGTTTCTGGCAGTATGGGCGCACAAGCAGATCCTTCCATACCTGGAGTAACAAGGCTGGATGTCCTAAAAGCGGGGGCAGGAAAGTTTCTAAATTATTTTAGATTTTTCTCTACCTCCACAACAGGCATCACTATCGCTGACCGTGTAGGTGTTGTCTATTTTACAGGCTCAACAACCACTTTCCCTGCGTCAGGTATATTGGTAGCCTCGGCAGATTGTGTTACTGACCCTGTAAACTGTGTTGATAATATTATAGCAGATATCAATTCAAAAACTCCTCAAAATTCTACCGGCATGGGCAAAGGCGTTATTGAGGGACTTAAACAACAGGCTAGTGCCCCAGTTTCGCCCATCAGAAACATTGTGCTCTTCACGGATGGTATTCAGAATGTTCCGTTACCTGAAATAACAGGAACTTCGCCTCCAACCCCCACCGCATTTTTTGCTGCTGGTGCTGCTGCTGCTGATTATGCACCTGGCTTGCCCGCAGGCACTCTACTATCAAATGTTGCAGCAGGTTATTCCGACATCAAAATCTCAACCATTGGCCTAGCTGTTTCTGGTTCTTATTTTGATAATCTTAACAATATTTCTAGGGCAACAGGCGGCTACTTCAATGGAGTGCCAATAACAAAAACTGCCGATTTGGATAATGCCTTTCTATTCAACCTTACTAAAATAATGCGAGGTGGCAGTCCTCAAATCGTTGACATCGCGCGGGGCAATCTCGTATCAGGTACTACTTCAACTGAATTCACCATCAATAAAAATGTTACAGCGTTAGTCATTGATGTAGTATCATTCAAGAATCCTGAAATGGGCCTTATTATAGAAAAGGATGCACAAAACGTAACTTCATTAGGCAAAATTATTGCAGGTAACGGCTACAAAGGGTTCTCTATAAAACTGCCGCAAAAAATAACATCAGGTCAACTCCTTGCAGAGGGAAAATGGACTGTGAAGTTGAGCGGCCAACAAAACGAAGATTACAAGGTGACCATGATTGCAGATGATCATGCTCTTGACTACGAAGGAAAAATAGCTTCCAATGGAAAAGTTTCTAATCCATTGTCGCTTGGATTGAATCTAAATTTCAGAAAGGGTCCCATTAAAGATGCTACCGTGAAAGCATTGGTCTTAAAACCAGGCCAAGACTTAGGCTCCCTCTTAGCCACTACGGAAACAAAGCGGGGGAAGGATCTACCTGGAACTGCTGATCTTAGTGCTGGTAACATCAAATTGCAACAACTATTGCAAGACCCCACTATTTTTCAATCGCTACTGCCAAAAGAACAATTGGTGACTTTAACATCTAATAATGATGGCACCTATTCAGGCAGCTTTGCACAAACTGATGTAACTGGACTGTACCAAGTTATCTTTAGTATTGAAGGAAACGGAGCAGAGGTTGGTCATTACATTAGAACAGAGATGCAATCAACCGTGTTGCTGTTAGATGACGTTGTATTAAATGCCTCTTCCCCTAATGTCGTACAATCAAAAGATACTCTTAGAATATCAATTAGGCCAAAGTCCGTTTCAGGATTATACCTTGGGCCCGACTATTCTAGTAGAATAACGGTAACTACTTCTGCAGGAAAAGTTGACAAAATAATTGATAACGTAGATGGCTCTTACACCATTGTTATTGGTGGAGTGCCCGATGGTACTGACCCTGTGATTTCTCTTTCTGTTTTAGATCAAAAAATTTATGATGGAAAAGCAAGTGGTCTTGGCCAAGCTTGGTGGGCAAAGTATTGGTGGATTTGGATTTTATTAATACTTATTCTTTTTGTGCTTTATAAGATATTGAAGAAGTAAAAAGAAATGTCCATTCAAGCAGAAATAATTTGTTGATACCTTTATCTTTAGCTTATGAAGTTTTTTATTGTAGTTGCCCTTACTTCCATTACTTCTTATACCTCTGGGCAAATGGTAATCTCTAGCAGCACAGTTGTATCTGCAGCCAGTGGCACTACCATCATTACTTCTTCTAGCATTATTAATAATAGTAGCGGCACAGATCTAAGCAATGTAGCGTTAACACTCAAAGGATCCACAAAGAATGTACTCAACACCAACAGCCCCTTAGACGTTGATCAACTTACGGTTGATACCGATGGCAATTATACCGTGGGCGGTGCATGGACGATTACTACAGCCTTGTCTCTTACCAAAGGTAATTTGCTAACAGCCCGATCTAGTTCTTCCAAATTAGTATACACAGGCAGTGATGATTTGAATGGATCAGAGGCTTCTTATGTAAACGGGCCATTATTTATTAGAAGCAGCGCTAATCAGCACACTTTTCCAATTGGCGATGCCAACGGATATGCGCCCGTAAGACTGAACAAGGTAGAAGAACAAGACAAAGACACGGAATTTGGGTTTGATGCAATAAGTGCCGACCCAGGCTTTACTACTTCAGATGTGGTAACAGAAATTTACAAAGATCGCTTTTGGCAGTTGTTCAATGGCAATGGCGGAACTTTCTCTGGCTCACCCATTTCGCTGAGCAGCAACCTAACGTCTACCTCTATTCAAGAGTCGCCAGTCATATTAGAACTAGATCAAAGCATCGCACAAAAAAATTTAGGAGGATCGGTAGCCACTGGTTTTTTTGCAAGTAATGATAAAGCGTCCAGCACAGGAAAATATTATGCTATTGGAAAGAGTATTGATGTGAAACTGATCGTACACAAGCTTATTACTCCCGATAATGATGGGAAGAACGATGTGTTATATATTCAGGGAATCGATGCGTATCCAGATAACGAAGTCACTATTTTAGATAGATGGGGGGTACAGTTTTATTCTAAAAAGTCTTTCAAAAATTATCCGCTAAGCTCATTGCCACAACAGGCTGATGTGGATTTTACTAAAATGGCAATCGGTAACTACATCGTGGTGGTAAACCTGTTTGGGAAATCCGAAAGTATAAGACAAATGATTTCTGTCTTGAAATAATCTAACTGCATGATGAGATCTTTACTGGCTTTAACCCTTCTTACTCTAATTACAATGGCAGCTCATGCGCAAGATATTCCCTTGTTCAGTCAGAAGTTGACAAATAACTCTATGTACAATCCTGCTATTGCAGGTCATACAGTTGGGTCTGCTACTTTTTCTTACCGAAGCAATTATAATGGAGTGAAAGATGCGCCTACCAATGGCTTTTTAAGTATACATACTCCTTTTGCCAATCATCGCTTTGGGGCGGGCTTGAATGTATATCAAGAAAAAGTGGCCATATTTAGCAACACCTATTATTCGGCAGCATTTGCTTATCATCTTCAATTCAATAAGTTCAGCACGCTCTCCATGGGCGTAGGGGCCGAATTGAATCAGTTCGCACCTAATGGTTTGACTGCCATTGACAATTTATATATAGCAGACGACCCCACTTATCAACGCTATTCAAGCACAAGTGGTAAGCCTGATTTTTCGTTTGGGATGTTATATCAAAACCGATTTATAAAAATAGGTGCCTCTGCTAACCGATTAGCTACTGCATGGCTGGAACCTGTTGACAAAAAAACTCTTTCCAATTATTATACTGGCTTTGTTCAAGGGATGATCCCGCTTCGTGAAGGGCAAGATTTGTTAGAACCTTACTTTGCTTACCGCAAGCTTTCAGAAAGTAATCAAACGTTGGATGTCGGCCTCTATTACACCTACGATAATAAAATTACAGCAGGTGGTGCCTATCGCAACGGTAGTATTGCCAACATAACATTAGCTTATCGTCTTAGTAAATATTTGCTGGTTGGTTACTCACGCGAGATGATTCTAACTCCCATTGGTGGTTTTGTTGGTTCTTCCAGCGAGTTCACTTTACGCTATGATTTCAATGACCAGAACTATCAAAAGAAATTCCGTCAAGATTACAAGCAATCCATTTCTTACCGCAGAAAAACACTGAATACCTCTTCTATCAAAAGAACCCCCGGTGGGCACTCACCCAAGCAACTGAAGAAAGCTCAAAAGCGAGTAGCTGCATTCTCACCTAACACTCGCTATCAAAATACCAAAAAGCTTTCGATGGGTAAGAAGACTTCCTCACGCAAGCCTACTTATTCAAAGAGTAGAAAGCCGAGCTATAACAAGAACAGAGGGAAGAGTGGTTATAAAAAGAGACGGAAATAGTAGGCCGTTGATAAAAGTTGATCCCGATAGCTATAGGGTAAGCAATTACTTTTCGTTTTTAAAAATCCGCTGGAAACGATCCAAAAAAATATCTTGCTCCGATTGTAGGTTGCCTTGAATAATTGGAGCAGATATACCCGCGCCAAAACTGCGCGTAGAGGTAAACACCCTTGCCTCATCCCAAAGTGCAGCATCAATAAATAATTGGAAGGTCTGGGCACCACCTTCTATAATCACTGATTGCACTTTTTGTTTGTACAGATCGGCTACCAATTGATGGATAAAATCTTTCTCGTCTAATCGGATCAACGAAAGATTTGTATACTCTTCCTGTTTCAGCACATTGTAACAGATGGTTTTTTGTGTTCTATCGAATAGATTTAATTTTTCGGATAAGCGTAGAAATCGATCGATGACAATGCGCACAGGGTTTCTGCCCGTCCAATCGCGAACAGTTAATGTTGGATTGTCATGCGCTGCTGTCCGTGTGCCAACCAACACGGCATCTTCTTCGCTACGCCATCGGTGTACGAGTTGCCGTGAGTACTCATTACTGATCCATTTCGATTCGTAGTTTGATTGCGCAACAAATCCATCTGCCGTCTGCGCCCATTTTAAAATAATGTAAGGCATTTGCTTTTCCATGAAAGTGAAAAAACGTTTGTTCAGTTCCCTACCTTGCTTTTCCAAAATGCCAGTTGCTACTTCAATGCCTGTCTCCTTCAATTTTTTGATTCCTTCCCCGCCCACAAGGGGATTGGTATCTACATTGGCAATGACTACTTTTTTCACTTGATGCTGGATAAGCATGTTTGCGCACGGAGGTGTCTTACCAAAATGTGAGCAGGGCTCAAGGTTTACATACACAGTGCTATTCTTCAACAGCGATTGATCTTGCACAGAGCGAACTGCGTTTACCTCGGCATGTGACTCCCCATATTTTTGATGCCAGCCCTCCCCAATTATTTTTCCATCGTGTACAATCACGCAGCCCACGCGCGGGTTCGGACTTACATGCCCCACGCCCAAAAGTGCCAGCTCGAAAGTGCGCTGCATGAAAAGTTCGTCTGGTGTCACGGGTTTTGGTTTACTTTGCAAATATAAGAATGAACAACTTAGTTGCTGTTTGTTTATGAATAAGATGGAATAAAAAAAATAAAAAAATAAAAAACGCAGGGCACGAAGATACGCGGAGGTTTTCTTTAGTCTGGCTTTGCAAATATCTTCGTTTATAATCTGTACCCTATGCGGTTCAAAAATTCATTTCATTAGATGACCAACTCCAACACACTATTTCAGCAACTTCAAAAAAAAATTACTCTCAATGAAGAGGATGGAGAGATTAAAAGCATACTCTATCTTTTGTTTGAAAAAGAATTTGGTTTAAGCCGCGCAGAAATACTTACTGCAAAAGAGATAGAAAGCATAGATGAAGCTCAGCTAGAAAAGTACGTTGAGCGGATCAACCATCACGAGCCTATTCAATACATTTTAGGAGAGGCGTATTTCTTTGGAAGGAAATTCCAGGTCAATCCGTCTGTGCTTATCCCCAGACCTGAAACAGAATTGATAGTGAGTTTGATGAAGGATGAAAAGTTTTTAGCACCTTCCGTTTTGGATATTGGAACGGGTAGTGGCTGCATTGCTATCTCCTTGGCGTTAGAAATCTCCGCAGCTACAGTTCACGCCTTGGATGTTAGCAAACAAGCCCTGTCCATAGCGAGAGAAAATGCGAAGCGGTTAAATACATCAATAAATTTTCTACAACATGATATTTTAAATCAAACTCCCCCGTTAACAAATCTTGACGTGATCGTGAGCAACCCGCCTTATGTAACAGAAAAAGAAAAAGGCGCAATGAACAAAAATGTATTGAACCATGAACCGCACTTGGCTCTATTTGTAGCAGATAACGATCCGTTAAAATTTTATAAAGTCATTGCAGAAAAATCTCTGTCTCTATTAAAATTCCAAGGGAAAGTTTTTGTGGAGATCAATCAACTATTTGGAAAAGAAGTGGTCGCAATTTTTAGTGCCTTTGGTTATCGAACTGAAATCATTAAAGATATAGAAGGGAAGGATAGAGTAGTGAGAGGAGTAAGGACTTGAGTTTCTATTTATAACTGATGTTACGTAAAATGACCTGCGTTGTCAGTTTGAGCATATCGAAACTTGTGGGGCAAAAAACAGCAGGCTTCGTACTAAGTGCAAAAGTATTCAATATTAATGAGGGCTTTGATTTCATTATTTCTCAGAACGATTACATCTCGTACGGAGGATATAGGATAGACAAAATTGGAGTTGTGCCGGATATTGCAATTGACAAGCAAGATGAAGTCGATTACATACTAAACACGTTGATACCAAAGAAGCCTTAAAAGATTCCAGCTATCGCTGTTCGCTGACCAACAACGAATCTTGAATAATTTTAAGCCGACAAAACCGCCTTCTCCTCTCTCTGCCCAATCGCCTCCAAGTTCAATTGAGGAGCTAAGATCACACTCACGTCATCTCGTTTAGAAAGCGATTGTAATTTTTCTAACGTGATAGAGCCTGTCATGTATTGATGGCCGTTGCCTTGGTAGCCGCCTTTGAAGTTTTCAAAATCGCCTGGAAAGATGGATGACTTGTCTGGAAAGCTGATGACCACATCTATTAAAGCCTCGTTAGAAAATGAGAAACCTTCGCCTTGTGTAAATTTTTTATACTCGTAGCGGTAATCAAAAGTGAGAGCCGAAATATCTGAAAGTACCGCAGAACCTGTGGGATAGCCGCCCGCTCCCTTTCCAATGAACACTTGCTTTTCCGCGAAAGCGCCTTCTACCAAAACGGCATTGTATTCATTGCGCACATTGGCCAGCATGTGATCGGCTGGGATAAACTGTGGAGCAACAAAGCCAAAGATTTTGCCATCGAGTTTGTAGGCACGCGCTACCAATTTAATGGTAAGATTATTTTCTTTCGCATACTTCAAATCAACAGCTGAAATTTTATCAATACCTAGGTTGATGATGTTCTCTTGTTTTACAAAAACACCAAATGTATGTGCAATGGCAATCGTCAATTTGAATTTCGCATCGAAGCCCTTTACATCCAACGATGGGTCGCTTTCTGCAAAACCTAAATCTTGTGCACCTTTTAGTGCTTCTGCGTAGCTCTTCTTTTCTTCAAATACTTTGGTGAGAATGTAGTTGGTAGAGCCGTTGAAAATCCCTTCTATGCTCGTTATCAAATCATTGTCATAGTATTCTTCTAAGTTTCTCAAGATCGGGATGCTTCCACACACAGAGCCTTCATACAAAACAGAGCGATCATATTTTTTCTGAAGATCATAAATCTCTTTTAAATTTTCTGCCAGCATGCGTTTGTTGGCAGTAACTACATGCTTGCCATTGCGTAGAGCTGCTTTTACAATTTCAAAGGCTGCATTGGCATCGTCAATCAACTCTACCACAATGTCAATATCAGCATCGTTCAAGATGTCTGATTTTTCAAAAGTGAAGATGGCACTATCCAAGTCGCGCTTCTTATCTTTATTTTTCACGCAGATTTTTTTGATCTCTGCCTTCACGCCATGTGTTTTGTTAAGGACGTTATACAACCCATGTCCAACTACTCCAAAGCCAAACAAACCAATTTTTAATTTCTTTTTCATTTTTATTGATTAATGAGGCGTCAAGACACCTTCAAGGTGTCAGACGCCTAGTTTACTGATTAAAATCTTCCAGTGATTTAAAATCGAACGGTGAATCAATAGCCACGGTTTCCTTTTCTTTAGTTTCTGAACGTAAAAATTTTCTTACAACTTTTTTAAACTGATCGAACTCCACTAAAAATCCATCGTGTCCATACAATGATGTCAGCACTTCTAACTTTGCTTGCGGAATGTTTTCAGCTAAGTACTTTTGTTCGATAAGTGGATACAGCAAATCACTCTCAATGCCTACTACTAAAGTCTTCGCTTTGATTTTTTCTAGCGCAGCTACTACACTCCCTCTCCCCCGCCCTACATTGTGGCTATCCATCGCTTTGGAAAAAGTCCAATAGGTGAATGCATTGAAGCGGTTCGCTAACTTTTGCCCTTGGTATTTTTGATACGAAGCTGCACGGAATTCATCGATCTTATCCAGACTTTTTTCTGGTTGCGTTTCTTGATACGTCTCATACGTACGGTATGAAATCATGCCCATCGCTCGTGCTGCCTTCATTCCTTCGATGCCCGCTCTTGTATCGTTCTCTTTCCAAGTAGGATCAGCTTCAATGGCCATACGCTGCGCTTCATTAAAGGCAATACCCCATGGAGAGTGTTGCGCATTACAAGCAACGGCAATCAAATGACTAAATACCGAAGGCTGAAGAATCGACCACTCGAGCGCTTGCTGTCCACCTAGTGATCCTCCAATCAGCGTATGGATTTTTTCGATGCCCAATTCCTTTCTTAACAAATCAAAAGACTGAACAATATCTCGACTAGTGATAAGAGGAAAATCATGAAAATAGTTTTTTCCTGTAACCGGATTGATTGAAAGCGGCCCTGTAGACCCGTAGCATCCGCCCAGTGCATTAGCGCAAATAATAAAATAGTCGCGTGGATCGTATGGCGAACCTTCCGTAAAAAAATCTTTCCACCAATCGGTGAAATCAGAGCTGCCTGTGAGGGCATGACAAATCCATACCACATTGCTTCGGTCTTTATTTAATTGACCAAGGGTTGTGTATTTCAGTTGAAAGCCAGGAAGTTTGTCCCCAGCCTCTAACTGAAATTCTTTGGAGTAATGGAATATGGAATCTGTTTTCAACATTCTCTTTATTTTTGGCTGCAAGCTTCAAGCCACACGCCACAAGCTTGAAGCCTGCAGCATGTGGCATGAAGCCACTAAGCAACTAACTCTTTTTCAAAAACCTTCTCAAACGCTTGTTGCAAATCCGCTTTGATGTCATCAATATGTTCTAACCCAACTGAAATGCGTAGCAACGTAGGCAAAACACCTGATGCTATTTGCTCTTCATCTGACAATTGCTGGTGCGTAGTTGCCGCTGGTTGGATGATCAACGTCTTTGCATCGCCCACGTTTGCCAAGTGACTTATCAGTTTCAAGTTATCTACTAACTTGGTTGTGTGCTCTTTTGTTCCCTTCACGGTGAAAGAAAGAACGCCACCAAAACCATTTTTCAAATATTTCTTTGCCAACTTGTGATACGTACTTGTAGTTAAGCCCGGATAGTTTACTGTTTCTACGTTAGGATTTTGTTCCAACCATTGTGCTAAAGCCAATGCATTTTCTACGGAACGTTGCACACGCAATGAAAGTGTCTCCAATCCTTGGATCAATAAAAATGAGTTGAACGGACTGATAGCAGGACCGAAATCACGAAGACCTTCCACCCGAGCGCGAATGATGAATGCGATATTAGGCAACCCGAGCGGATTACCTTCGCCAAACACCTCCCAGAATTTCAATCCATGATAGCCCTCACTCGGCTCCACAAATGCGGGGAACTTTCCATTGCCCCAATTATAATTTCCACCATCTACGATTACTCCACCAATAGAAGTACCATGGCCACCAATCCATTTGGTAGCAGACTCCACCACTACATTCGCTCCATGCTCCAACGGACGGAACAGATAACCAGCTGCACCAAATGTATTGTCAACAATCACAGGCAGATCATGTTTCTTAGCCAATGCTGCAATGGCTTCAAAGTCGGGGATGTTAAAACCAGGGTTACCAATGGTTTCCAAATAGATTACTTTTGTTTTTTTATCGATGTGTTTCTCGAAGGCCTCAACAGTATCGCCTTCGGCAAAGCGCACCTCAATGCCCAAGCGTTTGAAAGCCACTTTGAATTGATTGTAAGTGCCTCCGTATAAAAAGGAAGTGGAAACAAAGTTGTCGCCCGCTTGTAAAATATTATTCAATGCAATGAATTGTGCGGCTTGGCCAGAGCCAACTGCTAGAGCTGCCACTCCACCTTCCAATGCGGCCACACGTTTTTCAAACACATCCGTAGTGGGGTTCATGATGCGGGTGTAAATGTTTCCAAATTCTTTCAGCGCAAAAAGATTGGCACCATGTTCAGAATTTTTGAACACGTAAGAAGTAGTTTGATAGATAGGCACAGCACGTGAGCCAGTGGTAGGATCAGCCTCTTGGCCTGCATGCAATTGAAGTGTTTCGAATCGTAAGTTTGACATAAGAATTTTATTTAAGATTTAAAGATGTTTGATTTAAGATTTTAATAAAAAATGTGAATTAGTTTAATGAAAACTGAATTGGGGTAGCGTTGCGTAAGTTGTCGTTAACCGGGCAACGGGTTTCAATGGCTTCTAACCATCGTGCTTTTACCTTCTCATCTATTTTGCTTTCGGTTTTCAATTGCACATTAATGTTTTGGTAGCCTGCCCGTTCTTTAAAAGACTCTCCAAATAAGCGAGCAGGATTTAAGTCGCCATCAATGGAGATTTGCAAATCTTTTAAGTCGATGTTGAATTCTTTGGCTGTAAGGTGGGCCACCACATTAATACATCCTGCATAGCCAGCAAGTATGTACTCAACTGGGTTGGGCGCATCATTGGTGCCACCCAATGATTGGGGTTCGTCTACTATTAGTTTGAAGCCGCGCGTTTCAATTTCGGTGCGGGCAGGTGACGTGCTCTTTGATTGTATCGAAAATTTTAAAAGGTTGGACATGATAATTTTTGTTTAATAATAAATAAATTTTTAGATAAGGGAACGTAGCCATAACCATACCCGTCACTCGGTAGGCCGTACGCTGCGATGGCTGCTGATCAATCAGTACACCTGATTTAACAGCAACAGGGCATACAACAACAAATCATGTTGCTGATGTCTGACTTGTAAATAGCTAAAGGGAGTTGAACTTTTGCTCGGGTGATGGCGATGGAGAATGTTTTCATTTTCATACCGGTTTATAGTTCCGCAGAGACCTTCTCTGAGGCAGGTATTAGCACCCGTTTAGGGGTTGCTAGCGTTTCAAAGAGCCTGTTCTCTCCACGCTTCTTTATAAATCGGTTGGCTACTTATTTTAGAAAGCCTTCACCGACTATGATGACACAAACGTATACTAGTTTAGTAGAGTTTCCAAATAGTCGGTTAAAAATTTGTTAAAATATTTTTTACTTACGAGTGTTTGGGGTGACCTAAAATCTAAACCATTTCGAATTTTCCGGCTAGGGATAGCAGCAGAAATCACTTTTTCGTAAGGATTTAGCAGTGCGAAAAAAGATTGAGGAGAATGACCTCATGACCTTGCACTTTAGTTGGCAATGCTGCCACTAAATGAAATTATTGAAAGAGTGACAATTAATAATTAAGCGTTTGGCAGCTTCACTAGGAAATTGGAGCCTTCGTTGGGGGTGCTTGAAAGTTCGATGGTACCGTTCAGTCGCTCGACCGCTCTTTTTAAAATGTAAAGGCCTAGGCCAGTGCCTTGTGCGCGATCATTGGCGCGATAGAACATATTGAAAACATTACCTTGGTGATTAAGCGCGATGCCTTGGCCATTATCTTCCACGCTAATGGAAACAAAATCATTTTCCTTTTTGATATTGATTTTGACTACTGCCTGGCGATCGTTGCTAGAGTATTTAATTGAATTTTCGATCAGGTTTTGCAAAATGGTGTTGATGATCGCCCACTCTGAATAGAAATCAAAGTCTTCAATTTCCTTTTGAATTTGAATATTTGTGAAACTTGGCAAATAACGACAAGAGTTGACGCACTCGTCCACCAGTTTACTAAAATCAATTTTCGATTTGAGCTTCTCTGTGTTTTTTATTTCGGTGAGATTGATGAGCCCCATTACAATGTCGTTCATCCGCACGGTCTGCGAGTGGTACATGTCAAACAAGTTCACTGCCACTGGATCTTTTACGTCTAACTTAACAATGTTATACAATCCAAGCAATGAGGAGATAGGACCTTTCAAATCGTGGGATACACGATAGAAAAAAGAATCGAGTTCGGCATTTTTCTTTTCTACAATTTCATTTTTTTCTTTTTGCGATTTCGCTTCACGCTCAAGGGTTTCTATTTGAGACAAGGCCTCGTAACTTTTGATGATGTTGTAGTTCTCACTATTGATGACCTGCTCTTTTTGGAGAAAGTATTTTTCCAAATATTCCAAGGCACGGTGTGAATCGCCTTCTTTCTTAGCAAGAGAGTAAAGATTGAAATTGGCTTTGAAAGAAACGAATTGAACTTTGTATTTCTCACCTAGTTCGAGTGCCTTCAAGTAAAAATGATTGGCTTGACCAAAGTCACCAAGTGCTTGATAGGAGACACCGATTTTATTATACGCCATGCCAAGGCCGAGCATGTCTTCTGCCTTGGCAAGAATGGTTACTACTTTTTCTAGTTCGGTGAGTGCCTCTTGAATTTTATCTTGCTTGATAAATATTTTTGCTCTTCCATAAAGAGCGAATGCTAGACCTCGCGTGTCGTTGGATTTTGTTTTTAGTTCGATGCTGCGTTCGATCGTTTCAATGGCCAGTCTCTCCAAGCCTTGCTTGTGGTAGATGCCTGAGAGTGGATTGAGGGCATTGGACTCCAAGCTGATGTCTTTGACTTTGCGACTAGCCTCTATAGATTTTTCGTAAGACTCTACTGCTTTAGATTGATCGTTGAAGTACTCGTAAATCGTGCCCATGCTTTTGAGCGTGCGCGCTTGATTGTGGTGATCATCAAGGTAGCGATAGGCGACTAAGCATTTGGATAGCTCAATCAAGCCTTGATGATATTTATTAGTGCGATAATAGATGCCGCCTAAATTATATCGCGCATCGGCAATGCCCTTCACATCATTGACCTCCTCAAAATATTGAAGTGCCTTTTGAGAAAACATCTCTGCCTTGTCAAACTCACCCCGAATGAGGTAGAAAAGCCCGAGTTGGTTCTTGGCCTTAGCAATGCCTTGTTCAAATTGAATGGCCTCGTATTTCTCTAATGCTTGTTCGGTGCGGTGCAGACTACCTATTAAATCATGCCCACGGTTATTGTAGGCTTCCTTTAATAGAGAATCTATCTCTACTACACTAGAGTTATTTGTTTGATAGGTGGCTTGCATTAACTATAGACAATGCAAACTTAACTAAACTAAAGGAGATTACTTGTCGGGGTTTTGACGAGCGGTAAGTTTTTGCAGCAGCGCAATTTGACCTATATGGTAGACATCGTGCTGAATAATACCATGGAGCAAGGTGTAATAGGTATACTTTAGTATTTTGCTAGGAACTAATTCCGCTAAGCGGTTTTCTGGAAACTGTTTGACTGCCGCTAACAAGGCTTCTTGACTTTGATGAAGTTGATCGAGGGCGTCTTTCCAAGTGATAGCCTTAGGAAAATTTGCTTCATCCGTAACTTCAAATTCCGCATTGCCCATCAATCTTTGGGTAGCAAACTTTCGCCACGAGGTCATGTGCATTACCAATTCAATAATGCTATGCGTATCACCTTGACGAACGATAGCCTTTTCTGAATCAACGCGTGAAAGGATTTCAATAATGGGAGAGCCATACCAAGGCTGCTTATCAAAAGTTTTTTCCAACAAGCGAATGATGCGGTCGATTTCATTCATAGATGGATGATTTTTTCAGGTCTCTGAATCGTTAGATGGTTTCTCTACATCGGTTTCTTCAAAAGCAGTGATTCCAGAATGAAGCGCATCGCTGATTGATCGGGTGATTTGGTCAAGCTCAATCGCTGATTTCTTTAAATAGTCAAGTAGTAAAGGTTTATCTTCTACTAGATGATTCATTTCTAACAAATTGATGATGCCGAGTATCCTTGCCACGGGCCCTCTTAAATCATGCGCATTCAAGAAAGCATATTCCTCCAGTCGCTTGTTTTGTTCTTTAAGGGCGGCCGTCCGTTTAGCCACTATCTTTTCCAGATTATCGTTTGTTTCCTTTAGTTGAGTGTGCAAGCTTTCGATGTTTTGATTTTTTTCGATGAGAACATCGCGCTGCATTACCACTTCCTCTTGCTGGGTGCGTATTTCTTCATTTAAAGAAAGTACTTTTTGGTTCTGTTGTTTTAATAGTGAATTAACAGATTTTTGAAAGCGAAAATTTCTGATGAAAAATATAAGAAAAAGCACAAGCAGAGTCACTACAGCAATTGCTGAAACAAGCAATGTGTTTTTTTGTAGTAGTTCTTTTTCTTGTAGCTCCGCATCTTTTTGAAGGCTTGAGATTTCAATTTGCTTCTTTTCAATTTCATAATCCATTTGCAAGGCCGCAATTTTAGATGTCTCAGTCAAATTTTGAATACTGTCTTTGTATGCCACATAGGATTTATAGTAGTCGAAGGATTCCCTTAGTTTTCCTTGACTTTTTGAAATGTCCGATAGTAGAAAATAGACGTCTCGTATAATGCTTCGATAGTTGGCTTCCTTAGCAATATCCAATGATTGCTGCGCAAGGTTTTGGGCAGTAGAGATGTCACCCATTTTTAAATAGGTAGATGCCATTGATTTGCGAACTAAGCTCATTTCTCGTTTTTCTTGAAACCGATCATCTAACTTCATAGATATTTGAAAATGAGTCATGGCGCTATCCAATTTGCCCATCGCTTCAAATACCATCCCAATGTTTCGATGATTTGTTTCAAGCAAAAAGTCAATTGGTTGGCCTATAGATAAAGATTTTTGGTATGCAATAAGAGCCTTGTCGTATTGCTCGAGAAAGAAATAGCAATCCCCCAAATTGTTAAGCATGATTATTTCTCTTCGGGTATTTTTTAATTCGCGTTGTATAGCTAGTGATTTTTCAAAATATTCTAAGGCCTCTTGAGGATTGCCCATCCCATTTTGGACTAGTCCAATGTTCCCTAAGATGTCAGCCTTGGCCTGTGGGTAGTTGATCGAGTCGGCAATAGTAAGGCCTTTTAGAAAATAGGATAGAGCAAGAGAAAACTGAGACTGTGTCCAATGGGCTAGCCCTGTGTATCGATAGGAAAGAGCAATGCCCTTGCCATAGTTTATTTTTTTAGATAGATCTCTCGCCTCTTGGGCGTACTTTAAACACGAAGCAGGGTAGCTAAAATGTGTTTCGAAAGCAAGTAAGTTGAGAGTGGTTACTCTTATAGAATCATTTTGAGTATGATTGCCAAGTGCATTTTTTAAACTATCGGCATATGGACTTTGAGCTAATGCAGAAAAAGCAATAGCATAGATTATTACCAATATAAGCCCAAAAGCCTTCATGTCAACAGAAGATTATCAAGGTAATAGAAATCTATTTCTAAAAAAAAGAAAAGTGAGATGGCTAAAGAGAAAAAATCTTACGTAAGCATTCCTCCATCCACTTGAATTACTTGCCCCGATATATAAGTGGACATATCAGAAGCTAAGAAGACACACGCATCGGCTACATCTTCGGGCTTGCCACCACGCTTGAGCGGAATGGCATCGCGCCAGCTTTGTACGGTTTTCGCGTCTAGCTTGTCTGTCATTTCGGTTTCAATAAAACCTGGGGCAATGGCATTGGAACGAATGCCGCGTGAGCCAAGTTCCAAAGCAATTGATTTTGTAAAACCAATGATACCCGCTTTTGAAGCTGCGTAATTTGCTTGCCCTGCATTTCCTTTCAGCCCTACTACGGATGTCATATTAATAATGGAGCCGCCTTTTTGTTTCATCATGGGTTTGCATACAGCTTTTACCGTGTTGAAGCACGATTTCAAATTTACGTTCATGATTTTGTCCCACGCTTCTTCGGTCATGCGTAGCAAGAGATTATCCATAGTGATGCCCGCGTTGTTCACCAAAATATCCAGCGAGCCAAATTCTGTGACTACATCATTGATGAGTTTGTCTGCTTGCGCAAAGTCAGAGGCATCAGAGCGATAGCCTTTTGCTTTCACGCCTTTGGCCGCCAACTCTGCTTCCAAGGCTTGGCCTTGTTCTACACTTGACAAATAAGTGAAGGCCACATTCGCGCCTTGTTCTGCAAATTTGATAGCGATGGCTTTGCCGATTCCTTTGGAGGCACCTGTGACGAGGGCAGTTTTGTTTTGGAGGAGTTTCATGGTTGAAAAGTATTGAGTAGAGAGTAGTTAGTATTGAGTAGATAGTTTTCGCTTATGGGAAGTAACGATAAATCTCTTTTCTATCCAACACCCGTTCGAAAGAAAGCACATCATTTTGGAAATAAATTCCAACACGATAATTGCCGAACCGTATTTTGTAATAATTTTTATGACCTTGAATTTTTTCTATGTTTCCAACAGATTGAATGGACTTGAAATTCAAAACTTCATGAAGACAAAAAAGTTCAATTCTCTTCTTTTCAGGAGTAGTGACCTGAGATAAATCCTTCAGGAATTTTCTATTATAAACTATTTTCAATGAGCAGACTTTTTAAGACGTGCGTAATACGCTCTGGCTTCATTTATTTGTAATCTATCTTTAGGATTGTTTTCCTTCATTTTAGCTACTAATACAAAATCTTCTAAAAGACGCTCGATTTTATTGAATGTCTTTATATCCATCTGTACAGCAACGGGAGCTTGATTCTCATCAACGATGTACTTTTTCTTAATGTGCAACATAAGTTTCTAAATTTGAAGTAAAGGTGAAAAAATTAGCTCAAACCTAAAAGAGTAATTCTAGAGCATTATCCACAATAGGTGCTTCTCAATGGTGATTTGGTGATACGTTATATGCTGGGGCGGGCAAGGGATTGTAGCGGAAAGCCCGAAGTGTGATGGGTTCGAGCGTGGACGGACTTGTAGCGGAAAGCCCGGTGGCCTTGCGCCTCGCTTGGCCATGCCCCCAGATAAAAATTTTTACTGTTTTTCAATTTGCTAGAAGCAACTATCTTTGACGCGATTTAAAAAATTGTTTTATGGGATATGATGTGATTGTAATTGGCTCTGGTCCGGGTGGATATGTGGCTGCTATTCGCGCTTCGCAGTTGGGCATGAAAGTGGGCGTAGTGGAAAAAGCTGAACTGGGCGGCATTTGCCTCAATTGGGGATGTATTCCCACGAAGGCATTGTTGAAGAGTGCGAATGTGTTTGAGTACATTCAGCATGCGAAAGATTATGGCATTGATGTGAAGGAGGCATCGCCCGATATGGCAGCTATGGTGAAGCGCAGTCGCGATGTGGCCGCGGGTATGAGCAAGGGTGTGCAGTTTTTGTTCAAGAAAAATAAAATCGATCAGATAGAAGGGCATGGCAAATTGAAGAAAGGCGGGAAAGTAGAAGTGACGGATGCTGCGGGAAAGAAAACGGACTACGAAGCGAAGCATATTATTTTAGCCACAGGTGCACGCTCGCGCGAATTGCCTGCGCTGAAAATTGATAACAAAAAAATTATTGGCTACCGCGATGCGATGGTGTTACCAATCAAACCACAAAAAATGTTGGTGGTAGGCTCGGGCGCGATTGGTGTTGAGTTTGCGTATTTCTATAACACGATTGGTGTGGAAGTGACCATTGTAGAATTTTTGCCGCGCATTGTGCCAGTAGAAGACGAAGAAGTTTCTAAGCAATTGGAAAAATCGTTCAAGAAATCGGGTATGACGATTTATACTAATTCTGAAGTAACGAAAGTTGACACGAGTGGTAAGGGCTGTGTAGCCACTGTGAAGACACCAACTGGTGAAATCAAAATCGAAGCGGATGTGGTGCTTTCTGCTGTGGGTGTTTCTACTAATTTAGAAAATCTTGGACTGGAAGAAGTAGGTGTGAAGAATGAAAAAGGAAAAGTGATTGTGGATGCATTTTATAAAACGAATGTGGCTGGCGTGTATGCGATTGGTGATATCACTAGCGGACCAGCGCTAGCACACGTAGCCTCTGCGGAAGGAATTATTTGTGTTGAAAATATTGCGGGCAAAAAACCTGAGCCACTCAATTATAATAACATCCCTGGTTGTACGTACTGCTCTCCTGAAATTGCTTCCGTTGGTTACACGGAAGAAGCCGCGAA
>JBJXEB010000112.1:0-142613 GCA_046155095.1 Cyclobacteriaceae bacterium
GATGGATTCGTTCATTAATGTCATGCTTTCTGCTCCTCCTTAGCTGTTTTGCGTTCTCTCACTTCTTTATTTTTTCTGAATTCACCCTTGCGTCTGCGGGCATTGTAGGTTTGGGCATGGTGATCCAAAACCGTGGTTAAAAAACGCATTACTGATTCATCCCTTCTGAATTCAGTTTCTAATGTCTGAATGGTCTGAGGAGCTGCCGCGAATTCCAGAAGATTGTAAAAACCGGTAGACTTTTTCTGAATGGGATAAGCCATCTTCTTAAGTCCCCACTGCTCGATGTTGATCACATCGGCATTGGCTTTTTTCAATACTTTCACGAATTTCTCGACAGTATCCTTTGCCTGGTCTTCAGACAAAACGGGATTTAAGATGAATACTGTCTCGTAGTTTTTCATGGGTTTAACAATTGTTTTAAAATGAGGCGCGAAGGTAGGGAAAAGTAGGGAATGAGCAATAGGTGGAAGGAATAAAAGTAGGCGGTAGGCAAAAGCAATAGGCAAAGTGCCGAGTATGGTTAGCTCTAAGTTTTGTCAATTAAACCCATTGCTTTGCCTATTGCCTACTACTTTTGCCTACTGATTTCACTGTTCATTCAGCCCCCAATCGTAGTCTAAGTACGAAATTTTGGCTTCTGGCTTGATTTTGATGTCAGAGTGGGCATTTATGAAACTTCTTACCGATCCTCCTCTTTTGTTAAAATCCCCGCCATACCAGCTAAAGAGTTTGCTCAATTGGGGCTTATCTACCGACATTTTATTACGGAATTGGTCGGCCAGAAAGGCTTTGGCCTGCTTGGCCAACTGCTCGTCCATCCTTTTTGCATCATAAGCTTCGTTTAATAATATCGGGCACGACTTGCTTGCGCAGACCAATGCCATGTGCACGCGATGGTCGTCAAACTTTTTGCGCAATCTGCCATGCTCTATGTTGTCCAAGTCCATTCTCTCAGTTCCGATTTTAAAAAACCTGACAGTCCATGGTGTATTTACAAACGGAATTTGGATTCCCGTACCAATGTCTTTGATGCTTTTGATAGGGTAGTATTTTGTTACGAGTTTTATGGTGAACGCATTGTAAGCGTTGATCCAAAAAACCATTTGTTCGTTCCTGCTCCACGTTTTTTCATCGGGCGGAGTGCTGCTGAGGATGGCGAGGTATTTATTCAGTTCAACAGAGTCTTTGATGAACGCTTTGTAGTTCACCTTGCCATCGGCTGTCACATTTTTCTTTAGCAGCCGATCATAAATTTCGTGCGAGGGCGGTTTGGTCTGACCTTCTACTTTTGCAATCATGAGGAGGCTCAATAGTATAATACTGGTATATTTTTTCATGGGTTTATTATTTTTATCATTTACGAAAAATAAAACTCTTTGGATTTGTTCGCTGACACGGAACTGACAATTATCGTAATTATTCATAGGCGGCATGTCCGCGCGAGGCGCAGCGGCCACCGGGCTATCCACTTCAATCTTTTTGCCCAAGTTGCTTTGGCTTAGGGGCAAAAAGGATTTCCGTTTCTATCCCTTGCCGTAGCCTTCGCAATGTCGAGTAGTTAGTGGGGGCACGACTCGCAGTCAAGCCACCACTATTATCACTTCTCGGAAAGTCGTGCCACGACTAATCTTAGTTGTAGAAAATCTACTTCACCGCAAAAGAAACAACCCCAATCTTACTGCTATCCGCAAAAATTTCTACTTGATAATTTCCTTCGGCATACTCCGATCCCTTCTCGTAGAAGAATGTCAATTTCTGCTTGGTGTTGTCAAACAAAATTTCTTGAGCAGAGGTATAAAATTCTTCTTTGCCGTTGAACATAAATGTGCCAGAGCCTTTGGCCACATCAAAAATCACTTGACCGTTTTCATCTATAATGCGCACAAGAATTTTCTTTCCTTCAATAGGCGCTACTTTGTTATCGGCCAAATTGAATTCTACTTTTATTTTTTGCAGTTGACGATTCTTGAAGGGAGAATCTCTTTCTTTTCCTTTTGAACTAACACCTTTTACCGAAGTATTCTCGGCTTTTAGTTGAGAGGCAATGGCTACTTTGCTTGCCAACTCTTCTTTGTTTTTAGAAAGCACATTGATGGAATCACTCAGTTTGTTTTGCTTAGTCTTAAGATTTTTATTTTCGCTGAACAATTCTTTGTTCACTGACTTTAGCTTTTCGATCTCTTGGTCTTTTACTTTCAGCAATTCTTCATAGCCATCCAAGCGATCTTTTAGTTCATTCATGGCCTTGGTGCTGCGTTGTGTGCTTCTGCGCAATTCTTTCTCTACCTCGGCCTTGGCTTTTTGTAAATCGGCAATGTTGCCCCCTAATTTTTGTATGTCTGCAATCTTTTGATCGAGTTCGTTCTTTACATCATTGAGGCGCTGCATAGTGCCAGCAAGGTCTTCTTCCGTTGTAACCAACTGTTGCTTTACCTGCACCTTCTCTTTGTAGTCGAGGTATATTTTTACGCTTTGTATAGCAATAATGATCAGCAGCAGTACGATGACAATAGCCGATCTACTTGATTTTTTAGGCGCAACTGGAGTGGTCTTTTCCATTGAAGATTAAAATTTGTAAGTGTAAAAATAGGCTTTATCTATGATTTTATGAATTACGCTTTTCCCGACAAAGTCGAGAAGCTCTAATTTTTTTTTGGAAGCACGGAATATATTCCATTAATTGTATTTCGTGGGGTTTATAACGACCAAACGTAATGTTGCTTGTTCAAAGCAGGATCAAAAAAAAGTATGCCGCAGCGGAAGAGGTCAACGCTGCCGTAAACCAGTGGATGATTTTTCAATTGATTCCAAGCCTTGCCCATTTCAGTGGAGTTATAAATATCATCCACTACAATCACGCCCTTATCGGCTATGCGCTTGGTGAGCAAGTTGAAGTAGTGAATGGTTGGTTCATAGCGATGGTTGGCATCCATCAAAACAAAATCGATCTTCATGGGGGTCTGAAGGAATTTTTGTAAGGTGTCATTTATGTTCCCTTCTAGTAGGTTTATGTTTTTTGTTTCAAAGTATTCAAAGTTGGTAAGGGCGATGTTGATCATGGATGGATTGCCTTCGAATGTATTTACAAAAGCATTTTCTTTTTTGGCCATGTAAAGAGAAGTTACGCCCATAGAGGTGCCTAGCTCAACAATTTGCTTGGCTTCTAAGTAGGAGAGTAGTCTGTAGATAAAGCGAGTTATTTTTTCTGGGCTTAAACTAGTGGCCGCGACTTGTGAGATGGTGCGCTTGCTATTTTTAAAATATTTTGATTGTGCGCCCAAGTCATTGACCGATATTTCGCTTTGATTTTGCAAAAGCTGACCGCGTGTTTTTTCTATTTCTTCAAATCCTGTCAGTTCATTTGTAGGCTTGATCACCTTGTTATAAAGATCAAAAAAGAAAGGAGAGTGGATGGAATGCTCATCAACTACACTTAGCCAGTGGTTCAAATAGGATTTTAGTTGGAAGAAGAACATTATTTAAGATTTGAGATTTGAGATGTTAGATTTGAGCGAGCGGCTCAACAGTTACCTTGACTTATCAATTCAGTCTTAGTGGTGCTACCATCACAAACTCAGGCACGGTTACTTGAAACTTGGCCCCATCAACAATGCGCTCCATTTGGTAAGTGCCTACCATTTTGCCAATGCCCGATTTTAAATTGCAACCCGATACATATTGATGTGATTCGCCTGGCTCCAACAAAGGCTGTTGGCCAACTACGCCTTCGCCCTCTACCTCGCGCATAGCAAAGCCAGCATCGTGTATGTGCCAGTGCCTGCGCATGAGTTGTATAGTGAACTCGCTTTGGTTGAGGATGGTGATCTTGTAGGTAAACACATAATGGTACTGGCTAGGGCTGGAGTACGATGGTTGGTACTCGGTCTCCACAATCACCTTTACACCTTGTGTTATTTCTGTTACCATTGCTCCAAAAGTATCAAATTTTTCTAAATTCCGCTTTTAATTCTGGATCAATTGCCAAAACTTAATATTGACTATGGACGTAAAAATAGCGCCTTCTTGGAAACAACGACTTCAACCCGAATTTGAAAAGGATTACTTCAAGGCATTGACTCGTTTTGTCAAGGCAGAGTATGCCTCACAAAAAGTGTATCCGCCCGCCAAGGAAATCTTCCATGCGCTTGATAGTTGCTCGTTTGACGAAACAAAGGTGGTGATCATTGGACAAGACCCATATCACGGTGATGGGCAAGCTAACGGGTTGTGTTTTTCTGTGAGCGATAGCATCAAGCCGCCACCATCATTGGTAAATATCTTTAAGGAGATCAATCAAGATATTGCCAAGCCGATCCCTACTTCGGGCAACTTGCAGCGATGGGCCAAACAAGGTGTGTTGTTATTGAACGCGACACTTACAGTTCGGGCTTCTTCACCGGGCTCGCATCAGGATAAGGGTTGGGAATTGTTTACCGATGAAGTGATCAAGGTGATCTCTGATCAAAAGCAAAACGTTGTTTTTATTTTGTGGGGCGCCTACGCGCAAAAAAAGGGGCAAGTAATCGACCGCGCGAAACATCTTGTATTGATGTCGCCACACCCATCGCCTTTTTCTGCACATTCAGGTTTTTTTGGGAGCAAACCATTTAGTAAGGCGAATGAATATTTGATGGGGAAGGGATTGAAGGAGATTGAGTGGTAATTTATTTTTTGGCTGGCAACAAAATCCCCGCCTGAAAGTTTAAGGTCTCAACGAGGTTGCCATTTTCATCAAACTCTTTCCATTGTTTGTGCTTTTTGTTGGCCACGTACTCGCCTTGCTCTTTTATTTTTCCATTTGCGTGGTAGCTCGTGTATAGTCCGTGTTGACGACTGCCACGATATTCGCATTCGGATAACAATTTCCCATCGGGATAATAGTTTTTAACTGGCCCCGTGATCAAATTAAACTTCCATGTTTCTTCTACCGATTTTTCTCCATCCTCGTGATATTGAGTGCGCATGCCTTGAAGCTGCCCATTCTCATAATTTTCTTTTAGCGTAACGGTTTTTCCATCTTTGGCAAAGAACGCCCATGCACCGTGCGGCTTGCCATCACGGAATTCTTTTCCGTACAATTGTTTTCCGTCCTCAGTAAATTCTTCCTGCTTGCTGTCTTTGCCGTTGAAGGCGAACTGCTCTTTCACTTTTACTTTTCCATTTTCAAAGTAATCGAAGTTCGAGCCGTATTTTCCGCCTTCTTTGAACTGGTATTCGTGACGCTTGCTGCCACTGGTATAGTAGCCAATATTATCACCATGAATCTTTGCATTCATAAAGTGGCCTTCCAGTTTTAGGTGACCTTCTTGATCGTAGTTTTTAAAGTCGCCTACTTTTTCTCCCTCGGCAATAGAATAGGTCAACTCCAATTGTGCATTTGGGTAATAGGATTTGAAGTAGCCAGCTATGAAACCATCCTTGTAGTTGGCTTCTGTCTCTATCGATCCACTTTCGTAAAATGTTTTCGTGATACCGTTCGGCTTTTGGTTTTTGTAGGTGATCTCTTTTCTTATTTTACCTGAAGCATAATATTCTTTCACAAAGCCATCGGGCTTGCCTTTTACAAAAGAACTTTCTTGTTTGAGTATCCCCGAAGGGAAAAAAGATTTGATGCTATCGACCAATAAATTGTTTTGATAGAAAGCTTTTTGAATTGGCTTGCCCTTCTCGCTAAAGACTTCCACTGGGCCGTGCCGCAGACCGTTTTCATAATTGATCTTGCGAATGAGAGTTCCGTTCTGATGGTATTCATAAAAAGTCCCAGACCGAACACCATTTGCAAATGTTCCTTCTACGTTCAGCTTTCCATTAGGAAAATATCTTTTGTATTTTCCATCCATGGTCTGGTTATCGGCAGAGACAAAGTACTGTTCTTCTACCTGCCGCTTCATGGGGTCGTAAAATGTCTTTACCTCCTTTTGGGCGAAGGAGCTCATTGAGATACCAAGCAAGACTAGAAAAAGACGAGTATTCATAGTGAGTTGAAAACGACCAATTTCTTTTAATGTTGTGTTAGAACAAAACATGTTACGAGAAATTAATTTATGATTCGTGAATTGTGATTATTGATTGGTGATTTTCGGTTCACCAAAAATCACAAGTCTCAAGTCAGAACACAACAATCACAAATCAAATCCTTTCAATCACGATAGCCGAAGCCCCACCGCCCCCATTACAGATCCCCGCCACACCAATTGCTCCGTTGTTTTGTTTCAAGATATTGGCGAGCGTGATGGTGATGCGCGCACCCGATGCACCTAGCGGATGCCCCAGTGCCACTGCTCCTCCATAAATATTCACACGCTCAGGGTCAAGGCTCAATAATTTATTGTTGGCAAGTGCCACGGCCGAGAATGCCTCGTTGATTTCATAGTACGCCACATCTTTTTTATCAATGCCCGCCATTTTCATTGCCTTTGGTATTGCTAATGCAGGTGTAGTGGTGAACCACATCGGGTCTTGTGCCGCATCGGCAAAGCCTAATATTTTTGCAATAGGAGAGAGGCCCAACGCTTTTGCTTTTTCTTTGTTCATCAAGATCACCGCGGCCGCGCCATCGTTGATGGTCGATGCGTTTGCTGCTGTTACTGTTCCTTCTTTGGTAAACACTGGTTTTAATCCTGGTATCTTATCAAAATTTACATTTTTGTATTCTTCATCTTCGGCAAACAATGCGACATCTCCTTTTTTGCCAGTGATCTCCACAGGCACAATTTCATCTTTGAATTTTCCCGCAGCCCAGGCAGCGGCTGCGCGCTTGTACGAGTTGATCGCGTACGCATCTTGCTCTTGCCTACTGATGCTCATTTCCTTCGCGGTGTTATCGGCACACACGCCCATCGCGCAGTGGTTATACACATCCGTGAGGCCATCGTAAGTCAGGCCGTCCAACACCTCGCCATTTCCATATTTAAAACCATAGCGCGCCTTCATCAAGTAGTACGGAATATTACTCATGCTCTCCATGCCGCCCGTTAGCACAACATCGTTGTGGCCGAGCATGATCGACTGCGCACCCAGCATGATCGCCTTCATGCCCGAGGCACACACTTTGTTCACCAACGTGCAAGGGATTTCATAACCCAGCCCCGCTGCCACCGCCACTTGCGTAGCAGGCGCCTGTTGCAAGCCACCAGATATTACGTTGCCAAAAAATACTTCTTGGATTTGCTTAGGATCCAGATTGATTTTTTTGAGTGCGCCCTTCACAGCCGTTGCCCCCAACTGCACAGCCGTTTGACTCGCCAAACTCCCCCCAAAACTACCGATGGGCGTGCGCACTGCAGATACGATGTAAACTTCTTTCATTTTATATCAGGTTACGGTTTCTAAATTTCTGGCTGCAAGTTAATTTATTTTGGCCATTTTTTTTGTGCGGCCTGCCACGCGAGGCGCAAGGCCATTAGGCTGTCCAGCACACTTTCCATCTTGCTTCAGACTTTTCGCTTCCTTCCCTGGCCGAGCGCTCACCGATTACTGACCTATCTTGACAACTGCTTTTCCTATCACCTTCCTGTTCATCAAAACTTCCAATGCTTGCGGGGCTTCGGCAAGCGGATAAACTTTGTGGATGTGCTGTTTTATTTTTCCTGATTTCATCATTGCTACCAACTCAGAAAAATTTTGAAGGCTTTGTTGTGGCTCGCGTTCGGCAAAACTGCCCCAGAACACGCCCATGATGGAGCAGCCTTTTAGCAATGGTAAGTTGGCGGGAAACTGAGGGATTTCTCCAGTAGTAAATCCAACTACCAGGTATCTTCCTTTCCATGCGATGGAGCGCAAGGCTTGCTCGGCCAGTTTTCCACCCACGGCATCATAGACTACATCTACGCCTTTGTCGTTGGTGATTTCTTTTAGTCTTGCACGCAAATCTTCTTCTGAGTAATTGATGAGATGTGTTGCTCCCTTTTCTTTGCATATGGATAATTTTTCGTTTGCTGATGCGGCAGCGATTATGGTAGCACCCATCACTTTGCCCAACTCTACCGCAGCCAAGCCTACTCCGCCCGCTGCGCCCAATACCAAAAGTGTTTCGCCTGATTTAAGTTGTGCGCGATCTTTCAGTGCGTGATAGGATGTGCCGTACGTGTAAAGCGTACATGCTCCATTTATAAAATCCATTCCTTGCGGCATAGGAAAAACGCGATTGGCTTTTACCGCTACTTGTTCTGCAAATCCACCCCAGCCACACAGCGCGACTACACGATCTCCCACTTTTAAATGGTTTACTTTTTCCCCAACGGATTCGATGATGCCTGATACTTCACCCCCTGGTGAAAATGGCAAGTTGGGTTTGAATTGATATTTATTTTGGATGATCAGAAGATCGGGGAAGTTGACCCCGCAAGCGTGGACGTTTATCAGAACTTCATCGGGTTGGGGCGATGGAGATGAGATTTCTTCGAGTACTAATGTATTGGGCAGGCCGAACTCTTTACAGATTATCGCTTTCATGATTGTCGTTTAATTTTTTTGCTGCAAAGACACAAAGACTCTAAGGCTCACTAAGTGTTATTGATTGGAAGGGCTGAAGCCCTGTGCTGAAAGTTTTTAACATTACCCCCGGCCTGAAGGCCGGGGCAACTTAGGCTCTCTGGAAAAGTCACCTTGAAATGTTTATCTCTATTTGCAAGTTCATTCCTTGTACTTTATTTTCACCAATCACCTTTTTTCACTTACCATATTACCAATCCGGCTTCCCCTTGTCCCTTGGCTTCGTTGCCTTGCGTTTATTTTGTTGCAGGTATTGCACTTCTTGGTTTTTCATGGCTTCCAAGATCATCTTGGCTTTCTCCTCGGTGATCTGCATATCCTTTAATTTATCGGAGACGGAAGGAGGAATGTCTTTCTTGTCTTTGTTCTTTTCGTCTTTTTGCTGCTGCTCTTTCTCTTTCTGTTCCTTTTCCTTTTTCTCTTTCTCTTTTTGTTCCTCGCTCTTTTGGTCCTTCGGGTCTTTATCTTTATCCTTCTGGTCTTTCTTTTCTTGATCCTTCTTCTCTTGGTCTTTCTTTTCCTGATCTTTTTTCTCTTGGTCTTTCTTGTCCTTATCCTTTTGATCTTTCTGATCTTTTTTCTGATCCTTGTTTTGGTCTTTGTTCTTATCGTCTTTTTTGTCTTGGTCTTTTTGATCTTTGTTTTGCTGCTGATCTTGTTTTTTCTTTTCTTCTAATTTCTTTTTCACCACTTCATAATTATACCTGGCTTCTTCATTTTCGGGTGCGGCCTTGAGGGCTTGCTTGAAATATTGGAGGGCTTCTTCAAGTTTCTCGGTATTGTTGGCCATTACACCCAGTTGCTGGTTGGCAACGGAACTGATTTTTTTGTTGGGGCTTTGTGTGAGTTGTTGGTAAGTGTTTACCGCATGCGCGGTATCGTTGGCTTGGAAGTAGGCACTGGCTAAGTTCGCGCGCACTTCATCTTCGTTTACACCCAATGAATCGATGAGGTAAGAATATTTTTGAATGGCTTTTTTAAAATCGCCCGATAGAAAAGCTTTCTTAGCTTCGGCCTTGGCGGAATTGATTTTACCAATCTTGTCGAGATCGGTAAATAGGAGGGAAGCTGCAAGAAATAAGAAAATGGTTTTCATTAATAAATTTAAGATTTAAGATTTGTGATTTAAGATTTTTTTGGTGTTAAAACATCTTCTAATTTTCTCGATTACCTTTTTAGCAATTGGCTATAAGTTTCAAACTACTGACTGCGTTGCGTGGGGCATGAAGCTTGCGGCTTGAAGCCTTTCCAATCGTAGCACAAACTGACCATTATTTAATGCTATCAATTAATAACTCTATATACTAACTGTTCTGATGCTGACTAAAATATCCAACACTAAAATAATCAATGCGGCCAAGAGAAAATAAAAATAGCGGTTGGCCGATACGTCTACCATGCGGGCATCGCGCACTTGGCCTTCTATTTTGCCAATGGTGTTGATCAATCGGTTGACATCGTTGCGGCCTTCGTTGATCTCAAAATATTGCCCATCGGTTTTGCTCGCCAATGACTTTAACGAACTGGCGTTGAGTTTTGATACAACAGTATTTCCTTTTTGATCGGTTTTGTAGCCGCGGCCTGATTGTATCTGACTTCCCTTCTCGGTGCCTACGCCCAAGGTAAATAGTTTGATGTCTTTCTCTTCAACCTCTCTCGCGATCTCATCGGTGTCTTCACCAAAATCTTCGCCATCGCTGATCAAAATTATCACTTTGGATTTTTGTTGGGCACTAGGCCCTTCTTGATCGTCAATTTTTTTCAATGCCATCTTTATCGGAGGACCGAAGTCGGTGCCACTAGAGGGGACAAGGCTGGTGTTCATGGTTTCGATAAATAGATTCAGCGCGTTTTGGTCGTAGGTGAGGGGGCATTGCATGAAAGCCTCTGATGAAAAAATGATGACGCCCATGCGATCGGAGTTAAATGCCTCCACGATCTTTTTCATTTCGTATTTTACTTTCTCTAAACGGGTGGGCTGCACATCGAAGGCGTCCATTGACTTGGAGAGATCGACACAGATCATAATATCTTTGCCAATGGATTTGATTTCCTTTTTGGAGCCGCCATAAGAGGGGCCTAACAACGCCACAATGAGCAGCGCGAATAATGCCGTGCGCAGGCTGAGCTTCATGAAGACGGTATAAAAGGGGGTGTTGAGTTTTTTGCTGATGCGGATGATCTTGATGAGATACAAAGTATAGAACAGGGCGAACAAGATTATTGCCACTACCTCTGCCCAACCAAAATCGCGAAACCAGATCATCGGATAAATATAAGGCAAAGATAAAAAAGCCTTGCGAAAAGATTCTAAAGTCTAAATGCAATAAAACAAAAACACCTCACTAAAGATTAGTGAGGTGCTAAAGTCGGGGTGGCCAGATTCGAACTGACGACCTCTTGGTCCCAAACCAAGCGCGATACCGGGCTACGCTACACCCCGAACAATTTTTATTGGGCTGCAAAGATATGAAAACATCTTTACGCGCCAACTTTTGTGATCCCGGCTGGATTCGAACCAGCGACCTACTGCTTAGCTTACCACTTCGATTTTCATCGCTTCCGCCTCATTGCGGAATTCGTGGTCTGGACTATATCTTCACCGTTTCAGGTGTGATGCGTATAGTCTCTACGGAACTTCCCGATAATCTTTCGCCCAACGTATATTAAGGCTCTGACTATTTTTCGGTGTATCTACCCTCAAATTGATTGTGCTGTTTTTTCTGAATTCTTTAGCACTAAAGTAATAACACTGGTCATTATCAAGGCAATAGACACAATAAATATCTACTGAATTCATATCGACTTTTTTTGTATGCACTCCTTTGCTATCGGAATAGCTATGCGCAAATCTTACAGAAAGGCTTCCTTTTTTAAGGCTTCTTGCCTTTACTTGCACTCTCTTAAAATTGTCATTTTGATAGATGACAAGATCAAATGGAGAATGCTCAGAAAGCGGCAAACAAACCAAGAAACCTTTTGAACACAAATCAGCTTGAGCCTTCAGTACTCCTAAGTCTCCCTTATTTTTGGTATGATGTTGTTTCATATTAAAATAAAATCGACCGAAAATTTCCTCGGTATTGCCATGCTAAGGTATGAAATTAGCGAAGGGTTCACCGATACAGCACCATCCACTTTGTTCATTTTTTGTTTTTGAACAAAGGCTCCTATTTGTTAAAGGCAGTTGCTCTATCCAGCTGAGCTACGAGACCAACATGTCAAAGAATTGAGGTTTTCAAGCCTCCAAAGTATTTTCGATTACTATCGAAGATTCCTTTGCGGAGAGGGGGGGATTCGAACCCCCGGTAGAGTTTAACCCCTACGACAGTTTAGCAAACTATTGGTTTCAGCCACTCACCCACCTCTCCGTGGAGCTAAAAAAGAACGCAAATATAAGGCAGAATGGTCTTATTTCGATTGATCTTGAAAACTTTTTGAGAAGTGCCTCATTTTGCTTTCAGCAAAGCACCTGTCAATGCCGAAAAACCGCCCACTAATCCGCCAATTAGCGTGGTGAGAATAAACGAGTTGAGAGGTAAGAGCTTGTTAACTTTTTCCGTAAGTATTGAATGGGTGGCACTATCAATATACAAAGCCATGCCCAGCCAAAGCAATCCGACCCCCAGAAAGCCAGAGGCAAAAGAAACGTATCCTTTGTTTGCTATGATATAACCAATTGCGAATGCGCCAATGGCCATCGACCACCAAGGCGAAAATGTTTGAAGCAAGAAACAAACGATGATGGTAGCTATTAGTTGAATCGCGAATTTCATTTTGTAGATGGGTTAAGAGTGATGGTGGCCAATTCCTTTCCTTTCATTTTTTCAGATTCAGAAGTAAAACTGAATTTCACATATTTGCCTTCCGTCCATAAGCTTAATAAATTATTATAGTACGGACTGCCCGGATTCCCTGATTGCCCACCAGGATAAACGCCCCACGCTTGAACGCCTTCTTTCTCCAGGCTCACTACCATTCTCCAACTAGGGCCGTGCGTTTTCGAGTGAGCATTGACAATGCTAGAGTTTCCGCCATGTGTAATATGATAACTAAAAGCTTCTTGTCGGAGTAAGTGATTGACAACTCCATCTTTGTACTTTGCCCAAGTTGGGGTTGCCTTTTTTTCTTCCTCCCATTTTTCAATGTCCGCTACTCCTTGGCTAAAAGATTTTCGAATCACTTCTTTCACCGTTTCTTTTTCTGGTGTAGTAATAATATCAAAGAAACTCAAATCAGGTTTTTCTTTCATTAACTTGATTGTCATGTAAGTGGATGGCCGAGGTAGTTCCGCTTTAGAAGTGCTGATCTCATCCCATACCATTGGTATGAAGGCTCGCAGCCACGCTTCGTAGTAAGATGCTCCTTCAGATTCAATGTTATTAAAGTAATCCCATGATTTTAATTTTTGAAAAGCAATTGCCTCTGTGCCTTTCAGTTGTGCGCTATCGATGTAGCTAAGAAAAGTGGGGAGGCTCTCTGAGGCTTTTAAGTTGAAGTTATCAAGTTGCAACTTCATTAAATCTTGCGGTGTGATTTTGGTGAGATCGGTAAGTAATTTATTGATCCTCCTATTTCTATATTCTTCCCAGTTGCTAGCTTGGATGTAGTAGGGGTAAGTAACATCAACTGGATATTGGTTGGCTGAGCTTACAAAGCCACGTGCTGGATTTTTATAGGCAACATTTTGTTCGTTGGGTATAAAGGCTTGCCAATCGTTGGATGTTTTTGTTCCGTCCAGAATAAATTTGCCCTCATTTTTTCTCCTCACAGGAAATTTGCCTTGGATGCGCATGGCGATGTCGCCATTAACGCAGGCAAAAACAAAATTCTGTGCAGGAGAGGCGTAATGATCGAGTGCTTTCATGTAATCAGTGTGGTTCTTAGCACGATTGAGTTCATAGAAAGTGATCACTTCTTCTGAGGGATCGTGCGCAATCCAGCGATAAGCAAAATGATTTTTCTCATCATCGCCATGAAAACTTTGATCGAAAACAACGGGGCCATGATGGGTATAGATAACTGTATCGTAAAAAGTCTTTTCTCCTTTTTGTTTGATTTCCTCAATCACCTTTCGAGTTGGTTTCCATTGACCATCACTGAGGTATTCATTTTTGTTTTTGTCTTTGAATTCGATCTTGAACCAATCTACCAGATCGCGTTGAGCGTTCGTGACTCCCCACGCAATGGAATCATTGAACCCGCTGATAATAGATGGCGCACCGGGCAACGAGGCGCCCATCGTATTTACACCAGGTGCATTGAGATGCAAAACATACCAGATGGAGGGCAAGTTCAGTTCAAGGTGAGGATCATTGCAAAGTAGGGGAGAGCCAGATGCTGTTTTTGATCCGCTCACCGCCCAATTATTGCTGCCCACATCAGGCGGAGATTTTTCAAATGGTTTTAGCATCACCAACTCTTTGGGTGCAGCCGAAGGCATGCTATCCAATGTAACTGGTTTGAATTTCCAGTTGCCAGTATTATCGACTATCGGGTCGCTCACGCCTTCATTATCAGGATATAAAAGATCGAGTGTTTCTTTGCCGAATAATTTTAGCGCATTGGTCATTTCTAAATCGCGTTCACCTGAATTTAGTGTCTTGGCCATGTACTTCAATAGCAATCCGCTCTTGAGGTTTGTCCAAGGCTCAGGCTCATAGCCAAGTAGTTTGTATTCGATGGGCAGATCTTGATATGAAAGAGATTGAATGTACGCATTGATGCCCGCGGTATAATTGTCCACCATCATTTTTGCTATCGGGTTGCTTTCCATCGACTTAACGGAAGTCTCCGCAGCGAACATCATCCCTAACCTTCGCTGAGTTCTGTCAAAGTCTAGTGCCTTCGTCCCGATGATCTCGCTCACTCTTCCGCCAGCAGCGTGGGTCTGAAACTCCATTTGCCATAATCTGTTTTTGGCTGTTATGTAGCCTTGAGCAGCAAATAAGTCTTCATTATTGTTTGCGTAAATATGCGGGATTAAGGCGCTATCATACAGAATGGTTACTTTGTCCAGTAATCCAGGCATTGAGAAAGATTCATTTGTTACTTTGGCAGTGGCGGCATTTTGCCAAAAGCCTTGAAAAGGATCGAGGAACTTGCCAAGCGGTGGGATGGGCGAACCTAAGTTCCAACTGGTATTGAGGAAGTAAACAAGACCGATGGTAACAAGGGCAGAAAGACTGGTTTTGATAATTTTCATGAGAGAACGGATAAATTTCCCTAATTTTCGGGATTATTTGAGACTTTTAGTAATAAAAGGGAACTAAGTTTCAAATAGAAGACCCATTTATAACTGTTGAATAATATTTTTTAAGCTAGATGCGCCCACTTTTACTGTTTTGTTCTGCGATTTTTCTTCTCAGTGCTTGCGTCTCCAATCGAAAAGTAACTTTGCTCCAAAAGAATGATGTTAATTCGGTAGGGTTAACAACCGATAAGGTTGTTCGGAGCTACGCCATTGATTCTTTCACGTATAAGATTCAATCTAATGATATTGTATCAGTGCGTTTTGAGAGTTTGACCAGTAAAGATTATGATTTTTTGTCTTCTCAATCAATTCAGGGGGTGGGCGCTCAACTTCAGGGTGGTAATGCTTTGTTGATCGGGGAGTTGGTCAATGAAGCGGGTGAAATTCCCATTCCTCTCATAGGGAAATTCAAAGTAGAAGGATTAACGGTTTTTGAGGCAGAGAATAAGTTACAAGCTCTGGCGGTTCGCTATGGAATCCAATCACCCATTGTGCGGGTTAGATTGATCAATTATCGGATTACTCTTTTAGGGGAGGTTAACAAGGAGGGGACTACCTTTTTAACAACGAACCGAGTTAGTATGCTAGAGGCAATCGGTTTAGCAGGAGGTTTGGGAGAGTTGGCAGATCGATCTAAAGTAAAACTGATAAGGCAGAGAGGGAATCAAACCGAAGTTGTTTATCTTAACCTGCTTGAGGAAGAGTTTTTTAAATCCCCTTACTATTATACTTACCAAAACGATGTATTGATAGTGCCTGCATTAAGGCAGCGTTCTTATAGAAAGTACTTTGGTCAGAACCTTGCAGTATTTGTTTCCACAGTTTCAGTCATATTGCTAACGCTAAACTTACTTAAAAATTGAGTCAATTAGAGAAGCATTCTGAAGTACAATTTCGTCCACCAGCACAAGCGCTTAATGTCGATTTGAAAAGGGTGGTTTTTAGGGCGCTGCGCTATTGGTATGTGTTTTTGTTTTCCATTATAGTTGCACTTTCCGTTGCGTATTTCAAAACTCGATATGCCGTTCGCATCTATCCCGTGGCAACTTCTATTTTGATAAAACAAAAAGAGGAAACTTCTGAAGGTAAGCTGCTTTATAACAACCCATTGGTGAGTGGTTTTAGAAATTACCTAGATGAACTTTATCTCATTAAATCATATCCGTTGATTCAGCGTACTTTGGAAGAAATGAATTTCGGGGTGGCTTTTTATAATGAAGGTAATGTATTAACCACAGAAATTTATCACCCCCAAATAAAGGCCGATGTTATAAGAAATGGTGAGAGCCACAGCTTTTACGTTAAGATTGTAAATGACACGCAATTTCAGGCATTTGAACAAAAGGAAAATCCTATTTTTAAGACATTTTCCTTTGGTGATACGGTTACGTTTAGCGGTCTTACTTTTGTTTTTTCTATAGATAAGAATCCAGTTAGTACTATCAATCTAAATCAGACCGTTGTATTCGCTTATAATAATCCTGCGTACTTAACAGGCTCCTATGTTGGAGGACTTCAAGCTGATTGGACAGAAGAAGGAGCTGGGGTGATGAATTTAAGTGTTAGTGGACCTAACCCTCAAAAAAACATTGATTTTTTGAATGGATTAATCACAGAATATCAGAAATATGACCTAGAAAAGAAAAATCAGGCGGCATCAAGGACAATAGATTTTATCAATAGTCAACTGTTGGTAATCAGTGATTCTCTTCACTTAGCAGAGCGTCAGTTGGAACGATTCAAAGATCAAAATTTATTGACAGATATAAGTAAGGAAGCTGAAAGGCTATTTGACAAGATTAGTAAAATTGATGAGCAACGGGCAGAACTTATCGTCAGAGGTAATTATTACAAATACCTTTTGGGTTATTTAAGGAACGAGGGTATTTTTGATAAAATTGTATTGCCGAGTTCTGTTGGAATAAATGACCCCATTCTTTATTCTTTGGTTTCCAAAATGGTCGAATTGCAATTGTCGATCAAGGGAAATGGTAACCCTGATAATCCTGTAGTCACAATCAACAAACAAAAGATTGTTGAGCTTAAAAATGATATTATAGAATCCGTTAAAAGTCAACAATCTGCAGATAAGATTAAAGATGATTTTATTAATAATCAGACAACTGGCCTGGAAAAGCAACTTAATACCTTGCCATCAGCTGAACGGAAGTTGGTAAGTATTCAGCGGAATTATTCATTATTGGAAAATCTATACATATTCCTTTTACAAAAAAGGGCAGAAGCAGGTATTTCTAGAGCTTCTACGACTACCGATATTTCTATCGTCAATCCGCCCATGCAATCGGGCGGTGCTATTAGCCCCAAACCATCACAGAATTACGCTATTGCCATAGTGGTGGGCCTAGGTCTTCCAGCATTACTCTTCATTATCTTAGAATTGTTCAATAGCAAAGTGCAGTCCAAAGAAGATGTTGAGAAAATCACGACCATACCGTTTATAGGTGGGATTGGTCATAAAAGTAGTGACAATAATCTCGAAATATTAAGAAACCCTAAAAATTCTATTGCAGAATCATTTCGGGCGATTCGATCTGACTTGAATTATTTTTTAGGCAAGAGAGAGAAAGCAGTTGTGATGATTACGAGCTCAATTAGTGGAGAGGGGAAGACCTTTACATCTATCAACCTTGCTTCAGTTATTAGTTTATCAGGTAAAAGAACACTAATTGTAGGGGCTGACATGCGCAAGCCCAAGCTTTTTGCGGATTTTAATCTTGTTAATGATGTCGGACTCAGCACGTATCTTGCAAATATTACTGATTTTGATACGATAGTACAGCATACGAAATATGTAGGACTTGATTTGGTCAGTGGTGGCCCAGTTCCGCCCAACCCATCCGAATTACTACTCACAGATCGAATGAACGAATTTCTAGCAGAAGCGAAAAGTAAGTACGATTTTGTGATCATTGATACACCGCCTTTAGCTATCGTGTCAGATGCGTTTGCGTTTGTAGCACATGCAGATCATACACTTTTCGTAATCCGTCAAAATTATACGCCCATCGCTCTACTTAGGACATTGGAAGATTCTTACAAAGCAGGAAAGCTAAATAATATCAGTATTGTACTCAATGACATTCATATTTCGGGGCCTGGTTATGGTTATGGTTATGGTTATGGTTATGGTTATGGTTACGGCTATACTCTTTCTAAGAAGAAAAAAAATGGTCACGGTTACTATTCTGAATCGTAAGAGTACAGTTTTAAAATAGATACTGGATTTAAAGATTATTCATGTGCCGTATTGTTGGTAGGGTCTCCAGGGAAAACGAAAGTGATTTTGGGGAAGGTTTGAAATCAATGCTTGCCGCTGTAGCTCATGGAGGGCCAGATGATGAGGGGACTTATATTGATGGCGGTGTAGCTTTAGGCCATAGACGCTTAGCCATTATTGATTTGTCGAAGACAGGTCATCAGCCTATGATGGCGGCATCTTCCGATATCATCATTTCATTCAACGGTGAAATATACAACTACCTTGAAATAAGAAGGGAGTTAGAGAATGTAGGCCTTTTATTTAGAACGAAATCAGATACGGAAGTAATTTTAGCAGCCTATCAGCATTGGGGAGTAAAGACATTTGATAGGCTTGAAGGAATTTTCGCTTTTGCCATTTATGATAAGAGAAAAGAACTTTTTTTTCTGGTTAGAGATCATTTTGGAGTTAAGCCTCTGTACTATTTTATTGATGGAGAAGAATTAATTTTTTCTTCAGAAGTGCGAGCTTTTAAAGCGTTACGAACAAATTGGAAAGAGAACGCTGATTGGCAAGTTTTATTTTTAGCGTTCGGTTCTATTCCTCATCCTTACAGTACCCTATCTCAGGTGGTTCAACTAGCTCCTGGCTCTTATTTAAAACTTGATCTTAAGAATTTTACATCTGATATACAGTTTTATTTTAAGTCAAATGGTTATGATTATACAGTAAACTCTGTTCATGATGCGCTAGCACAGATGCAATTTGCAATGCAGAAGTCGTTACAGAAAAATTTGATTTCTGATGCACCCTTAGGTGTCTTTTTAAGTGGTGGTATTGATTCAAGCCTGCTAGCCTTGTTAGCTGATCAATTTTTGAGTAGTGTGAGGACACTCTCTGTCAACTTTGACGATAGTCACTTTGATGAGCATACTTTTCAACAATTAGTACTAGAAAAGACAAAAAATGTGGAGCATACTTCTCATAGAGTAACAGAGCATATGTTTTGGGAATATTTGGAGGACATTTGGAAAGCTATGGATCAACCTTCTATAGACGCGGTGAATGCTTACTTTGTCACTCGCTTTGCCAAGGCCGAAGGAATTAAATCAGTGCTTTCGGGATTAGGTGCCGATGAGATTTTCGGAGGATACGCATCCTTCAGGCGGATTAAATGGATGCGTTTGTTGCGTCAATTCCCAAACAAAAAAAGAATGGGTGTTCTTTTAAGTAGGTTAAAAAAATCATGGGGGAGACTTGTTTACTTAACACTACCTGGGGCAATAGGTGATTATCTATTTTTGCGTGGCATTCATACACCCAATCAAATCTCTAGCATATTAAAAATTCCAGAAACTAAGATTTGGGAAGTACTTAGTAAGGTTCCATTTGATGTGCCTTTTAAGATGAATGATATTGAGTATGCTTCCTTTTTAGAATCCAAGATTTATATGACCAATCAATTATTAAAGGATACAGACTACATGGGGATGTGGCATGGTGTAGAGGTGAGGGTGCCTTTTCTAGACATTGAACTTTTGAAAAAAGTAAGAACGATTCCCCCCTCTATTCGATACAATGACAAATGGCCTAAGTATTTACTTACTGCCTCTAACGAGCATATATTACCTCGCAAAATTGTTTTTCGTAAAAAGAAGGGATTTACTTTTCCTTTCTCTTTGTGGATGGAGCGAAGTTCCAAACGTTTTCGAGCTTTAATGCCGGCAGGTGCTGAGGTCGACTTGTTGTTCGAGCAGTTTAAGGGCAAGCACTGTCATTGGAGTAAATGCTGGAGCTTGGCGGTGCTAAAACAATTTACCAATAATTAATTTACATTTGGAAATACACGTATTTAGTTCTAAGGCAATCATTACTTTTACGTCTTTAAATGACATTGGATAAAATAATTATTGAGCCAGGTAAGTCAGAGAAGAATTACTGGAAAGACCTTTGGTTGTTTCGGGAACTGTTTTATATACTTTCATGGAGGGATATTAAGGTTCGATACAAACAAACTGTAATAGGAGCTGCTTGGAGTATTATACGTCCATTATTGACCACTATTATTTTTACTGTCATCTTTAGTCGTGTGGCAAAGTTGCAACCCCCAAGCGGTGTGCCTTACGCAATCTTAGTTTTTGCCGGGATGCTACCGTGGCAGTTTTTTGCTAATGCCTTGAGTGAATCTAGTAATAGCTTAATTAGCAACTCCAATTTAGTCTCTAAAGTATATTTCCCTAGGATGATTATTCCCGCCAGCTCTATAATTACTAGCTTAGTCGATTTTGCTATTTCATTTGCGCTGATGGTGGCCATGATGGTCTTTTACCAGTTCATGCCAAATTGGAAAATAGTTTTGCTTCCTGTCTTTATCTTATTGGCATTGATAGCGGCCTTTGGTGTTGGATTGTTTATTACAGCGCTTAACGTGAAGTATCGTGACTTTCGGTATATCATCCCATTTATTATCCAGATTGGCCTTTACCTTACTCCGGTTGGCTTTAGCAGTAGTAAAGTGCCTGAAAAGTGGAGATTACTTTACTCATTCAATCCAATGGTAGGTGTAGTGGATGGTTTCCGATGGTGCATCTTAGGTGAGTCATTAAATGCAGGCAGTTTTGTGATTTCTCTAGTAGTTATAATAGCCTTTCTATTTGTTGGGGTAATTTATTTCCGAAAAACTGAAAAGAGTTTTGCTGATAACATTTGAGTATGACTGATTCAGTGATAAAAGTTGAAAGCTTGTCAAAAAGTTTTATAATTTCACACGAAAGCAAAGAGCGCTATACTTCGTTGAGAGACTCGGTTACTAATACCGCTAAACGTTTTTTTTTTCGAGGCTCAAAAAAAAGCACTTATCCAGCCTCTAACGAAGAGTTCTGGGCATTGAAAGATATTTCCTTTGAAATAAAAAAAGGTGATCGCGTTGGCATCATTGGCCGAAATGGAGCGGGAAAGTCTACTTTATTGAAAATACTAAGCCGTATTACAGATCCTACAAAAGGCCGTGTTGAGATTGATGGCCGAGTAGCAAGTCTGCTCGAGGTAGGTACAGGATTTCATCCAGAACTCACTGGAAGAGAAAATGTTTTTTTAAATGGCGCTATTCTAGGTATGACTAGGGCTGAAATTCGCCAAAAGTTTGATGAAATTGTTGCCTTTGCCGAGGTTGAGCAATTTTTAGATACACCAGTGAAGAGGTATAGCAGTGGTATGTATGTCCGATTAGCTTTTGCTGTTTCTGCTCATCTTGAGCAAGAGATTTTGATTGTTGATGAGGTTTTAGCTGTTGGAGATGCGCAATTTCAAAAAAAATGCCTAGGTAAAATGGAGGACATCAGTATGAATTCCGGGCGTACTGTTTTGTTTGTAAGCCACCAAATGGATGCAATAGAATCGCTAACTCAAAAATGCATTTATCTTAAGCAAGGCGAGGTGGTATCTTACGGCCCCACAAGTAATGAAGTCAATAATTATTTGAACGATCATAAAAGCAATATCGACATAAATAAGTACCAAAATAGAAGTGGGTCAGGCAGAGCAAGGATAGTAAAACTTGAGCTTTGGCAAGAAGAAAGGAGAGTAAAAATGATTAAACAAGGCGAAAAATTTGAGATATTGGTTGGTGTACAAAACGATTCAAAAGATGTCTTAGATATGAGTTTTGTTTTTGAGAATCATAGAGAAAAAGCGGTTTTTTGCTCTCATTTATCGGATTCTAACAACACTTTAATTGGAAAGGGATATATGGAGAGGAAAATATTGGTGACAGTCCCAAACATTCGTAAAGGGGATTACTTAGCTTCGTTTGCCCTTTTTAGACCCGACAAAACAGAGTTTTATGATGTGGTACTACACTTCCCATTGATTTCAATAGATGGTATTATTAGTGATGGCAGTACTTACTTTCCTCAAGATGATAGGTGGGGAGATTTATACTTTCCTTTAACTTGGATATAGACTATTTATGCCAATTCCACTAAAGCAATTTTTGAAATCCTCATTGGAGAACCTTGGCAATTATAAAAAACTGAGGTATCTCTATGAACAAGCATGGAACAACTATAAATGTAGTAAAGTAAACATGGGGCAGCTTCAAGCAGCCCATAATCGCGAAAGGAAACATATTAGTTGCTTAGCAGACGTTGAGTTTCAAGTATTCTCACAATTTGGTGATGACGGGATTATTCAATGGCTTGTCCATAGGATACCCTTCCCTAATAAGACTTTTATTGAGTTTGGCGTTGAGAATTATAGGGAGGCAAACACCCGTTTTCTTTTGATCAATAATTACTGGTCAGGAATGGTGATCGATGGCGACAAAGAGAATATCCGTTCCTTGCAACAAGAGCAACTTTCAACTTTTTACGATTTACAATCTGAATGCTCCTTCATAAAAAAGTCAAATATTAATGGAATTCTAAATTCTGCCAAGTTCAATAAGGAAGTAGGTATTTTAAGTGTAGATATTGATGGTAATGACTATTGGATTTGGAAGGCCATTGATTCTATTGATCCAGTTGTAGTTATTAGTGAGTACAATTGTCTATTTGGATTTGATAAACCTTTGACTATTTCCTATAAAGATGATTTTATAAGAGGTAAAGAACGACCTTTTAATTTTTACGGAACCTCTTTATTGTCCGCCTATAACCTTGCAAAAGAAAAGGGGTATGAATTTATTGGATGTAACAGTGCCGGTAATAACGCCTATTTTGTTAAACAAGATTATCTAAAGTATTTAGCATTGCCAGTATTGACAGTTGAGCAAGGCTATGTCTTTGCTGGGTTTACAGAAGCTTGGGACAATCAGGGCATACCTATTCGTGGTGCAGACAAAGTAAGATCAATTGACAAGCAACTAGCTGTCAGTACTGATTCAGGTAACGAAGAGTTGGTAGATGCAGAAGAGATTATCCGTACACTAATTCTCGCAAATAAGCTAAACAGATTTTGAAAGTCATAATACTTGGTTCTCAGGGCTTCATCGGCTCCAATTTGATCCAGCATTTTTTAAAAAATGGATGGGAAGTCTTTGGATGTGATCTAATGGAATATTCGGGAGCTCAATATAAATATCAAAAAGTATCTGTACTTTCTTCAGACTTTGAATCGCTTTTCACTAATAATAAATTTGATGCGTGTATTAATGCATCAGGAAGTGGAAATGTTGCTTTTTCAGTTTCGCTTCCTGTAAGCGATTTTGAAGCAAATGCTTTTTCGGTTATAAAGATTCTCGATACTATTCGAAAAGTTCAGCCAAGTTGCAGATATCTCCATATATCCAGTGCCGCAGTATATGGTAATCCAGAGAGCCTTCCGGTTGTTGAATCTTCACCAATTAGCCCACTTTCTCCATACGGATATCACAAATGGATAAGTGAGATTATTTGCCAAGAATACTACCAATGTTATCAATCTCCAATTGCTATCTTAAGACCTTTTTCCGTTTATGGAAATGGTCTAAGAAAACAATTGTTGTGGGATATTTGCTCTCGTCTATTAATAAACGATTCCATCCAACTTTCAGGAACGGGAAATGAATCTAGAGACTTTATTCATATCCACGACCTAGTGCAGTTAGTACATATTATACTAACCAAAGCGAGCTTTAACTGTGAAATTTATAATGCAGCATCTGGTTTAGAGACGTCCATCAGGATGGTCGCATATATTTTTGAGCATTTCTATAATGGAAACAAAAAAATAACTTTTTCCGGAAAATTCCGCAAAGGAGACCCGCTAAACTGGAGAGCTGATATTTCAAAGTCTACTACCTTGGGTTTTTATCCCGTTGTCTCTATAAAGCAAGGTATATTAGATTATACTCAATGGTTTAAGTCACAAAACGAATAAAAATATGGATATCATATTTTTTATTGATAATAACTTAGGTGGAGTTACTTCTCTCAATTATAATTTAGCTTCCCATAAAACAATTCAAAAGGTAAATCGCTACCTGATAAATATTGATTACTTTGAATCAAACTTTTCAAGAGCAAACCTAAACTTTCCCGTTGATAAACAGATAGAGTTTAAATTTAGTGATAGAGATAATTATTACTATACACTGAAGCGTTTAAGAAGCTTAATTCCATATTCGGAAGGTGCCTTAATTTTGAATTATTACAACGAAATGGCATTATTGGATCATTACAATTTAAAACAGACTACATTTCAACTTGTCCATGATGACTATAATATAACTCTATCTAAGAAATATGAATACCTAGTTGACGTGTTCATCTGCCATAATACGGTAATTTACAATAATTTAATATCATTGTTTCCTCATAGAAGGGAATCAATTTTTTTCTTGCCTCATGGGGTTCCAATAGTTCACTATTCAAGGATGCCAAAGGACAATGGTCCCTTGCGGTTAGTTTTTCTTGGAAGGATGACCTCGGGAAAAGGAATTTTTGATTTACCAGTAATTAATGATTTATTAAGAGAAAGAGGGGTTGATTTTGAATGGTTGTGTATTGGGAATGGCCCTGACTTGGAGGCATTTAAGCAAGCATGGAGTCCGGCCGATAAAGTCCAATTTATTTCACCTTCTAGTAATAGGGAGGTCTTGGAACTTTGCTCTCAGAGAGATGTGTTTGTGCTTCCTACAAAAGGGGAAGGATCACCTGTTTCATTATTAGAGACGATGAGTGTTGGACTTGTGCCTGTGATAAGCCGGATTCCGGGTGGAATAACAGATATCGTAAATGACGAAATTGGGTTTACCCCTGAAATAAATGATAACATTGCTTTCGCTGATTCAATAGCTAGGCTGCATTTTGATAGAGATATTTTAAATAGTCTTAGCAATAACTGTAGGAGTAAAATAATAAGCCAATTCGATGTAAGAAAAACAGCTTCTGATTATTTTGATTTATTTTTGCGATACAAAGAATTTTATAGAGATAAGAAAATTAGAAAAGCAAAAGTTGGTTCAAGATTAGATCAACCCTTTATACCGAATAAACTAACAAAATTAATAAGAACTTTTTTTAAAGCTAAATGAAGAGTAACCCGTTAGTAAGCGTTTTGATGACGGCTTATAATAGAAAAAGATATCTGGCTGAGGCTATTGAGAGCGTATTGGCATCCACGTATAGGAACTTTGAATTAATCATAGTAGATGATTGTTCAACTGATTCAACGTTAGCGATAGCAAAGCAGTATGAAGCAAAAGACAACCGTGTTAAGGCTTACGTTAATGAAAGGAACTTAGGGGACTACCCCAACAGAAATAAAGCAGCTTCTTATGCTACGGGTAAATACTTGGTATATATAGACGCAGATGATTTGATTTATTACTTTGGGCTGGAGATTATGGTTGAGTCGATGGAAAGATTTCCAGAGGCAGGTTTCGGTTTAAATGGAATAAGCCAAGACCACAAGGGCATATTTCCAAGAACAATGAGCCCAAGTGAAGCTTACTTATCGCATTTTGTGGATAAGACAGGGCTCTTTGATTTGCCACCTACAGGAAGCATCATTAGAAGATCAATTTTCGAGGCTGAAAATGGATTCAAAGAACCTCGAATGGTAGGGGACTTTGAGATGTGGCTGAGGCTATCATCAAAGTATTCAGTGGTTATCATCCCTTATGGAGTGACTTGGAGCCGGGGTCACGATGACTCTGAGTCTGGCAGATGGATGACCGATTGGCCTACTCTTTATAAATACACATTAGTAAGACTTAGAGCTTTGGAGGATAAAGCGTGCCCATTAACCTCAACGCATCGAGAAAGAATTATAAGCATTATAAATAGGCAACAACTTAAAATGCGCTTAAAGCTAATCACTACGTTAAAATTTAATCAAGTAAAAAAAATAATACTTTTAGACAAGAGAAGTCTTATTAAACTTGGTATTGCCTCTTTACAATAAGTCTGCATGCCTAAAAAGTAAATAGCGATGATAAATGTAACAAAACCATTTATGCCACCAGTAAGTGAATATGAGGAATATTTGAAAGGCATTTGGAAGAGGAATTGGCTTACTAATAACGGTCCATTGGTAAACGAATTTGAATTGAAACTTAAAGAATATTTGAATGTTCCTCATCTTCTTTATTTGTCAAACGGAACTATAGCCATTCAAATAGCAATTAAGGCACTTGAGTTAAAAGGCGAGGTAATCACCACACCATTCAGTTACGTGGCCACCACAAGCAGTATTGTTTGGGAGGGATGTACTCCTGTGTTTGTTGATATTGATCCAGAGACATTAAATATTGACCCCAATAAAATTGAGGCTTCGATAACGGAGAAAACAAGTGCCGTATTAGCTACACATGTTTACGGAAACCCGTGTGATATAGATTCCATAGAAGCGGTTGCAAAGAGAAATAACCTAAAGGTTATATATGATGCCGCTCATTGTTTTGGCTCGAAATATAAGAATAGAAGTGTCTTTGAATATGGTGATGTTAGTACAACAAGTTTTCACGCAACTAAGCTATTCCACACGATTGAAGGTGGAGCGGTATTTACTAAGTCCCCTGAACTTTTAAAAAGGATGGCTTCCATGAGAAATTTTGGACACAATGGGCCAGAAGATTTTGATGAAGTGGGAATCAATGGAAAGAATTCAGAATTTCATGCTGCAATGGGTCTTACTAATTTTCCTTATATCGATAAAATTTTGAAATCAAGAAAGGAAAAAGGCCTTTGGTATGATGAGGCGCTTTTGGGTTTAAATGTCAAAAAAATAAAATATAACCCATTGTCAGAGGTTAATCATTCATATTATCCAATTATTTTTCAAGATGAACAATCTCTATTAAAGGCATTTAATTTATTAAGCGCTCATAACATTGGATCAAGGAGATACTTCTTCCCATCATTGAATAACGTTCCTTATGTACCGTTTCAGAAGGTTCCGATTAGCGATGAAGTGAGCAGAAGAGTTTTATGCTTACCCTTATTTTATGATTTGGGGAAAGAAGAAGTAAAATTAGTCAGTAGATTACTATTAAGGGCTCAAAACAATTGATGTAATGAAGATTGCAATTATGCAGCCTTATTTTTTACCATACATTGGATATTTTCAGTTGATTAATGTTGTTGATAAATTTGTAATTTATGATAACGTTCAGTTTGTAAGAAAAGGCTGGATAAATAGGAATAGAATATTGGTTAATGGGAAAGATGAATTTGTTACAATCCCTTTAAAAAAAGACTCTGATTATTTGGATATTGATAAGCGGCAGTTGACCGATACGTTTAACGCGGATGGAGAAAAGATACTTCGAAGAATAAAAGAGTCATATCGTAAGGCTCCTTACTTTGAGCAAGTATTTGCTTTCGTTGAAGATTTAATTAAATACAATCCTGATAATTTATTCTCCTTTGTATTTAATGCAGTGATGAAGGTATGCGTGTATCTTGAAATAAATACTGAGCTTGTTGTTTCATCAAGTATTGATGCCGATCATTCTTTAAAATCAGAGCAAAGGGTTTTATCGATTGTGACAAAAATGAATGCGCAAACATATGTTAACGCAATAGGAGGACAGGAACTTTATTCCATAGAAAGCTTCAAGAATTCTAAAGTGGAATTAAAATTCATTCAATCTGACTTAATTCCCTACAAGCAGTTTAATAATGAATTTGTTCCTTGGCTTTCAATTCTTGATGTAATGATGTTTAACTCAAAGGATGAAATAAAAAAAATGCTTCAGGCTTTTACAATTAAGTAATCTATGAAAAATGCTTTAGATGAACATGTTAGTGCTTACGAAGGTCAAAGCCTTTATGATTTTGATAATGATATCTTGCTAAAATGGTATCCAAAAAGAATAGTGGCACTTAACCCTGAAGCAAAATCTTTGTTGGAGTTGGGCTTGGGTCACGGGTTTTCAACAAGCATTTTTTCCACCACTTTTCCAAGGCATGTTGTTCTGGATGGATCTTTGGCGGTAATCGAGAATTTTAAAAAACGCTATCCTGATTACCGAGCTGAAATTATTGAGACTTTTTTTGAAAATTATAAAACAGATGAACGGTTTGATGTTATAGTTTTGGGTTTTATTTTAGAACACGTGGATGATCCGGTTTCGATTTTGAACCGATTTAAGCAATTTGTTAAACCAGGAGGAAGGATTTATGCTGCAGTACCGAATGCCGAGGTATTGAACCGGAGACTTGGGCATTTAGCAGGACTACTACCAGATATGCAAGAACTTTCTCGAAATGATATTTTATTAGGCCACAAGCGGTACTATACTGTTAAGACATTGGCAGCTGATGTGGAGTCGGCTGGATATGAAATCGAAAGGATGGAGGGTATCTACTTGAAGCCTTTAACCACCCGCCAACTTATTTCATTGAACCTTGATATAAGAATTATTCATTCACTTTGTGAAGTTGGGATTGAATACCCTGAACTTTCTTGCGGTATTTTAGTTCAATTAAAATAGCAAATGAAAGTACTATTAGTTGGAGGAACATCTTCTTTTGGTAAAGTGTTAATTCCGGCTTTAAAGGAGGTTGCACAGATTATCACAACGGGTAGAAGTAACTGTGATATTTGTTTAGACTTAGGAAATCTTGCACAATCTATTTCTCTTCCAAATGGATTGGATGTTATTGTTCATGCTGCTGCTCATTTTGGAGGTAAAACTCCAGAAGAAATGATTGAAGCAGAGATAGTCAATGTGGTAGGCACGTTACGCCTTTGCCAGGCAAGCATTAAGGCCAGTGTAAAGCATTTTATTTTTATCTCCAGTATTTACTCGCAGATGAATCCGCAATCTAATTATTATTCGACTTATGCTTTGTCTAAGAAACATGGAGAAGAAGCGGCATTATATTGTTGTGACCAATTAGGTCTGCCATTAACAGTATTAAGGCCGACTCAATTATACGGCAATACAAATGACTTTGGAAAACATCAGCCATTTCTTTATGCCATGGTCAATAAAGCTGAGAAAGGTGAGGATATAGCCCTGAATGGAAAAAACAATGCCCTTAGGAATTTCCTTCATGCTGAGGATCTTGCGCAAATTGTTTTACGAGTTATTCAAAAAACTGTCATTGGAGTTTATACTTGCCAGTTTCCCACTGATACATCTATTTTAGCAATTGCGAAAGCAGCGATTTCTGCTTTTAATAGTACTGGCACTGTGAGTTTCCTGGAAGATAAGGAGAATATAGAAAGTAATGTCTTTCCTATTGATGTTACTTTATACAAGAGAATTAATTTTTTTCCGCAAGTGAGCATAGAAGAAGGTATGCGCAGGATTGCTAAAAACAGAATTCAGTCATGAAGAATATTCTGGTTTCTGGTGCGAGTGGTATTGTGGGTTACGGTATTCTGCGTTCGTTACGAGCGTCAGGAATGAGATTGAATTTGATAGGAACAACTATTTATAATGATTCGGTTGCACAAGGATTTTGTGATTTATTTGAGTTGGCTCCTCTTACCACGGACAATGTGTACGTCCCTTGGCTTTTGAAGGTCATTGAAAAGCACCGAATTGATTTGCTTATTCCTGGAATAGAAGCTGACATGTATAAGTGGAACGAATCCAAAACTGAAATTGAGAAGACCGGGGCGAAGATAGTCATGAATAATGAAGACCTGATCAACCTATGTTCTGATAAATGGTTGTTTTACCAGACACTGGAGAAAATAGCATCACCTTACGCAATAGAATCAGCGCTGTCGGCAAATTATACAGATTTAGTAAACCGTTTTGGATTGCCTTTTTTATTAAAACCTCGAAAAGGATTTGGGTCGAAAGGAATTGTTAAAGTGAATACTGAAATTGACTTTTTGGGTCACAGCAATTTGATTGGCCCTGTCTTAATGGTTCAACCTATCGTTGGAACAGATGAAGAAGAATTTACGACCTCCGCTTTTTGTAATGGGAAGGGTGGTTTCTTTTGCTTTATGACCCTAAAGAGAAAACTCTCAAAAGATGGCTTTACAGAAAAGGCTGAGGTAGTGGAGCCAGAAGGAATTCAGGAAGCATTGAAAATACTTTGTGATTATTTTAAACCTCTTGGCCCAACTAATTTTCAATTCCGATTGCATCATGAAAAGCTTAAACTTCTTGAAATTAACCCAAGAGTATCTTCAGCAACATCTATTCGCAGCTCATTTGGATACAATGAATCGCTCATGTCAGTGAATTATTTCATTAACGGCACGGAACCCGATCAACCTGTCGTAAGGAAAGGAAGGGCAGTCAGGTATACTGAAGATTTTATTTTTTTTGCATGAGAATAGGTTTGGTCTCTGATATTCACGGAAATTTTGAAGCACTCCAATCGGTATTAGGAGAGCTAGACAAAATGAAAGTTACCGAGATATATTGCCTTGGTGATGTTGTTGGCTATTATAGCCAAGTGAATGAATGTTGTGAAGAATTGATAAAGCGGAATATACCTTGCTTGATGGGAAACCATGATTGGTATATGGCTGGAGGAGGTTTTTGCCCTCGTTCTAAAAGCGTAAATGATTGTTTGGCCTACCAACGAAAGGTGATTAAGGAAAGTCATATAAACTGGCTGCAAAGTTTCCCTGTCCAACGGAAGATAGGTAATGTTCACATGGTTCATGGCGGATGGGCTGATCCGATTGATGAGTATCTTCGTGAGCCAAACGAGGAATATTTTTCACGGATAGAAGGAAAGTTTTTTATTTCTGGCCACACACACATCCAACTTCTGCTAAAATTTGCCAACGGTAAAGTTTACTGCAATCCGGGTTCGGTGGGTCAGCCGCGTGATGGTGATCCACGCGCTGCCTTTGCAATCTTTGAAGATAATAATATTATCTTACATCGTGTGCGATATGATATGCAAAAAGTATTTGATCTTATGAATGCTGTGGGATTTGATGACTATTATTATGGTTCATTAAAAACAGGAGCATTTAACCTCACTAAACTCACTTCGTAATCATTCACAATTAAAGTTTAGATACTTATGTTTAGATGGAAAAAATTGGGACAACTATTTAATCCAATAGAATTGGAGCACGATTCTTGGATGAAGGAGTATGCACAAGCTCCGTCTGCATTAATTTTTGATAATTATGTACGGGTTTATTTTTCATCACGACCACTGCCTGATAGTAATGCACAATATGTAAGCCGTTTGGGCTTTATAGATTTGGATAGAAAAAACCTTTTTAATATAATCAATATTTCCTCAGAGCCCATTCTTCCTCTTGGCTCAAGAGGAACATTTGATGAGTTTGGAACTTACCCAGCATCTGTTATACAAACTAAGGACGATATTCGGGTGTACTATGCCGGATGGACAAGGTGCGAATCTGTTCCGTTTAATGCCGCGATTGGTGTGGCTTTTAGCGATGACCAGGGCGAAAGTTTTCGAAAAATCGGGGAAGGTCCAATATTATCATTTACGCCAGATGAACCTTATGTTCTGGGAAGTCCTAAGGTAAGGAAGTTTAATAATACTTGGTATTTATGGTATTCGTCTGGCAGGAATTGGTTACATAACGATGGTTCCCCACAACCAATTTATAAGATACGCTTGGCACAGTCGGCCGATGGTATTGAATGGACTCGACTGGGGAAAAATATTATTGAAGACCGACTTGAAGAGAACGAATGCCAGGCGAGTCCGGACGTCTTCTATTATGAAGGAATGTATCACATGTTTTTTTCGTATCGCTATAATCTCAATTTTAAAGAGAAGGGTAGGGGTTATAAAATAGGTTACGCGTGGTCGAATGACCTTACTAATTGGAGCAGGGATGATACAAAAACGGGTATTGATGTTTCGGAGACTGGGTGGGATTCCGATTCTGTTAGTTATGGATTTATTTTTGAATTAGACAATCAGATATATATGCTTTATCAAGGAAATGAAATTGGACGTTATGGGTTTGGTCTTGCAGAATTGGAGCACTATAACTAACTGAGAGTTATGAAGTGGAAGAAATTCGGAAAGATATTCGATCCTACTGAGCATGTTTTGCCTAATAATTGTTTTGGATTTGCTCAGTCCCCACAGACCCTTGTCTTTGATCAGTTTGTAAGAATTTATTTTTCAACCCGAGAGAAGGACTCTACTGGCAAATTTCTGAGCCATGTAGCGTTTGTTGATTTTGACAAGAGCTTTAAAAACATAATCAAGATCTCTGATGAAACTATCATTCCGCTCGGTGAGCTGGGTTGTTTTGATGAACATGGTATTTTTCCTTTCAATGTTTTACGTGATAATGGCAAGATCCTTGCCTATACTACAGGTTGGAATAGGAAAATATCTGTTTCGGCAGATGCATCCATAGGTTTTGCTGTAAGTGACGATAGTGGACTTACCTTTAAAAAGTTTGGTAAGGGACCTATTTTGACAGCATCACTAAAAGAACCTTTCCTGGTTTGCGATTCTTTTGTGACTAAATTTGACGATCACTTTGACATGTGGTACATTTTTGGAACAAAGTGGATTAATGTTGCAAATGAAAACGAACCTCAACGGGTATATAAAATTGCTCATGCAACTTCACAGGATGGAATCGTGTGGGCAAGAAATGCAAGTCAAATCATTTCTGATATATTAGATGAAAATGAATGCCAAGCTTTGCCTTCCGTAATTAAGATTGGAAACAGGTACCATATGTATTTCTGCTTTAGGCATGTTAGCGGCTTTAGAACTGATCCGACAAAAGCTTATCGCCTTGGCTATGCATGGTCAAATGATCGTATTCATTGGATTCGTGATGACCAACATTCGGGTATAGGCGTTTCCGAAGGAGGATGGGACTCTGAGATGATGTGTTATCCACATGTTTTTCATTTCAATGACAATATATGGATGTTGTATAATGGAAACGAGTTTGGCAAATTTGGATTTGGTCTTGCACAATTAGAGCAATAACTATTTTATAAAATTGAAATATGGAATCAAGGGATTACAATAAGGAGGCAAAGAACACAAAAGATCATAAGTATGGGTACAGTTTTGATTATGATGTAATGCATCCCTTTATGCTAAAGTCTTTTGAACCTTTCTTTAGAGAAGGTAACTTTCTTGAGTTGGGAAGTTATCAGGGTGAATTTACTAAGCGTTTTTTGTCGCGATTTAATGACGTAACCTGTGTGGAAGCATCAGATGAAGCTATCGCGGTAGCCAAAAGAGAGTTTGGTTCTAAGGTGAAATTTATTAACTCGCTTTTTGAGACAGCTCAACTTCCTGTAAAGTATGATAATATAATCCTTACCCATGTCTTGGAACACATTGATGATCCCATTGCCGTATTAAAGAGGATTAATGATGAATGGCTAAGCAAAACAGGGCGTTTCTTTTTAGTTTGCCCAAATGCTAATGCTCCTTCAAGACAAATTGCTGTTAAGATGGGATTGATTAGTCACAACACTGCTGTCACTCCAGCAGAAAAGGCGCATGGTCACAGAATTACGTATACTTTGGATACTTTAGAAAGAGATGCAAAGGCAGCCGGGCTAAATGTGGTTTATAGATCGGGGATTTTTTTTAAAGCTCTGGCGAACTTTCAATGGGACCGCTTATTGAGCACAGATATTATTTCTCCAGCTTATTTAGAAGGATGCTTCCAGCTTGGACAGCAATATCCAGATATGTGTTCAAGCATTTTTCTTTTATGTGAAAAGGGCAAGTGACCTTTAACTATAGTTGACTTTATATATGAAGGATTTTTTGGTAACAGTTGTCGTTTGGACATACAATCATGGTGAATTTATCGAGGAGGCATTGAACGGAATTATTAATCAGCAGCGGGACTTTGAGCTTGAGGTCATAGTAGGTGATGACTTCTCAACCGATGGTGCGAGGGAAATCATTACTGGGTTTTCAGAAAAATATAGCTTTATCAAACCACTTCTGCCTGATAGAAATTATGGGCCTAATGAAAATGTTAAACAGACCTTGCTTGCGAGTCGTGGAAAATATATAGCTTTTTTGGATGGAGATGATTACTGGTGTGATAATTTTAAGCTACAAAAGCAGGTCGATTTCATGGAAAGAAACAATGAGGTTAATCTTTGTTTTAATAATGTAAGAATAATCGGCAGAGGTGAAGCTGAAAGTATGGCGTATTTACCATCAAGAAAAAAATATATTGATTGTTATGATTTAATTCAAGGAGACTTTACACACACCAATGCAACAATAGTAAGGAACAGTAAGGGATTATTTGATCCAGTAATCAATAATCAATTACCTGGCTCTGATACAGTGTTATTTCTCCTGCCATTAATAAAAGGAGGTGTAGGGTATTTTTTTTCTGAAATAATGTCGGTTTATAGAGTTCATAGAGGAGGGGTCTTTTCTATGAAATCTGTTCATCAGCGGTATAAGCAAGGCATTAAAGACATGTCTATTTTAAAAGAATATTTTAATGATAAAAAATTCAAATCAGCCTTTCTCAAAGCTCGCGCGGATATGTATCTTCAATATTCAATTGAGTTCGCAATGAATAGAAGTTTATTAAAGTTCATTTTCTTTCATGTGAAATTTGTTTGGGTAAGTTTAAGAAGGCTAGATTTTGTTAAAGCGTTTTATCCTTATTATGTTTTCATCATGAGTTTTACAAGAAGGCAAGGCTTGCGACAAAATTTAAAATAGGTTAGTAAGTTTCATTGTAAAATAAACAATTTTTTAACTACTATTAAGTGTGTGTGGTATTAGTATTTCAATTAGTAGGCATAATGATCCTATAAGGAATGGATTCATTCGATCATTTAACGATAAAGTTGCGCACCGTGGCCCAGACGATGAAGGATTTTATTTTGGTAATAATTTCGCATTTGGCCACAGGCGACTTTCTATCTTGGATTTGAGCAAAGCAGGCCATCAGCCTATGCAGCGCAATCATCTAATCATTACCTACAATGGTGAAATTTATAACTATATAGAACTTAGAGATGAACTTGCCTTACTTGGTCATACCTTTAAGTCAGCCACAGATACAGAAGTTATTCTGGCAGCCTACGAACAATGGGGAATAGATTCGTTTGCTAAGCTCAATGGCATGTGGGCATTTGCCATTTACGATTCATCAAAAGATGAAATCATTTTTAGCCGGGATCATTTTGGAATAAAGCCACTATATTTTGCCAAAACCAAATCCTTCTTCATGGCTGGTTCTGAAATAAAACAGTTTACTACTATAGAAGAATTTAAGCCGATTTTAAACAAAGAGGTAGCGATTAACTTTTTGATTCAAGGACTACAGAATTATTCTGATGATACTTTTTTCGAAGGTGTGAAGGAATTATTAGGCGGACATTACATGGTGTATAGCCTTTCTACTCATAATTTCGCTATTAAGAAATGGTACGATTTAAGTAAATCCGCTAAGAAAATTTATGATAAATATGAAAATGTGGTTGCTGAAGTCAGACGGCTTTTTGAGAATAGTGTACGGATAAGAATGCGATCTGATGTAACGGTTGGAAGTTGTCTTTCAGGTGGCATTGATAGCTCCTCTATCGTAACAATTATACATAGCCAGAAAATGGCCAATAGGGATTTTGTCACAGTGACCTCTTGCTATGATGATAAGAAATATGATGAACAAGAATACAGTGATATCGTTACCAGTAAGACTGGATTCAAAAATTCAAAAACTTATCCCCAATTGAATCATTTATGGGACGAAAAACACCTTGATAAAATGATTTATCATCAGGATCAACCCTTTAGTGGGGCTTCTTGCTATTCAGAGTTTAAAGTTTTTGAAAATGCTCGGAATAATAATGTGATTGTGATGCAAGACGGTCAGGGTGCAGACGAATACCTGTGTGGCTATGATGAATTTTTTATGATACGTGTGAATGAAATGTTCGATTCATTTCATTGGTTTGGTGCGTATCGACTTTTAAAACTTCGCTCTACTTTCAAAGACACATCATTCATTCATGAATTTCAATCGTTCTTGAATTTAAAGTATATTTATAAATTAAAAAGAATTGTTAAAAAGATAATAGGTATTAATGGATACACTTGGTTACAACATGATTGGAGTAAAGAGGTGAGTAGTAAACTTGTTAACCTTGATGAAAATAGAGTTAGAGAGTTGAGCATTACTGAGTTACTGCGTTCAAGCATTCCTTTTCAACTGCACTCAGAAGATAGAAATTCTATGATGTTTTCCGTTGAATCTAGACTTCCATTTTTAGATCCTAGACTAGTTGAGTATTGCGTTGGCCTACCATCCTCTTACAAAATTAAAAACGGTTATTCAAAAGCCGTTTTGCGAGATGCTGTTACTGAATTACCAGATGAGATTAGGCAACGGAAAAAGAAAATGGGATTTGTAGCTCCTGATTCGCAATGGATATTGGATAACAAAGATCGAGTGAGGGAAGATTTGAAAGAAGCAATTGGCTCAACAGGTATTTTCTCAAATGAATTACTTGAACGATTTGATAGATTTGTTTCGGGTGAATTGAAGTATGAGAATATTTATTTTAGAGCTATGACATTAAAGCGATTTTTAGATATTTTTAAAGTTAGAATCAGCTAATGTTGACCATAATAGACTATGGCGTAGGTAATTTATCTTCAATTCGGAATATGCTTAAGAAGATAGGAGCACCTTGCCGTATTAGTACTTCTATATCTGATGTAGTTGGGGCTGAGAAGTTAATCTTGCCAGGTGTCGGAGCCTTTGATACTTGCGCAAGCAAACTCAGGCAATCTGGTTTGATTGATACCCTTACTCAAAAAGTACTGCACGAACATACCCCGTTGCTAGGTGTGTGTGTCGGTATGCAATTATTGATGGAAAAAAGCGAGGAGGGTACACTCCCTGGCTTAGGTTGGATCAAAGGGTCCAATGTTAGATTTAAGCTAGAAATGGGAAATCAAAATTTGAAAGTCCCTCATATGGGTTGGACGGATGTTGTATTAAGCAAAGAATCGAGACTTTTTGATGAAATCACTGAAGATCCGCGCTTTTATTTTGTTCATTCGTATCACCCTATGTTAACTAATAAGGAAGACGAATTAGTAAGTGCTCATTATGGTTATACCTTTACCGCTGGTATTGAGCGTAATAATATTTTGGGTGTACAATTTCACCCCGAAAAAAGTCATAGATTTGGAATTCGCTTGTTGGATAATTTCGTAAACAAGTATTACCCTAATAAACTGGAAGGTACTCAATGAATATGTTTAAGAACAAAACTTTATTAATTACTGGAGGAACAGGTTCTTTTGGAAATGCAGTATTAAAAAAATTCTTAAAATCTGATTTTAATGAAATTAGAATTTTTAGCAGAGATGAAAAGAAACAGGATGACATGCGGTCTGAATACAGCAATGAGAATATCAAGTACTACATTGGCGATATACGTGACTATAATAGTATTAATAATGCTGTTATAGGAGTAGACTACATCTTTCATGCTGCTGCTTTAAAGCAAGTTCCTTCATGCGAGTTCTATCCTATGGAAGCTGTTCGTACTAATATTCTTGGCGCTGAAAATGTACTTCAGGCTGCTTTGCAAAATAACGTTCAAAAGGTAATCGTTTTAAGCACTGATAAAGCGGCTTATCCAATTAACGCAATGGGGCTGACAAAGGCTTTGATGGAGAAATTGATGGTGGCTAAATCCAGATTATTAAATGATACAGGCCGGGTATTTTGCGCAACAAGATATGGAAACGTGATGGCTTCTAGAGGGTCTGTGATCCCTTTGTTTATTAAGCAGATTAAGGAAGGGAAGCCCCTTACTATAACGGAGCCAACAATGACGCGATTTATGATGTCACTTGATCAATCTGTGGAATTAGTTGAATACGCCTTTTTAAATGCAAAACCCGGAGATATTTTTGTCCAAAAGGCATCCGCCAGCACATTATTGGATTTGGCTATTGCTTTAAAGGAAATTTTTAGTGCAAAGAATGAAATTGTCACAATAGGCACACGCCATGGTGAAAAACTATTCGAGACTTTATGCACAAGAGAGGAGATAGCAAAAGCGGAAGATTTGGGAGGATATTATAGGATTCCTTCAGATAACAGAGATTTGAACTATTCTAAATATTTTTCTGAAGGAGAAAAAAATATTGCTAATGTAGAAGACTATAACTCTAATAACGCAAATTTACTGACACCAAGCGAAACAAAGGATTTATTGCTCTCCTTAGACTATGTACAAAATGAATTGAGAACTTCTAAATAGTATTGATGAAGATTTTAGTAACAGGAGTACAAGGATTTGTTGGGAAGAATTTGTTGGAACACCTTCGGCAAAATAAGGACGTGACTTTATATTCCATAAGTCGGGAAACAAATAAGCATACTGCATTAAAATACATTCGAGAATCAGATGTAGTGTTTCATCTTGCGGGAGTAAATCGCCCGGTCAACCAAGAGGATTTTATAACGGATAATCTAACGCTTACTGAGTTTATCGTAACCGAATTGGAGCGAAAAGAAGCACCTTATCAATTTCATTACGCTTCGTCTACACAAGCTGCTTTAAATAGTCCCTATGGCCTAAGCAAGAAGGCCGCTGAAGATTTTTTATTTAATTCTGTAAAGGAAGGTCAAGTATTTATTTATCGCTTTCCTGGGATTTTTGGTAAGTGGTGTAAGCCGTACTACAACTCTGTCGTAGCAACTTTTTGCCATAACACAGCGCATGATATCCCTTTGGAGATAAGTGATCCTTCAAAGATTCTTCATTTAATGTACATTGATGATGTAGTGAAAAAGATGCTTGATTTTTCAAAGGCTCCTTTTCAAAAAGGTAAGGTGTTGTTTGCGGATATTAGGCCCGTTTACGAGGTATCGTTAGATAGCTTAGCTAAAGCTTTAAATTCATTTAAACTGTCACGAGAGACACTGATGATCCCTTCGGTGGATGATGATTTTGTTAAAAAGCTCTATTCTACTTATCTTTCATATCTACCGATAAATAAATTTAGCTATAACTTAAATTTGAGAACTGACGAAAGGGGCTCCTTATTTGAATTACTAAAGACAACTGGATCCGGACAGATTTTTGTATCAACAACTCATCCTGGCATTACACGCGGTAATCATTATCACCATCTTAAAACTGAAAAGTTTTGTGTAATTGCCGGAGATGGAGTGATTAGATTTCGGAAGATTGGGACTAGTGAGATAATTGAATATAAAGTTTCAGGCATCGATCCACAGGTTCTGGATATTCCACCAGGATATACCCACAATATAACCAATATAGGTACTTCAGAAATGATAACCCTTTTTTGGGCAAATGAGATTTTTAATCCGGAACAGCCTGATACCTTTTTTGAAAAAGTCTAGATGAAAAAAATAAAAGTAATTACCATAGTTGGTACCAGGCCAGAGTTAATAAGGCTCTCAAGAGTTATTGCAAAATTGAAGAAAGCAATAGCAATTGAACATGTTTTGGTTCATACGGGGCAGAACTATGATTATGAGCTAAATCAAATTTTTTTTGATGATTTAAATTTACCAAAGCCTGATTATTTCCTTGATGCTGCAGATCAAACCGCAACAAAAACTATTGGTAAAATACTTATAGCTGTTGACGATTTGTTGTTGAAAGAAAATCCGGATGCCCTATTGGTTCTTGGAGATACGAATAGCTGTCTGAGTGCGATACCTGCAAAAAAGAGGCATATACCGATCTTTCATATGGAAGCTGGAAACAGATGTTTTGATCAGCGAGTTCCAGAAGAAACAAATAGAAAGATAGTTGATCACATATCGGATATTAATTTAACTTATTCGGATATAGCTCGTGAATATCTTTTGCGAGAGGGCTTACCAGCAGACCGAATTATAAAAACAGGTAGCCCGATGTACGAAGTTCTTGACTTCTATAAGGCAAAAATTGAAAAGTCCTCCATATTAAGCCAACTTAATTTGTTGAAAGAAAATTATTTTCTTGTAAGTTGTCATCGAGAGGAAAATGTGAATAATGATTCAAGCTTTAAAAACTTGATACAAACACTCAATATTCTTGAATCCAAGTATCAATTGCCAATTATAGTGTCAACCCATCCAAGGACGCAAAAAATCCTTGAGAAGAATAACTTATCGGGATCGTCATTGATTAGATTCTTGAAGCCTTTTGGTTTTACTGACTATAACGCATTGCAGATGAGTGCAAAAGCGGTTTTATCCGACAGTGGTACGATCTCAGAAGAATCTTCCATCCTGGGTTTCCCTGCTTTGAACATAAGGCAGGCACATGAACGACCAGAGGCTATGGAAGAGGCTTCAGTTATGATGACAGGTTTAAATGCAGATCGAATACTTCAGGGAATTGAAACTTTAAGTTACGAGATGCAAAGCGGCATAGAATTTAAGCGCGTACAAGACTATTCTATGCCTAATGTTTCTGATAAAGTAATTAGAATTATTGTCTCATACGTTGACTATATAAAAAGAGTTGTATGGCAAAATGAATAAGATGAAAAAGAGAATAAGAGATTTTGTATTAAGAAATTTTTCAATAAAAGGATTTGTATTTTTAATTATCCTTAAAAATGTTCTTAGGGGTAAAAAACCAAATCGGTTCATGGATGTCAATGGGATTTTTCATATCCTATCGAGAAACAAGGATCTGTTTTTTATTCAAATCGGATCGAACGATGGTGTTACTAACGATCCTATTAGACCTTTCATACTAAAATATCGGTGGAGTGGAATTTTAGTTGAACCTATCCCTAACATTTTTCAAAAACTCGTAGAAAATTATAAGGATTCGCCTAACCTTAAATTTGAAAATGTAGGTATTGGTGATAAAAACGAAATGCTCCCTTTTTATGCCCTGCCTGCAGAGATAAACGAACCAGATTGGTTACAGCAAATAGGTTCTTTTAGTAAAGAAGCCTTTGTTAAAAATGCTTCTGTTATTCCGGGGTTAACGGAAAAAATGATCATTCAGAATTTTCACGTCATAAAGTGGAGTGAACTTCTGAAGAGAAATGATGTTAAAGCTATTGATCTTTTAAACATTGATGCTGAAGGATTTGAATATATAATTTTGAAACAATTAAAGGAAGGACATATTTTGCCAAAAATGATTCTGTTTGAATGGGGCAGTATGGATGATCATGATTTCAGCAAGACAAACGATTTGCTAAGAAGCATGAATTATAAGTTATATAATAGCGGTGGAGACGTGCTTTGTGTTCAGGCTTAATTCATGTTAATTTATGATTCAACTAAAACCATTTGTTGACATCAAAATAAATTGCCCTTCTTGCAAAAATTTAATTGAAGTTGATGATTGGAAAATGACAGGTATGCATGCAATCTGTTCGGGATCATGTAAAAACTGTAAAAGAAATTTTATTCAAGAGCTTCCTGTAAATGCAGGTTTGTTCTATCCAGGAATTGTTGACGAAGAATCAGGTAATAGGTGTGATGATCTGCCATTTGACAATTGGTATCTAAATGGTTTTGTAAAGGCCTTTAATAGCCGAAGTAAAGAAAAAGTTAATATTAAAATTATTGAAAATAAACCGCTGGGGACTGGGCCATTGCTTTTGCTCAATACCATCGATGCCACTTATGGCCATGCTTTATATGAATTGTTTAATTGCTCCTATTACCTTACCCGAAGAGAGTTTGAACTTGTTTTAATTGTTCAGAAAGACCTTCTTTGGCTTGTTCCTGAAAATATTCCTCATATATGGGTTGTCGATATTTCGTTTGGGCAAGCGATAAATTGGTACGAGGACCTTGCGGATAAAGTAAAGAAATTAGTTGAAAACAATAGTCACGTATACTTGTGTCGCTCATTTGTTCAAGCAGATTCATCGGATTTTGATATTTATGATTATTCAAAGATAAAACCCTTCCCTTTAGAGAAGTGGGACGAATTGTTAACAAAGCCAACGGTTACTTTTATTTGGCGAACAGATCGTTTCTGGAAACGGGTACTACCAAAGTGGATAGACAATCGAATAAGCCGAAGGCTTTTTCCTTCGCTACTTAATAGGGTTAGAAACTGGCTTCAGTTTCAATGGGTTATTCGCTTTTCAGGAGCTTTAAAGTCATCAATCCCCAGCGTTGATTTTGCTATTGCAGGAATGGACAGCCGTGATTTTGCCTTGCCCAAATGGATAAAGGATTATCGATATGAAAAACATTCGGACGAAACAGCGCGAGAACAATGCCAGCGGTACGCTAACAGTCACTTAGTAGTAGGATGCAATGGGTCCTCTTTGTTACTTCCAGGATGTCACGCTGGCGCAGTAGTAAATATAGTTCCAGGAGATCATTGGGCTGTTTCCGCTGGGACTTTTGCTTACCGGATTACGAGTGTTGGCGATACCCACTTTCGCTATCAGATGGTTCCAGAGGAAGTCCCGATTCAAAGAATAGTAAAAATCATGACTTCAATTTTAAGAGATCGATCTTACATTCTTCTCCAGACTTCTTCTCCATGGCGTGATCATAACTCTGACCAAGACTCGTTTGCATGGAGTAATTTCAGATTAAAAGCGTTTAAATTGCTTAAGTATTTTAAGCCAGATTCGGGATTGATAACTAGGCCAAAGAGTAAGTGAGTATGAAACGAATCCGAGTAATCCCCGCCCTATTAATCCAAGATGGTGGCTTAGTAAAATCCATAAGATTTAAAGATCACAAATATGTAGGCGACCCTATCAACGCAGTAAAAATATTCAACGAGAAGGAAGTTGATGAAATTGTAATACTCGATATCTCCGCTACGGCAGAAAAGAAAGCCCCCAATATTTCAAGTATTAAGGAAATAGCAAGTGAGGCTTTTATGCCCCTGGGTTATGGTGGGGGAATTACAAAGCTGGAAGAAATCAAGGAACTCATAACTGCAGGGGTTGAAAAGGTAATCTTGAACACCAGTGCTTTTGAAAATCCTAAGTTGGTAAGCGAGGGAGCTAAATATGTAGGCAGCCAAAGCGTGGTTGTTTCCATCGATGTAAAAAAAAATATTTGGGGTAAGTATAAGGTATTCGTTCGAAACGGGACTAAGAATACGGATATTGACCCGGCACAGTATGCCCGGCAGATGGAACAAGCAGGAGCAGGAGAGTTATTACTAAATGCAATCGATAAGGATGGTACTTTTAGCGGGTATGATGTCGATTTATTAAAGTCGATCAGTTCGATTGTAAACATTCCCGTTGTGGCCATTGGTGGTGCTGCTACGGTTGACGATTTTGCAAAAGCAGTCCAATCAGGGGCATCAGCGGTGTCGGCAGGCAGTATGTTTGTATTCCAGCGTCCGCATCGCGCAGTTTTAATCAGCTATCCATCGCAGAAAGAACTAAAAGAAAAGCTATTTTTGCAAGTTAACAAGTAGTTTGGGATTTATGGTTTTGCATAAAAGTGATCCAAAATATCAGCAGTGCACACTTACAGTAATGGACAACATTGCCGATCGGGATATTACGTTCGATAAAAAGGGTATTTGCAATTATTATTACGACTACGAAGAGGCAGAGAAAAGCTTAGTTACAGGAACGGCTGGGGAGGAAAAACTTAAACAATTAGCAAATTCCATAAAAGCAAAAGGTATTGGAAAAAAGTATGATTGCCTGATTGGCTTGAGTGGGGGTGTGGATAGCACGTATGTTGCGTACTTAGTAAAGAAACTAGGGCTTCGTCCGCTGGCCGTCCATTTAGACAACGGATGGAATTCAGAACTTGCTGTTAAGAACATTGAGAACATTATCAGCAAATTGAACATTGACCTCTATACATTGGTGGTCAATTGGCAGGAGTTTAAAGATATTCAGCTTTCCTATTTAAAAGCTTCCGTTGTTGACATTGAAGTGGTCTCTGATCACGCCATTTTTGCAACCATGTATAAGTTGGCCAAGCAGCACAACATTAGCTACATCATCAGCGGAACAAACATCGTTACAGAGCATATCATGCCCCCGAGTTGGCTCTATAGGAAAATGGATTTTGATAACCTTAACGATATCCATAATCAATATGGAAAAGTTAAAATCAAAACTTATCCTTATTTTGATTTTAAAAAATACGTGTACTATTCTGCTGTTTTGCGGTTAACACCCATTTCTATTCTCAACTATGTTCCGTACAACAAACAGGAAATAAAGCAATTCATAACCAAAGAACTCGACTGGCGAGATTACGGTGGTAAGCATTATGAATCTACGTTTACCAAATTTTATCAAGCCTACATTTTACCAGAAAAATTTAAGATCGATAAACGCAAAGCCCACCTGTCTACATTAATTTGCTCTGGACAAATAACGAAAGAAGAGGCATTGAAAGAATTGGAACTTCCGTTGTATAAACCAGAAGAATTAAAACAAGACATAGAATACGTGCTAAAGAAATTTGGGTGGACGGCAAGTGAATTTGGTGCCATCATGAAGGCAGCGCCACGTAAGCACGAAGAATTTAAAACGGATTCAACACGAAAACAAAGTTATATGCGCCTTTTGCAGAAGACGCAGAAGCTGCGCAAGGTTTTTAAATGATCATAAGACAAGAATGGCATCGAAAGTAAAATTTGGTATTGTAGGCTGCGGTCGGATAGCCCAACGCCATGCAGAGCACATCAACAATAAAGGTGAACTGGTTGCCGTGTGTGATGACATAGAAGAAAAGGCCGATCAAATGGCAGTTCAATACAAAGCAAAAGCTTATTATAACATTGATGATTTGCTTGCTAATGAAAAGGGAATTGACGTTGTGGCAATCTGTTCACCTAATGGTTTGCATGCTGACCACTCCATCAAAGCACTACATGCTGGTTTCCATGCCTTATGTGAAAAGCCAATGGCAATTTCGGTTTATGATTGTGGCCGGATGATACAAGCAGCTGAGAAGTCTAATAAACGCTTATTTGCCATCAAGCAAAACCGATACAATCCACCTGTTGCTGCTGTAAAAAAGATTATTGATGAAGGAAGGTTGGGTAAGATCATGAGCGTGCAGCTTTCATGCTTTTGGAACAGAAACCCGGATTACTACAAAAATTCATGGAAGGGAACTTTGAATTTAGATGGAGGAACCTTGTACACACAGTTTAGCCATTTTGTGGATTTATTGTATTGGCTGGTAGGTGATGTGAAAAACGTACAAGCTTACGTAGGAAATTTTGATCACAAAGGGATCATCGAGTTTGAGGATACGGGCGTAGTGATTATGGAATTTCAAAACGGAGCTATTGGTACGATTAACTATACTGTGAACAGCTACCAAAAAAATATGGAAGGCTCTCTTACATTGTTTGGTGAAAAAGGCACCGTTAAAATTGGTGGACAATACCTGAATGAATTAGAGTATCAAAATATTGAGGGCTACAAAATTGAGAACCTAACAGAAGGAAATAAACCTAATAACTACGGCAATTACTTAGGCTCCATGAGCAACCACGACAAGGTGTATGATAACCTTATCGAAGTTTTGCAAAACAACGCATCCATCACCACCAATTCATTTGAAGGATTAAAGACAGTGGAGATTATCGAAAAAATTTATAAAGCCGCTGTACAGGTATGAGCGAACCAATCCGGCTAAAAGCTCAGATAATAGATGTGAAATTTGGAGAGCAGGTGAAAATGGTAGACCCTGTTAATCTCTATGGATGTTCTATTGATTCGAATTGCTTTATCGGACCGTTTGTCGAAATACAAAATAACGTGCTGATTGGTAAAAGAACCAAAGTGCAATCACATACTTTTATTTGTAGTCTGGTGACTATTGGAGATGATTGTTTTATCAGCCATGGTGTAATGTTTATCAATGATTTGTTTAGCAATGGCAGTCCCGCTATGGGCGACCAGTCCAAATGGAAAACTACGCGTATTGGTAACCACGTATCCATTGGTTCAAACGCCACACTACTGCCAGTTACCATTTGCGATGACGTAGTAATTGGTGCAGGGGCGGTGGTTACTAAAGATATTACCAAACCCGGAGTTTATGCAGGTAACCCGGCTAAAATAATTCGAACGTTGAAATCTAAGTAAACTATATTCTCGGCTCATGAGTGTTCCATTTGTTGATTTATCCAGCCAGTACCAAAGCATCAGAGAAGATATTGATAAAGCAATTGCTAATGTAATTTCAGATACAGCTTTTGTAGGTGGAAAGTATGTGAAAACATTTGAACAACAGTTTGCTGCCCTTTATGGAGTAAAGCATGTAATCGGTTGTGCCAATGGTACAGATTCGTTATACATCATTATGAAGATGTTGGGCATAGGTGATGGTGATGAAGTAATTACCGCTGCCAACAGTTGGATATCCAGCTCGGAAACAATTTCCCAAACAGGTGCGACACCCGTTTTTGTTGATGTTAATCCAACATACTATAGCATGGATGAATCTAAACTTCAAGCGAAGATAACATCCAAAACAAAAGCTATCATACTTGTTCACCTACAAGGGCAAATGTGCGATATAGAAGCAATAAAAAATATCTGTGATAAGAATAATCTTTACATGATAGAAGATTGTGCGCAATCACATTTCTCTGAATACAAAGGCAAGCGGGCAGGCCTGTTTGGCATAGCGGCTTCCTTTAGTTTTTATCCTGGAAAAAATCTTGGAGCTTATGGCGATGCTGGTTGTATGATCACCAATGACAATGCTTTGGCGGAGAAATGCAGAATGTATGCCAATCACGGAGCTTTAAAAAAACATCAACATCAAATAGAAGGAATCAATAGCAGGCTTGATGGCTTGCAGGCTTCAATTCTTTCTGCAAAACTGCCGCATATCCTAAGATGGACGGAGCAACGGATTAAGAATGCATCGTTATACAATAAGTATTTAAATGGCATAGCTGAAATCAACTTGCCAGCAGTTAGGCCAGATACAGAACATACCTATCACCTTTATGTTATTCGTACGAAACAACGTAAGGCTTTAGCCGAACATTTGAGTAAGAAGGGAATTGAAACAGCTATCCACTATCCAACCACGCTTCCCAACCTAGCAGCATATCGATACCTTAATCACACACTGGCAGATTTTCCTGTGGCATCACAACTTCAAGACGAGATACTATCACTACCCATGTACCCTGAATTAACTGAAGACATGATCAGGTATGTGGCAGACTCGATAAATACATTTTACAACAAGTAGGATTGGAACCGTGCCTGATTTAAAAAACAAGACAATATTGATTTTATCGCCACAGGCTTGGGGGAAGATGTTTGTTTCCAAGCATCATTATGCCATAGAGTTGGCGAAGCGAGGTAATAAAGTTTATTTTTTAAACCCACCAGACCAAGTTAAAGTTGATAGGGCTGAACCCGTTGAAATAAAGGCCAGCAATGCTCATCCGAACTTATATTTGATTGAACATAAATTATTCTTTCCCTACAGATTGAAGTTTAGAGCACTGCCTGTTTTTCATTGGCTGATGAGATTTCATATCAAAAAACTTTTGAAGAAGATCGGACACCCAGTCAATATTGTTTGGTCATTTGATCTGGGTAATCTTTATCCTTTTCATCTATTTGGCGATCGTCCATATAAAATTTTCCACCCGGTAGATGAACCCTTAAACCCTCCGGCAATTCAGGCGGCTAAAGGCGCCAACATTATCTTCTCTGTAACCAACGAAATTTTAGCAAAGTATAATCAATTCGATATTCCCAACCATTTTATCAACCACGGTGTTACGGAAGATTTTTTAGCGGAAACAATTACGGAAGAAATCAATGACCCAATCCGGGTTGGGTTCTCGGGCAACCTGCTTCGAATTGACACCGACAGGGAGACACTTCTTCAAATCGTTCAAGAAAACAAACAATGTATTTTTGAGTTTTGGGGAAGTTATACAACAGCGCAAGCTAACATAGGTGGACATGAGGACGCAAGTGCAAAAAAATTTATAGAGTCATTGCGTCATCATAAACATGTGATTTTGCACGGGGCTGTTGCAGCACAAGAATTGGCGAAATCCATTAAACGAATGGATGTTTTCTTGATTTGTTATGATGTTAAACGCGATCAAAGTAAAGGCACAAATTACCATAAAGTAATGGAGTATATGGCCACAGGTAAGGTGATTGTGTCTAACAATATTACCACCTATCGTGATGAGCCAGATTTAGTTCGAATGATTAGTGAGAGAATAAGCAATGATAGTTTGCCACTATTGTTTAGTAAGGTCCTGGGTGATTTGACCAATCAAAACTCGGTTTCTATCCAAGCAAAAAGAATTGCTTTCGCTAAAATGAATGCTTACAAGGAGCAGCTTTTAAAGATTGAATCAATGATTACTAGTCAGAGATAACTTACTATTGAATAGTTTTGATCTTCCATTCAATGCCGTGGTATAAAAGCTTAATTGAATTACCTTGCAGGACGTGTAATTCAGAGATACCATTTTGATTGATTAAACTTGAAGCGGTGTAAATTTGTTTGTTAATCGTTGAAGAAAAAATGAAAATTTCTATTTGCATTCCCCAATACAATCGAATCAATTATCTTCTTAAAAGCCTTAAGATAATTGAGAAACAGACATATCCAAACATTGAAATATCAATTAGTGATGACTGTTCTACCGATGAAACTGTCGAGGAAATATCCAGACTGAAGACCATTTATAAATATCCTATTGTTTTCGATAAAAATCCTCAAAATTTAGGATACGATAGAAACTATAGAAAGTGCATTGAAATGGCTTGTGGAGATTACGCATTAGTCATAGGAAATGACGATTCTATTTACGGGGAAAATAGCATTCAATTTTTGGTGGATTTTTTAAAAAGCAACAATTTTCCTGATGTGGGCTTTTGCAACATGGTAGAAGACCGAACGGGCGGCACTTTTATTAAAAGGGCTTTAGCGACAAAAGTACTAGGTCATGGAAGTGATATAGCTATAAAGAATTACTCATGCTTTAGCTTTGTTGGTGGTTTAGTTTACAAACGCGAAATTTTTCTGCAACATAATACTGCTAAATATGATGGCAGTATCTTCTCACAGATGTATCTTGGTGTGCTACTGATTTCAAAAGGAGCAACATTGTTTAGTATCCATGAGCCAATTGTATTGAAAGATATTTTAATCGATGGCGTCTTTAGAAAGTCGTACCGTGACCGAATCGCAAAAAGTTGGAAGGACTTTCGAGTTGTAGATGGTGGTATTCCATCGGTGATTAATGTTTTGATTTCTGCCTTGAAAGACTCCGATAACCTTACTCAAAAAAGGATTGTCTATATTTTTAAAAGGATCTATACAATAACCTATCCACATTGGATTTTAGATTACAAGGAGAATGGAGCATTACCTGAAGCAATTGGCCTTATCATTGGTATAAACCCTTTAAGAAATGCTAATTTTAAATTGTTGAAGTTTTACAATAGGATTATAATATTTGTTTTATACTTAATGAGCAGTATCATTGGTCTTTTAATGCCAGTTTGGATATTTATCAAATTAAAGCAGTCTCTCTACTCCTTTTTTAAGAATTAGCAGATGAATATACTCATAGTGGGAGCAAATAGTAAATATGCGATTGAGTTACCTTATGTCAAGTACTTGTCAGATGTATCTGGCGTATCAAAAGTTGACTTTTTCCCAGCTCAGAATATTTTTCTGGAATTTTACAAAAAAAACTTATTAAATAAGTTGACTTATAGGGCGGGACTAAGCACCGTATTAAATGAAATAAACGGTGCGCTTATTGAATTTATCGATAAGTGTAAACCGGATTTTATTTTTGTGTTTAAAGGGATGGAAATTTTCCCTTCCACACTTAAACGAGCGCGAGATATGGGGGTTAAGCTAGTTAACTACAATCCTGACAATCCATTTGTTTTTACGGGAAGAGGAAGCGGGAATAGTAATGTGCGAAAATCAATTGGGGTATATGATTTGCATTTAACCTATGATGCTGAGGTCAAAAGTCGAATTGAGAATGAATTCAAAATTAAAAGCAAAATATTGCCTTTTGGTTATGAACTCGATCAAGGACTTTTTGAAATTTGTAAACAGGAAATCGAAATAAATAGGGCTTGTTTTTTGGGCAATCCAGATAGTCAACGAGCAAGATTCGTCAATAACCTAGCCAGCTATAAATTGCCCATTGATGTTTATGGTCACGGTTGGTCACGGTTTGTTAAAAGTAAATATATTGCAGTTTATGATGCTGTGTATAGTGATTCTTTTTGGAAGACCTTGCGAAAGTACCGTATTCAAATTAATTTAATGCGTGTTCATAATCCGAACTCGCACAACATGAGAACCTTCGAAGTGCCTGCTGTAGGAGGTATTCAACTTGCTCCAGATACATCTGACCATCGTTTTTTTTTCTCGAATGGAAAAGAGATTTTTTTGTATAGAAATTCTGATGATTGCTCAAATCAAGCTATTGAATTGCTTTCTTGGCCATCAAGTAGTGCCCTTGAAGTACGCGAAAATGCTCGAAGTCGGTCACTAAGATCTTCCTATAGCTATAAGGACAGAGCCCTTCAGGTATTTAACGAGCTAATAGCATTATGAGCACAGAGAAAATTGTAGTCGTACATTTTTCGCCAATCGAACTATATCCGCCTCTGCAAAACTTATTGCGGGAGTTATCAAAGACTGGGATCGAGGTGTCTGTAATTACGACTTTTAATTCTCGTTACATTCTTAATGCGTACAAGATAAGCACCCCAAAAATAAAAATAATACGTTTTGGTAAAGTAGAAAGAAAAACGTCTAATGTTAAGAGGTTATTGAATTATCTTTGGTTTTATGGTGCGTGTTTAATGACTATTATTAAGCTTAAACCAAACAAAATTTTGTACTTTGAAACCCTATCATCCTTACCCGCCTGCATCTACAAGAAAACGGTAAACAAGAAAGTCGATTTGCTTGTGCATTATCATGAATATACAAGCAAGGATCAATACAGGGTTACACAGCTGGAAGATTGGCTGCATAAGATTGAAAAGAAATTGTATCCCTATTGTAAATGGATTTCGCATACAAATGAGCAAAGAATGAGAATGTTTGAGCGTGACATTCTACCAAAAGAAATATCTTTTAATTCAAGAAAGATTCTTCCAAATTACCCTCCACGAAGTTGGAAATCTGCGCCTAAAGCTAGGAGTTCATCACCAGCTAGATTAGTGTATGTAGGTGCTTTGTCATTAAATTATATGTACGCAAAAGAATTTATTGATTGGATAATTTTGCAACAGGGAAGGGTAACATTGGATATCTTTTCATACAATTATTCAGAAGATGTAAAATCCTTTGTACGAGATTTAAATTCAAAATGGATAAAAATGCATAATGGTGTTACCTATGACCAACTGCCAAATATTTTGAAAGAGTATGACGTAGGGGTCATTTTATATAAAGGGGTTATAGAAAATCATATATTTAGTGTTTCAAATAAATTATTTGAATATCTGATGTGCGGCCTTGATGTTTGGTTTCCAAGTGTAATCATTAGTAGCTTAGGTATGGTGAAGGAAACGGGCTATCCAAAAGTTATTTCGGTGGACTTTACAGATTTGTCAAAATTGAATTTGGAGGAGATGCTAACGAGAAGTGGTGAAACTAATGAGTTCGCTTTTTTTTGTGAAGAAGCACTAGCGCCATTGATAACTAATCTTACCCAAAAATGATTGAGCAATTATTAAGATTTTTGCCGCCATTTAGAGGAAAACATAGATTAGCGAGACTTCTATTAAAAGGTAGAATTAAGGCAAATCAAGAAGCAATTGTATGGGGTAGATTTAGGTGTCGATACAAAATACCCAATATATACGAAAACGTGGGCTTTGAAATTTATATTAACGGGATATATGAACCCAATACTGTTAGTTTTATTATTAAACGAATAAAAAGGAATGGTTCGTTTTTAGATATTGGCGCAAACATTGGTGCAATTTCAATACCTGTTGTCACTCTTAGGCCAGACATTAGTGGTATTGGCGTTGAAGCATCCCCTAGAGTATTTGATTATTTAAGTTGGAATATACGTATTAATCAGCTTTCGAATATTAGTATTGTAAATAATGCTATGTCAAATAGAGATGATCAAACCGTGGATTTTTTCAGCCCTTTGGATAAATTTGGTAAGGGATCATTAGCACCCATTTTTACTAATGATTCGGTAGAAGTGAAAACAATTACTTTGGATGAATTTTCGACAAAACAGGAGGTTCCAATAGATTTTATAAAGGTCGATGTTGAAGGTTTTGAGTCACTGATATTTGAAGGAGGTAGTGAATTGCTGAAAGGTATGCAGGCGCCTGAGATATTATTTGAGTTTGTTGATTGGGCTGAAGAATCGGCAGGTCAACTTCCTGGTAGTGCGCAAACCCGATTGCTTGACTTTGGATATAACCTTTATGACTTTAAAAATGGTAAAATTGGAAAGAAACTTGATAGACCAATACAAAAAGGAGCCTCAATGATCTTTGCAACAAAGTGTCTATTCTAAGAACGTGTCTATGAAAGTTGTTTTTTTCCTGCGGAAAAGGTATCGCGGGGTTTATAGCATTGAACTACTATTTGAGCAACTAATAAGTGCAATGCCTCAGAATATTGAAGCTGTTGAGAAACAAATGAGATTTCCCAGCAACGGTTTTTTTAAGCGCTTATATGTTTCTTTAGAGTCAATGTTTTTCCAAGGTGATATCAATCACATAACAGGAGACATTCACTTTATTGCTCTTTTTCTAAAAAAAAAATCAACGGTATTGACTATTCATGATATTGGTTTTATAAATCATCAACAATTGTTGGCTCGCTTTATGTTAAAATGGTTTTGGCTCATTTTGCCAATAAAGAAATGTGCTGCCATTACCGTAGTCTCAGAAGCAACCAAATTAGAAGTACTTAAATTTTTTAATTATAAGATATCATCTAAAATTCATGTCATACATAATCCAATACGCCCAATTTTCTTTCCTAAATATAAAGTATTCAATGCAGAAGAACCCGTAATATTGCAAATTGGAACAAAGGACAATAAAAATATACCAAGGCTAGTAGAGGCACTTTCTCAGATAAAATGCAAACTTGATATCGTTGGTCATCTTTCGCAAGAAACTCTGGAAAAGTTAAAGTTTTATAAGATAGATTATACGGTATCCGCCAATTTATCCGACATGGAAATCGTTAAGAAATACGAACAGGCAGATATAATATCTTTCGTTTCTACCTATGAAGGGTTTGGCCTTCCAATTATTGAAGCAAATGCCATTGGTAGAGTGGTAGTTACTAGTAATACATCTAGTATGCCTGAAATCGCAGGTAATTCCGCCCATCTAGTTAATCCATTTGATAGTGCTTCGATAAGGAGTGGGTTCATGAAAGTTATAAATGACACTTTGTATCGTGAAAAATTAATATTAAACGGTTTCGGCAATGTGAAAAGATTTGAACCAACTGAAATTGTAGCACAATATGTGAATCTATATAATTCGTTGATAAAGTGAAACCATTGCTCTTACCTTGAACCTATTTACCATATTTTTATTTTTTATATTTTCCTATTTTCTGTTTATCTGGAAAATGGGGAAGATATATCCGATATTATATCTTTTCTTATTCACCTATTTTTTACAGTATGTATTTTCAGTGTACTTGATATATAATGAATATGAGGTGTTGCGTAGACAAATGCCTATTGGAGAGCAAGAACTTTTCGATTATGTTATTCCTGCTTTACTATTCTTATTTGCAGGCGTTTTTATTTTCAATAGAGATATCCCAATACTAGAGTGCTTAAAAAGGATTGACAGGAAAGACGCAGCTAACTTAGGGCACTTACTAGTGTCCGTTTCCCTGATTTTTGACGGTCTTGATTTCCTCAATATTCCTGGCGTTCATTCCATTCACTCTTTTACCTATTATCTTAAATTTAGTGGAGCAATGTGTTATTTCTTTGCACCATCAACACCAAATTATGCAGTACTCTTTTTTGTGTTTCTCAGTCTTGTACAACATGCCTTGTATGGTGGAGTGTTTATCGATTTTTTCATGTGGTCTACCTACCTATTTATTATCGTATCGTTAAGGTATGAATTGTCATTTAAAATTCGGTTGTCTTTTATTCTTTTAGCAGCTCCGGTTCTAATAATAGTACAATCTGTCAAGAGCGAGTATAGAGAAGCCACTTGGAATGGCAAGCGAGAAACAGGTATTGGGCTGGTTAAGGATCTTGCACAAAAGAAACAAGAGAAAGAGAATGATCCTTTCGAAAGATCGGACGGTGTAGTAAGAACGGTTGGTCGATTGAACCAAGGTTGGCATTTAGGGAAGGTACTTAGATGGGTGCCAAAACATGAACCGTTTTCAGGTGGCGATGATATTTTAGGTGATATTGAGGGGACGGTTCTTCCGCGAATCTTTTTCCCTGACAAAAAGATAATTGGATCGCAAGAGAAGTTCTATAGATACACTGGTCATAAACTTACTTTGGGTACTTCAATGACTATTGGTGTTTTGGGGGATTTCTATGTAAATTTTGGAAGGTGGGGCTCTTTTTTTATGCTGTTTGTATTTGGGGCATTTGCTGCTCGCGCGTTACATTTCTTTGTGCGCAAATATGTCTTAACTGACCCGATCAATGTTATATGGATACCTTATCTATTTAGTTATTTGGTTAGAGCAAATAACGATTTTTACATTGTATTCAACAATCTGGTGAAAGGGTTTCTTATTTTCCTTTTTATCAATTATGTGCGCAGACAAATTTGGCCAAGTAAAGTACCCGTAAATCGATTGTTAAAATAGCACTCCAAAGGAAGTAAAGCGTTTTTTTTACAAAAGTAATTTCCTTTGGAACATTGATGTCAAATACCTGCTGGTAATTATGAAAGGTAAAAAAAACATAGTCGTGATTACAGATTGGTTTGCGCCTGGTTATAAAGCAGGTGGCCCCATTCAATCATGTGTTAATTTCTGCATGGCCATGAGGGGTGAATATGAAATTTGTGTGATAACCTCCGATACTGACTTGAACGAAAGTGAACCATACCCAACTATTGAAAGCAACAAATGGAATAAGACATTAATTCCTTCTGTCAATATTTATTACTTTTCAAAATCTCAATTGAGGTATAGGAAGCTAATGACTGTTATCAATGAAGCAAAGCCTGATTTTATTTACCTAAATCACATGTTTTCATTTTGGTTTGTAATTGTGCCTTTATGGATGTGGTGGAAAGGTCGCATAAAATCAAAAATGATACTATGCCCAAGAGGGGCCTTGTTTGACAGCGCGATGCATCATAAGAAATCATTCGTAAAGAAATTTTTTTTTCTAAAGATTTTTCGTTGGCTTCGTGTTTTTAAAGAGATTAGATTTCACGCAACGAATGAAAATGAGAGAACGGCTATAAAACGATATTTCCCAACGGACAAGATTATCGTAGCTAACAATTTTCCGAACCGAATTCAAACTGAATTTACAGGAATCAAAAAGAGATATGGGCATATAAATGTAATATTTATCGCTCGCATTTTACCAATCAAAAACTTACTATTGGCTATTCAGATTTTAAGCAAAGTAAGAGTATTGGTAACTTTTACAATTGTTGGCCCCATTGAAGATGAGCTTTATTGGCAAGAATGCCAAGCTAGCATCAGGCATTTGCCAGAGAATATTGACATTAAATACCTTGGTGCAAAGAACAACCATGAATTGAATCCTATTTTGAAGCAAAATCACCTCTACCTACTTCCAACTAGAGGAGAGAATTTTGGTCATTCGATTTTTGAGGCGTTCTTAGCAGGCCGGCCGGTTCTAATTAGTGACCAAACGCCTTGGAGGAATTTAACTGAGCAAAAAATTGGTTGGGACATATCTCTTGATAAAATTGATGACTTCGTTAACACTATAGAAATAGCTGGTAATTGGGAGCAAGAAGAATTTGATGAATATGCCTACCTTGCATGGAATTTTGCAAAAGAATTCAATGGCCAATCAAATGAAATACGTAGTTACAAAGAGCTTTTTTCGTGAGTAAGGTAAAAGTAAATAATGCTTCTTATGTTGCCACTTTAGATATTGGAGCAACAAAGTTAAAGCAAGTAGTATGGTTGATGCTAAACGGTTTGTTTTTTATAAATCCGTTGAATCCACTCTCTTTTGTTAAAGTAAGCTTACTGCGTTTATTTGGCGCAAAAGTAGGGAAAGGAGTTTTTATCAAGCCCTCTGTCAGCGTGAAATATCCTTGGAAGCTATGCATAGGGAGTAATGTTTGGATAGGAGAAAACGTTTGGATAGATAATCTATGCCAAGTAATGATTGGAGATAATGTTTGCATTTCTCAAGGTGCATTGCTATTGACCGGAAGCCACGATCATACTAAGCCTACATTTGATTTCATTGCTAACGAAATCGTTTTAGAAGAAGGGGTATGGATTGGTGCCAAGGCAGTAGTAGGTGGTGGCGTTACCTGCAAGTCTCATAGTATTTTAGGAATTAATTCCGTTGCCGAAACAGACTTAAATGCTTATACGATATACAAAGGAAACCCCGCGGTACCAGTCATTGAGAGAAAAATATTTTAATTTTTGATATGAAATCAGTTTTTAAAAAGGTCGTTTACTTCTTTTCTTATTTTTTATCAAAAATACCTACATCAAAACCTTCACTCTTTTTTATTAAGCTAGGATATGCAATTAGGAGCGAATCGTTGTTTTATAAAACCAACGTTAGAGAATTTAAAGATAGACTGGAAATGCACAGCTACCTTTCCACTGACTTTACTGAAAATCAAAAAATTCAATTTCTTGAATTTGGTGTTTACAAGGGTCAAACTTTCGCCCTTTGGATGGGCAACAATAGAAATCCTCACTCTCGTTTTTTTGGATTTGATACTTTTACCGGCTTGCCCGAAAGTTGGGGAAGATGGAAAAAAGGCAGCTTTTCCGCCAATGGAAAATTGCCAGATTTGGCTGATGAAAGAGGTGTCTTTTTGGTAGGGTTAATTCAAGATACGTTACCACTTAACATTGGTAAGATTAACCCGGATGAGAATAAGGTAATTCATATTGATGTCGATATATATAGTGCCACGCTAGTTACTTTAATTAACTTACTACCGATTCTAAAGAAAGGAGATATTATCATTTTTGATGATTTTTTTACCGTCATGGTTGCTGATCATGCGTTTAAGGCTTTTTTTGACTTTTTGGCTACTTATACATTTTCCTATAGGCCGTTATTCAAATGCAGAAGAGGTCACTTTGTGATAGAAGTTGCCTAAAGATTACGAATGTAGATGAACAAAATAATTATCAGTCATAAACAGATTAGGAGCGCTCTTCTAATAAGAAAAGTAGAAGAGAAATTCTTGGAGCTTTTTTCCCATGGAAAACTAAACGGAACAGTGCATACCTGTGTAGGTCAAGAGTTTTCTGCTATAGCCTTTGCAGGTCAACTAAAGAAGAGCGATTTCATATTCTCTAATCACCGCTGCCACGGCCATTATATTTCTTTCACCAATGATTTAAGGGGATTGCTGGCAGAGTTAATGGGCAAGAAGACAGGAACGAGTGGAGGAGTAGGCAGTAGCCAGCATCTATGCAATGGCAATTTTTTTTCAAATGGCATACAAGGAGGCATTGTACCAGTGGCGGCAGGCTATGCCTTGGCAAATAAATTAAAAGAGAATGGAGCTATTGGCGTAGTTTATATTGGTGATGGGACTCTTGGCGAAGGTACATTGTATGAAACAATGAACATCATTTCCAAATGGCAAATTCCGCTATTAATTGTTTGTGAAAATAATTTCTACGCACAATCCACACCACAAAATGTAAATCTAGCAGGCGATATTTTAAAAAGATCAGAGGCATTTGATATTAAGACATTTAAAGGCGATACATGGAATCCTGACATACTTATCGATGAAGCAAAGAATGCTATTGATTTTGTGAGGCAAAGTGGTCAGCCTGGCTTTTTCTTAGTTGAGACCTATAGACTAAATGCACACTCGAAAGGTGATGATGATAGAAAGCCTGAAGAAGTGCAATCTTACGCGGATAGAGATTTTCTTAACATCTTTCAGAAAGAATCCCCTAATTATTACGATAACTATTTGGAGAGTATCACCGCAGAGATTGATTCTTACATAAAGGACATCCTTAGCGAAGATGACCTGTCTTTAGATGAATACTATTTAAAGGACAAACTGATTGCTAATCGTAAATGGACGCCCATTGAACCTATCAACAAAAGGCAAGTAGAACTAATCAATGATTTCTTCCATGAGCAAATGAACCTAAACGATAAAATTATATTTATCGGTGAAGATATTTTGTCTCCTTATGGAGGCGCATTTAAAGTGGCAAAGGGTCTTTCAGCTAAAAAACCAGATCGTGTTTTTTCCACGCCCATATCTGAATCGGCCATCATGGGAATCTCAAATGGACTTGCTTTAAATGGATTTAGACCATTTGCAGAGATCATGTTTGGCGATTTTATAACGCTGGCTTTTGACCAAATCGTTAACCATGCTTCTAAGTTTTACCATATCTTCAATCATCAAGTAAAGTGTCCCGTTGTACTGCGAACGCCAATGGGCGGTAGAAGAGGATATGGCCCCACGCATTCACAAACACTCGATAAGTTTTTGATTGGTATTGATAACGTGATTACGGTTGCTGTCAACACATTGATTGATCCTGGACTGGTTTTTAATTCGGTCTTAAAACAGGAACACCCTGTTATTATCATCGAGAATAAAGTTGACTATGGAAAAAAAATACTTGCTCAAAAGAGTAGCAACTTTATCTATGAACGGAATGAAGACGAATTTCCGATCGTAAGAATTCGACCTACATACTCTACTCCAGATATAACTATAGTAGCGTACGGTGGCATGGCTGATATTGTTGCCTCAGCGCTGAAAGATATTTTTGTTGAGACTGATCTCAAGCCTGAACTTATTGTATTTACACAAATCTCACCTTTTAATCCTGAGTTGATTATTGAATCGGTAATAGTAACAGGCCGCTTAGTGATCGTTGAAGAAGGAAGTGCGGCTGGCGGTATTGGAAGTGAAGTCATAGCTTCTGTAATGGAGCAAATGAATCAACCTGTACAAGTAAAACGAATTGCAGCATTGCCAGTACCGATTCCATCTGTAAAATCGTTAGAACACATAGTTTTGCCTGAAAGAAACAGAATTATAGAGGAGATCAACCAACACTTTGTGATAAGATAATATGAAAGTGCTGCAAGAAATAACTGTTCCCCAAGAATCTGTCAACGATCAAAGTTTGATTGTTCTTGAATTATATTTTAAGAACGGTGATAAGGTAGCAAAGGGAGCATTGATTGCTGAATTAGAAACTTCTAAAACCACCGTAACCGTAGAGGCTGAACAAGACGGCTATGTCCAATACTTCTGTAATGTGGGGGATGACTTAGAAGTAAATTCAATTATTGCCAGAATTTCTGACGAGATTCCTGTAATTGTGTTAGAAGAGAACAAGATTAACTTACAAAAGCAAAACGTGGTAGCACCCCACTATTCATCTCAGCATTCAATAAAAGAAACGATATTTTCAAAAAAAGCATTGCTCTTGATGGTTAAGTCGAATATTCAAAAGACTGCCTTTGTTGGGATGGATTTTGTAAGTGAAAAAGATGTCGAAAATATCTTGGGCGGGAGTACAAAGACAAAAAAAGTAGCCCCCATTAGCGCAAAAGACAGACGAGAAAGCGAAAATGTTGTTGATGATATTTCGAAAGTACAATTAGAAAAAGTAAAATCATTCAAGCATAAAGAAATTGGGTACTTAAGCAGCGTACAGTCTGCAGGACTCGTAAGCGTTATTAATGCTATGGTAGAAGTAGAAGGTGTAATAGATTACATCAACCAATATACACAATACTTCAAAAATTCTCTATTACCAATTGTTGTATATGAATGCGGTCGGTTATTGCAAAAGTATCCAGCCTTCAATGCCTATTTTAACAACGAAAACATTGCCTACTATAAACAGGTTCATGTTGGCTTTGCTGTTGATATGGGCAAGGGACTGAAAGTTTTGAAAATCGCAAATACAGAAAACAAATCGATAAGAGAAATTGAACAAGAAATCTTTCAACTTTCCAATGACTATCTGGATGAAAAAATTAAAACGGATGTGTTAACCGATATCACGTTTACGATCACAGACTTATCAGGCGAAGATGTTTTCTCGTTTACACCCCTTATCAACATGAAGAATTCTGCTATCCTAGGAATTTCTTCGATTGATCAAAAACTAAAACGATGTGTGTTGAGCCTTGCCTTTGACCACAGGGTAACCGAAGGTAAGAATGCATCTGTTTTTCTATCAGAACTGAAACAACGTATAGAGTCATATCGCTCAAAATTGTTTGATGCAGGCCTTCAATCGAAGTACTTATCAGGCATAAAATGTTATAAGTGTATGAAAAGATTAACGGAAGACCTTTCAGATGCGGGGTTCGCAAAGTGCATTACTCCGCTAGGTGAAGAGGCTTACATTTGCCAAGCTTGTTTTAAAGGGTTTTAAAAAATGGAATCACTCATAAAACCGATTATTGCCGAGTTCTTAAAAGTAGATCAGTCTACGATAGTGGGAAGCACCATTATTGATAGATCAGCAGTGAAAGGTTCTATTTTAGTGCATAGGATGTACGGTGCCATGGCCAACGCAGGTGTTGTTGTAACTGACTACACCGCAATAAAAACATATGGTCAGTTACTACAAAGATTGAATCCAACTAATAATGAAAATAGCCCTTTCGTAAATGACATTGAGACAACTGTCGCTTTAAATAGTGAAGGTGTTTCCTCCATCGGTATTGATATAGAACACATAAAGAATATGCCTGCTTGTAATGATTATCGGCAAGACGAATTTTATAAGAAAAATTTTTCTCCTCTTGAGATTTCATATTGCGTTCTTCAACCCAATCCGATCATTTCATTTATAGGATTGTTTGCCGCAAAAGAAGCAATTGCGAAGGCCGACAACACGTATAAGAAAATCCCTTTTGATCAAATAGAGATTGATCATGACCAACTAGGCAAACCGTTTTTTAAGGAGTTCGATATTTCCATTTCACATGTGGAAGATTTTGCTGTAGCTGTTGCGGTATGGCTGCCGAAAAACACTATCTCTCAATCAGAACTGCCCAAATCGATGGCCATTGGCTTAAAAGAAATTGATTTGCTTAAAAGGAAGTTAAAATCCTATTCTATAGTCTCGATCATTTCTTTATTAATTGCTTTGGCCGCCATTTCTATTAGTTTTTTCTTCTTTCGATAGAGCGCTATTTGCCTAATAACGAGATGAAAATTTCCCTCCTCACCGTTTCCTTTAATTCAGCCTCAACCATCCAAGACACCATCGAATCAATTCGTTCCCAAGATTATAAAAACATTGAATACATCGCGGTGGATGGCAATTCAAAAGATGGAACGGTAGAGATCATTAAATCGTACGATTCATTTATCAGTAAATGGATAAGCGAACCCGACAAAGGTATTTATGATGCCATGAACAAAGCTATTCAACTAGCAACGGGCGATGTGGTGGGGATTTTGAACTCCGATGATTTCTATTCGACTAACACTATCATATCACAAGTGGCCGAAGCTTTTACGGATGAAAAAGTAGATGTCGTTTTTGGAGACCTCGTTTTTGTTGACCCAAACAATCTTAATAAAATAGTTCGCAAGTATTCGTCCGCCAAATGGCATCCAACTAAATTTGCCCGCGGGTTTATGCCCGCACACCCAACAGTTTTTATCAGAAGAAAGTATTATGAGCAATTTGGATTGTTTAAGACTGATTATAAAATTGCAGCAGACTATGAGCTGTTAATTCGTTTTCTGTATGTTCATAAATTGAAATACAAATACCTTCCCATCACTATGGTGAAGATGAGAAGGGGAGGGGTGAGCTCCAGAAGTTGGAGGAGCAATTTTATCTTGAACGATGAGATAATTCGTGCCTGTAGGGAGAACGGCATTAAGACCAACGTGTTCAAGGTGTATCCAAAATATTTTACCAAGCTTTTTGAACTTTTCACATCCTGATGGAAAGAATTTTTATTACAGGTGTGACTGGATTTATTGGACATAACTTAGTTCAGTATTTCAATACTCAACAAAACTTTCAGCTATTTGGCCATAGCCGCGATAGTGCAAAGGCACGTGTTCAACTAAAGGGTTTGCCTGTAGAGTTAATCGAAACGTATTCAGCAAAAGTGTTTGATGAACGAAGTATTGATACAGTCATCCACTTGGCAGGCATTGCCCATGACTTAAGCAATCAATACAAGCCCGATGATTATTACCGAGTTAATTTTGAAAACACAAAAGTCGTTTTTGATGAATTTGTAAAATCCAGCGCGAAGAAATTTATTTTTCTAAGTTCTATTAAAGCTGCTGTTGATATTTCTTCAAGAGAGGTGGATGAAAGCGTTGAGCCAATTCCGGTAACTGACTATGGAAAGTCGAAAAGAAAAGCTGAAGAGTACATTCAATCAATTCAACTAAGTAACAACAGACACGCTTATATTTTTAGGCCCTGCATGATTCATGGCAGTGGCAACAAGGGCAATTTGAATTTGCTTTACCGATTTGCCAAAACAGGGTTGCCTTACCCTTTCGGGGCGTTCAATAATCAACGGTCTTTTTTGACTATGGATAATCTCAGTTTCGTCTTTGAATCTTTTTTAGCTAAAGATATTCCCTCGGGTATTTTTCATTTGGCCGATGAAGGATTTCTTTCAACAACTGAACTTTATAAACTGATTTCCTTTGAGATTGGCAAGAAGCCAAGAGTGTGGCCTATTCCATCGGGACTGATCCAATTTTTCTTTTCTTTGATTGGCAAGCGGGCAACACTCAATAAACTTACCGAAGACATGATGGTTTCAAATAAAAAATTGCTTCGGTATATTGGCCAGCCTTTGCCGATAGAGATGCGCGAAGGCTTGAAGAAAACAATACGGTCATTTCATGGAGCTTAATCAGACTCTCTATTTCTCCCTTATTGGTCTTTTGCTATTTGCGATCGAGTTGATCTACTTTCGCGTTGCTATTAGGTTTGGTATTGTTGATAAGCCCAATAGTCGTAGCTCTCATGTAAAGCCAGCTATTCGGGGTGGAGGGATCATTTTTGTTTTTGCTGTCTTGGTATGGTCTGGGAGTCATGATTTTTCGTTGCCTTGCTTTGTATTTGGGGCATGTGCTATTGCTGTAATCAGTTTTTTGGATGATGTGATGTCACTCAATCCATTGGTGCGCTTTCTTATTCAGCTATTGGCAGTAGTACTCCTATTCTACCAAATAGGGCCAAGCAGTTGGCCTGCCTATTTGTTGGTGTTGGCCGTGATTGTGTGCATAGGCACTCTGAATGCCTTTAATTTTATGGATGGCATCAATGGCATCACTGGCGTCTATGCTTTAGTGGCACTAATTTCATTTTCATATATTCACGTACAGATGATTGCTTTTACAGAGCTATCGCTCATCATTGTTGTCTCCATTTCCGTACTAGTCTTTTTGTTTTTTAATTTCAGAAAGCGTGCGCAGTGCTTTGCGGGCGATGTGGGTAGCGTTACCATTGCATTTGTTTTGATATTCCTTTTGCTTCAGTTGATCTTGGTAACAAATAATTTTTTATGGCCGCTGCTTTTTCTAGTTTATGGTACAGACTCCATCGTTACCATTATTTTCAGGATTAAAAGAAGAGAAAATATTTTTAAGCCGCACCGAACTCACCTATTTCAGCACTTGTCAAATGAGCTAGGATGGCCTCATCTGACTGTTTCATTAACGTACGGTGCCATCCAGTTACTTTTTAACACCATTCTTTTCATTACCCTTAGTCGTCATCAATATGTTGTCCCAATTGTATCGGCAGTAATCTTCATCGTTGTGTATTTAATTATCAGGATTAAAATTGTGCGGCATATCTCAAAAAGTGAATAGATTTGGGGGATGTACATTTCTTATTTTAAAAGAGCTATTGATATTTTTCTTTCCTTGATAGTCATCGTTCTATTTGGATGGCTCTTCCTATTGATCATCGTTTTGTACTGCATCACTTTTCAATTCCCACTTTTCTTTTTTCAAGAGAGGATAGGTAAAGATCAAAAGCCCTTTCTCTTGATAAAATTCAGATCACTGATCAACTCAGATCAATCACTACAAATGAGACGGTTTTGGCTAGGTGATCTACTGCGTTTCTTTTCATTGGATGAACTTCCTCAGATTTGGAATGTATTGAAGGGTGAAATGTCCTTCATTGGTCCACGACCGCTGCCGACAGAATACTTGCCCTTGATGAACGTAGATCAACGAGTACGTTATAAAGTTCTACCTGGCATCACCGGTTGGGCACAAGTGCGCGGCCGTCATTCACTTTCGTGGGATCAGAAGTTTGAATTAGATAGCTATTATGTGAATCATTTATCACTTGGTTTAGATTTGCGCATTCTATTCAAAACGATTGTATTACTTTTATCCTTTCGAAAGGATCAATCATTACTGGAAGAAAAATTCAAAGGCAATTGATACAAGATATCGCAATTTACGGGGCAGGAGGATTGGGCAGAGAAATGGCCTTGATGATTCAGCAAATCAATAAAGTTAGCAATCAGTGGCACATCATTGGGTTTTTTGATGATGGGCTAAATCGAAACAATAAAGTTGACAATTGGATAGTATTGGGTGGGCTTACGGAGGCAAATGTATGGGACAGAAAATTAGCCTTGGTTTTGGCCATAGCAGATTCTCATGTTCGTTTTAAATTGGCAGAGCAATTGATCAATCCGCAGTTGAGTTTCCCCACATTGATACACCCATCGTGCAATACGGGTAGCGAACAAAACCAATTTGGCAAAGGCGTACTTCTTGCGGCTAACGTGGTGTTGACTACGAATATTAAACTTGAAGATTTTGTGATCGTCAATTTAGCAACAACGATTGGGCATGATGTTACGATTGGTAAATGTTCTTCTATTATGCCAGGTTGTAGCATTTCAGGGAATGTAAAAATAGGGGAGAAGAATCAAATTGGCACAGGTGCGCGATTCTTGCAAAATATTTCAATCGGTGACGACTCTGTTGTAGGTGCTGGTGCAGTGGTAACAAAAAGTTTTCCTGCTAATAGTAGGCTGATAGGTGTGCCAGCTACTAATTTTGAGAAATGAATTGGAGAGAAAACTTACCAGCTCTAAAATTTCTTGGAATATTCCTTGGTGTCTATCTGGCGGGCAATTTACTGTATGGCTTTTACATAGAATTGAATTACCCATTGGCAGATCATGCTACGATTTGGGTATCCCATCAATCGTCCGTACTCATGAATTTGTTATTTGGCACGCAAACGACATCGGTGATGAGTCCCGTTAGCCCCGTTTCTTTGATTTTGGAAAACGGAAAAGTAATCCTTCGAATTTATGAGGGCTGTAATGGCCTCAACGTAATGATTGTGTTTGTCGCCTTTATCCTTGCCTTTAGTGGCCCTTCAAAACGAGGTGGCATTTTTATCTTAATCGGACTGGTTGCAATCCATTTGGCAAATCTTTTTAGGATCACCCTATTGTTTTGGGTGGCGAAGCATTACGAAAGCTACTTTTATTACGTCCACAAATATGTTTTTACGGCCGCGCTCTATGTAATTGTGTTAGGGCTATGGTGGATTTGGGTATACAGAATCATGAAGGCAAAAGCCACCCAGTATGAAGGATAGAACTCGAATCGTTCTAATTCTTATTTGCGGGCTTGCTGCTCTTGCCCTTTTATATGTTTTTCAACGTACTAGCTACGGATTGATTTTGTTCCAGGCACTTGGGTTGACCCCCAATGAAAATTTGATTTTTATAATCAACAAAACATTACGATTACTGGCTAATGATTTTGTTTGTGTAGTTATGATTTTTTCTATTTTCAAAGAAAAGAATTATCGGCAGGTGACATTGGCTGTATTTCTTATCGAGTTTGTAGTGATTTTGCCATTTTACTTTTTGCTTAAATTAAATTTAGAAGGAAGCAGCGAACTATCGTCTCCCTTGCTTTCATTTATTCACAGGTTGATTGTAAACCCCACCTTAATGATCTTGACGGGAATGGCACTGGCGTACCAAAAATTTGTTTTTCCTACTTTGCGAAAATAATGAAGATTCAAATCCCACTTTCGCATTCGCCCATAGTCGTAGAGGACTTAGCAAAAGTCCTCAAGGAATTTGAAGGTCAACCGCATGAAGAGATCATCAAGGCTTTTGAAAGCAAGCTGTGCGAGATAACGGCTAGCCCATTTGCTGTAGCATTAAATTCAGGTACCTCAGCGCTTCATTTGGCTTTAAGTGTGTTGGGAGTATCAACAGGTGACTTAGTTCCTGTATCTACTTTCACTTACGTAGGATCAGTCAGCCCGATTCGATACCTAGGTGCTCACCCTGTTTTTATTGATAGCGAAGAGGAAACGTGGAACATGGATCCAGATTTATTGGAAGCTTGTTTACAGGAGTTATCAAGCAAAGGCCAATTGCCCAAAGCCATATTAGTTGTCCACTCTTACGGCATGCCAGCAAAAATGGATGAACTTACATCTATTTCTAAAAAATTTGAAGTGCCTATCGTTGAAGATGCTGCGGAGGCACTCGGTGCTACGTATAAAGGCAGGCCAGCGGGCAGCCTAGGCGATATTGGGGTGTTGTCATTCAATAGCAACAAAACCATAACCTCATTTGGGGGGGGGGCATTGCTACTCAAATCCAAAGAGCAATATGACCGAGTGAAATTTTTAGCTGGCCACTCACGCGAAAACCTTCCATATTATGAACATCATGAGATTGGTTATAACTACCGAATGAGCCCGTTGAATGCAGCCTATGGCTTGTCTCAACTAGGAAGCATTGACGAAAAGATCAATCAAAGAAGGGCAACGTTTGAGTATTATAAAACCCACTTACAGCCATTAGGTTTTTCTTTCTTAGATGAGCCAAATGGTTTATTTTCAAGTAGATGGCTTTCCGCTATTCTGCTTAAATCGGGTATGGATCCCTTAAAGATTCAAGCAAAATTAGCCATGGTGGGAATTGAAACCCGCCCTTTATGGAATCCAATGCATTGCCAGCCTGCGTTTATTGGGGAAAAGACTTATTTGAACGGATTGGCTGAGGGGCTATTTAAGGCGGGCTTATGCTTGCCATCAGGAGGCAATTTTTCAAAACGGATACTAAATAAGCTCATATCTGAAATCAAGATTTAGAATATGTCTACCCTTTGATTGCCTTAACCAATTAAAAGTGGTTACTTTTGAGTTATATTTGCAATAAAAGTTGATTTAAAGTCTACTATGAGATCATTCAAAGGCGTTCTAATTGGAAGTTTATTAATCTTGGTTAGCCACCTCAGCATTGCTCAGAGATTTGCAGTTGCTTCAACTGGATGGAGTTCGACTAGCACTTGGTCGGCTTCAAGAGGAGGGGCATCGGGTGCTTCTGTTCCAACTAGCTCAGATGATGTTTATTTGGATGGGTTCAGTGTAATTTTAGCTGGTGGTACCAATGGTGCGTGCAATAACTTATATGTTCGTGACGTAACTAACAGCATTAGAGGTGGAGCAGGCACAAACACCATTACAATTTCTGGAGAGCTTGCAGTTCTAGACAACTCCGATGCGTATGTTATTCCAGTAAATTCAGTCATTCAAAGTTCATCTTCTTTAACTTTCATTTTTATAGCAAATGCTCAGGATGCTGTAAATGTTGATGGTTGGAGCACATCTGCTTCAATAAGAAAAGTTACATTTAATCCAGGTATTGGTAATACCATTACTCTACCCAATTTTGCAGTTGCTGCCTCGGGTGTATTGACAGTTTCATCCGGTACATTGAATTTGACTGGTAACCTACAAGGTGCATCAAGTGCATCAATTTTAGTTAATTCAGGGAGTACATTGCTTGTTTCAAGTGGTAGTATTAGCGGAAATGGAACTAATTCAACAAAGTTCCCCTCTCTAACGGTCAATGGTACTTTGACTAGTCAGAATAATACAACATCTTTTGTAAACGCTGATGTTATTGCGCTTAACTCAGGTAGTGTTTTTAATGTAGGTTATAATGGTTCCAATCAAACTGAAGCTTGGTGGTATCAAAGCATTTCCCCAAGTTCACAGACAATTGATCCTGCATCAACTTTTAATTTCAACTCTTCTACATCGCAGAATGTTTTTGCTCAATCTTACGGTAATCTTATATTAAGTGGTTCGTCAACGACTAAGACTGTTTCTGGAGCAGGTTCTATAAATATCAAAGGAAATCTTTCATTCAGCAATACAAACATTACCTTCACAGTATCTTCTTCCAATCAAGTTATCTTTGATGGGACTGGCTCTCAAGGCATCAATGGCGGTGGAACAGCCAATTTCAATGGAGGCCTTCAAGTAAACAAACCTACGGGCATTCTTCTGCTTGCCCAGAATGTTACCGTTCAGAATGGACTAACCATCGCATCGGGGGGTACTATAGATTTGGGATCGAGTACGTTCACACTATCTGGCAATTTGTCGAATGATGGTACCTTTGCTCCTACCAATAGTACAACCATTAATGCTGGAACAACAGCTATTTCAGGTAGCTCTACTACTTCATTTAATAATCTAACCATTAGTCCATCTGGGTCGCTATCTGCTCCCAATGGAAATGTCAACATCGCAGGCGATTTTGCAAATAATGGAACCTTCACAGCCAATGCAGGTACATTGGTATTCAATGGAAGTGCTGCACAGTCTATTACGGGAACTATCTCTGCTAACAACATTACTGTGTCAAATCCTGCTGGTGTCAACAACAACGGAACGCTCACTTTGAACGGCATTTTGAATTTGACGGGCACTGGTGCATTCAATGCTAACGGAGCGGGTGCTGGCACATTAACCTTGGCCTCTAACGGGCTTTCTTCTAGTGGCATGATCGGGGCGCTTAGTATCCCCACTAATTTTAGTGGCACTGTAACGGTCCAGCGCTTTATCAATGGGCCAGGCGATTGGCGTTATTTTTCCATGCCCATCACCAATGGAACTGTTGGAACTTGGAAGGCAGCGTTTCCCACTACGGGTAGTTTTTCGGATCCTAGCCCAAATGGGGTCAACGGGGTGATAGATCAAACAGCGGCATCCATTTACTATTATGATGCTCCTACCCAAGCCTACGTGGCTGTGGGCAGCGGTATCTCAACTGGTTCTACTACACTTTTCAATACGGTTGGTTATTCGGCATATACTTATCTGACAGGTAATTTTACAATCAATGCCACGGGCTCCATCGCAAAAGGCACGGTCAATATTCCATTGAATACAACGTCCCCCGGCTGGAATCTTGTGCCCAATCCATATCCATCTGCAATAGACTGGAACCTGATGAATCGCACAGGCCTCAGCAATACAATGAACTTAAGGATAACCAACGGAACATTTGCTACGTATGTGGCTGGTGCTGGCACTTGCACGGGTTGTGGGTTCAACACCAATTGGAGGGGAGAAGTACCAATTGGCCAATCTTTTTGGATAAATTCTACCAGTGCCACCAATTTAGGGTTGACAGAGGCAGTAAAAACAACCACGCAACCCACTTTTGTAAGAGAGGCAACAGCAGAAAATTTTGTTCGCATTACATTGAACTCACCCACTCAAATAGACGATGCTGTAGTAATGTTTAAGCCAGGTGCCTCTGCTAGTTTTGACCCTGCCTATGATGGACCAAAAAGAAAGAACGGAAATTATATTTCCTCGCTAGGAAGGAACAGTTACATGAATATATCTAGCTACACGAGCGATCCTTTAGCAGACATGGCTATTAATGTATTACCCACACTGGCTTGCCAAGGTGCAGTAAAGCTTAAAGTGTCGGATGTGCCAGCGGGCAACTATTCCCTAAAATTTACTGAGCTAGAATCGATGAGCTTGGGTTACGCGATTCTTTTGAAGGATAATTTTTTAGGGACTCAGCGTACGGTAAGCAACAGCATGGTTTATTCTTTTGATGTGACGGCTGATCCCACTTCATTTGGAGATACTCGCTTTGAGTTACAGTTTTCTGCTCCCTCCATTTCAACATTAAGTTCACAGTCGTTTACGGCCAATAGCACGTGCTCATCGAGTAATATTGGTTTCCAACTTAGCAATTCGCAGCGTGGTATTAACTATCAATTTTTTATGGGCACTAATTCAGTAACCCCAGAAGTATTGGGGAACGATGGAGTTATTTCCTTTTTTGTCGACAAAAGCGCGTTGAGCATTGGTGCTAACTCGATTACTGTAAAAGCAACTACCCCAGGCGGGTGTTCCACCATGAATTTTCCTAATATCATCACCTATAAATATGATAAGGTATCCGAGGTTTCCAATGTAGTGAATGCTACAAGTTGTGGCCCTGGATCGGTCTCTCTAAAAGTATCCGGAGCTCCATCCGATGGTAGTTATAGGTGGTATGGTTCCCCAAATAGTACAACTCCTATTGTTGGTGCCACTCAAGATACATTTACAGCTAAGTTAGATTCCACCAAGTGGTTTTATGTGGCTGCTGTAAATGCGTTGGGTTGCGAAAGTGTTGTAAGAGCTAAAGTAATTGCAGAAGTGGTTAATCTAGTAGTACCCTTGGTAACAATGACTGGAAACATGTTGAGCGTACAAAAAGGCTTGCCAAATCAACAATGGTACAAAGACGGTAATGCAATCAGTGGTGGAACCACTCCAACATTGGATGTTACCAGCTCAGGTAGCTATAGCGTAACAACAACTGACAAAGGATGCAGTAAGTCATCGGATAACATTGTAATGACAATCACCGCTATTGATGATGGCGTTGAATACGAAATAAAGGCTTACCCTAATCCAGTATCTAGCCTTCTGTTTATAAAGATACCATCAACGCAAATTACATCTCTAAAATCAATAGTTATGTTTGATGGCAAGGGGAGTGTAGTTACATCTAGTGATTCTAATTCTAGTCTTTTAGATGTAGGAGTGAAAACTATCGATATGAGCGAGCAACCAATGGGGTTATACTTAATCAAATTTTTAATTGGAAGCGAAGTAAAATCAATTAAGATACTTAAGAGATGAAACAAATGAAGTTGGCTTTTTTCCTTTTGATAATCACTCTATTCCCCTTTGTTTTAAAGGCGCAACCTGGAGACCCTGGAGGGGGTGGAGTCCCAGGTGTGCCTATTACTGGAATAGAAATCCTTATAGGTGCAGGTGGAGCGTTAGGGCTTAAGAAAGCATGGGATAACAGAAAGAAAAAAAATAAATAATCTTGCTTGTCCGTTCAATTCGAAATATAAAAATCCTTCCCCGCTGGGTTATCATATTCATTGATCTAGCGATTATCTCTTTCTCTTGTTTTTTAGGTTACATCCTTCGCTTTAATTTTTCCCTAACTGACCTTGAGCACAGCAATTTTGTTCAAGGCACACTTTTTTACACCTTATTTGGCGCAATTGCTATTTTAAGCACAAGCAGCTACAAAGGAATCATTCGCTACACTGGTCTTCAAGATGGGGTACGAATTATTATAATGGTTTTTTTGAATGCGGTACTTTGTTCAATAGCCAATCTTATTTTGCATTACAATTCTATAGGCAACGTGGTGCCTTATTCTGTTATCATTATTAGTTTTTTATCATCTTCTCTTTTGCTTTTCAACTATAGACTTCTAGTTAAATACTTCTTTGCCTATTATAAGAATGTCATTTTTAAAAAATCAAGAGTACTCATATATGGAGCTGGGCAAACGGGAATTATTACAAGGCATGTGATAGACTCCTCTCCAAGAACTCAGACAGTTGGGTTCATAGAAAATGATAGAAACAAAGTAGGCAAGGTGTTGGATGGTGTGAAGATTTATAAAGCAGATCAAGAGGATATAGAGCAGCTTTTTAAGGATATAGGAGTGGATGAATTGGTCATCACCATAAAGGATATTTCACTAGAGGAGAAAAATGAATTAGTAGATATATGCATCAAAAACCTGGTTAAAATCCGCACGATACCACCCGTAGAGAAATGGGTGCGCGGAGAATTGAGTTTCAATCAGATCAAAGAAATCAACATTGAAGATTTGCTTGGACGTGAGTCTATCAAGTTAGATAAGCAAAGCGTTAAATCTGATCTGCGCGGCAGAAAGGTTCTTATTACGGGTGCAGCAGGATCTATCGGTAGCGAGTTGGTTCGTCAAGTGATGCAGTATGACCCAGGAAGTCTGATACTGATTGATCAGGCTGAGTCTGATCTTTATGCCATTGAGAGGGAAATAAAGACTCATGATTCAAGAGCCACTGTAACACTTTACTTGGCAGACATAACCAATCGTGATCGACTAAAATCAATTTTTGAGTACCACAGGCCAGATTTGGTTTATCATGCTGCTGCGTATAAGCACGTTCCCATGATGGAGAGCAACCCATCAGAGGCTGTGCTGTGCAACATCCTGGGCACTAAACTTCTAGCAGATCTCTCTGTGGAGTATAAGGTTTCTAAATTTGTAATGATCTCAACAGATAAGGCGGTGAACCCAACCAATGTAATGGGCTGCTCTAAGAGAATTGCTGAGATTTATGTTCAATCCTTTAATAATTTTTTAGTTCAAAAAGGAGGCGGTACATCTTTTGTGACCACACGCTTTGGAAATGTATTGGGGTCTAATGGATCTGTCATCCCCATGTTCAAGAAGCAAATTCAAAGTGGGGGACCAATCACGGTCACACATCCAGAAGTGACAAGGTATTTTATGACCATACCAGAGGCATGTCAGTTGGTATTGGAGGCAGGAACAATGGGTAAAGGTGGTGAGATTTTTATTTTTGATATGGGGCAAGCCATTAAGATTGCTGAATTGGCTAAGAAGATGTTGTACCTTTCTGGACTTGAACCAGGGCGAGATATAGATATTGTATTCACTGGCCTACGCGAAGGTGAAAAATTGTATGAAGAGTTGTTAAACAAACACGAGAATACTATCAATACTCACCACTCTAAAATCATGATTGCTAAGGTGAAGGAATACGAATATGAGGAAATCAATAAACTTATAGACTTATTTCATGATCTCGTCTATGATAATAATGAGTTAAAGATGGTTGCTTTGATGAAAGAACTAGTTCCTGAGTATAGAAGTAATTATTCACGCTACGAAGTTCTTGATAAGGCTGAATAATCTTTGAAGTGATCTATCCTACTTCCTTCTGACTCCACCTTTTTTGTTATAGCGATAATTAGACTTACGCTTATTTGAATAAGATTTGCGATTGCTACCTCCACCAAAATCCCAAGGCAAGTAATATTCAATCTTAGCGTTTAAAAGTATATAGCCATCATTGTTAGTTGGGTCTCCTCGCTTATCTCCTGCTTTAGGAATAACAGATGGATCAATCTCGGCTCTTCTATCCGCTAAAGCTATGGCAGTTGCAGCATCTGGGCCAGTAAATGCGCTTACGTCTTGGTAGACTGTACTCACATCATCTAAATAGTCAGTAAAAGTTTTTCTAAATCCTGCTTCAAGAGAGATATTGAATTGAGGTGTGACTTTAAGTCTAAAGCCAAGACCAAATGGAATAGTAGGTGTAACCAAACTATAAGCTACCCCTTCAGTTTGTAAAGACTGGAGGGCATAAGAAGTTCCTTTATAAGTTGCCTTTGGATTGAAGTACATCAATCCTATTCCTGCAAAGCCGTATACATTATAATTTGGGCGTCTATAGTATCTATCACCATGTGCAAAAAGATTGACCATACCAACAGCACTCAACTCAAAACAGCTAGATTGAAACGATAAATTTCTTACATTTCTCCCCCCTCCAGTTGCCTCCTTATCATCGCCAGCTAGCGTAAACCAGTTTACTTCAGCTCGGGCACTTATTCGATTAGTAAAATAATATTGAAGCCCGATATTAATGTTAGGATCAACATTGGGGATAACTGTTCTGTTTGCCAAGTCTCCTAAGTAAGTTGACGTACCCAATCCTCCGGTAAGGATTAAAGACCGCTCCCTTTTTGTAGCGTAGAAACTCTGAGCTTCTGCTAAAAAAGATAATAGTAGCAAGCTTATAACAATGCAGTAAATTTTATTATTCATGATTAGCCAATTTTGCCGCTAATTTATGCAAAATGTATCAATAAGGAAACCAATTACTTACGCCAATACCTCTTTGATTTTTTGAGCAGCCTCTTTCAATAATATGGCAGAGAACACCTTTAGGCCAGATTCTTTGATGATTTTGGCTCCTTCCTCAGCATTTGTGCCTTGCAAGCGCACAATTATGGGCACAGGTATGTTGCCCACTTTTTTATATGCCTCCACCACTCCGGCAGCTACTCTGTCACATCTCACAATACCACCGAAGATGTTGATTAGTATGGCTTTAACATTTGGATCTTTAAGGATAATCCTAAATCCAGCCTCTACCGTTTCCGCATTAGCGCCACCACCCACATCCAAGAAATTGGCGGGCTCACCGCCAGATATTTTAATGATGTCCATAGTGGCCATTGCTAGCCCAGCACCGTTCACCATACAGCCAACATTGCCATCAAGTTTCACATAATTTAATCCTGATTTGCCGGCTTCCACTTCCAAGGGATCTTCTTCTGTGATGTCTCTCAATTCTTCTAAATCCTTATGACGGAACAACGCATTGTCATCCAAGTTAACTTTGCCATCTACCGCGATGATTTTGCTATCCGATGTTTTTAAAACAGGATTGATCTCGAACATGGAGGCATCAAGCCCAACATAAGCTGTGTAGAGTGCGTTGACAAACTTCACCATCTCTTTAAACGCGTTGCCTTCTAATCCTAAGGAAAAAGCAATCTTTCTAGCTTGAAATGGTTGCAGTCCAATTGAAGGATCGATCCATTCTTTCACAATTTTTTCGGGATGAGTAGCGGCTACTTCTTCTATGTTCATACCACCCTCTGTAGAGGCCATGATCACAGGTTTGCTGGTTGATCTATCCAACAAAATACTCATGTAGTACTCTTTGGGCTCTGATGCACCAGGATAGTACACATCTTCGGCAATCAATACTTTATTTACCTTCTTTCCAGCCGGCCCAGTTTGAATGGTAACAAGAGTGCCCCCTAATATTGCCTTCGACTTTTCAAAAACCTCATCAATACTTTTGGCCAAAACTACACCCCTTGATCCTGTCTCTTTCACGGTTCCTTTGCCACGCCCGCCTGCATGTATTTGAGACTTAACGACAAACCATTTGGAACCTGTTTCGGTCTGGATTTCCTTTGCGGCCGCAACTGCTTTGTCAGGGGTATCTGCTACAATGCCGCGTTGCACTGCCACTCCAAACTTCTTTAAGATATCCTTGGCTTGGTACTCATGAATGTTCATAAAAATAGATTTTGGAAGCAATCTACTTTTTTTAATTGGGACAAATCCGATTTTTATGGATATTTTTCGGGGGAGAGAGGTTTCTGGTTACCAGTTGCATGTTACTGGAAACCAGAAATCGGAAACTATTATTATGCTAAAAGGAATTGCACTACAAAAATCTTATGGGGCACTTAAGGTGTTGAAGGGAGTTGATATCGAAATCAACAAAGGTGAAGTAGTTTCAATTGTGGGGGCATCGGGTGCAGGGAAGAGTACACTGCTACATATCATGGGAACACTGGATGTGCCCGATGCGGGCAAGTTAGAGATAAACGGAAAGGATGTGTTTAGTCAATCGGCCAACTCATTGGCGGCTTTTAGAAATGCGCACATTGGTTTTGTATTTCAGTTCCACAACCTATTGCCCGAGTTTTCTGCTATTGAAAATGTGATGATACCTGGGTTGATAGCAAAAACGCAAGAGGGAAAAGTGAAGGCCAGGGCTACTGAGTTGCTAGAATTGTTGGGACTTAAAGATCGTGGCCATCACAAGCCATCGGAGCTATCTGGTGGTGAACAACAGCGTGTGGCTGTGGCCCGCTCACTTATCAACTCACCTATTTTGGTTTTGGCCGATGAGCCTAGTGGAAACTTAGATTCAAAAAATGCGAACGAACTTCATCAACTATTTTTTCGATTGCGCGATCAGTTTGGTCAAACTTTCGTGATTGTTACACACAACCAAGAGTTTGCTTCTACTACTGATAGGAAGTTGGTGATTACGGATGGGATGATGTAAATCATCCAGTATTGAAGAGGTGGAATAGCACGAACTGCAATAAGTTAACAAGTTGGGAGCGGCAGGGAGTAGCGAAAAGCCTCCCGAGACTCCGCTCGGGATAAACTCCGCGAGGAACGAGCGAGAACTTGTGGTGGATAGCCTGATGGTTGACCTAGGCGAACGCCTTCGCATGGTAGCCGCCAAAGAAATTCTTTAACCATTAACTTACGGGTATCTCTAAACGACTTCGACATGCTCAGTCTGACATTAGAGATGTCCTTACTATTAACTAAATTCTGTGCTTAGCAGAGTAGCTTCTTTGTGATTTATGGCCGCGCTTGGTGTGGCGGTTGGTTTCGCCATAAGAATGGCATTGGTAGGTTTCTAATCCACATGAGGTAAGAACCACAGCAACTACTAGGAACAGGATGAACTTTTTCATTTCTACTAATCTTTTTTTTTTATGTGATGCAAAAGTATAGTGCGTCACTCGACCCCATAATTCGATGTCTTATCGGATTATATGGGAGTAAGCCAACTAAGCGGTATTGTCAAAAAGTAAAAAGAATCGCTTGAATTTGTAGCGTAAGACTGGAAACTTACACCGACCTGTACATGGAATGATCGACTAAAGGAATACTTTAAGCTATGAATGGACAAAGACCTCGGTATGCACCTCTTCAACATCTACCGCCCCAGTAGAATTGATGCCAGTGAGTATTACTTTTTTGAGTTCTCTCATCAATAGCGGGTCGTATTGTGCGCTTACGCGAATGTAGTTTTCGGTAAAGCCATGCATCCTTCCTTCTTCTATGTCATTTTCAAACAGAGCGGTGTATTCTTTGGTAAGATTCTCCTCATAGAAGGCCCTTCTTTTCTTGTCGGATAGGATGTGGAGCATTTTGGAACGTTCACTACGGTCTTTCATCGGAACAGGGCTGCCCATTTCTGACGCTAGCGTGTTATCACGTTCGGAGTAAGTGAAAACGTGTAGGTAAGAGATATTCAGTTCGTTGAGGAATTGATAGGTCTCTAAAAAATCTTCTTTTGTTTCCCCAGGGAAGCCCACAATCACATCTACACCGATACAGCAATGGGGCATCAACGATTTAACCTTTTCTAATCGAGTGACATACAACTCTCGTTGATAGCGCCTACGCATCAGTTTTAAGATATTGTTAGAGCCTGATTGCAAGGGAATATGAAAGTGTGGAGCGAATCGTTTTGATTGAGCAACAAATTCGATGATCTCATCGGTAAGCAAGTTTGGTTCTATTGAAGAAATGCGAAAGCGATTAATTCCTTCGACTCCATCCAATGCCTTGACCAAATCAATAAACTTCTCTTTTCTTTCTCCATTCTGAATTCCAAAATCGCCCGTGTTCACGCCTGTGAGTACAATTTCTTTTACTTCGGTCTTAGCAATTTCTCTGGCAGTGTTTACAATGTTAATAATGCTATCGCTGCGGCTGCCACCTCGTGCCAATGGGATAGTACAGAAGGAGCAGGAGTAATCACAACCGTCTTGAACTTTTAAAAAAGTGCGGGTGCGATCGTGAATAGAGTAGGAAGTATTGAATGTGGTAGCGGTATCAACGGTAGAAGAATATACGGTAGGCTTTGTTGGCCGAACAAACCCATCGAGCAATTCCACCAATTGAAATTTTTCGGCAGCACCGAGCACGGCATCCACTCCTGGTATTTCAGAAATCTCTTTTGGTTTTAACTGAGCATAGCAACCAATGATGGCCACAAACGCATTGGGCGAAATGGCTCTTGCCTCACGAACTACTTTGTGACATTTCTTATCGGCATTCTCCGTGACGGAGCAAGTATTGATGATGAAAATATCTGGTTGATCGGTGAAATCAACCTTTTTATAACCCTTGTCCTCAAATTTTCTGGCAATGGTAGAAGTCTCAGAGTAATTGAGTTTGCAGCCAAGGGTATAAAATGCGACTTTTTTCATTAATCAGAATTTGTTGTTGATTTCTTATTTCCTTTCGCTTTTGAGAAGTGGGGTTTTTCTTTATAAGCCACGCTAACATTTTTCTGGTCTTTAACATTATCCTGACCATTCAAAACTTTGACCAATTCTATCCCTAGGCCTTTTTCAAGTTTATGGATTGTTTCAAACGTCATATTTTCTTGACCTTTCAAAATTTTGCTTACCTGCTGACGAGTAACAGATAGCTTGTTTGCTAAATCCTGTTGACTCATTTTTCTCTCCTCAAGGATATCTAGTATCCTCAACGCAACATCCATCGATTTCCTCAACTTAATTCTGTTTTCTTTCTTATAGTCTTCTCTCTCCTTCCATTGGTAGGAGGGAGTGGCATTCGCTAATGCACTTGGCTTTTTAGTCTTTTTGTTATTCATATAGCGTTATTGAACATCTAAGTAAACAAATGAACCTTCGGAGCTACCTTCTTGTAAATGTTTTTTGACAAGTTCTAGCTTCTGAAGCTCCCCTTTTAGATGAGGTCGCTCATCCATTTGATCCTTCAATTTTATAGCACTTCCAGTGATCACATACCAATCACTATACTTTACAGCGTATAGCCTTAACATGCTTTTTCGTTTTTCTCCTTTTGCCTTCAACTTCTGAAACTCATAGGGAGGGTGAGATTGTTCTCTATTATCTAATGGTCTGAATAGTTCGTCAAGTCTATCTTTTTCAGAAAACTCAATCAAACGATCATAAATTTCTTCCGCTTCCATCATAGTTTGACTGATTGCACTCTTAACCTTCATGGTGGACTCGAACTTGCTCAAATCTTGTCTATAATAAATAAAGAATTCTCTCAGCAGCTCTATATCTCTCCAGAAGTCCAGTGTTTTATCCAACTCATCCTTTCCATCTGCTTCAAAACAGGCCGCAAAAAGCCTATCCTTCACTTTCTCAAAGATAGCTATTTTACTCATTAGTCAACCTATGGGTTTACAAAAAAGTTCAACTAGTTATGGTTTATTGAATCTACTTTATCAAATCTTTTTCTATAGCTTTTATCTTTTCATCCAATTGTTTTGAAACAGATTCAAACTCATTTTTAGAATGAAGCTTGGTGTTGACGCTCACATAAAATTTTATCTTTGGTTCGGTGCCAGAAGGCCTTACCGAAATCTTGCTGCCATTCTCCGTATAAAATTGGAGTACATCTGAAGAGGGGAGAGCGATTGGTCTTTTCTGATTGGTAATAAGATCAGTTTCTTCACGCAACTTGTAATCTAATTTGCGCACCACTTTCTCGCCAGCTAATTTTTCTGGAGGATTTTCGCGGAACATCTTCATCATGTCTTTGATCTGCTGTTCGCCTTCTGCGCCTTTGCGCACGAGGTTGATCAAGCCTTCTTTGTAAAATCCATATTCCACATACATTTGCAAGAGCCATCCATAAAGTGTTTGTCCTTCATCTTTTGCAGAGGCAGCCATTGCAGCAAAAAAGGCACAGGCTGATACGGCATCTTTATCGCGCACAAAATCGCCTACCATGTAGCCATAACTTTCCTCGCCCGCTGCAATAAATTTTTTCTTGCCATCCATTTCCCCCATCAACTCCGCAATGTATTTAAAGCCTGTTAAGGTGTTATAGCAATCAACGCCCATTTGTTTTGCCATTACATCAATCAATTCTGTAGTCACAATGGTTTTGGCAATGTACCCTGATTTGTCTTTCAGGTTTTTCAAGATAAACCACATCATCAAGCTGAAAGCTTGGTTTCCATTCAATAAGAAAAATTCACCTTTATCGTCTTTGATACCGATACCCACTCGATCGGTGTCTGGATCGGTTGCCATCACTAATTCTGCGTTGATTGCTTTTGCTTTTTTCAGTGCCAGCTCCATCGCAGATTTTTCTTCTGGATTAGGCGACTGCACCGTAGGGAAATTGCCGTTTGGTTCTTTTTGTTCTTCTACTACTTGTAAATTTTCAAAGCCAAGTCTCTTTAGGCATTCGGGCACCATAGTGATGCCTGCACCGTGAATGCTGGAGTACACCAATTGAATATTTTTTTGGTTAAGGATGCTTTCCTTTTTAGGGATCAATTTTTTTACTTCTTCATAGTAAGCCTCTTCTACTTCTTTGCCCACGGCTTTTATTCTGGATGCATCGGCCGTAAAGTTGATTTGATTGAAGTCGGTGATCTTGTTCACTTCTTCAATTACATTTTTATCGTGTGGCGGAACGAGTTGTGCGCCATCTACCCAATAGGCTTTGTAACCGTTGTATTCTTTGGGATTGTGTGAGGCAGTCATCACCACTCCCGAATCGCATTTTAAATAACGGATAGCAAAGGATAGGAGTGGAGTGGGCCGTAATTCTGGAAAGAGATAGACAGTGATGCCATTGGCAGAGAAAACATCTGCGGTAATCTGTGCCAACGACTTGCTGTTGTTACGACTGTCATACGAAATGGCCACCTTTATTTCTTTGGCAGGGAAACTTTTCTTCAAATAGTTCGACAGGCCTTGAGTGGCTGCGCCAATTGTATATTTATTGATGCAGTTGGCGCCTACTCCCATGATGCCTCGCAGTCCGCCTGTGCCAAATTCAAGTTCACGGTAGAAACTATCGATAAGATTTTTTGAATCGCTATCTGATAGAAGTCTTTTTATTTCTTCTTTGGTAGATTGATCAACAACTGCACTTGCTAACCATTTTTCTGCTTTTACTTTCGATTGACTTAATAAATCCATTCGTGTTTGTATTAAATTTTTGTGCCTTTGACTTTGTAGCTACTAACTACTAAGCCACGAAGGTGCTAAGTTTATAATTTGTAATCTTCCCTCACTGGATAAAACACATCCAGTATTTTGCAATCGGTAATCGCACGGCCTGCATGTTTAGCGTGAGAGGGAATTGGCAGCACCATTCCAGCAGTAAGAGGATTCGATTCGCCTTCTAGTATTATTTCAAATTCCCCTTCTAACATATTTACGACTTGCTCATGGAGGTGCGAATGTTCTGGTAAGGCACTTCCCTTTTTTATTTCCCAATAGGCAAAGGTCATGTTATCGGTGTGGATGAAGCGGCCAACGAAGCCACGGAAGACTTCGCGAGGTGGTAGCTTTTTTAGATCGTTGATCATCGATGTTTATTTTACAAATTTCCCCTCAACTCCTGTTCGTGTTCAATGGCCTCAAACAATGCCTTAAAGTTTCCTTTGCCAAATGACTTCGCTCCGTTGCGCTCAATGATTTCAAAAAACAAGGTGGGCCGATCTTGCAAAGGTTTAGAAAATATCTGTAACAAATATCCTTCTTCATCACGGTCGATGAGGATGTTGAGTTTCTTTAATTCTTTATAATCTTCATTGATGGCACCTACACGCTCCACTACCTCTTCATAATAAGAATCAGGTACATGAAGGAATTCAACCCCGCGCTTGCGCAATTCGCCCACTGTGTGGATAATATCGTCTGTCGCAATCGCAATGTGCTGCACACCTGCTCCATGGTAAAAATCCAAATACTCTTCGATCTGCGATTTTCTTTTTCCTTTCGCTGGTTCGTTGATGGGGAATTTGATATAACCGTTTCCATTGGAAACCACCTTGCTCATCAGCGCACTGTACTCGGTGGAAATATCTTTGTCATCAAACGTCATCAAAAGTTTGAAGCCCATCACATCTTCATAGAACTTCACCCACTTGTTCATCTGGCCCAACTCCACATTGCCTACACAATGATCCACATGCTTAAGTCCGATGGGGGTGGCAGTGATGTTGCCTTTCACCGCCTTATATCCTGGAAGGAAAGCGCCTTTGTAATTTTTTCTTTCCACGAAAGTGTGGATCGTTTCCCCGTAGGTTTTGATAGACGCTATTACTACTTCACCAAATTCATCCTTCATGGTCTTTGGCTCTTGTGCTATCTCAGCTCCACGCAGTATTGTTTCTTGGAATGATTTAGTAGCATCGTCCACCCACAATGCAAGCACCTTCACACCATCGCCATGTTTTTTCAAATGATTGGAAATTTCTGAATCGGGTAGGAGCGAGGTAGTGATTACAAACCTGATTTTGTGTTGCTGCAATACATACGAAGCCCTATCCTTCACACCGGTTTCGGGGCCAGCGTAAGCAACTAACTCAAAGCCAAAACAATGCTGATAAAATAAAGACGCCTGTTTTGCGTTGCCCACGTAAAACTCGATATGATCGGTGCCATTGATGGGGAGAAAGTCCTGTTCCATGATATTGGTTGATTTAGTAGCGTAAATTTAAACAATCCCTTGTTTTTATTTTTACTTTCGGCAATCTTCACGAAAATTTGATTTATGGACACAAAGGAGTTAGACAAAGCGATTCAAGAAATAGCCATTAGGCGTAACGAACTAAAGAAATTGGATTACAGCGACCTTAAATATGATGACTTGGAAGAACAACTCCATGAATTGGAGGATTCTTTAATAGACGAGCATGGCGGTTACTTGGAAGAAGTATTGCAGGAAATCCACGATAAATATTGCCCCGATACGGATATATTGTTGCCCATCGCCTATTTGGCCAAGACGTATTCCATTTCAGCGAGCAATGAATTTTCTGTTACCTCTGTAGAAGGTGTTTATGTGGAAGTAGATTCTATGCCTGGTAAAGAGACCAAGTTGGTGATGATCCCTAATCCGCTGCGAGTGATTTTGAATGTGGGGAATGAGAAGAAGCTTATTGTGTGGAGCGCGAAATGATTTCTAGCGGCTCAAAATAGATCGAGCAATCGAAATAGATTTTGATCGAAGATAGAAGAATGCACTTGCCATTGAGCCAACAGAAAGTGGTATCCTAACGAAATATTTGATGTTCTTTCTGATCAATTGAGTATAAAATAAGACATTGATTTGTCTCTGTACTTTCTCATGCTCTGTATTGCTTTCAATCTTGAATTTTTCCGTCAGCTTTAGTGCTTTTACCCATAGATGAATAACATGATTCAAGTTGAATGGCTGGGCTGCTTCAAAAGCTTCTTTGCTCATCCCTTTTCTCAGTTTTGCATCTTGCAATAATAGAAGAGCTTCCACCCATTCTTCACGAGTTTTGCAGATGATAACTCCTTTACCAAGAGCAGCAATATCTAAGTAAGAGGGAAGAGGTGAGCAGACAACAGGCAATGACAATGCCATTGATTGCACTAAACGATTGGCCGATTTAACAGAATTTTCCTCATTCAAGTTGAAAATAGGCAACGCAACAATATCAGCTTCTTCGTCCATTACTTTCAAAAAATCTGTACCCCACTGAACGGTTGCATCAGGGTGGTTTGAGACGGTCACCAATTCCCAATTTGTCAGTCGTGGATCATTGATTATTTCATTCAGCGTAAGTACCTCATTCCATCTTTTATCAGAACTGTCTCCAAACCAAAAGCATTTCAATTTACTATTTTCCTCCTTTCGTATTTTGTGAGAATACAGTTCGGGGGAATCTTCTATGAATGTCGCCTTCACTCCAAGCTTTAAATAGTAAGTGGTTAATGCTTTTGACATGCATACCAGTGCATTCGCAACTTGGCCAACCTCAACAGCCACGGGCAAATCACAATCAATTAAAATAACTGTTAGTCCAATTCTTTTGAAATAGTCAATGGTATTTAAGTTTGAAAGGTTTTTGATCTTTTGGAGTATGACAATATCTCCAAGCTTTATCAATGTAGATAGAGAATCACGATTTGAATCAGTAAGAGGGATAGACTCCTCTGCGTATGTGGGTACATAGGCCAGAAAAGAGTTGTATCCAAGCTCCACCAATTTGTTATGAACTGCCAAGCCATGTATTCTGGAACTTGCAGTAAATGCTGGATTGCCCAGCAAAAACCAAATGATCTTATTTTGATCTGACTTGCTCATTGAATTTGAGCTGGTCTTCACGCAAAGCCGAGCTTCTTCCTCACTTTTCCAATAACCTCTCTCGCAATCACAGTTGCCTTCGCTTCACTTTGTTGCAATTTTTTTTCCAACTCAGGCAGATTGCTCATATAAAAAGTAAAAGCCTCGCGCTCTTTCGCGTACTTAGACACAATCAATTCAAACAAAGCTTGCTTGGCATGACCGTAGCCAAAGTTTCCCGCTAAATATTTTTGTCGAAGGGCTTCTGTCTCTTCAGAAGTAGCAACTAATTTATAAATCGCAAACACATTATCTGTATCAGGATTTTTAGGTGCTTCTAGTGGCGTACTGTCGGTGATGATCAAACCAATTTGTTTTTTTAACTCTTTATCTGGAAGAAAAATATCAATGGTATTTCCATACGACTTGCTCATCTTTTGCCCGTCAGTGCCAGGAACGGTCATTACGTTCTCTTCGATCTTGGCCTCGGGTACCACAAAGGTTTCCCCATAAAGGGTATTAAAGCTAGACGCGATATCACGTGCCATTTCCAAATGTTGCTTCTGGTCTTTACCAACAGGTACAAAGTGTGCATCATACAAAATAATATCGGCTGTCATCAATACTGGGTAGGTGAAGAGACCAGCGTTTACATCTGCTAACCGATCGGATTTATCTTTAAATGAATGCGCATTCGCCAACATGGGGAAAGGCGTGTGGCAACTCAAGTACCAAGCCAGCTCGCACACATCGGGTATGCAGCTTTGGCGATAGAGCAGATTTTTTTCTAAATCAAAACCAAATGCCAGCCAAGCTGCAGCTACGGCATTCACATTATCAATGCGCTGTTGGGCATCTTTGATAGTGGTGAGTGAGTGCAGATCGGCAATAAAGAAAAAAGATTCGTTGCCCGGTAGCTTAGATAATTTGATGGCAGGGATGATGGCGCCCAAAAGATTCCCCAAGTGTGGGCGACCACTGCTTTGTATTCCTGTTAAAATTCGTGACATGATTTGATTTAAGATTTGTGATTTAAGATGTTAGATTTTTGGGGCTTGCATATTGTATTAAGATACAAAATTACCAATATAAAATTTAAGATTTTAGAATTGTGATTTTAAGATTTAGATTTGTGGTATAAAGTCAAATATATGGAAGCATCATTGATGAAAAGTGAAATCCATCAGTACATAGATAAGGCTGATGAACAATTTCTTTCTTTTATCTATGGCTTGATAGCAGCCAAACAAGAAGATAAAACGTACAAGATTGCTGATGAAGAATTGACTTTGATGGAAGAGCGTTTACTGGATTATGAACGCAATCCCACAAGTGGCTCATCATGGGATGAGGTGAAAGCTAGATTGCTTTCAAAGTAATGAGTTATAAGCTTATCATTAGACCGCTAGCTGAAGAAGACCTAAAGGAGGCAAAGGATTGGTATGATTTGCAAGTAGCGGGTTTGGGTGAGAAGTTTGTTCAATTTGTTGATAGAAAGGTTTTGGAGGTTCTGAAAAATCCAAAGCATTATCAAGTTAGGTATAAAAACGTCAGAACGACTTTAGTCGATAAGTTTCCATACAATATTCATTACACAATTGTTGAAGAGAGCGTTATAATTCATTCATTTTATCATACCAGCAGAAATCCAAGGAGAATTTTAAAAAGACTGAAATGAAGAGATTGATTTTTATTTTGCTTGCTTGTTCTGCTGTGAATGTGTCTGCTCAACTAGCAGAGCCGCTCCAGTTTCAAGACAAGACCCACGACTTTGGTGAAATAGTAGAGAGCAACGGCCCGGCAGTTTATGAATTTAGTTTCTTGAACAAATCCACAAGGCCAGTGAAGATACTGGCCGTGCAGCCATCGTGTGGATGCACCACACCTGGCTGGTCAAAAGAGCCAGTGGCGCCAGGCAAAACGGGTTTTATAAAGGCTAGCTTCGATCCGCATGGCCGACCAGGTTATTTCAATAAATCATTAACGGTAACTACCGACCTAGATGGAAACTCAATTGTGTTGCAGATCAAAGGCACTGTTGTCGATAAAAAAGAAGAGAAAGGGCCGTATGATTTGGTGATTGAAAACGGAAATCTTCGATTAAGAAACAGCTCTTTCAACGTGGGCAAAGTATTCGTGAACAAAGAAACCACGCCAGTAGAATTCCCGATTTACAATGCAGGGAAAGATACACTCAAGTTCTTAGAAGTGATTTCGCCCAAGTATATTAAAGTGAATGTACCTAGGTTGATTGCGCCAGAAACGAAAAGCTCAATCAAGATTTCTTATGATGCCAAATTGCGCAACCAATATGGCTTTACTTCCGATAATGTTTTGTTCAAGACCAACGACAAGACCCAACCCGATAAATATTTTTCAGTTTATGCCACTACCGAAGAATTTTTCCCCATCCTTTCTCCCGAAGAACAAACAAAAGCCCCAGTTCTAAATTTTGAGACATATACGGTTGTTATGGGCAAACTGAGAAAAGGTATCGACTTTCAGCGTGCCGTTAAATTCAAAAACAAAGGCAAAAAGGAATTGATCATTCGATATGTACAAAGTAATTGCTCTTGCCTGATAAGCAAAGCAACTGCGATAAGCCTTAAGCCAATGGAAGAAGGATATCTTCAAGTGACTTTTAATACAGATGGCCGCGAAGGCTTGCAAAATAAAGCCATAACCATCTATTCAACAGACCCAATCAATCCAGTTCAGCGTATTACTCTTACGGGGGAAATTGAGAATGAATAACGTCAACTGTCAATTAGAGTTTGAGAAATCTTACTAGATGCATCCCCATTCCCGTACAATTTTTCCGTAGAGGTGAAATCGCGATCTTTTAGTTCTTCAAAATCACTTAAGATGGTTGCCCTCTTCGCGCCAGCAATTCGATTGGCACCAGCATGAACAAGTTCCACCCATTCAGTTTGATCTCGTAGCGTAATACAAAACTTATTGAAGAAGTAGGCTTCCTTTTGTAGTCCACCGCTATCGGTAAGTACAAGCCTACAATTTTCTGTGAGCGAGAGCATATCAAAATATCCAACAGGCTCGATGGTCTTGAAATCGAGAGATATATTTAGAGAGGCAATGTATTTTTTAGTGCGCGGATGGATAGGCATCACCACTGGCATCGTTTTATTTATTTCGTTGAGCGCGCTGCAAATGGATTTTAATCGAACAGGATCATCGGTGTTTTCTGCCCGATGCAGTGTGGCCAAAACAAAGTTATTGGCGGATAGATTTTCTTTCTTTAAAACACTAGCTACTTCCCTTGCTTTCTTTTTATAGAAGAGTACGGCATCATACATCACATCGCCAGCCTGAATAATTTGATTATCGAAATTTTTAAAACCTTCTTTTTCTAAATTTTGAATTGCGGATAGGGTAGGGCAGAATAGAAGTTTGCTAATCCGATCTGTCAATATGCGATTGACTTCTTCTGGCATCTTCATCTCAAAGCTGCGAAGTCCCGCCTCGACATGCGCAATTGGAATGTGGAGCTTAGCTGCGGCCAACGCTCCGGCCAATGTCGAGTTGGTATCTCCATATACCAAGACGTAATCAGGCTTCTCTTTCAATAATACTTCTTCAATCTTTTCCAACATGCGTCCCGTCATTGCCCCATGTTGAAGTCCACTGATCTCTAAATTGTAATGAGGATGTGGAATCTCCATCTCATCAAAGAACACTTGGCTCATGTTGGCATCGAAGTGCTGCCCTGTATGCACAAGTATTTCTTGGATGCCTGATTTTTTTAGTTCACGAGAGACGGTGGCGGCTTTGATAAATTGAGGGCGGGCGCCTAGTATTGTGATGATCTTCATGAGTGAATTAAAATATTAAGGAGTAACCCTTGCCTTTAGGAAGCCCCTTTCCCTTTCCCTTTGTCTTGATGTTTTTAGAGCCATCGTACGCAGTCATCCGCGATTTCAATTCTTTTAAGTGTTGATTGGCCATGAATGTGATGATGTCATCTTTATTTTCAGCCTTCCTTGATTCGTTCAAGGCTTTGATGTAAGCCGACTTGTCTGCTGCATTTACGAGAGTGAGTGGCAAGTTGTGATAGGCTTGAATATAATTCATAAGCAAACGAGAAGTGCGACCGTTGCCATCAGTGAATGGATGAATGCTAACTAAATCGAAATGTGCTAAGAAGGATAACGTTAATATTTCTTCTGTACTTTTTACTTTTTTTATTTCTGGATCAATCACTTTGACTAGGGATTTCACCATTGTTGGTACTTTGCCAGCATCAACAAAATAATGACCACCTGCAGTTACAGTCACTTTACGGAAATCGCCCTTTTTCTCATCGGTTGTTCCTAACACAGAGGTAACTTCCTTACCTGTTCTGCGCATTACTTTTGTTGCAATCTCTTGAATAAATGAAACCGTGATGGATATCTTCTTTTTTGCTTCCTCAAGCACAAAAACTAGGGCATCATAATGATCAAGCACCATGTTTTGGTGTTCAATAGGCTTCCCTCCAATAGATATTCCTTTTTCAAGAAGTGTGTTTGTTTCTTCTTGTGTTAATGTAGAGCCTTCAATTTTGGTGGAGTGGTGTGTAATGGAGTATAGATTGAATTGTTCTGCGTTAATAGCAATGCCTGCAGTCTTTTGGTACCGCTCGGTAACAACATCAATATCATCCCAAATTGTTTTCACCCTTACTTCTTATATTCTAAATTCTGACTTCTAAATTCATTTATGATTTACACAAAAGCTGGAATCCCTGTGATCTCATTACCCAATATCAACAAATGGATATCGTGCGTACCTTCATACGTTACCACCGATTCCAAATTCATCATGTGGCGCATGATGGGGTACTCGCCTGTGATGCCCATGCCTCCGTGTATTTGTCGCGCCTCACGAGCGATCTCCAAGGCGAGGGCAACACTGTTTCGCTTTGCCATAGAGATGAGTGGCGTGGTGGCTTTGCCTTCGTTCATTAACACGCCCAATCGCCAGTTGAGCAATTGCGCCTTGGTGATTTCGGTGAGCATCTCGGCTAATTTTTTTTGCACTAGCTGAAAGGATGCTATTGGTTTTCCAAACTGAATTCGTTCTGCGGCATATCTTCGGGCGGAGTCATAGCAATCCATCGCAGCACCTAATGCGCCCCACGCAATGCCGAAGCGGGCAGAGTCCAAGCACATCATGGGTGCGCCTAAGCCTGTTTTGCCTGTTAACAAATTTTCCTTTGGCACTTTCACATCGTGGAATACCAACTCGCCTGTGGTACTTGCTCTCAAACTCCACTTGCCATGCGTCTCTGGTGTAGTAAAGCCGGGCATGCCGCGCTCAACAATCAATCCGTGGATTCTTCCTGCTTCGTTCTTCGCCCAAACAACGGCCACATCTGCCTTGGGTGAATTGGAAATCCACATCTTCGCGCCATTCAATAAATAATGATCGCCCATGTCTTTGAAGTTGGTGACCATGCCACTCGGGTTCGAGCCGTGATCGGGTTCTGTCAAACCAAAACAACCGAGCCATTCCCCGCTCGCCAGCTTAGGCAAATATTTTTTGCGCTGTGCTTCGCTGCCAAATTTATAAATAGGGTACATCACTAACGAGCCTTGCACAGAGGCAGTGGAGCGCATACCTGAGTCCCCACGCTCAATCTCTTGCATGATGATGCCGTAGGAAATATAATCCAGTCCACCGCAGCCATATTCAATGGGTAATGTCGGACCGAAAGCTCCTATGTCACCGAATTTCTTTACAATTTCGTAAGGGAAGTGAGCACGCTGCGCCCAGTCTTCTATGTAAGGACTGATCTCGCGCTTTACAAAATCGCGAATGGAGCTGCGGATCAACTTATGCTCTTCGGTGAGCAAATCATCGATCATATAAAAATCGGGTTGCTCGTAGCGGTCTTGCTTCAATGACTTTTTCGCAGCTGGTTCGGCAGTGGTTGTATGATTTGACATAGCTTTTTGGATATTCTTTTTGAAAGGCTCAAATTTACGTACTAATTGATACAAAATTCAAAATTCAAGAGCATTGTTTAGTGCATATTCTCCTTTGAACTAGAAATACCAAAGTAAAATGGAAAACCTTGACCCCAGCCTGATTGAACAGCTAAAAAAGCTTCAGCAAAAATATACTGTCATGGGGCAAGATCTGTCATCTTACCTAGATGGATTGCTTCATGCAGATTACCTCACCTACTGGGATTACATTCATCTGGATACACTGCTGAGTTTGCAAAACCCCAAAACACATTTTCCTGATGAAAAGATATTTATTGTCTATCATCAAATCACGGAGCTTTACTTCAATTTGATTTTGTGGGAGATAGAGCAAATGGCCGAGAAGGAAAACATTGACGAGAAATTTTTTGTTGAACGACTGGATCGCATTGTTCGGTACTTTCAATTGTTGGAAAATTCTTTTGCTGTGATGGTGAATGGGATGGAGCGCGATCAATTTTTAAAATTCAGGATGTCGCTGCTGCCTGCATCGGGGTTTCAGTCTGCTCAATATCGGTTGATTGAGATTTGCTCTACAGATACCATCAACTTGGTGAACGCACAAGAGCGAGAAGCATTGGTAGAATACAGTGACATTGATCAACAGATTGAAAAATTGTATTGGCGAAGTGGCGCAACAGAGCTGGCATCAGGCAAGAAAACGCTCACGCTCCAGCAATTTGAAGAGAAGTACATCAAGCTTTTTAAAAATACAGGCATGAAGTACCGCGATAAAAATCTGTGGAAGCTGTACGATAAAAATTTTAGGGGATCAAAAGAAGTAATCTCGCGGATGCGTGAGTTCGATCAACTGGCAAACGTGCTGTGGCCATTGGCGCATTTAAAATCGGCAGGGCATTACCTTCATCGCGATCCTCAGGACATCAAAGCAACTGGCGGTACCAACTGGCAAAAATATTTACCTCCGCGTTTTCAAAAAATAATTTTCTTCCCTGAGTTGTGGACTGAGCAGGAGAAAGCAGAGTGGGGGAAGGCGGGGGTAGTTAAATTGAGTTAGGATTTAAAAGTAGGCAGTAGGCAATAAGTAATAAGTAATAGGCAAGATGCGAGCAAATTTATTCCACCCGTTACAGGACAAACCTTAGTAGAAAAGAATTTTACAAAGCAAGTAAACTTTATTACCTTATTTTTAATTTTTAAAACGCACTTTAATTTGTTATTGTTTTTCGCCTTTTCAATCTCCTCCTCCAAAACCAAAACACTCCACCACCTATCGCCAACACAAATGGCCAAATAGAAACAAGCCCAATTAAGAAGGCTAAGAGATTATCCCAGCCTTCACGCAAAGAATGAACAAACTTAGAAGCAAACCCAAAATCGGTGGCGATGAGTTCATAGTAGGTAATAGTTAGTGTGCTCATCGCTATTTGGCTTTTCAAATAATTCAATTTTCCTTCTGCTGATTCTATTTCTGTTCGCACATTTGATAGTTGTGATTCTATAGATAAAATTTCTTCCACTGTTTTTGCATGCTTCAATATTTCGCGAAAGCGGATTTCCAATTCCTTTTTGGTTTTGAGGCGGGCTTCGGTGTCGATGAATTGTTCGGTGACATCTTCGGTGGTGATGTTTTTGCTTTCAACTTTGGTTGCTAGTTTTAAAACGTTGTTGATAAATTCATCAAAGCTGTTGGCAGGCACACGAACAGTCAAATTGTATTGCAATCGCTCGTCATAATTTGTTTGGGTTTCAGTAGAAGGATATCCGTTACTTTCTTTTACTAATTTGTCGATCTGCTTTTTGGCTTCACTAACATCACTCACTTTAAAAACCAGTGTTCCGTTTTTGATAAGTTTTCTATCTATCTGAATTGATGACGAAGCCTCCTGTTCTGTGGCGGTTGGAAGATTTAGTTCTACGTCATATTTATGTTTGAGTCAATACCAAGCTTGCTTTCCATTCTTTTTTCGCATGAGATGAGAATTGCTAAGATTAGAATGGTTAGTAATTTTTTCATAGATTTTGATTTTAAGTAGAACTCAATTTGTCAAAATTAGTCACAGAACTCGATTAAAAATAACTATTGATGTCGACAGTTTTACGGCAAGGGATGGAATCGCATGTTTGAGCCCGAAGTGGCATGTGCGATAGGTGGCGAGTAGTGACAGCCCGACCCCGGCATTGATTTGGGCGCAGCGGGGATGCCGCCCTTGCATCCCGTACATTTACTACATTTGTATTACCACCGATTCATGAAACACTTTTGGCTTACCTATTCTCTCTCGCTAGTAGCGTGCGTTGCTTTTGGCCAAGGCACTATGCGCACTACCTACCATGATGGTGCTAAGAAAAACGTGAAGGAAGTATATCAAGTAAAAGATACCATCACAAACACGCTTCAAGGCCGCTACATCTCTTATTTTCTTAACGGGAATATTGAATCCAAAGGGCAGTTTATAAACAATGAAACCACGGGTGTATGGGAATTTTATTTTGAAACAGGCAACCTTAAAATGCGTGGCATCCTTCGTGGCAATTCTAACTACGGCTTGTGGGAATATTTTTATGAGAGCGGCCAGAAAAGTATGGAAGGCACGATTGATGGAAAACTGAAAGAAGGTATTTGGAAAATCTATTATGAAAGTGGCGACTTGAAAGAGACGGGCGAGTACAGTACCAACAAGCGATCGGGTTTATGGAAAACATATTTTGAAGATGGTGCGCTGCGCGGAGAGATCGAATACAAGGATGACTACGGTCGCTACACCGAGTATTATCACTCGGGCAAAGTAATAGGCGAAGGCCCGAAAGCTGGCGCGCGCAACGTAGGGCTTTGGCGATTTTTTGCCGAAGATGGAACTCTGGAGAGCGAGGGCGAATATGCCAATGGGAAAAAGAATGGTGAGTGGAAATATTTTTTTTCTTCTGGGAAAGTCTCTGCCTCTGGCTTGTTTGAGAATGACGAACCTGTAGGTGCATGGACTAATTTTTTTGAAGACGGAGCGATCAGCTCTAAGGGAGAATACTTAGCAGGAAGAAAAAATGGATACTGGACTTCCTTCACTAAAAATAAATTGCTAAAGAGCGAGATCACTTACAAAAATGGCGTAGGAGAGTACCGCGAATATTTTGCCTCAGGAAAACTAAAAGTGAAAGGCCAGATTGTTGATGAAAAGAACCAAGGCAAGTGGCAATATTTTTATGAAGATGGAAAGCTAGAAGGCGAGTGTGACTTTGACAAGGGAAAAGGAACGTATTCTGGATATTATCCTAGCGGCTCGCTACAAACAAAAGGACAAATTGAAGACGACTTGCGCGTGGGCACATGGGAGTTGTACGAGCAAGACGGAAAATTATCGGGCTACTACAAACCGTTTTATGAAGATAAGGCACTAGCGAAAGACATTGGCGATTTGCTTAATAAAAAACCTAAAGCTATTGTGCCCAAACAAACGAGACGAAAAGGTTTTCATTATTTCGCGCCACTCTTTCCCGAGTACCATGGGGTGATCGTAGGGGGTAATCCTGCTTTTTCTTTTATCGGTTTCATGCCCGTGTCCATTGAGTTTTATAATCAAGAAAGGCTCGGCCATGAATTTTCTTTTGAAGGCTTGCGCGATCCATTCTACACTGCCGATGCCGATGTGCCGCAGAATAAAATCTTCCAACGCGGCAACGCGATCTCTGTCAAACAAAAATTCTACAACCCTATGAAAACGGGCATGTGGTATTTTGGGCATCAAGTACGCTTCACCAATGTGGGGCATTTTGCCAATGTGGATTTTCCGCTTGCGCCACAATCAAAAGTTATTGCGAGTGCGGCTGAACAGCGAGCTGAGTATGGCGTGTTGATGGGGATCCGCTTTATGCAGCGCAACAATGGAAACGGATTTACTATTGATGCCTTTGGCGGCTACAATATTGGCTATCGCAATTTTGATGTTGAAACTATTTATAGGCAAACCTTTTCAAACGTCAACCAATCATCTTTTTCGCAGAGTGTGAACTTCGGGTTGAATTTTGGTTACTCGTTTTCGTTTGACGGCCGGAGATAATGACAAAAGAGGATAGATTTGAGATGTGACTTGAATAGAAAATTGTAATTTTACCCAAAAGTAAATCTCATATCTTATATCTCACGTCTCAAATCTACTTGAAGGGATAACTACCTTTCCTATGAACAAGACCATCGAAATAAACCTAAAGCCCAAAGAGGCTTTTGATGAGGCGGCTTTCAAGCCAGCACTTTTTCAAAAATTGAATTTGATTGATGATGGAAGTATTTTCGTCAGACCAATCCGAAGATCGATTGACGCACGGAGCAAAGAGGTGATTGTTAATTTCCTTGTTGAAGTCGCATCAAAAGAAAGCCTAAAGCCCCTCATTTCTTATCAAAAAAACTATCAAGATGTCAGCAAGTCTTCATCAGTGATCATTGTAGGCGCTGGCCCTGCTGGGCTTTTCGCGGCCATCCGCTTGATTGAACTTGGCGTAAAACCTATTATTATCGAAAGAGGAAAAGACGTGCAGGCGCGCAGGCGCGATATTGCTGCTATCAATAAAGAACACATTGTCAATCCTGAATCTAACTATTGTTTTGGCGAGGGCGGTGCTGGCACTTATTCTGATGGGAAACTATATACACGCTCAAAGAAACGAGGTGACATCAAACGGATTTTAGAAATCTTAGTGGCGCACGGTGCGAAAGAAGAAATTTTATACGATGCCCACCCGCACATTGGCACTAATAAACTGCCATTGTTGGTTGCCGAACTTCGCGAAACTATCAAGAACGCTGGCGGTGAAATTCATTTCAATACAAAAGTCACCAATTTTATTGTTAAAGAAAATGAAATGAAGGGAGTGGTTACTCATGATGGGACAAAATGGGAAGCTGCTTCTGTGATTTTGGCAACAGGCCACTCTGCACGAGATATTTTCGAGCTACTGCACCAAAGAAATATATTGATCGAGGCAAAACCTTTTGCGTTGGGTGTACGCGTTGAACATCAACAAAGCCTTATCGATCAAGTTCAGTACCATTGCAAAACAGATCGAGGGGCTTATTTGCCTGCGTCTTCTTATACCATCGTACATCAATCAAAAGTGAATGGCAAGGAGAGGGGAGTTTTTTCTTTTTGCATGTGCCCTGGAGGATTTATTGTGCCTTCTGCTACTAGCTCTGGCGAAGTAGTAGTGAATGGCATGAGCCCATCGCGCAGAGATTCTAAGTACGCCAACTCAGGTATTGTGATGTCGGTAGAGGCCGAGGATTTTAGATCCTATTCCAAGCATGGCGCATTGGCGGGACTTTATTTTCAAGCAGCGATAGAGAAGAAAGCCTGTGAAGTAGCGGGAGGGAAGCAGACTGCGCCTGGCCAGCGTCTGATTGATTTTGTTGAAAAGAAAAATTCATCTTCATTGCTAGATACGTCTTATCAGCCCGGCCTCAGTTCTGTTATGATGGACGAAGTGCTTCCGTCTTTCATAGCTGAAGGCTTGAGACAAGGCTTTAAGAGTTTTGGTAGTAAAATACGAGGCTACTTGACTAACGATGCACAGATAGTGGGTGTTGAGAGTAGAACTTCTTCACCTGTGCGCGTACCACGCGATAAAGAAACATTAGAACACACGCAAGTGAAAAGACTTTTCCCTTGCGGGGAAGGCGCGGGCTATGCAGGAGGAATTGTGTCGGCAGCAATGGATGGTGAGCGGTGTGCGGAGGCGGTTGTTAAGAAATATTTAAATTGACAAACTGATCAGTTTTACAAATTACCAATTATTGGCTAGGTTGTGCTAACTTGCAGCCCTAATTTTTTGCAAGTGAACTACCTATCTGCCGAAGCACTCTCCAAATCATTTAACGACCGTTGGCTTTTCAAAGACATCACCATTGGCATTGGCCAAGGCGAGAAGATTGCTTTGGTGGGCGAGAATGGAACGGGCAAGACTACGCTCATCAAAATACTCACGGGGCAGGTGAAGCAAGACGAAGGTGCTGTCAGCATTCGCGATGGCATCAAGCTTGGCTACCTCACGCAGCAGCCTCAAGTAGCACCCAAGCTATCCGTAAAAGAAATTTTATTTGATGAGAAGAATAAGATAGCCAAGGCCGTAGGTGAATACGAAGAGTGTATCCACGATCCACATGTATCGCCAGAGCGGATGCAACACGCACTTGAAGCAATGGAAGAACTCAACGCGTGGGATTACGATGCCAAGGTGCAGGAGATCACGGGCAAGTTGGGCATCACCGATTTAGAGCAGAAGTTTGAGCAGCTTTCGGGCGGGCAGAAGAAAAGGATTTTCCTTGCCCAAATGTTGTTGACCGAGCCGGACCTCATTATCATGGATGAGCCCACCAACCACCTGGACTTGGAGGCCATCGAATGGCTGGAGTCATACCTAAGCGGGCAGAACATGACCGTGCTGATGGTGACCCACGACAGGTATTTCTTGGACAACGTATCTAAGACCGTTTTGGAGCTTGACCGCGGTAAGCTTTATAGGTATGAAGGCAACTACGCCTACTTTTTAGAAAAGAAGTCGGAGCGCGAGGAGATGCTGAAAACCGAAGTGACCAAGGCCAGAAATCTCCTAAAAAAGGAATTGGAGTGGATGCGTAAGCAGCCGCGAGCTCGTGGTACCAAGGCCAAGTATCGGATCGAGGCGTTCTACGAATTGAAAGACATTGCATCGGTAAATCTGAAGCGCGATAAACTGGAATTGGACATGCAAGAGGCCCGGCAAGGAGGCAAGATCATGGAGCTCCATCACTTGTCTAAAAGTTATGGCGACCGAAAAATGGTGGATGACTTTTCTTATGTATTTAAGAAGAAAGATCGCATTGGCATTGTAGGTAAAAACGGGATTGGTAAATCAACCTTCTTGGATTTGCTCACAAGCAAAACCAAGCCAACCAGTGGCGAGATGATCCCTGGCGTGACCACCAAGATCGGGTACTTCACGCAAGAGGTGGAGACACTGAACCCTGCACACCGAGTGATTGAAGAAATAAAAGAGATAGCCGAATATATCACCATGTCGGATGGCACACAGATGTCAGCATCTAAATTCTTGGACACATTTTTATTTCCGCCCGAGAAGCAATATAATATCATTGAAAAATTAAGTGGGGGAGAGAAGAAGCGGTTGCAGTTGATGAAGGTGCTGATCACCAATCCCAATTTTTTGATCTTGGATGAGCCCACGAACGATTTTGATATTGACACCCTTAATGTGTTGGAAGATTTCTTGGAGAAATTCACTGGCTGCCTGTTGCTCGTTTCTCACGACCGTTACTTTATGGATCACTTGGTCGATCAACTTTTTATTTTCGAGGGAGATGGAAAGATCAGACCATTTAATGGAAACTATTCTGACTATCGCACAATGATAGAGGAGAAGGAAGAAATGGAACGGATGCCTGCTCCGCCCAAGAAGATCGCAGTCGAAGAAAAATCAAATGGCAAAAAGAAACTTTCGTTTGATGAAAAGAACGAGTATGAAAAGCTTCCACGCTCGATAGAAAAACTGGAATCGCGCAAAGCAGAATTGGTTGCTCAATTAGATTCAGGAAGTACTGATCACGCTCAACTTACTGAATGGTCTAAGCAGATTGGAGATATTACTCAGGAGATTGAAGCAAAGACAATGAGGTGGATGGAGTTGGGGGAGTTGGTTTAAAATAGATTGACAAGGGGCAATAGGCAATAGACAATAGACAAAACTGAGTGGTTAGTAAAAGGTGAGAGGTAATTGGTAAGAGGTGGTTGGTAGTAGGCCACTTTACGACCAATGGGTATATGCTTCAAGTCCTAAGTCCCAATGCCAAAGTCCTAGAGAGTGAGTCACTCACAACCGTTAGTTCCTTTTATTAACAAACATTTCCCTTTCAATTCGTGTTATTGGTTCATATCTTTACGGAATTGAAAAGCTAAGATTTTGAACCACGCTCAAGCCATCACCCTCTATCAGCCAATGTTGCACAGCATTGCCTATAATCTGCTTCGCTGCAAGGCCGATGCAGAAGACATGGTGCAGGATACTTTCATGAAATGGTTGAGCATCGATCAAACCAAAATCCAAAATACAAAAGCATATCTCATCAAGTCGGTAACCAACAATTGCCTCAACCACCTCAATGCATTGAAGAGGAAGAAAGAGGAATATTGGGATTCGATTATGCTCTCTCAATTGGTTGTAAAGTTCAAGGAATCTGACTTTGCGCATATAGATTTTGAAAAGGAATTGGCTGCGGCTTTTAAAGTGATTCAGAGCAAGTTAGAGCCTCTTGAGCGCGCTACTTATCTGCTGAAAGAAGTCTTTGATTTCGATTACGAAGCCATTCAAAAAGTAGTGGATAAGAAGGCAGATCATTGCCGCCAATTGTTCAGTCGCGCCAAAAAGAAATTGAATGACTCCAGTTCCAAAATAAAGATGGAGCTTCCCGATGCTTCGCAGTTGTTTGAGAGCTTCAAAAAAGCCTGTACACTCGACAATGCCACGGAGTTGATCGGCCATCTTAAAAATGACATTGCAGAAGCCTGTTTACCAGACAGGCAGACCATCAGTAAAAAAAGCTGATATTTTTGCCCCTTTCTTGTCACAAAACTCAAACGAGTTTGTCTTACAGTAAATCAGCCAAATTACGGCTGGTTGCGTGTTTTAATCAAATAACCTAACCTGTTTACATGAAGGCGATACTCATTTTCTTCGTAGCCCATTGGTATTTATCTTTGTTCTTTCAGACATTTTTTCTCCATCGCTACGCAGCCCACAAGGCTTTTACTATGAACCCGTTCACCGAGAAGGTGTTCTTTGTTCTCACTTGGATTTTTCAAGGCTCTAATTATTTAAGCCCTTTTGGCTATGGCACTATGCACCGTATGCACCATGCCTTTGCCGATACAGAAAACGATCCACACTCACCCAAGTACGATGAAACTATTTGGAACATGATGTGGAAGACCAAGACGATCTACTCTAGTATTGCTAGCGGTAGAGTTGTTCCTGAAAAACGTTTTACAGATGGCGTTCCCCGTTGGGATTCGTTCGATAAGTTTGCCCGCTCATGGCCATCCAGATTATTCTGGGGAGCATTGTATGTATTGTTCTACTGGCAATTTGCTACAGCTTGGTACTTATGGCTTTTGTTGCCATTGCAATTTATAATGAGCCCTATTCACGGTGCGATCATCAATTGGTTTGCCCATGTATATGGCTACCGCAATTTTGAAGTAGGAGATACCTCCAAGAACTTTTTGCCTGTAGATTTCTTGATGATGGGCGAAAGCTACCATAACAACCATCACAAGTATGGCTCACGCGCTAATTTTGGTGGCATCCGTTGGCATGAGATTGATCCTACCTATCAGGTTATAAAATTATTGGATAAGTTGAATGTGATCAAGCTAGTGCAACAGAAAGAGATAGTGATGCAAAGGGTGAGAAAGGCTGCGTAGAGTAGTTTTTCTGTTAGAAATTGAAAGCCAGAGTAATGCCTGGCTTTTTTGTTGTCTTAAGATTCTGGAATCACGAACTCTTACTTGCCCCAATACGTAATTTTTCCGTACTTTTGCTTCCTAACAGTTACAAGTATGGAGAAGCAAACGCACACTTTACAAATGTCTAGGTTTGACACCAAGCTGTCAAAAACCCAAAAAGAATTGTTTGAATATGCCGCCAGCATTGGAGGTTTTCGCACATTGACTGACTTTATTATTTCTACCGTTAATGAAAAGGCTAAGGCGATTATCGAGAAGCACAAAACAGTATTAGCGTCTGAAAAAGATAGAGATATTTTCTTTGATGCCATTATGCGATCAGAAAAGCCCAACAAAAAGTTGGTAGGTGCTGCGCAACGGTACAACAATGCTTTGGCAGGCAAATGACATTCCTCACCACTATACTTGATTCGTCCTTTAACAAAGATGAATTTACTTGTGGCAAAAGCGTGTTGGATGATTACCTCCATAGGCAAGCAAGTCAAGATAGTAAAAGAAAATTGTGTGTGGTTTTTGTGCTGCCTGAAGATAAGACCATTAAAGGTTTTTATACATTATCCAACGATAGTATATCAAGGGAGTTAGTGCCAGAAGAAATTGTGAACAAGATGCCGAATTCGTATAAGAATTTGCCTACAACGCTACTAGGTAGGCTCGCGATAGATAAAAGATTTACCAAGCTTGGATTGGGAGAATTATTATTGTTAGATGCACTCAAGCGGAGTTACTTTATCTCTAAGAGTTCCCTCGGTTCAATGGCAGTTGTAGTTGATCCACTCGATGAAGATGCTGTTACTTTTTATGCTCGCTATGGGTTTGTTAAACTGCCTGATAGTGGAAGAATGTTTTTGACAATGAAGAAGATTAGCAACCTTTTTGAATAGCAGTTTTTTATCTCGAAGCCACCCCTAACAACTCGATCATCATCCCATCAATCCTTCTTGGCTTCAAGGTCTTTGCATCCAGCAATGCCCACACTGTGCGCGATTTGGTGATTACTTTTCCATCCTTGCTCAATTCTACAAACCTTTCAAACGTGGCTCCCTTGGCTTCGCCCACCCAAGTTGTGCCCGTAAGATGATCGCCCAAAAAAGCTTGGCCGAGGTAGTCGATTTCATGGCGTAGAAGCATCCACGAATAGCTGTCCCTCATTTCTGGGCTTGTTATCGAAACCCAATGAGCCATCGCCACCTCTTGCACCCAGCGCACATACACCACATTGTTCACGTGGTTCATTTCGTCAATATTGGCCTGTTGGGTAACAATTTCTATTGAAAAGGGCTTTAGGGGGGAAGATTCCATAAACGAAGGTTTAAAAAGTATATGTTCTTTATTTGAAATTTATGTTATCTTTGCGAATTATTTATCAAATATCAATAACAAACAAAATGAAAGAAGGAACAGTAAAATTCTTCAACGAGGCCAAAGGTTTTGGCTTTGTAAAGGAAACATCAACAGGACAAGAGTATTTTGTTCATGTAACGGGCTTGGTTGACAAGGTACGTGAAAATGACACAATCACATTTGATCTGAAAGAAGGTAAGAAAGGCTTGAACGCAGTAGAAGTTCGCTTAGCCAATTAATATCTGGTCACCTAAGAATTGAAAAGCCCTACGTTTCGTGGGGCTTTTTTTTGACACAAACCACTCCACCATTGACATTCAACGATTTTAAATTTGACTCCAAACTCTCCGAAGGGCTGGAATCCATGGGCTACAACAAGCCTACCCCCATACAAGAGAAGGCCATCCCAGTAATTTTAGAAAGAAAGGACTTGATTGCCTGTGCACAAACAGGCACTGGAAAAACAGCAGCCTACTTACTTCCCATCCTCAATAATATTATCCATTCAGAAAAGCGTCACTTAAACACATTGATCATTGCGCCTACGCGCGAGTTGGCGCAGCAGATCGATCAACAAATAGAGGGTTTCGCTTATTTTTTGGGTGTCAGTTCTATTCCGGTTTATGGCGGTGGCGATGGCGCTATCTGGGAGCAACAAAAGAAAGCTTTGGAGGCAGGTGTTGATATCATCATTGCGACACCCGGCAGGTTAATGGCGCAGCTGGCCTCGGGCGTTATCAAGTTAGATCATGTGGAACATTTGGTTTTAGATGAAGCGGACCGGATGTTGGACATGGGTTTTTATGAAGACATCATCCGTATTATCAAATATCTTCCTGCCAATCGACAGACGTTGCTTTTTTCTGCTACCATGCCGCCTAAGATCAGAGGCTTGGCCAGTAAGATTTTAAAAAACCCAGAGGAAATCAATATCGCTATTTCAAAACCTGCCGAGGGGATTTTGCAGCAGGCGTATGTTGTGTTTGATGAGCAAAAAGAAAAACTGATCAATCATATTTTTAAGACAGGTCAATACAACAGCGTGTTGATTTTTGCTTCTACTAAAGAGAATGTAAAGAAGTTGGATCGCGCATTGCAAAAGATCGGCATTACGGCTAAAGCCATCCACTCTGACTTAGAACAAGTGGAGCGAGAAAATATTTTGAGGGAGTTCAAAAATAAGCAACTCTCTATTTTAGTTGGCACCGATGTTTTATCAAGAGGGATTGATGTAGAGGGAATCAGTTTAGTGATAAACTTTGATGTTCCGCCAGATCCAGAAGATTACATTCACCGCATTGGTAGAACAGCACGTGCCGCTACTACCGGCACTGCCATTACGTTTATCAACAACAAAGACCAACGCAAATTTTCTAGGATTGAAAGCATGATTGGCAAAGTGATAGAAAAAGTTTCGATACCTGAAGCGTTGGGTTCTGGTCCTCTCTATCAACCAGAGAAACAAATAGAGACAAGTTACCAACGACCGCGTGGCCCGAAGAAGAGTTTTGGGAGTAAGCCGAGGAGGTAGGGTGGATTTTTGATTTTAGATTTGTGATTTAGGATTTAAGATTGACCTGCTTTCGCGTAGTTGGGTGGCGTAGGCCAAAAAATCACAAATCCGAAATCTAAAATTTAAGCACAATCTTCTTAATCATTTCGGAATAGTACGCTCCAAAATAGGGGCCTACCCAGTTGAGTGCCATCACCTCCTCTTCGTTTCCTTTTTCGTAATATCTATCGGCAGTGATGTAGCCCACATAGTTGCCATTGAAGCTGGTAATGATGACCGTCTTTCCATTTTTTTCAGCAAATGATTCTAGGTTTTCATCCGCGAAAATTTCCCCAGAGAAATCACAGGGTGTTCCGATTAGTAATACATTTCCAATTTGAAGAACGGTGAGTTCGCCTTGTAGTTTACCAATGACCGAACTGAAAACCCAATCACGAACTTTCCAATTATTGGCAATACGCAACTGCGAGAGGCCAAATTCTATTGATATATGTGCCGATGATATGGAAATTGAATCAGTTAATTTTTGATTCGTTGCCTGAATGATTTTTTCTGAAAGTGTTTTTCCTGTTGCTTCAATTCTTTCAAACTCATCTCCATCAAAACCTTTCAAGCGGTGGCTGCCCACCATACCAGCCAAGAACATACCGAAATCAAATTCATCTTTCTCCAAATGATTGGTCAACGCAGTAGGGTAATCGCCTGAAATAATTCGGTTTAACAACCCCACTGTGGTGGCGTGGCCACTATACGTTGCCATCACTGCTTTGCTGCTATCAACTCGAATGAATTTCAACCCGCGAAGCTTTCCGTCTGTTTTTCCGTTTGCTCCATCCAATCTATTTTCTACAAATTCTGTTGCATCGGTTTCCCAATAGGCAATAGTAGAAGGAAGGGAAGAGGTTCTTGCTTTTTCAAAACTCAAAAAAATATCATTCACCGTTTGGTCAACCCATTTGGTTTGATACGTTCCCAACGCCACTCTGCCCACTAGGCTTGCATCCCATCCACCCAAGCTGCTGTGCGTGTGCGTGGCTGAGAAATAGACAAAGTAATCTTTGCCTTGCTTTTTTAATTGTTCGATCACCTTATCTTTTATGATAGGAGGGAACAACATCAAATCTATAGTGACAATAAAATTCAGGCTGACTCCATTGTCAATAGACAACACGCGGCAATACACAGAATCGTGTATGGTTTCAAATTTATCTTTGGGCGTGTAGCCAGCCATCGGCATGGAGTAACTCGGAGTGATATTAAATTTGCTCCAGCCTACTTTTGTTTTTGATGTGCCTTGATGCCTGATTGGCTTTATTGTATCCAACCGCTTCATCATGGCTTGGTAGAAGGGTTGTTCGTTGAGTGGGGTGTGGGCAATGGGGGCAATGAGCAAAACCGTAAGCACAATTAATGCTAACGAAATGTAGAGCAGCCATTTTAAAATTTTTCTCAACATAGAGGTTTAGCCTGCGAAGAAACAATTATTGAGCCAATGGTTAATCGCAAAATTGAACTGTGTGACGATGTTAATGATTTGTTAAAGCTACAAACCTTATGGTCGGGGCTTCGTATGATAAATAAATCTTTTACCATGGCATACTTTGAACAAAAAAACAAAAGATTCTTCTTTTGGCTCATTATTACACTATTACTTGCCATCCTTCCTTGGTTTATCCTGTAAAAAATACATCGCGCTTCTTATTGTCTCGCTAGGTATTTCTTCCATAGGCACATGCCCCGCTTGCGAAAATATTTTCAATTTTGAATCTTTGATATCATTGTTGAAACGGTAAGCATTCGCTACGGGGATCCACGCATCTTTCTCACCCCAAATGATAAGAGTAGGAGTTTGAATATACTGTATGCTGTCTTGCAAATCTTTGCCCGCTTGCCGCAGGCGCAGCATAGTAGAGGCGCGGTTCCCTTCTCGTAATATCAAGTCATAAAATCGATCTATGTCTTCTTCTCTTACTTTACTGGGATTGCCATATACTTGTCGCAGATTTATTTTAAAAAGAAAGCGTGGGGTTATCTTCATCATGGTGGAAGCAACGAAATCATTTTGCAACAGTTTAAAAATGAAAGGGCGGCTTTGTTTTTTAGAGGAGCTATCTGAAGTGATCTTCCAATAGCCTGCGGCATCTACTAAGATCAATTTCTTTACGCGCTCAGGATGGTGAAGAGCCATCTTCCAAGCCACCTGCCCACCCATAGAATTGCCTGCCACATAAAATGTATCGATCTTTAATTGATCGGCCAAAGCAAAGACCAATGCTTCATAATTATCCGTAGAATACTTGTTTGCTTGGTTGGGGCCAGTCAATCCATGCCCAGGAAAATCCAATGAGATGGTTTTGAAACTTTTGCTCAATTCTTTTTCCCAGCTATCCCATGTATGCAAGGAGGCAAAGCTGCCATGTAAAAGAAAAATGGCTATTCCCGATCCTTGTTGTCGCACATGCACTTTTGAGTCATTGATCGTGATGTAGGAAGACTGCGGTGTAAAATATTTTGTCTCCAATTCCATGACGGGAATGTCAGATCGGTACCAAAATGCGCAAAGGGTAATAACCAAGCTTATTAGCAAGATGCAAGCAATTCCTAAAAATCTGAAGACCCGTTTTAGCATTTAAAATTCGCTTACGATTTGGTTCCCTTTTTGGGTACCGGATCATACCCGCTCGTTCCCCAGGGATGGCATCGCCCAATTCTTTTTGCGCCAAGCCAAGTACCTTTAAGTATGCCCCACTCCATGATTGCATCAATTGCATATTGAGAACAAGATGGTGCATGGCGGCAGTGCGCTCCCAGTAGTGGAGAAATAGCTCCTTGATAAAACTTAATAGGCAAAATGAAAATCTTCTTTAGCATTTTAAAAAGGCCTATTCAATCACATAACTAATCTCCCCGTTCTTCCCGTCTTTCAATTGTACACCTATCGCTTGAAGGTCGTCACGTATTTTATCTGATAAAGCGTAGTTGCGATCCACCCTAGCTTTTTTCCGTAGCTCGATCAATACGTTGATCGCACCTTCCAAATGACTGCCGCCTGATTCGGTTTCTTCTGTCAATCCAAGCACGTCCTCCATCATAGTAACGTAGGTGGCTTTGAATTTCTCAAAAGTATCTGTAGCTATTTGATCCAATGAACTGTTCCCAGATTTAAAGTCGTTGACACGTGCCGACATTTCGAACAAAGCCGCTATCGCTTTCGCAGAATTGAAATCATCGCTCATGGATTCATAACAATCGTTGACCATACGATTTAGTTCTTGCGCAAGCGTTGGGTTGAAGCTCGTAGCTTGTGGCGTGTGGCTTGTAGCTTGTAGCTTTTTTATCGCACTCAGTGAATTGGAAAGTTTCTTAAATCCCTTTTCAGAAGCGGCCAAGGCTTCATTTGAAAAATCCAATGTGCTAGAGTAATGAGACTGCAGCATAAAAAACCGCACCGACATGGGACTATAAGCTTTGACGAGCAATGGATGCGCGCCCGCAAATAATTCCCTCGGTAAAAATGAATTGCCTTTTGATTTGCTCATCTTCTCCCCATTAACGGTGAGCATATTCGAGTGCATCCAATAACGTACGGGTGCATGGCCATACGCGCCCACACTTTGTGCAATCTCACATTCATGGTGCGGAAATTTCAAGTCCATGCCGCCACCGTGAATGTCAAACTCCTTGCCTAAATATTTTGTGCCCATGGCCGAGCACTCCAAGTGCCAGCCAGGTATTCCTTCGCCCCACGGTGAAGGCCACCGCTGAATGTGGTTGGGCGATACAGCTTTCCATATTGCAAAGTCGATGGAATTTTTTTTCTCCTCTTGCCCATCCAGTTCGCGTGTGCCTTCCAATAAATCATCAATTTTTCGCCCGCTCAGTTCACCGTACTTGTGCTTCTCCATAAACTTGCGCACATCAAAATACACTGAGCCATTTTTTTCATAAGCAAAACCATTGTCTAAAATCCGCTTCACCATTTCTATTTGCTCCACAATGTGGCCAGTGGCCGTGGGCTCAATACTTGGCGGCAGAATGTTGAAGATACGGCACACCTCATGAAAGCCATGCGTATATTTTTGCACGATTTCCATCGGCTCTAGTCTTTCCAACTTTGCTCTCTCCTCAATACGATCAACACCTTCGCCAGCATCATTCGTTAAGTGGCCGGCATCGGTAATGTTCCGTACATAACGCACCTTGTAGCCAATGTGTGTGAGGTAACGATAGACCACATCAAAGGCCGTGAAGGTGCGCAGGTTGCCCAAATGCACTTCGTTATAAACAGTCGGGCCGCAAGAATACAATCCTACAAAGGGAGGGTTGATTGGTTCGAATAGTTCTTTCTTGCCACTCAACGAGTTGGTGATAGACACTGGGTATTTTTCGTGCAAATTCATAGTAAGTAAATCGGGGCGAAGCTACTGAAAAATCGAGGTTCAAAGTTGAAGATATTGTTAAAAGTTCAGTACAAGATAAGCTCTATAATTTTTTTTTGGCGGCCTGCCACGCGAGGCGCAGCGGCACCGGGCTATCCGTTCCAAGTCCGTCCTACACACATTCCATCTCGCGGAGTTCATCCCGAGCGTAGCCGAGGGAGGCTTTCCACTTCTATCCCTGGCCGAAATTCCAGTAAGCAAAAATCTTAAATCACAAATCTTAATTCCTAAATCAAATTCTGAATATCTTTGCCCTATGAACTCGATTATCTCCCCCTCCATCCTTGCCGCAGATTTCGCCAACCTTGAGCGCGAAGTAAAAATGATAAACGAAAGCCAAGCTGATTGGATCCATGTGGACGTTATGGACGGTGTGTTCGTCCCCAATATTTCAATGGGTATTCCAGTGGTGGAAGCAATCAACAAACATGCTACTAAGCCATTGGATGTCCACCTGATGATTGTGAACCCTGAAAAGATAGTGGAGGCATTTTACAAAGCAGGAGCAAAAGTAATCACCGTTCATGCCGAGACTTGTCCCAACTTGCATCGAAACATCCAACAGATTAAAGCATTAGGAATTAAAGCGGGCGTGGCACTAAATCCACATACGCCAGTAAGCATTCTATCAGAGGTGATTGCCGATATTGATTTAGTTTGCATTATGTCAGTGAACCCTGGCTTTGGTGGGCAGAAATTTATTGAGAACACGTATTCCAAAGTGAAAGAACTCAAGACATTGATCAATCTGAAAAAGTCCAACGCTTTGATTGAAATAGATGGCGGTGTCAACTTACAGAATGCCAAAGCTTTGCTAGAGGCTGGGGCTGATGTGTTGGTGGCAGGGAATTTTGTTTTCACTTCTCACAACCCTAAGGAGACCATTCAACGTTTAAAGTCTATCAATTAATTGGCCTGATTTTGGCCTTGATTAAGAATTGATAAAGGCATTTCTAATAGAATGTCAGACTTAGCTTGTCGAAGTCGGTTTAATGGATTAAGGCCAGCTAATAGGTTTCGACAGGCTCAACCTGACAAGGTGTTTAGAGATGCTTGTAATGAATAAAGTCAACCCATTTAAACTCTATGCGATTTTTTTTATTGGCTCTGATACTCTTTTCTTGCGCCCGATCCGTCACCCGCATCGACCCAAGCCAGCAAATTGATTTAAGCGGAAGATGGAACGATAGCGACTCGCGACAAGTATCGCAAAAGATGATCAACGATTTGTTGGCGAGTGATAAGTTCAAAGAATACTCCAAAGCATTGGGCAAGAAACCAGCCATCATCGTGGGCTTGGTACAAAACAAAACCAGTGAGCATATCGATGCCGCCAATTACATTAAGAAAATTGAATTAGCGATCTATAATTCGGGTGTCGCAGATTTAGTAGAGTCAGATGCTTTTCGCGATAAGATTCGGGAAGAACGAGCGCAACAACAAGATTTTGCCAACCCTGCCACTGTTTCACAATGGGGAAAAGAAACAGGTGCTAACTTAATGCTCTTTGGTGAGATGACATCTGAGACAGACACCTACAACAAAAGGCGAGTGGTCAACTATATCACCACGCTCTTCCTTACGGATATGGAAACCAACAAACGGATTTGGTACGGGCAGCAAGAGATTAAGAAGGATATTCGGAATTAAGATGTATGAATTAAGATGTTAGATGTTAGATGTTAGATTTATACCAGATGATTCCTCTCAGTTCCCTAAATCTTAAATCTCACATCTTAAATCTTAAATTAATTTGCACTTCACTAATACTCCTCTCTTCCTGCTCTACCTACTACCAAGCTAACCTCGGGTTCAATAAAGAATTTGAGTCGGGCAATCTCACAGGAGCGCTGCAAACATTAAAAAATCAATCGGGCCACGCCACGGGCAAAGATCGTTTCCTCTATTTCGTGAACAAGGGTTTGGTGCTTTCCATGATGGGTCAGTACGAAGATAGCAACCAATTTTTTGAGAATGCTTATTTGTTTTGGGAAGATTTCAAAGTGGATTATTTCAGCGAGGGCGCATCGTACCTGATCAACCCAACCATCACCACTTACAGAGGCGAAGACCACGAGCATTTGATCTTGCTTTACTACAAAGCCTTGAATTATTTGAAGATGCAAAAGACCGAAGAGGCATTGGTAGAATGTAGGCGGCTGAATATCCGCTTGCAGCAACTGAGCGATCGATACAGTTCAAACAATTATTACAAGCACGATGCGTTTATCAATAACTTGATGGGCATCATTTACGATGCCGATAAGGATTACAACAATGCCTTCATTGCTTACCGCAATTCATTGGACTCTTATAAAAACGAATACGAGAGCATGTTCCAACTATCTGCGCCCCAACAATTGAAACTTGATTTGCTGCGCACGGCATGGCTCAGCGGATTGAAAGATGAATTTGAAGATTATAAAAATCAATTGGGTATGCCCGACTATCAATATCAACCCAATGAAGGTGGCGAATTGATTTTCTTTTGGCACAACGGCTTAGCACCTTACAAAGCAGAATGGGGCATAAATTTTTTTATCGATCATGGTAGCGACCGCATTACATTTTATAATCGCGAAATGGGATTGAACTTTAGTTTTCCCAAATCAAATTATTCCGAAAATGATTTGAAGGGACTGGCAAGGATTGAATTTTTTCATGTCGCTTTTCCTAAATATATTGAGCGGCCACCTTACTTTCATGAAGCCAATTTGGAAGCCAATGGAGTCAAGTACAATCTTGAACTGACGGAGAACATCAATAAAATCGCCTTTAAAGTATTGGATGAAAGGATGGGGCACGAGTTTGCCAAAGCCTTGATACGGGTTGCGCTAAAGAAAGCTTCGGAATATGCATTGAAGAAAGACGATAAAACAATGGGAGCGTTACTTGGTATTTTTAATACACTCACCGAAAAAGCAGACACGCGCAATTGGCAAACGCTTCCTCACAGCATCTACTACGCGCGCTTGCCATTGCCTGTTGGCCAGACAACTGTTACATTAAACCTTCGTGGCGCACCACAACAACATGCAGAGCAGACCTTTACTTATGAGATAAAGAAAGGTCAAGTACTTTATCATACATTTAGTTCGTTGGAAAGTGGTTATCCGAACTATGGCTATTGAATTTGGGACTTAGGGATTAGGACTTAGGGCTTTGTGGATTGTCTCCAATGATTTAATTATAGCCCTAAGCCCCAAGTCCTAATGCCTAATAAATATTCTTATCTTTCAGCTTCTAAAATACCGTTATTCTGAAGAAGAGTAGTAAAATAGCTTTGTTAATTGCCTCGCTAGTAGGGTTGCTGCCCATGATTGGGCTTGCGCAAGATGAAGGGAAGACGGCCATACCGCTCGATCATTTTTATGTGGAGAGAAAAGCTGGGGGTGGACTGCGAAAGATTTTGAGTAAGATTACTTTTGGTGCCAGCACTGGGTATGGCAATACATTTTTCAGTCATAAGTTGGATGGGTTTGGCGCGTATCAGTTGCCAGGTACTAGCCCTCAAATCTTTTCAGGCTCTACAGCTACCCGTTATGGCAATTGGGTAAACGATGTTTTGATTGATAAGTCGGTGGCTTCTGGCAGTGCGGTGGTTATACCTGCCTCTGGCGATCTGGGGTTCAAAGGCAACGCACTCAATATTCCGCTACAAGTTTTTCTTTACTATGGATTCAAAGAGCGCTACAGAATAGGAGGAGGGTACTCGTATGAATTGATGAGCATTGGCAGCATGCACCCAACTGCTATGGCCGATAAGATTTCAGATTTCCAACCACCTAGCGCGAGTGGCTTTGTTAGAAAATATTATGGAATGGTTGGCTACACGTTTTACCGTATGGGCGACTATCTTTTCACGGGCGATTTACAAGTGGGGAGTTGGAAACCAAAGGGAAACTTCAATGCAGTCGTGACGGGCGGCACGTATTTTAATTTAGGTGTTACCATCGAACGCGATCTTTCCGAATACTTTAAATTGTTTGCGCGGCCATCGTTTGAATTTAAAAGTTACGAGTTGCCAATACCAGAAGCGAACAAATCCATTGACCATTCGGTGAATGCCTTTTACATCAATGTAGGTGTCACTTATCGCATACCTGAGTTGCGCAGGTGTTTCTTAAAAGATTGCCACGCCCAAATCAATCACGCCCACGGCAATAGAGAATACCGCAGCCGCAGGCACGCCATCTACAAAAAGCAAAACCCTGGCTATGGAGAGAATGATAAGACGTTGATCAAGTACAGGGGAAAGAATAAGAAGAAGTTGGATCCGTATTAGGATTGATGACTTTGGATTTCGAGTGAGCCTTATCATCAATCCACATTCTAAAATTTGGATCGGACATAAAACCGACTAGATGCTAGAGATTAGTATGGGCAATCCCTCGAATATTTTTATACTTACTTGTTCCTTAATCTGAACAAGTAAAAAAATAACAACTCTTTCCAGAAAACCAGATAGGTTTTTCAAATCACGCGCTAGAAAATTGGTGATGATCCGATTTTTGATTGGTCAACAATCCCAGGCTATCCATAAAGTTGATTCTATCAACAGTTCACTTCAATCCAAAATCGACAACGCAAACTCCCTGGAGGTAGCACTAATCGCGCATTTCACAAAGTAGATTCCATTCGCTCGGGCTTTCAATCTAAAGTGGACAGCCTGCGACTGGCTTATAAAAAACCGATTGATAAAATAGATGCGACCTGTAATTCACTTCAACATAAGATTGATAGCCTTCAGACTATTATTCGAGAAAAATACGAAGCATGGAATTCCTTTCCTTAAGCCTTTAGCTTGACAGGCTTGTAGCTTGTAGCTTCAAGCCTTACCTTTGCATCAATGGCAAAAGTAATTCAATTCCCTACCTCAAGCCCAGAGAAATTTGGCTTCAAACCCGCAAGGAAAAAGAAGCTGACCAATCTTGAGAAGCACGGCCAGTTGAATTTATTCGGTGGGGGCAAGGTGGTGAGCTTGAATAAACTGTCGACCTTTGAGGAAGCGCTTTTGCTAGACGACCAACACGACAGCCGAGCGAAGGAATTATATTTGAAAGCCATTGAGCAACAAGATTCCGTGGCCGATGCATATTGTAACCTGGGCATCTTGGAATCAGAAACAAAAAATTACACCAAGGCCATTGATTGCTTCACACTCAGCCTGAAAGAAGACCCGCGCCACTACGAGGCGCATTATAATTTAGCTAATATCTATGCGGAAATTGGGAATATTTCCCTCGCAAAAATTCACTATCAGTTGTCCATTGCCATAGAGCCTGACTTTCCCAATAGCCATTTTAATCTCGGTCTAACATTGGCAATGAACAGAGAAGGAGCGGAGGCGATACAGTCCCTTAACGCGTATAAGCACTTAGTAGCCAGAGAAGATCGGGTTCATGCAGATGAGTTGATCGAGAGTCTAAGAAATTCTTTCTGAAAAATCTTGCCACACTTATGGAAAGTGACATTGCGCCTTTGCGCGTTCAATTCACAAAGACCAAATCGTGACAAAGAAGAGGATCATTCGATAGATTTCTAATGCCAACTTGAGGAAGAGAATCATCAACGCAGATTTTAGCACTAGTCGCCAGCCCCTTTCCCCATAGAATTCAAAGCCCGATCGCAATAAAAAGTAGAGGTTCGTAGAAATGAAAATCCCCGTAAGAATGGCTTCATCCAAATATTTTCCTGCACCTAGCACCCCTACTAAAATAGAAAGCACAATTGCATTGATGAATAAATTAAAGCACGCTAGCTCCACCACGTAGCTGACATGATCTGTAAAAAATCGGTTCTTTTTCCAATAAAGAATATTAAGAGGTAAAGAGCCAAGCACCACGAACACCATCACCATCAACTTAGCAAATGCAGTAGTCTTGAGGTTATATATCAAGCTAAATGATTCGATATTCATACCCAAGTCGATGATCTTATGAGCGATCAGATTTTGGTAAACGCTTCGCAAAGGCGATAGCAACTGCGTATTCAGCGAAGCACTGAACAACTGCACCACGGGAAAGAAGAAGTAGATCAAGTTCAATACGAAGAAGAGCGAAATGGGCTTCAGATAATTGACTCTTCTTCCGTTAGCAAACTCTTTGGACACAAATCCTGGTTTTTTCAACACGAGCCAAAGTGTTTTGATCATCTTGCTATCAGCAAAAGTGACAGCAATTAAAATATTGCTCAAAAAAGTTTTGAAAGATCGGTCGGAGGGGCGCAGGATTTTTTCGCCACATTCATTGCAATAGTCTCCGGTAAAGGAATTACCGCAGCTTTTGCAGATGTGCGTAGAGTTGGTTGTTTCGATCATTTGAGATTAAAAAAGCACCGCAAAGATAACTATTGATGAGAAATGGAGGTGAGGGGTTGGATAGGTTGGATGTTAGATATTGGAGATTAGATGCTAGAATACTTGCAACACCGCAATCAGAAACTAGAAACCTTTAACTTGCTCACCTAATCCCCAAGTCCTAATGCCTAAGTCCTAACCCCTCAATACTTTCAACACCTTCGCTCCTCTGCTTCTAAATCCCGCGCTGCCAAAGGGAAGCTGGTCTTCAATAATTGGGATGATCTCATTCTTAAGTTCTGGGTTTTCCTTGGCTATGTTGGCAAGCACTGTCATGGAAAACACGCGCACGGCAATTGGCTCTTTGGGGTTGCTCAAGTATTCAAAACAAATATTGGCAGCCTTGCCTTGCAGGCTTTTAGGGATGCCGATGCCTTGCAAAAGTCGGATGGTGTTTCTCTTTACTGAATCGTGAATGTTAGGTTTGCTCAAGTAGTTGAGCACGGTTTTTAAATGTGGCTTTATCAAGGTTGGATGTTGGTCAACACAATAACTCAACGGCCAAGCGGCTCGCTGCGTAGCGCGATACGGGCCCGCCAGAAATACATTCACCAGCTCTTTGAACCGTTCAGCATCGTTGCCCACATACTTTACCACTTTGTCTTTCATCGCTTTGGAGTGTGCCGAAAGAATCAATTTTATCAAATTCATAATCAGTAATTTAACTTGAATTTAGTATTCATAACTATCTGATTAATAGGATTTATATAATATTTCATTTAAGTTTGAGATCAAATAAACCGATGTGTGCTATGCAGCTATTTTTTACCATCGTTTCAATGATGATTTTTCAACTGGGCTTATGCCTTTTCTGCTTTTACAAGAAGCAATATAAACTGACTTGAAAGCTAGTTGCCAGTTTCTTGTTACAAATTTCTGGTTCCTAGTTATTAAGCCATGAATAAAAAGACCGTTATTATCGGAGCTACCACCAATCCATCGCGCTATGCGTACATGGCAGCCGATATGCTTATCAACTATAAGCACGATATCGTTCCAGTTGGGATAAAAAAAGGAGAAGTGAATGGTCATCCTATCCTTGATATCAATCAAAGACCTAAAATAGAAGATGTGGATACCGTTACGCTCTACATTGGCCCACAGCATCAGCCAGAACATTATGATTATCTGCTTAGCTTAAAGCCAAAACGATTTATTTTCAATCCCGGAACGGAAAATCCTGAATTTGAAAAACTAGTTGAAGAATCTGGTGCGGAAGCGATTGAAGCTTGCACGTTGGTGATCTTGAGGACAGGGCAGTATTGATGACAACTTAGTAGATTTAGATTGCTGGCAAATGTTATCATTTCATCAATATTAATTTCGGAAACAGTAGGGCTCAATATTTTTTCCTTACATTTCTATCCAAATCAAAACTCTTATGGCCGAAAAAAAACTATCGGGACAAACTGCCATTGTCACGGGCGCTAATTCAGGAATTGGTGAAGGCTGCGCCATTGCGTTGGCCGGAGCTGGTGCCAATGTGGTAGTCAATTATGTCACCAAACCTGAAACAGCAGAGGTAGTTGTCAGTCAAATCAAAGCCGCAGGAGGAAATGCAATTGCTATTCAGGCAGATGTGAGCAATGAGGCACAGGTGATTAGTATGGTTCAACAAACGGTGCAACATTACGGCACTGTGGATATATTAGTGGCCAATGCGGGGCTGCAGCGCGATGCAAAGTTTCATGAGATGACGGTGGAACAGTGGGATATGGTGATGAACGTAAACCTGAAAGGGCAATTTTTATGTGCTAGAGAAGTCATCAAAGAATTTTTAAGAAGGGGCATTGTTGCCGAGCGTTCTGCGGCATGTGGTAAGATTATTTGTATGAGCTCCGTGCATGAGATTATTCCTTGGGCAGGGCACGTGAATTATGCTTCGTCTAAAGGAGCGATCCGCATGTTTATGCAAAGCTTGGCACAAGAATATGGAGATCGCAAAATCCGTGTGAACAGTATTTGCCCAGGTGCCATCAAGACGCCTATCAATACCGCTGCTTGGAATACTCCCGATGCGTTGGCTTCATTAATGACGCTGATCCCATACAACCGCATCGGCACGCCTGAAGATATTGGAAAGATGGCTGTGTTCTTAGCTTCCGATGATTCAGATTATGTGACAGGCGCCAGCATTTTTGTTGACGGTGGCATGACGGTGTTTGAAGGATTTGCTACAGGGGGGTGATTTTGATGAGATCAAAATCTCAGCTCATCCAAAGCTGATCTTAACTCCCGTAAGGTCTTCTCATTTTTTTGCTTTTTAGCCAATTCAATTCCCGCTTCAAGAATGGCAATCGCCTTATCTGAATTACTTTGAGAAAAGAATTGGGCAGCAATATAATAGGTAGGCAAGTAGTCAGAATGTTGGGTCAAAAGCTCATCGAAAAGCAGTGCAGCCCTTTCGGGTTTATTCAGAATCAACTCCATCGCCAGCCCATATTTGTTGAACGGATCGCTCGGGTCTTCTTCGATCCACTGCTCCAAGGTTTTGATCCGCTCACTATTCATGCACTTTTTTCGGTTTCCAACGACTTTTATTAAAATTTTATCCTTTATCTTGAGCCAAATTTAGCTTAAAGTTATTTTAAAGTTATCTGCTACAAAGCCGCCAAGACGCTAAGATTATTAATTACGTGTATTTCTTAGTACCCTTATGCCTTCATAGCAAAATTGTATTGAATGAATTCGTTAACTATTAGTAAATCATTTTGTTATTCAGTCCTATGAAGATATTAGTTTGTATTTCCCACGTGCCAGATACCACCTCCAAGATCAACTTTGTTGAAAACAGCACAAAGTTTGACACCAACGGGGTGCAGTTCATTATTGGCCCGTATGACGATTATGCCCTTGCCCGTGCCATCGAAATAAAGGAGGCAACTCCTGGAACAATGGTCACGGTTATCAATGTTGGTCTGGCCGATACCGAACCGACTATTCGCAAAGCATTGGCCATTGGGGCTGATGATGCCATTCGTGTAAACTCAGAACCAACCGATTCTTTCTTCGTGGCTACCCAAATTGCGGAGCATGCCAAAGGCTTTGACTTGGTATTGATGGGTCGTGAGTCAATCGACTATAATGGAGGCGTGGTTCACGCGATGGTAGGCGAACTGTTAGGTGTTCCGTCAATCTCGCCCGTAATGAAACTGGATATTGATGGGACAAAAGTTAAGATGGCGCGCGAGATAGAAGGTGGCAAAGAAATGGTAGAGGCAAATTTGCCACTGGTAGCTGGCTGTCAAGAACCTATTGCCGAGTGGAAGATACCCAACATGAGGGGCATAATGTCTGCAAGAACGAAGCCATTGAAAGTAGTAGAGCCCAAGGCAATTGATAAATCGGTAATTGTTCAGAAATTTGAATTGCCTGCACCAAAGGGCGCGATCAAGATGATTAGTGCAGATAATGTGGCCGAGTTGGTAACGAGACTGAAAACAGAGGCAAAAGTATTATGATAGTAGAGTGCAAGTGCAACTTTACTCTAAAATCTTAAATCAAAAATCTTAAATAATTTAGTATGTCCGTTTTAGTATTCGTAGAAACAGGAGAGGGAAAAATTAGAAAGACCTCGTTAGAGGCAGTGGCGTATGCACACCTCATGGGTAGTGGCGTTACCGCAATTGTGTTGGGCTCTGCCGATCAAGCAGAATTGGAATCGCTAGGAAAATATGGCGCTCAAAAAGTATTGCACTTGGCCGATTCAAGGTTAGATCATGCCGTGATACAAGTTTACGCATCGGTGCTTACCAAAGCCATGCAAGACGAAGGCGCAGATGTTTTGATATTGGCCAACTCATCATTGGGTACCCCCGTTGCCGCCAAGGTGGCAATAAAAGCAAACGCAAGTTTCGCTTCCAATGTGGTGGAGTTGCCTTCAACAGCAAATGGTTTCGTTGTGAAACGGAGCATCTACACGGGCAAGGCTTTTTCTTTTGTTGAATTGAAAAACCAAAAGAAAGTGATCGCCATCAAAAAGAATGCAGCCGAAGCAAAAGAAGTGGGCGGCACGGCTCAAGTCGTTGCTTACAATGTTACGTTAAACGATGCCGATTTCAATACCAAAATAACAGCAACAGAAAAAGCAACGGGAGACATTTTACTTCCAGAAGCCAATGTAGTCGTATCAGGTGGGCGAGGCATGAAAGGTCCTGAGCATTGGGGCATGTTGGAGGATTTGGCTAAGGCACTTCACGCGGCTACGGGTTGCAGTAAGCCAGTATCAGACATGGGTTGGAGGCCGCACCATGAGCATGTTGGGCAGACAGGTGTCAAGGTCGCGCCACAACTTTATATAGCAATCGGTATCTCGGGAGCCATCCAACATTTGGCGGGTGTCAATTCATCTAAGTGCATTGTGGTGATAAACAAAGATGCAGATGCGCCATTTTTCAAAGCGGCAGATTATGGTATTGTGGGCGATGCGTTTGATGTGTTGCCAAAGTTGATAGAAGCAGTGAAGGCAGCGAAATAAAGGCTTCAAGCCACATGCCTCAAGCTTCAGGCTTTTGGCGTGTAGCATGAAGCTTGAGGCCATAACTTAAAGGCATATTTTTAAAAATTGTAATTTCGGTATCGAGTGAAGAAAATTAAGTTAGAGATTTTAGGTCTTTCATCCAGTCAATCGCAGACGGGTTCGTTCGCGCTGGTATTAGGCGAAGTGGGTGGCAATCGTAGGCTGCCTATTATCATTGGCATGTTCGAGGCGCAAGCCATCGCCATTGAGATTGAAAAGATTATCCCTAACCGCCCCATGACGCACGACTTGTTCAAGTCGTTTGCCAACTCCTTTCATTTCCATGTAGAGGAAATCATCATCTCCGATTTGAAAGAAGGCGTTTTCTTTGCCAAGATCATTTGCAGCGATGGCCTAAAGAAAATGGAAGTCGATGCCCGCCCTTCGGATGCTATTGCCATCGGCCTACGCTTTGATGCCATCATCTACACATACGAAACTATTTTAGCCGAAGCGGGTATTGTGTTGACAGATCAAGATGAGGACGAAGAAAAAGTAGAGACCAAACAGGAGCCAAAGGCAAAAGCAAAAAAGGAAAACGTAAAGAAAAGTAGCGAAGACTATAAAAACTACAATGTTGACAAGCTGAAGGAACTGTTGAAAGATGCCCTCGACAAAGAAGATTATGAGCGGGCCGCTAAGATAAGGGATGAATTGGGGAAGAGGAATTGATGTAAGATTTAAGATTTAGGATTTAAGATTTTTGATTCAACTTGAGATAGATAAATTGGATAGTATGATCGTAGAATATATTAAGTTGGCGATGAAAAAAGCTCATTACGAGAGCCTTGTTGACGATGACACCTTTTACGGAGAAATACCTGGCTTTCAAGGTGTGTATGCCAATGCCCCTACATTAGAGGAATGTCGTGATGAGTTGGAATCAGTTTTGGAAGATTGGATATTGTTCAGTATTTCAAGAAACATGACGCTTCCCATACTAGATGGATTGAGTTTGGAAATAAAAGAGATGAATGCCTAATGCCAGCACTGGTTTCAATTAAACGCAAAGACTTAATTTGGTACTTGAAAAAATGGCAGTTTGATGGCCCTTACTCGGGAGGCAAACATTAATTCATGATTAAAGAAAATGTTCGGCTTACAATCCCAAACCCTCATCGCCAAGAAATATCAATGGGATTGTTATCGAGGATTCTCAAACAAACAGGTATCGAAAAGGAAGATTGGGAAAAATTGTAAATAATCCCTAATGCCTACACCCAAAATCTTAAATCTTAAATCTCACATCTAAAATTAGAAGAATGGATTACCTGCGCGCGGCCATTGGCTTACTTTTTATTGTGGGTATTGCATTTCTTCTTTCAGGTAACCGAAAAAAAATTGATTGGCGTTTGGTAGGTATTGGCTTGGTGTTTCAATTGGTGATTGGGCTGGCCATAGCGAAGGTTGGTTTTGTGCGCTACGTGTTTGAATTCATTAGCGACAAGTTCGTTACGTTTCTGGGTTTTGCTCGCGAGGGGTCTTCATTCGTTTTTGGCTCACTCGCTTCCAATACATCTAATACAGGTTTCATTTTTGCGTTTCAAGCATTGCCTACGGTAATTTTCTTCTCTGCTGTTACGGCAGGGTTGTATTACCTCGGCATTTTACAAAAAATCGTTTTTGGTTTTGCTTGGCTAATGACCAAAGCCATGCGCCTCTCAGGCAGCGAAAGCTTATCGGCAGCGGCCAATATTTTCATGGGGCAAACGGAAGCACCCTTGTTGGTTAAACCCTTCATTGCCAAGATGACCAAGTCAGAATTGTTTTGTTTAATGGTGGGCGGTATGGCCACCTTGGCTGGTAGTGTGTTGGCCACCTACGTGGGATTGCTTGGTGGCAATAGTCAAGAAGAGAAAACATTGTTCACTACGTATCTTCTCTGCGCATCTATTATGAATGCACCTGCTGCTATTGTGTTGGCAAAAATTTTTTACCCGCAAGACGAGCCAGAAAAAATCGATACAGAACTGAAAGTAAACAAAGAACAGATTGGCGTAAACTTAATAGATGCCGTGGCCAGTGGTGCAGCCGATGGACTGAAACTCGCATTGAACATTGGCGGTATGCTCATTGCTTTCATCGCTATTATTTATGCCGTCAATTGGATACTCGTGGACTTTGTTGGTGCCCTCACTGGCTTGAATGGTTTTGTAAAGTCGAGTACAAATGGTGCGTTTGACGGATTCTCTCTTCAATATATTCTCGGCCAAATCTTTCGCGTGTTTGCTTTTATGATGGGTGTGGAGTGGAGTCAAACATTGCAAGTGGGCAGTTTGCTCGGGCAGAAGATGGTGCTCAACGAGTTTGTTGCTTATGTTGATCTATCAAAGATGAAAGCAGCAGGTTTGCTCGATGAAAAATCAATCCGCATTGCCACTTATGCATTGTGCGGCTTCGCCAACTTTAGTTCTATTGCGATACAGATCGGTGGAATTGGAGGCATGGCACCCAGTCGCCAAGGCGATCTTTCTAAACTTGGATTCAAAGCGATGTTGGCGGCCTCACTTGCCACGATGATGACAGCTACTATTTCGGGGGCTATTTTTTAAGCCTTAGAAGTTAGCAGCATCGTTCCAAACCCATATTTTTATCTTTCCGTATCTTTGTCCAAACTTAAAACTAACAGTTATGGGACTAGTATATGCTGATATTCAGTTGATAAATGCTGATGACATTGCTCTTGCAAAAAATAATATCATTGGCCAAGAAGAGGTAAAGAGCATGCACGTAAATATGTTGGTTGACTCGGGCGCATTTATGATGGCCATCAATGAAAGCATTCAAGCGCAACTGCAACTTCCCTTCAAGCAAAAAAGGAAAGCACAATTAGCAGATGGCAGTGTTATGGAGTACGATGTTGTAGGCCCCATTGAAGTGAGGTTTAAAAACCGACAAGCTACTTGTAACGCTTTTGTTTTGAAAGGTGATGCAGAGCCATTATTGGGAGCTATCCCAATGGAAGAAATGGATGTGTTGGTTCACCCAACCCGGCAAGAGCTTTTGGTAAATCCTGAGCATCCTTACTATGCTGTATTGAAAATGAAATAGGGTATCGCCATTAGTTTTGTCAATAGAAATTTAACCTATGAAAATACTAAGCTCTATTTTCGGAGTGATGTTTCTGGCTTTCACTTTTGTTCAATTCAATGATCCCGACCCGATCTTGTGGATTGCCATTTATGGGGTGATGACGGTTGTGAGCATTATGGCTTTCTTTAATAAATACTTCAAAATATTGATAATCGGTCTTGGATTAGCGTACTTAGTTTATGCTATCCTGCTTTTCCCTTCAGCCATTACTTGGATACAATCGGCAGACCGCTCTCTTTTGTTTGACAACATTGCCAAAATGCAATATCCTTATATCGAAGAAACTCGCGAGTTTTTAGGGCTGATGATATGCATGGCTGTATTGATCTTTTATTTTCTCTATCATTTGAAGAATACTGGGAAGGTTCAAAGCTAAATAGCTTGCTACCCAACACAGGGCTATCCTTTCTATTCAATCCTTAGCCACAAAGCCTCTCAATCGGATAGTCAAAAAAATCCCAATTTCCCTCAAAAAATTTGTTTTAAAATAGTTCCGTTTGTTTAACTTGAAAGCTTAAACTGGACTATGCAAAGGAACATTTCAGTCTTTTTATTGGCGGCCGCTGTTCTGGCCTGCTCATCTCCCAAAGAAAAAATCCCAGAAACACCTACTATGCCAGGCAAATCAGAAAAGATGGTGGTCTATCAAATGATGACGCGCCTCTTCGGCAACACCAATGCTACCAACAAGCCTTACGGCACTATCGAAGAGAACGGAGTTGGCAAGATGAATGATGTCAACGAGGTCGCATTGAAGGGTATCAAAGAATTGGGCGTTACCCATGTTTGGTTTACGGGAATCATTGAACATGCCGTGCTGACTGATTATACGAAATTCGGAATCCCGTTAGATGATGCAGATGTAGTGAAAGGCCGCGCAGGTTCGCCTTACGCAATCAAAGATTATTATGATGTCAATCCTGATTTGGCCGTGGATGTAAAGAACAGGATAAACGAGTTTGAGCAATTGGTAGATCGCACTCATGCCCAAAACTTAAAAGTTATCATCGACTTTGTGCCCAATCATGTAGCGCGTACTTACAAGAGCGATTTGAAACCAGCAGGTATAAAAGATTTGGGTGAAGAAGATGACAAGACTGTTTCATTCAAGTCTTCCAATAATTTTTATTATCTGCCGGGTCAATCTTTTCAGTCACCCAAAGAATATAATTCGCTGGGCAGTAATCTATTCCCTACAAAAGATAAAAAATTTGAAGAGACTCCTGCCAAGGTGACGGGCAATGATCAATTCACTGCTACACCCGGGATCAATGAATGGTTTGAAACGGTGAAGTTGAATTATGGTGTGGATATTCAAGGTGGAAGAAAAAACTTTTTCGATCCTGTACCAAGTACGTGGATGAAGATGAAAGACATCCTTGTCTATTGGGCAGGGAAAAAAGTAGATGGCTTCCGTTGCGATATGAGCGAGATGGTGCCTGTGGAATTTTGGCAATGGGCGATTCCGCAAGTGAAGGCAGTGAATCCTGAAATCATTTTCATTGCTGAAATCTATAATCCCTCGCAATACAGAAATTATTTAGAGAATGGCAAGTTTGATTTTCTCTACGACAAAGTTCAATTATATGATACGTTACGCTTGTTGGTAAATCAAAAGGCTCATACAGAAGGAATCGCTAAAATCCAAGAAAGTTTGAAAGGCATCAATCATCAGATGCTACACTTTTTAGAAAATCATGACGAGCAGCGATTTGCTTCTCCTTTTTTTGCAGGTGATGCGTGGAAGGTAGTTCCCGCTATGGTAATAAGCGCAACCATTGATCAAGGGCCGATCATGATTTACTTTGGCCAAGAAGTAGGAGAGCCGGGTGCTGGCGCAGAAGGTTTCGCTGGTGAAGATGGACGGACAACCATCTTTGATTATTGGGGTGTGCCTCATCATCAACAATGGGTGAATGGCGGAAAGTTTGATGGTGGTCTTTTGACTGATGAGCAAAAGCAACTGCGCCAATTTTATGGGGATATTTTGAATTTGGCTTCTACTAACCAAGCCATCGCACGAGGCGGATATGCTGACTTGACCATCTCCAATCATCAAAGCGGAAATATTTCTTCATTAGTTCACGCTTATGCAAGATTCTTTGGAGATGACAACTTGGTTATTGTTTCCAACTTCAACGCAAAACCCGAAAAAATGAAAATAGTTGTGCCAAATGAAATTGCATCAAACTTAAAAATGGAAAAGGGCAAGGCGTATGTAGGCAGAGATCTTTTGAGGAGCGGTGCCGAGATCGGTTTCAATGAATCGCTTACGGCAGAATTTGAATTGCCTCCGTTTAGTTCTTACATCTTAAAAATTAAATAACTAAATTGACCTATTAAAATCCGATAAGAATATGGAAACCATGACGATAGAGTTAACCAACCACAAAGTTTATAAACTTTTAAAGGAGTTGGAGGAGCTTCGTTTGATCAGAATACTAAAAGAGTCTGTGCGACCAACGGAAAAAGGAATGTCCTTGTCTGACTTTTCATTTTCTAAAAGTCAAAAAAATTTAGAGAAATACAAAGGCTCATTTAGCGATGCGGTAGTTGAAGAAAGAAGGCGTGAGTTATGAAGATGTATCTAGGCATTTTTCACAGCAGAGAAAATTAATTCAGCTAGTTTTAAGTGAGAACAAAATCAGAGGCTCTAACCTTAGTAGAAAAAACGCTTTATGAAAACACACCAACCTTATTACCTTATTTTGCCTCGTTGCTATTGATTCAATAAGGTAATAAGGTTGGATTTTATCGTTGTAAATAATTTTCTACTAAGGTTAAATACAATGTAAAAGGGATTGAATGGCTACTTACAATATCTATAAAAAAAATTTAAATATAATTAGTACTTGATTTTTAGAAAAAAATAAATATTTCATGCAAGGAAAGTCCCGCGTAATCATTGAAAACGTACAACCCGTAGTTGACGGAGGTTTATATCCAGCAAAGCGAACGATCGGTGAGACTGTCCAAGTCTCTGCCTCTATTTTTGGCGATGGCCATGATCATATTCGCGCTTCTGTACTTTACAAAAAAGTAGAAGTCACTAAATGGAATTCCATCGAGTTGCAACCCACCTACAATGACGAATGGCAAGCTGCCTTTAAAGTAGAAGAGCAGGGCAAATATGTGTTCACCATCCATGCGTGGATCGATCACTTTGATACGTGGTACGATGGCTTCAAAAAGAAAGCAGCAGCTAAAGTTGATGTGAAGGTAGAGCTGATGGAAGGTGCGGTGTTTCTAAAAACGCTTACCGAAAATGGGAAACCCAATTTATTAAACCTTGCTACCAAATTGGAGAATACATCTAAGCATCAAGAGGCTATTGAATTGGTATTGAGTGATGGCTTTGCGCAGATCGTGAAAGATTATCCATTGAAGGAAAATGAAACGAAGCTGGATGAGGAAATAGAAATAGTGGTAGAACATGCGAAAGCAAACTTCAGTGCATGGTATGAATTTTTCCCGCGCTCTAGTTCACTGGAAAAAGGAAAGCATGGCACATTTCAAGACTGCGCCAAGTTATTGCCAAGAGTTGCAGCTATGGGTTTTGACGTGCTTTATTTTCCGCCTATTCACCCAATAGGAAAACTAAATCGCAAAGGAAAAAATAATAACGTAAAGGACAAAGCTGGTGAGCCTGGTTCGCCCTGGGCTATTGGCAGTGATGAAGGTGGGCATAAATCCATCTTACCTGAGCTAGGTACGTTAGATGATTTTAAAAAATTAGTTAAAGACGCGAAAAGTTTGGGAATTGATATTGCGATGGACATTGCTTTTCAATGTGCGCCCGATCATCCTTATGTGACGGAACATCCCGATTGGTTCAAGCAGCGCCCAGATGGTTCCATTCAATATGCAGAGAACCCTCCCAAAAAATACCAAGACATCTATCCCTTCAACTTTGAAACGGACGATTGGAAAAATTTGTGGGAAGAATTAAAATCTGTTTTCTTTTTTTGGATCGAGCAGGGCGTAACTATTTTCCGGATAGATAATCCACACACCAAACCGATTCCGTTTTGGCAATGGGTGATTGCCGAAGTACAAAAAGTGCATCCAGATATTATTTTCTTGGCGGAAGCATTCACTCGGCCAAAGATCATGTCCTCATTGGGCAAGGTTGGCTTCACTCAATCTTATACTTACTTCACTTGGCGCGTGACCAAGCAAGAGATCATCGACTACATGAATGATCTGGTATTTGGTCCTTCGCGAAATTATTTCAGACCCAATTTCTGGCCTAATACACCGGATATTCTTCCATTTCATTTACAAAATAGAGGAGAGGACAGTTTTATATTCAGATATGCATTAGCTGCCACACTTTCTTCTAACTATGGAGTGTATGGCCCATCCTATGAATTTTATGAGAACACTGCTCTGGAAGGCAAAGAGGAGTATTTTAATTCAGAAAAATATGAAGTGCGCCACTATGATTGGAAGAAAACCAATCGCATGACAGACATTATGAGTTTGTTAAATAAACTGCGCAAGGAAAATGCAGCTTTACAATCGACTTGGAACATTCAATTTTGCTCAATAGAAAATAATCAGTTGATCGCTTACTTGAAAGCTACAGATGATTTATCAAACGTGATTTTAACAATTGTCAATCTAGACCCCAACGGAAAACAATCTGGCTATGTACAATTGCCAAAAGCGAAACTGGGCTTGGGCGATAAGATCAATTTAAAACTTCATGACCTAATGACGGATGAACATTATACGTGGACGCAGGAATGGAATTTTGTAGAGCTGAGCCCAGGCAAAATGCCGTTTCATTTATTTAAGTTAGAAATACATGAATCGAATATGTAATTATATTTTAGATTTAGGATGCATGATTTTAGATTTTGTGAGGGCTATCAGACTTCATCAACTCTCAAATCTAACATCTCACATCTCACATCTTAAATTTTAAATTGCCCCATGCCTCCTATAAAAAACGATCCGCTTTGGTTTAAAGACGCCATCATTTATGAGTTAAGTGTTAGGGCTTTTAAAGATAGCAATGGCGATGGTATTGGCGATTTTCCTGGCCTTATCCAGAAGCTTGATTATCTCGAAGACCTTGGGATCAATACGATTTGGTTGCTACCTTTTTATCCATCACCGCTGAAAGACGATGGTTTTGATGTAAGCGAGTATTGCGACATACATCCTGACTATGGAACTCTCGCTGATTTTAAATTATTTTTGAAAGAAGCACATCGCAGAGGATTAAAGGTGATCACCGAATTAATTCTTAATCATACTTCTGATCAACATCCTTGGTTTCAAAAGTCGCGCAAGGCACGTACTGGCTCTCGCTATGAAGATTATTATGTGTGGAGCGATACACAAGATAAATTCAAAGAAGCACGTGTTATGTTTCAAGAGGAGGAAGCTTCCAATTGGTCTTGGGATAACGAAGCGAAGGCGTATTTCTGGCATCGCTTTTATCGCCATCAACCCGAGTTGAATTTTGATAATTCAGAAGTGCAATTGGAGATGATTAAGGTAGTCGATTTCTGGATGAAAATGGGTGTGGATGGATTTCGATTGCCTTCCATTCCATTTCTGTTTGAAGAAGAAGGAACCAATTGCGAAAATCTTCCGCAGACACATGAATTCTTAAAAAGATTAAGAGGACATATTGATAAACATTATGAAGACCGCATATTGATAGCGGAAGCGAACTTGTGGCCAGAAGATGCTGCGCAGTATTTTGGCGAAGGCCAAGAGTGTCACATGAGTTTTAATTATCCGCTCATGCCGCGTTTGTTCCTCGGCTTGCGCACTGAAGATAGTTACCCCATCATCGATATTATTGAGCAAACACCTGTTACCCCAGCGAATAGTCAATGGGCGTTGTTCTTGCGCAATCATGACGAGATTGGCTTGGATATGGTGACAGAAGAAGAAAAAGATTATCTCTTCAAAGCCTACGCAACGGATCCAAATACAAAACACAATCTTGGCATCCGCAGAAGATTGGCCCCCTTGCTCAATAATGATCGCAGAAAAATAGAATTGCTTTACACTATTTTGTTCTCGTTGCCAGGCACACCTGTTTTGTATTATGGTGATGAGATAGGTATGGGTGATAATATTTATTTGGGCGATCGCTTTGGTGTGCGCACACCCATGCAGTGGAATGTAAATATCAATGCAGGGTTCTCTGATACAAATCCGCAGAAATTATATCTTCCCGTAATCACTGATCCGGTCTATCGGTATGAGTCATTGAACGTAGCCACACAAGAAGAGAACCCATCTTCGTTGATGTGGTGGGTTAAGAATGTATTGGCAATGCGCAAGCGTTTGAGTGTATTTGGTCGTGGAGATTTAAAATTTATTGAGAGCACCAATGCCAAAGTGCTTTGCTTTGCGCGAACGTATCAAGATCAGCGGATGATTGTAGTGGCCAACTTATCTCAATTTTCGCAGGCTACCAATTTGAATCTTTCTGAGTTTAAAGATTGCGACATCACAGAGGTGTTCAGTCAAAACCGTTTTATGAGTGTGGGGCAAGGAGATTACCCTATTACTATTGGGCCTTACGGCTACTTCTGGTTTCAAGCAGACACTACGGAGAAGAAAGATGATTCTGCAACTAGCACCGAATTGTTTTTATACAAGACTGACATCTCATGGGAGCGACTTCTCTTCAATTACAATGAGGTAAGGGTGATCGAACGGAAAATTTTACAACCCTTTATGAAAAAGTGCAGATGGTTTGGCGGCAAAGCCAAAGTCATTAGCAAGATGAGTATTCATAAAGTGATTCCATTGAAAGTAGAAGGAGAAACACACTTCTTAACAATCATTGAAGTGGACTACGTGCAACGATTGCCAGAGTTGTATTTTCTACCCATGTGCTTTGTGCCTTCAGATAATATTTTTGATAAAGTAGAATACACAGCACAGAGTGTGGTTAGCCGAGCTGAGATACAAGGCAAAGCTGGCTTTATTCTCGATAGCAGTTATGATCGCACCTTCCGCGATTTCTTATTCGCCAGCATGGATAGGAAGACACGTGTGAAGGATGAAACGGGAACATTGGAATTCAATTCAAGTGTTTATACAAAGCTGAATGCGGAAAAAATCGAATCAAAAATTTTGAAGGCAGATCAAAGCAATACGGCTATCATTTATAATGATCAATTTTTCTTCAAGTTCTATCGCAAGATTGAAAATGAAATCAATCCTGATCTTGAGATCGTTCGTTTCCTTTCTGAAAACACCAGTTTCCGCAATGCACCCAAGTATGCAGGCAGTGTAGAGTATCGCGATCAAGAAGGAAAAACAATGGTGCTTGGTTTATTGCAAGAGAAGGTAGAGAACCAAGGCGATTCGTGGGTGATGACGATTGATTCAGTCGGTCGTTTTTATGAGCGCGTGATGGCTAAGGCGAAGAAAGAAAAATTGCCTAAGCTTATTAACCGTGATGCGATTAAATTTGAAGAAGCTCCTGAATTGATTCAAGAATTTATTGGCAAAGGATTTTATGAACGCGTGGTTCGATTAGGCCAGCGAACTGCAGAGATGCACTTGGCACTTGCGTCTGACAGTGTAACGCCCGCTTTCGCTCCTGAATATTTCACAGCCAATTACCAACGTTCGCTCTATTCAACATTGCGAAAATTATTGCGCGATCGCTTTAAAATGTTGGAGCAAGCATTGCCCAAGCTCAATGACGAAACGCAAAAATTAGGCAGAGAGGTTTTGGCAATGGAAGATGCGATATTGGAATGCTTTAGCGAAATATACCAAACACGAATCACCGCAATCAAAACGCGCACACATGGCGATTTTCATTTGGGGCAAATACTTTTCACTGGAAAAGACTTTATCATTATCGATTTTGAAGGCGAGCCTGGCTTTAGTTTCAGCGAGCGAAGGTTGAAGAAAAGCCCAATGAAAGATGTGGCAGGCATGATGCGCTCTTTCCACTATGCCGCTTTCGGCAAAATCTTGCTCAATGAAAATTATCGCGAAAAAGATTTGGAATTTTTGGAAGAATGGGCAGAACAGTGGCAACACTATGTGAGTCGCTTTTATTTAGGAGCGTACTTAGAGAAGATGGGCATGGAAAAATCGCTATCGCCAGAAAATGAAATCTTGATCCGCACTTATTTATTGGAGAAAGCGGTATATGAATTAGGTTATGAATTGAATGGCAGGCCAGATTGGGTAAACATTCCGCTTAGGGGTATTCGTTACCAAATGAAAAGGTATGCGGAAGCGAAGGAAACGACAAAGAAGGAAGGCAAGAAAAAATGATGCGCTACGTATGAATGAGAGAAATTTTTGATTGCAGGTTTAAGCAAAGGTTTTAACCTTAGTAGAAAAGGAATAGCAGAATATTTTCAACTTTATTACCTTATTTTAGTTTTAAAGAATTTTTGTATTAGCCCTAAACCAACAAATCATGTCCAAAAAGGCAACTAAAACCAACGCTGAAGAATCAGATCACTTTAGCCTGTTAACTGATTTTGATATTCATCTATTCAGATCGGGGAAGCATTATAAATTGTACGACAAGCTAGGCGCTCACTTAGCGAACTTCAAAGGACAAGCAGGAACTTACTTTGCGGTGTGGGCACCCAATGCGCGAACGGTTTCCGTCATTGGTAATTTTAATCATTGGAATAACACCGATCACAAACTCGCACCCCGCTGGGATGAATCTGGAATATGGGAAGGTTTTTTTCCTGACATTGGAAAAGGGGAAGCTTATAAATATGCAATCCATTCCAACACAGGTGAATATTTAGAGAAGGCTGATCCATTTGCATTCTATGCAGAGATTGCTCCCGCTACTGCCTCCATTGTGTGGGATCATGAGTACAAATGGAAGGACAGTGTGTGGTTGAACGAGCGAAAGAAATCAATTGGAAAACCAAAGCCTTATTCTGTATACGAAGTTCACTTGGGTAGCTGGCGAAGAAAATTGGAAGATGGAAATCGTTCACTTAGTTATAAAGAGTTGGCCGATGAACTGGTGTTCTATGTGAAGGAAGCAGGATTTACGCACGTAGAATTTTTACCCGTGATGGAGCATCCTTTCTTTGGCTCGTGGGGTTATCAACTCACAGGCTATTTTGCACCTACAAGTAGATTTGGAAACCCGCAAGAGTACATGGAGTTGATTGATGCGTTGCACAAAGCGGAGATTGGTGTGATCTTGGATTGGGTGCCTTCACATTTTCCTGGCGATGCACATGGACTTTATAAATTTGACGGGACAAACTTATATGAACATGCCGATCCCCGCAAAGGTTTTCATCCAGACTGGAGCAGCTACATTTATAATTATGGCAGAGATGAAGTGCGGTCGTTTTTAATTAGCAATGCCATTTTTTGGTTGGATGTTTTCCATGCCGATGGGTTGCGTGTAGACGCTGTAGCGTCTATGTTGTATTTAGATTATTCGCGTAAAGCAGGGGAGTGGATACCCAATCAATATGGAGGCAACGAAAATTTGGAAGCCGTTGCTTTCTTAAAAGAATTTAATGAAGCCGTGTATGGTACTTTCCCCGATGCCGTCACTATTGCAGAAGAATCAACTGCATGGCCAAGCGTTTCTAAACCAACTTATTTGGGTGGCTTGGGCTTTGGACAAAAGTGGATGATGGGTTGGATGCACGACTCGCTTCATTATTTCCAACTCGATCCAGTTCATCGCAAGTACCACCAAGATGAAATTACATTCAGTATCATCTACGCCTTCACAGAAAATTTCATGTTGCCCTTATCGCACGATGAAGTGGTTCATGGCAAAGGTTCCCTCTTTGGCAGAATGCCTGGTGATGAATGGCGTAAGTTTGCTAACCTCCGTTTGTTGTATGCGTATATGTTCACCCATCCAGGAACGAAATTATTGTTCATGGGCGGAGAATTTGGCCAGACATCAGAATGGAACCACGACAAAAGTCTAGATTGGGATGCACTCAATAACAATGCAATGCACCAAGGTGTGTTAAAGTTGATAAAAGATTTGAATGCACTGTACAAATCAGAGAAGGCCATGTACCAATACGCTTTCGATGGCAAAGGATTTGAGTGGTCAGACTATGGAGATCGCGAAAACAGCGTAATCGTGTATATGCGCAAGGCCGATGATAAAAGTGAATTGATGATAGTGGTTTGCAACTTCACGCCCGAGACTCGCCAGCAATACAGAATTGGAGTTCCCTTCCGCGGCACATGGAAAGAAGTGTTTAATTCAGATGAGAATAAATATGGCGGTAGTGGTGCGTTGAATTCAGGATTGCTTTACACCACCCCTGTGAAATACCACAGCAAAGATTATTCTATTTCGATTACACTTCCTCCATTAGGTATTTCAGTTTTTAAATTGAATGAAGAGCTGGCAGAGTTTGATTTGGAATAATAATAAACAGTTTCGTTTGTTTCTTCGCGGAGTCTCCCGTTCGGGGACTCCGCGCAAACACAAAGTTGGAACAAAAGAGCGCAATAAATTTGAAGCTAAATTGCGCAAGAATTTAAGGCAAACTCTAGCAAACATGGTGAACAATACTTCTACAAACTCGCGACTTCTCGCTAACTTCTAACTTCTAACTTCCGACTTCTAACCTTTAACTTTCGACTCCTTGAACTCCACCAAATACATCTGCATCCACGGACACTTCTATCAACCGCCACGCGAAAATGCTTGGCTGGAAGTAATTGAGATACAAGACAGCGCACATCCCTATCACGATTGGAATGAGCGCATCAGTGCCGAATGTTATGGGCCTAATACTGCCTCGCGTATTTTAGATAAAGTAGGTGGCGTGATTAAAAACATAACCAACAACTATTCGCGCATCAGTTTCAATTTTGGCCCCACGTTGCTTTCGTGGATGGAGATCTACGATAAAGAAACGTACGATGGGATTTTAGATGCCGACAAGGAAAGCATAGCACGATTTGATGGGCACGGCTCTGCAATGGCACAAGTGTTCAATCACATGATCATGCCGTTGGCTAATCGCAAAGACAAAGAGACGCAAGTCATTTGGGGCATTCGCGATTTTGAAAAACGATTCAAACGAAAGCCCGAAGGAATGTGGTTAGCAGAAACGGCTGTCGATACAGAATCATTGGAGATTTTAGCGGAGCAAGGAATATCTTTTACGGTGCTTGCGCCTCGTCAGGCAAAAGCTACTCGCAAAGTGGGTGACACTGCTTGGAAAGAAGTGAACGATCAAACCATCGATACAAAAAAAGCTTACAGATGTAATTTGCCGTCAGGCAAAAGCATTACACTTTTCTTTTACGATGGAAATATTTCGCAATCAGTTGCTTTCAATGGCTTGCTCAATGATGGGAAAAGATTTGCAGAGCATTTGATCAATCCATTTGATAAAGAAGAAGACGCTCCACAGCTTGTGCATATTGCCACCGATGGAGAGACGTATGGGCATCATCACAAGCACGGAGAGATGGCGCTTGCCTTTGGGTTGGATCATATCGAAAAACAAAAGGATGTATCATTGATTAACTATGCTTCGTATGCTGCTAAATTTCCGCCTACGCACGAGGCGCGAATTATTGAAGACAGTTCATGGAGCTGTGTGCATGGGGTAGAACGATGGAGAGAAAACTGTGGGTGTAATTCGGGCAAGCCTGGCTACACACAAACATGGAGAAAGCCATTGCGCGATGCCTTAGATTGGCTGCGCGATACCTTGTCTGTCATTTTTGATCAAGAAGGGAGAAAACTTTTTCGCGACCCGTGGGAGGCTCGCAACGAATACATCAAAGTGGTATTGAAGCGCAATGATGAAACAGTAAAGCGTTTCATTGGGTCGCAAGCAGTCAGTGATGTGGATGTTAACAAAGCATTGCGATTGATGGAGATGCAACGCCATGCCATGCTCATGTATACCAGTTGCGGTTGGTTCTTTGATGAGATTTCGGGTATTGAAACAGTACAAGTGATTCAATACGCTTGCCGTGCCATTCAGCTTTCAAAACAATTGACCGATCAAGATTTGGAAGGTGAATTTTTATCTCGATTGGAGCAAGCACCTAGTAACGTTCTTGCTTATGAAAACGGAGCAAATGTCTATCGCAGGTTAGTGCTGCCATCCAAAACTAATTTGACCCGCGTGGGAATGCACTATGCCGTGTCATCCATCTTTGAAGAAGAGCCAGAGAACTTGCCCCTCTTCAATTATAAGGCCACCAATGATTTTTTTGTAAAGAAAGAAGCGGGTGAGCAAAAATTGGTAACGGGAATTACCAAAGTGCAATCTTTAGTTACACGATCAGAAAAGAAATTTGCCTTTGCAGTTATCTATTTGGGCAAGCACGATCTGATAGGAAATCTTTCACTAGATATTGAATTGGATAAATTTTTTGGCATGCAGTTCCGCATGGTGAATGCATTTGAGGAGGGCAGGCTGGGTGATGTGATCAGCATCATGCAAACGTACTTTGGTGCAGAGAAATATTCTATCTGGTCATTGTTCAAAGAGGAAAAGAGAAAAATTTTAGATGCCATTGCTCGTCAGGGAATGGAAGATATTGAAAGCTCGCTCCGCAGAACGTATAATCGCGATTACCCATTGGTGAATGCGTTAGCAAATAATGACATCCCTATTCCCAAGGCATACAAAACCACTTTCGAATACATCCTCAATGCCGATTTGCTCAAGTGTTTTCAGCCAGATAAGATAAATATTAAAACGCTCGAGCGGATAGTGGGAGAGATGGATCGTTGGAGTTTAAAAATTGAAGACACAGGCAAAGTAGAGCGCTTGGCAGGAGAAAGTATTTTCAAAGAGATCAAGCGAGTACGTGCCGAACGTGATAATGTAAAACGCATCGAGCGGCTCAACCGCCTCTTTCCTATTTTAGAAAAATTTAAAATGGAACCCAACCTCCATCAAAGCCAGAATTTGTATTTTGAGATGTCATTGGAAAACAAAGAGAAAAAACCTATTGAGCTTGATGAAGAATGGATGAAGCAGTTTTATTTGTTGGGGGATAACCTAGGGGTAAAGGTGGAATAGAACATGGAACTTGGAGATTAGGGCTTAGAACTTTGAGGAACAAAATACCTCTTACCAATTTCCTTTTACCAACAACCACTTACCATTTACCGTTTACCTCTCGCTAATCCTTCGGATACTTCGCTATCGCGCCCACGCAAATCACTTTCCATTTTCCGTCTTTGGTTTTTTCCAATACACGCATCTGAGAAGTTTCATCGTGATCAATGTTATCTTTCACTTTTTGTATGAAGCGCACATAAGCTCCATTTCCATACACGCGCACCTCTTGCCATTCGTTAGTGATGCTAGCGTTGGATGGTTTAGAGGTCTTGAAATATTCCGCAAAGTTTTTCTCTAGTGCGTCCCAGCCTTCTACATAACTCGTGCTGGTAGAATCAGAATAAGACCAATAGGAATATGGAGCTTTGAGCCACGTATCTGACCAGTTTTTGAAATCCACATTCATAAAAGAAGAAGTTTCTTTGGCAACAACGGCCTTAATAGCAGCGATCTCATTAGGCTGCGCAATTGCAACAGTTACCTGACCAGCTATGGCGAGGCAAACAACGAAGGCTTTTAATATTGTTTTCATAAGTGTTTTTTTAGAAGGGTAATGAAATTTAACAAAAAGGATGGCAATGAACCAAAGAACTCGGCCATTTTATTTCAATGTGGTGAAGGCTTAGCTTCACGACATTGTATTTTATTTACAAAAACCTGCCTAAAATCATGTGGTACTTCTGGACAAAACAGTAGCTTAGTGCATTATTAAATACTAAAACTATGGCCAGTAAGAAGACATCCATCTCCATCAAAGACCACCACGTAAAGCCTGGAAAGAAAGTGAAGTTGAAGGAATTCTCTACCAAATACGAGGGAAAGACCCTCAATAAGCAAGATGCCGAGCTGATGCTGGAGGTAGGCCGCGAGCACTTGGCCGAAGTGCAAGACAAACTATACGCACACAACCGTTACAGTGTGCTCATTATTTTGCAGGCAATGGATGCGGCAGGCAAAGATGGCGCGGTCAAGCATATCATGTCAGGCTTCAATCCATTGGGTGTGAAAGTCTATAGTTTCAAAGCACCCAACTCTACAGAATTGGATCACGACTATCTGTGGCGGCATGAGTTGGCGTTGCCTGCCCGTGGGGAGATCGCCATCCACAATAGATCACATTATGAAAATGTATTGGTGACCAAGGTCCACCCCGAGTGGATTTTAAACGAAAATATTCCTGGCATCGACTCCGTAAAAAAAATTGATGATAAGTTTTGGGACAAGCGTTACAAGCAGATCAGGCGGTTTGAAAAAAACTTGGCTGAGAACGGAACGGTGATCATGAAATTTTTCCTAAACGTATCTAAGAAAGAACAAAAGAGACGCTTCTTAGAGCGTATCGAAGATCCGGGCAAGAATTGGAAATTTTCATTGGGCGATTTGAAAGAGCGCGCCCATTGGGATGAATACCAAAAGGCTTATGAAACGGCCTTGAGTGAAACCTCTACCGATGAAGCTCCGTGGTTTGTGATACCCGCTGACGACAAGTGGTATGCGCGCTTGGCCATGGCCGAGATCATCGCCAAAGAATTTTCTAAGTTAGATGCCAGCTACCCGATAGTAAGTCCCGTGCAAAAAGAAGAATTGCAAAAAGCTAAAGTGCAGTTGATGGGAGAGGAGAGTGGGAAGACTAAGACTAAGACTAGGATGAAGAGTAAGAGGCAGTAGGTGGTTGGTGAGAAGTAAAAGGTTGGAGGAAAGTTTTTTTTGGCGACATGGCCCAACGAAACGACTGGGCCACCGGGCTATTCGCTACAAGTCCGGCCATCCCACAAGTCCAACACGCTTCGGGCTTTACGCTTCTATCCCTTGCCGTAGTTGAAAGTTTTCATCTCAATGTCGGTGCATATCTTTATGTAGCAATATAACAAATGAGACTTGGTTCGTTAAGAGAAGAAGTAAGGAGAGGGGTTTTGCTTTAGCGCGATATTTTCAAATTGTAAATGCTAACAACAAAAAAACATACTGCTCTATTTTTACTTTCAACCCTACTTACTCTACCCATACTCTCGTTTAGTCAAAAGAGTGAAAAGCAATTGGGTTTAGGAACGGGATGGTACCATCATAGCTTTAGTGACCCCACGATTGCTACCTCCAGTAATATAGGGTCTTCTGTTCCTATTCTTTTATTTTTCAGATCGAATGGTGAAAAGAACAGACATCACGTACAGCTATTGTATGCTACACCTACTCTAAAATCTACATATCTTTCATCAAGAGAGCAAACGGGATATCTTCAATATGCTTACCATAGAAAAATAGGAAGTTTTAAAGTAGTTGACTTTTTTGGAGGAGGTTTGATTGAGTTTAGTGGATTTAGTCGAAAATATAGCGAGATAGGAAATAGATATTCGTTCTTAAATCCCTATCAAGAAGCAGGGGTGATTGGTAGTCTTTACCCGTCTTTGCTAGTAGAATTACCAACAGCAAAGAATAAGTTTAGTATTCAATCATGGATCACATCTTTTGGTTCAATATCTCCACTTAGCAGATTAAGTGCAATTGAATATTTAGGGTTAAACGATTTCTTTAAGATTGAATCACGAGCTTCTTATTGTAAATATTTTTCTATTCGATGGGAGGGGCGCGTTGATTATCAATTTCAATACTACGCACTATCAAAAGATCAAAAGTTTTCTTCATCGACCCATCAACTCAATTTTTCAATGATTTATAGATTTCGTTGATCATGAATAGGAAGATTTTAATTTTTATATTCCTTTTTCTATTGTCGTTCTCATGTAATGATGAACACTTTACATACCCAACCTTTTTTGAATGCAATTCAACACTTGGTTGTGGAAATGGTGAAGACTTTCCCTATTGTACTTGGGGTTACAAATTTGGTGATAGTAATCCTTACTCACCTAGCGGTTCAGAGATTCCAGGGCCCAGGATTAAGGCGACTAGTATTTCTTATAAATTTCTCGAGGCAGGGGTAGTGTTTAAAACTTCTCTTCAGAATTATGCCGAAAGCTTGATGTTCAATGACGAGGTCAAAATTATTATACGAGGAGCAATATCAGAGTGGGCTTCTGTCGCTAACGTCAATTTTTCAGAAAAGCCTAGTAACGAAGCGACAGACATAACTATTGTTTCAGCTTTTATTCCATTGTCTTCTTTGGGCGGCTTTGTCGGTGGTGTGGGGTATCCTGCACTAACTGTCGATCCTTGCAAGCAGCTAGCTGGATACTTAGTAATAAATTCTAAAATTCAATTCATAAAACCAGTTGCCCTTCATGAAATGGGTCATGTTTTAGGCCTCGGCCATGTTACTAGCAAAAATGCAATGAATCCCAATAGTACATTTGATCAATTACAGAGCGGAGATATTTTGGGCATTCTAAGCATCTATGGTGCTAAATAATAGTGTCATGGATTTCCAATGAACAAAAGATTTTACCAATAAGAAACAGATACTTCTTACTAACTACCTTTCACCACTTACCAACAACCCTTCACTACTCCACTTCCTCATCAAAAGAATTCAAATGCACGATCACCCCACGCTGGCGCAAGCTTTTAGTATAGGCGATAAGGTTTTTTTTGGTTTCGACATCCCACGGGTTAGCGACCAACGCAAGTATTTTTAAACGAGAGAATTGAAAACGCTCTATAGGTAATGTTGAGATGCTGTTATTGGATAGATCTAAATTTTCCAGCAGTTGAATCTTGGAAATTGATTCAGGCCAATTAATGAGCAGGTTGTTGTTGGCACGAAATATTCTAAGGCCTTTGATTTCACTTATACTTTCGGGTAAAGAACTTAAGCGATTGTTGTGCAGATAAAGTTCTTGCAATGTTTTTAGTTGGCCAAGATTATTGGGCAGAGAAAAGACTTTGTTGAAGGCGAGGTACAGTACTTCCAATTTTTTCCAGTTCGCACAGAGCGGTTCGAGCCGTTCAATTTGGTTGTAGTACAAATCAATTTCTTTTAGCGAGGGCAATTGATAGACTCCTTTCGGAATTGCAGTGAGCTGATTGCTATAAAAGGAAAGTTGCTCAAGCGATGGAAATTTTGCGATGGCCTCATCAACTTCTGTAATGGTGTTGTTGTTAAATTTCAACAGCTTCAATGCCTTGAATCCACTTATGGAAGCAGGCACTTTTTTGATCTGATTTTTCCCTAAATCTAATTTTTCTAAATATGGATTAGGCAAGATCACTTCATTGGCAAGCGTGATTCCATTGCTGCTTAAAATCAATTCCTTCAGTTTTTTATTTTTGCTTATTCCTTTCGGGAATTTCGTCAATGCGTTTTGGGCTAAATCCAACTTTGTCAAGTTACTTAGTTTAGAATAGTTTGCTGGTAGCTTGTTGGGTTTATCTCCCCGAATGATCAAGGTCTCTATGTGTTGGTTCTTTTTTAGTTTGAGGGTTCGTTTCGGATTATTGTTGTAGATGAAAATGGTTTTTAATTGCGGCAAGCGATTCAACTTTTTTTGAATTCTACCAATGGATGTGTTCACCAATTCCAGCTCTTCTAAATTTTCGCAGGTGAGTATTTCTATTGGCAACTTCTTTGATCTCACCTTGGATAGACTTAATTGCTTGATGGCAGATCGATCACTCTTAAAAGCCAGGCTATCAAAAGGAAAAAAAATTGGATTGACCGAATAGACTTTTCTGTATCCGATGATTCTGTTTCTGATTTCTGTGGAGATGGCAAAAATACTATCCGCTACTATTGGGTCAAATCGCTTGCCATCTACCATTTCCCTTATGGCCTTTTGAGTTTTTTCAAATTGAATGGAATCTGCTCGGTTTTTAAAAATCGGTTGATCAAAAACCGATTGAGCCACGGAGGGTTCGGGTTTCATTCCTTTGATAAGTGTATCGGGTCGATCTGTTTTAAAAGTTTTCATAACACCCTTGCCATCCGCTTGTGTAATCTCCACTACTTTTTGTGAATAACTTTTCACTATCAAAGTCAGGATCAAAATAGTTGTTAGAAAGTGTTTCATGGCATCGAGTTTACATCAAAACTAAGAATTTAGTTGACAAGCTAAAAGCAAGATTTTCAAAGTCCATTTTTGCCGTTAAAAAACTTTACTTTTCTTCGTAAAAGATGCTTTAAATAGCATGAAAAAATGTATTTTCGCAGGTTATTTAAAATCCCCAAATGAACGAAGACAGAGCAAAGAACGAAGGCAATTATTCAGCGAATAATATTCAGGTTTTAGAGGGCCTAGAGGCCGTACGAAAAAGACCCGCCATGTACATTGGCGACATTGGTGTGAAAGGTCTCCACCACTTAGTTTACGAGGTTGTTGACAACTCCATCGATGAAGCCCTGGCAGGCTACTGTGATGAGGTGCACGTGACCATTAACGAAGACAATTCCATCACTGTAGAAGACAACGGCCGCGGCATCCCAACTGATATGCACGAGAAGGAAAAGCGTTCTGCCCTTGAGGTGGTAATGACGGTGCTTCATGCAGGGGGTAAGTTTGATAAAGACACCTACAAAGTCTCTGGTGGTTTGCACGGTGTGGGCGTCTCGTGCGTGAATGCGCTCTCAGCTGTGTTGAAGGCCACCGTTTACCGCGAAGGAAAAATATTTGAGCAAGAGTATCACCGCGGTGCGCCACAATATCCTGTACGCGTGATAGGAGAATCTGAAAAAAGAGGAACTACGGTTTATTTCAAGCCCGATCACGAAATTTTTACGCTTACGCTGGAGTATAATTACGAGACCATTGCATCGCGCCTGCGCGAATTATCTTTTCTAAACCCAGGAATCAAACTGAATTTGAAAGACCTGCGCGAGAAAGATGAGAACGGTCAACCAAAGTCAAATGCGTTTTTATCTGTGGGCGGCCTTCGTGAGTTTGTAGAATATTTGGATTCAACCAAAGACAAGTTGATAGCCAACCCGATCTACATAGAGAACAATAAATCAGAAATACCTGTGCAAGTGGCGATGGGCTACAACACCTCGTATAGCGAAAACTTGGTTTCGTATGTCAACAACATCAACACACATGAAGGTGGTACGCACGTAGCGGGTTTCCGCAGGGCACTCACGCGCACGTTGAAAGCGTATGCAGATAAATCGGGTTTACTAGAAAAAGCAAAAGTTGAAATATCAGGAGACGATTTCCGCGAGGGGTTGACGGCTGTCATCTCCATCAAAGTACAAGAGCCGCAGTTTGAAGGCCAGACCAAAACCAAGCTCGGCAACTCGGAAGCAATGGGCGTTGTGGACGTTACGGTAGGAGAGATGCTCCAGAATTTTTTGGAGGAGAACCCCAAAGAGGCAAAGTTGATTGTGAGCAAAGTGATCTTGGCGGCCCAAGCGCGAATTGCAGCTAAGAAAGCCCGTGAGATGGTGCAGCGCAAAAACGTTTTATCTGGAACGGGTTTGCCCGGCAAGCTTGCCGATTGCGCGAGTTCAGACCCCGCTATTTGTGAATTGTATCTGGTAGAGGGAGATTCGGCTGGTGGTTCTGCCAAACAAGGCCGTGATAGAAATTTCCAAGCCATTTTACCCTTACGGGGAAAAATTTTGAACGTAGAAAAAGCACAAGAACACCGCATCTACGAAAATGAGGAGATCAAGAACATGATCACCGCCTTGGGTGTAAGTTTTGGTACGGCCGATGACAACAAAGCGTTGAACTTGACAAAACTCCGCTACCACAAAGTGGTTATCATGACTGATGCCGATGTGGACGGTAGCCACATACGCACATTGATACTTACATTTTTCTTCCGCTACATGCGCGATTTAATTGAGCAAGGCTATGTATATATCGCGTTGCCTCCATTGTATCAATTGAAGAAAGGAAAAGTAGAACACTATTGCTGGAACGAAGAGCAGCGCGATGCATTGATCAAAGAAATGGTCAAAGGCGGCAATGAAGATAGCGTTGGTGTGCAACGGTACAAAGGTTTGGGCGAAATGAACCCCGAGCAATTGTGGAGCACCACCATGGATCCTGCCAAGCGTTCATTGAAGCAAGTGAACATTGAATCGGCAGCCGAGGCAGATCATTTATTTTCTATGCTCATGGGCGATGAAGTAGCCCCCCGCAGGGATTTCATTGAGAAGAATGCGAAGTACGCGAAGGTGGATATTTGATTTAACATTTACTTAATAGCTATTAGTTGCAGACCAGTAGCTCAAGGTTTATCATTATAGTTATTGGACAATATTGAAATGGAGATTCAGGAACCTCAGATAACACAAGACGTAATTGAGAGACAGATTTTTGAGAGCAGCTTTGTCAGTCGCGATTTAAGTTGGCTGCAGTTCAACTATCGCGTGTTGGATCAGGCCAAGCACTTTGATCGCAGCATTTTTGATCGTCTTAAATTCTTGGCTATCACCGCCTCTAACCTAGATGAGTTTTGTACTATTCGGTTGGGCAGCCTTTATAATTATTTGGATTATGGCAAGGAGCGTTTCGATTACAGCGGTATGCGCGAGACTCCTTTTCGTCAATATTTATTGGGAGAGATTCAAAAATTCGTTGGCGACCAGCATGATTATTTTATCAAGAAGTTAAAGCCACTTTTTGAAAAGAATAATTTTAAGATAGCGGAGTACAATTCACTGTCGCCAGAGAACAAGGTATTGGTGGAGCAATATTTTCAGCGCACCATTTACCCGATGCTTACACCCATGTTGTTTGATAACTACCATACCTTTCCCGTTTTAAAAAATAACCGATTGTTGTTTGGTGTGGTCACAAAAGCACCTCAAGATGTGAACAATCAATTACGCGTCTCTTTCATACAAGTGCCGAGCAATATTCCGCGCTTCTATGAACTATTGGGCATCGATAATATCATTTCATTCATTCCCATCGAAGAGATCATTCGACACAACGTTCAAAATCTCTTCCGCAATGTTGATATCAACAGTATCAACTTATTTAGGATCAACCGCAATGGTGATTTTACCTTGGAAGAAAGTGAAGACATTGAATCAAATTTTTTAGAAGAACTTAAAAGAAAACTTCAAACTCGCAGATCGGGGCGTGTGGTACGAATGGACATGGAGGAGAATGCAGACCCTTGGTTGGTGCGTCTTCTTAAAATTCAATGGGATTTGGATGATCTCAATATTTTTAAAATTCCTGCCGAGGGAATGATTGACTATGCTGGCATCAATCAAATTGTGGGTCACACAGAATTTAAGAGCAAGCGCGTAGCACTTCACCCACAAGTGAAGCCTGTTTCTTTTCCTGAGCTTGGCACTCGCGATTTGTTTGAAGTATTGAAGGAACGCGATATTTTGATGCACCATCCCTACAACTCGATGGAGCCTGTGTTGGAGTTATTGGAGAAAGCGGCTGACGATCCGTACGTGCTTTCCATCAAGATCACGATCTATCGTTTGGCCAAGGGAGACTCGCGCGTTAGTGCAGCATTGTTAAAAGCAGCAGAGAATGGCAAGCACGTAGCAGTACTTTTTGAAGTGAAGGCCCGCTTTGATGAAGAAAATAATTTGCGCGAAGCAAAGAAATTGCAGCAAGCAGGTTGCTTTGTGATTTATGGTGTGAGTAGCTTAAAGACCCACACTAAACTTTTGCTCATCGTTCGCAATGAACCCAATCGTGTCTATCGCTATGTGCATCTTTCTAGTGGTAACTATAATGAAACCACTTCGCGGTTTTATACCGATGTAGGCTTGCTAAGTACAAACGAAAAGTATGCAAATGATGTATCAGAATTTTTTAACGTTATCACTGGGCACTCGCACCCTACGATGTACAAAAATCTGATCACGTCTCCGCGGGATATGCGCAACCAGCTCATGCACTTGGTGCGCAATGAGGCAGAGAATGCACGAGACGGAAAACCTTCTGGCATTATCATCAAATTGAATTCTATTCAAGATAATGATTTTATCAATTGCTTGTATGAGGCATCACAAGCAGGTGTTCCTATAAAGTTAATTGTCAGGGGAATGTGTTGCTTGCGCCCTGGAAGGAAGGGACTGAGTGAAAATATTGAAGTGATTTCTATTGTGGGAGAATATCTAGAACACTCTCG